>NZ_JBVIFM010000024.1:0-139566 GCF_055571335.1 Kitasatospora sp. NPDC030952
TCCCCGCTCGCGATGGTCGCGATCCGGGAGCCCTCGACGGCGAGGCGCCCGCCCTCGACGACGCCGCCGGGCAGGACGAGCCGGGCGCCGGACAGCGTGATGCGGTCGGTGGCGATCGCGGCCTCCTCGAAGAATGCTCATACGTGATCGAAGCTGGGCGATTATAAGCATGATTGAGCATGATGCATCAGTCCTGGTGCACGGATGAACGACTCGGCATCGTCTCCCGCCGGTCCCGCTGCCCGGACCCGGACCCGGACCCGACCCCGGACCCGGACTCGTATCCGACCCCGACCCCGGCCCCGGCCCCGAACTCGCCCGCCCGGCCGAGCAGGGCGAGGGCCTGCTCGGAGGCGGAACCGGCCGGGGCGGTGTGGACGACGAGCACCTGGCCCGGCGAGCGGGCGATCGACAGCATCTGCTGGGTCACCGCCAGGGTGCCGACCACCGGATGGTGCAGCTGGTGGGCGTCGGTGTCGCAGGGCGCCACCCGGTGGTCGGCCCACAGGGCGACGAACTCCGGGCTGTTCATGGTCAGTTCGCCGATCAGCTCGGCGAGCAGCCGGTCCTCCGGGTGCCGGCCGACGGCGGTGCGCAGGTTCCCGACCACGGTACGGGCCTTGCGCGGCCAGTCCGCGTACAGCTCCCGGGTGTGGGCGTCCAGGAACAGCATCCGGCTCAGGTTCGGTCGCCGCGCCGGGTCCTCCGGGCCGTGCCGGTCCAGGTGGCCGGCCAGCAGCGCGTGCCCGAGGGCGTTCCAGGCCAGCACGTCCGTACGGCGGCCGAGCACCAGCGCCGGGACGCCGGCCACGGCGCGCAGCAGGTCACGGGTCTCCTCCGCGAGATGCTCGGGACGGGGGCGGCGCATCCGGGGTGCGTGGCGGGCGGCGCCGGCGAGCCGGTCGAGGTGCTCGCGCTCATGGCCGCCGAGCAGGAGGGCGCGGGCGATCGCGTCCAGTACCTCGGCCGAGGCGCCGCGGGACAGCCCCTGTTCCAGCCGGGTGTAGTAGGAGACGCTGACGCCCGCCAGCTGGGCCACCTCCTCCCGGCGGAGCCCGGACACCCTTCTGCGGGGCCCGAGTTCGCGCAGGCCGACGTCCGCGGGCCGCAGCCGCGTCCGCCGGGCCCGGAGGAAGGTGCCGAGAGGTCCTGGTCCGTTCATCACCCCAGTATTCGGCGGGCGACCGGCTCCAGCCACACCCTGCGAGGGGTACGAACGGCCGGGTCTGGCCCCCGTCGGCCGGAGCGCCGAGGCTCGGTCCCAGTCGGCCGCCCGCCCCGGGGAGTGCCCCGGACCGCAGGACGGACCCCATGGATCGCAACCCGGAACAGCTCACCCTCGGCGACGTCACCGTCACCCGGGTCAAGGAGTACTACGGCCCGGCCGGGCTGACCCCCGGGCAGTTCTTCCCGGACAGCCCCGACGGCGCGTGGCAGCGGCACCGCGACTGGCTGGCGCCCGACTTCTGGGACCCGGCCACCGACCAGTGCCGCACCGCGATCCAGACCTGGCTGCTGCGCAGCGAGGGCCGTACGATCCTGGTCGACACCGGGGTGGGCAACCACAAGGAGCGGCCGCACGCGCCGGTGTGGCACCGGCTGGACACCGACTACCTCGACAACCTGGCCGCCGCCGGGGTGCGGCCCGAGGACGTCGACCTGGTCGTCAACACCCACCTGCACATCGACCACGTCGGCTGGAACACCCGCCTCGACGGCCGGGACTGGGTGCCGACCTTCCCCAACGCCGACTACCTGATGCCCCGCCGGGACTTCGAGTTCTGGGACCCGGCCAACGGACACCGGAGCGTGCTGGGCGAGGGGAACCGGAACGTCTTCGAGGACAGCGTCGCGCCGGTCCACCGCGCCGGGCAGGTGCGGCTCTGGGAGGGCGGCCACCGGATCGACCGGAACCTGCGGCTCGACCCGGCACCCGGGCACACCCCCGGATCGTCCGTGCTCACCCTGGACTCCGGCGGCGAACGGGCCCTGTTCGTCGGGGACTTGGTGCACACCGCGCTCCAACTCGCCGAGCCGGACACCAACTCCTGCTTCTGCGAGGACCCGGCCCAGTCCCGCGCCACCCGGCACCGGCTGCTCGGCCGCGCCGTCGACCAGCACGCGCTGGTGTTCCCGGCGCACTTCGGCGGCAGCGGCGCCGTGGAGGTCGCGCGCCGCGGGTCGCGGTTCGCGGTCAAGGAGTGGGCGGGCTTTCCCCGCATCGCCTGACGCACCCCGACACCCGTACCCCCGACACCCGTACCCCCGACACCCGTACACCCGCACCCACACATCGATGGACCAGCCGAGAGGGATCGAGTCCCATGCCCCGACAGACAGAACCGGTCGTCGTCACCCCGGCCGGAGCCGTGCGCGGCCTCCGGGACGGCGCCGGCGAGCGCTACCGCGCCGTCCCCTACGCGGCGGCACCGAGCGGCGCCGCCCGCTTCGCCCCGCCCGCCCCGCACCCGGGCTGGTCCGGCGTCCGCGACGCCACCCGGCCCTCGGCCACGGCCCCGCAGCCGGCCCGCGCCTTCGCCCGGCTGAACGTGAGTCCCTACTTCGGGCCGGGCTGGGTGCCCGGCGAGGAGTACCTCACCGCCGACGTCCACACCCCCGCCGCCGACGCCGGCCGGCGCCCGGTGATGGTCTACGTGCACGGCGGCGGCTTCATCACGGGCTCCAACCGCGCCGCCCTCTACGACGGCCGCGCCTTCGCCCGGGACGGCGTCGTCCTGGTGACGGTGAACTACCGCCTCGGCATCCCCGGGTTCCTCGACCTGCCGGACGCCCCCGCCAACCGCGGCCTGCTGGACGTGCTCGCCGCGCTGCGCTGGGTGCGCGACACGATCGCGGCCTTCGGCGGCGACCCCGGGAACGTCACCGTGTTCGGGGAGTCCGCGGGCGCCACGCTCACCTGCGCGCTACTGGCGGCGCCGGAGGCCCGGGGTCTGTTCCGGCGGGCGATCGTCCAGAGCGGCAGCGGTACCGGCGCGTTCACCCCGGAACAGGCCCGGCGGGTCACCGCCGCCGCGGCCGCCGCGCTGGGCGTCGACCCGACCGCCGAGGCCTTCGCCGCCGTCCCGGACGAGCGCTTCCTGGCCGTGCTGCCCGCCCTCACCGGCCTCGATCTGCGCACCGCCACCGCCCAGGATCCGCTGGCCGGACTCAGCCCGCTCGGCCTGGTCCTGCCCGTCCAGCCCGCGGACGCCCTCGCCGACGGCCCGGCCCGGCACGTCGACCTGCTGATCGGCACCAACGCCGAGGAGGCGAACCTCTACCTGGTGCCGCGGGGCGAGCTGGAGTCCACCACCGAGGAGGGGCTGCGCGCGGCCGCTGCCGGGCTGCTGGCGGAGCCGGACGCCGTCCTCGCCGCCCTGCGCACGCAACGGCCGCACGCCACCCCGGGCGAACTGCGCTCCGCCGTACTCGCCCACGCCCTGTTCGAGGCCGGGACGGAGCGCCTCGCCCGGGCCCACGCCCGGATCTCCGGCGGCCGCACCCACCGCTACTCCTTCGGCTACCGCTCGACCGCCCTGGACGGACGCCTCGGCGCGGCCCACACCATCGAGCTGCCCTTCGTCTTCGACCTGGCCGACGAGCCCTGGTTGCACGGCCCCGACGGCCTGCTCGGTCCGGCCCCCGCCCCGGCCGGGCTGGCCGCCCGGGTGCACGGCGCGTGGACGGCGTTCGCCCGGACCGGCGACCCGGGCTGGCCCGCCTACGACCCCGAGCACCCGGCGGCGGAACCCCTCGGCGGCTGAGCGCCGGCTGACCGGGCTGAGGGCCGGCCGCCGCGCCCCGCACTGCGCCCCGCACTGCGCCCCGCACTGCGCCCCGCACCCGCGCCTCGCACCCGCACGCGGCCCGGTCCTACCCTGGACGGCATGGGTGCGCTCGCGACGACTCCCGGCGGCACGGCGGCCGATGCGGCCGGCCTGGCGGTGCTGGTGCGGCTGCTGGCCGGGCGGGGGGTGGTGGTGCTCAGCGGGGCCGGGTTGTCGACGGAGTCCGGCATCCCGGACTACCGGGGCGAGACGGGCAGTCGGCGGCGCGGGGTGCCGATGACCTTCCAGGAGTTCACCGGGAGCGCGGCGGCCCGGCAGCGGTACTGGGCGCGCAGCCACGTCGGGTGGCGGGCGATCGCGGGGGTCGAGCCCAATGCCGGGCACCGGGCGGTGGAGCGGCTGCGGCGCTCGGGGCACGTGTCGGCGGTGATCACCCAGAACGTGGACGGCCTGCACCGCGCGGCCGGTACCCGGACGGCGGTGGAACTGCACGGCGGGCTGCACCGGGTGGTGTGCCTGGGGTGCCGCCGGACCGGCTCACGGATGGAGCTGGACCGGCGGCTGGAGGAGCTGAACGCCGGTTTCCGGGACGGCGCGGCACGGGTCAACCCGGACGGCGACGCCGAGTTGGCGCCGGAGCTGGTGGCGAGATTCCGGGTGGCCGCCTGTGCGGTGTGCGGGGGAGTGCTCAAGCCGGACGTGGTCTTCTTCGGCGAGAGCGTGCCGAAGCCGCGCGTCCAGCACTGCTTCGAACTCGTGGACGCGGCACAGGCGTTGGTGGTGCTGGGCTCCTCGCTCACGGTGCTGTCGGGGCTGCGGTTCGTCCGCCGGGCGGCCCGCGCGGGCACGCCGGTGGTGATCGTCAACCAGGGCGCGACCCGTGGTGACGAGCTGGCCGTGGCGCGGATCGGCCTGCCGCTGGGTGCGGTGCTGACGGAGGCGGCCCGGCTGGTCAGGGCCGACTGGCGAGGGCGTGCAGGGAGGCCTTGAGGGCGGCGGTGAACCGGTCCTGGGTGGCCTGGTCGACCAGGTCGAGGGAGAGGTAGGGGTTGAGGTCCTCCAGTTCGACCAGGAGGAGTCCGCCCTCGGGGGTGCGGCAGGCGTCCACCCGCTGGATGCCGTGCTCGACGGTGTTCCAGGCGATGAAGCGCTGGGCGAACTCCAGGTCGGCGGCGCTGGGTCGGTACGGTTCGAGGCGCCAGCGCTGCTCGGGGTCGGGGGCGTGCAGGGCGTACTGGAAGGCGTCGTCGACGAAGTAGAACGAGACCTCGTAGGTGAACGGGATCAGCGGCTGGACCAGGACGTCCTCGCCGTACGCGACGGTGTCGAGCTGCTCGCGCGGTACGGTCCGCAGGCCGATGGAGTCGGCGCCGAGCTTCGGCTTGACGACGTACTCGGGCACCACGGGCAGCCGGTGGAGGTCCTCGGCGCGGTCGACGGTGGGGATGACGGGGTACCCGGCGGCGGTGAGGTCGAGCAGGTACTGCTTGCCGGCCATGTCGGCGCGCCCGGTCAGCTGGGTGTACACCCGCGCTCCGCGCTCCAGCGCCCGGCTGCGGAACTCCTCGTACTCGGCGCGGTAGTTGAGCACCGGGCCGCTGTTGCGGACGAGCACCACGTCGAAGGCGTCCAGCAGCCGGACGGCGTCCAGCGGGTGGCAGAGGGCGATGTCGAAGTCCTCGCGCAGGAGGGTGGAGAGCCGGATGTCCTCGTCGCAGTAGCGCCGGCCCCGCGCCTGGTAGGCGAGGTCGGTGACGAACAGGACGCGGGGACGGGTGCTGGTCATGACTCTCCTGAAGATCATCTGAGCAGCTCAGCCTACTGTGCGCCCGCCGTGGCGGCTCCGCCGCCCCGGGGCGGGTCCTCAGGTCGGGCGCACAGGTCGGGCACACAGGGCGGGCGCACAGGTCGGGTCCTCAGGTCGAGTCCTCAGGGCGCGGGCCCGCGCCCGTGCGGCGGGCGTGCGGCGGCCGGGGGGTGCGGGGGTGGTCCCGGCCGTCCGGCCGCCGGGTGGGTGCCTCCGCGACGGGGAGGCGGGGCAGGGCGTACGGGTGCTGGTCGCGCAGGTAGCCGATGAGGTGCTCGCGCAGCCGGCAGCGGAGTTCGAAGGCGTCGCTGCCGTCGGCGGCCGTCGCCAGCACCCGGACCACGATGGTGGTGGGGGTGGTGTCGACCACCTGGAGCGCGCTGCCCTGGCCGTCCCACAGCTCGCTCTTGGCCAGGTAGTCCTCGAACTCCCCGCGCAGCAGCCCGATCGGCGCGTGGTGGTCGAGGTGGAGCAGCGCGGTGCCGGTGATCCGGCTGGAGCGGCGGGACCAGTTCTCGAACGGGCGCCCGACGAAGTAGGACATCGGCATCATCAGCCGCCGCTGGTCCCAGGTCTCGATCACCACGGTGGTCAGGGTGATCTCCTCGACCGTCCCCCACTCGCCGGCCACCACCACGACGTCGCCGATCCGGGCGAGGTCCCCGAAGGCCAGCTGCACCCCGGCGAACAGGTTGGCGAGGGTGCTCTGCGCCGCCACGCCCGCCACCACGCCGACCAGTCCGGCGGAGGCCAGCAGGCTGGTGCCGACCCCGCGTACCGCGGGGAAGGTCATCAACACGGCGCCCAGCGTCACCACGGCCACCACCGCCTGGCAGATCCGCCCGAGCAGACTGGCCTGGGTACGGGCCCGGCCCGCCCAGGCCGGCTCGCGGCGGTACACGGCCAGCCGGGCGGCGCCGTCCACCACGATCGCCACCAGCCGGCCGCACAGCCAGCCGCCGGCGGTGATCGCCAGGATCACCGCCAGGTGCCGCAGCCCGTCGCGGACGGCGGGCGGGGCGGCTATCCACGGCTGGGCGGCGGAGAGCAGCAGGCAGGCGGTCAGCGCCAGCACCGGGTGGCGGCAGCGGCGCAGCACGTCCGGAACGTCGCCGGCGCCGCCCCACGGGACGGACAGCCGTCGGGCCACCAGCTGGACGGCCCGGTCGAGGCCGAAGGTGAGGAGGGCGGCCGCGACGCCGACGACGGCGAGGCGGAGCAGGCTCCACCACATGTCCTGCCGTCTCCTTTCCGCTTTCCGCTACGGGGGGTCGGGGGCCGGGGGCCGTCGAGGTGCTAGTCGGGCGGCTCGACCGGGTGGGGCCGGCCCGGGTGCGGGGTGGCCGGCTCGGGAACCGGTCCGGGGGCGGGCCGCGGGGCCGGCGGGGGCACCGGCGAGCCGGGCGGTGGCGGCGGGTCGGGCACCAGGGGCGGGCCGGACGGCTGGGCCGGGCGCGGCGGCGCCGGGGGCTCCGGGGCCGGGGGCGGCAGGCCGGGCTGGGCGGGGGCGGTGGTCATCGGGGAGCAATCCTCTCGGTGCGGTGCGGTGCGGTGCAGTTCGGTGCGCTGCGGTGCGGTGCGCTGCGGTGCGGTTCGGCGCGTGGTGCGGTTTCGCGTGCTGAGGTGACGCGGTGCGCGGTCACGCGGCCAGCAGTTCCTTCAGGCCGCGGTCCCAGTCGATCCGGTCGTGTTCCTGCCCCGGCGGGACGAGCCGCGTGGTGGCGGCCAGGAAGTCGGCGACCTCCTCGGTGGAGGCGGCGAGCAGGGCCACGCCCTCCTCGCCGGCGAGGGCTATCAGCACGCTGGTGTCGTCGAACGGCGTGACGTGGACGTCCCCCTCGCCGGCGGGCCCGTGCAGGCCGGCGAGCAGCAGGTCGCGGGAGAGCGACCACACCGCGTTCGGCTGGTAGGAGGTGAAGTCCAGCTCCGTCGCGTGGGGTTCGTCGGCGCGGTAGGACCAGTGGACGTCCAGGTCCCGGCTGCGTTCGTCGCCGGTCATCAGTCGCATGGTGATCCGGGTGGTGAGACGTTCCATGGAAGGGTTCCCCTTTCCCGGGTTCCTTCGGGCGGGGTCGGCCGCGGTCGTCCCCGCCCGTCCGTCTGTGCTGCCTCTGTGGTGCTTGTCGCTCTGTGCTGCCTGTCGGTCTGTCGGGTCCGGTCTCCCGGCGCGTCCTCCGGCTGCCCGGTCAGAGGATCCGGCCGCCGTAGAACGGGTCGTAGTAGGGCCCGAAGCGTCCGCGGGTGTCGGCCTCCTGGTCGTCCCCGCCGTCGTCGAGGTCGGGGCTGTGCTTGATCTCGTCCCTGGTCCGGTCGACGTAGACCTTGCGTTCGGCGATCTCGATGCGGGTCACGGTGCCGGCCGGGAGCAGGACCCGGCGGCCGAAGATCCACGGCCCGGTGTCGACGACCAGGTACTGCTCGTCGACCTCCTCGGACAGCTTGTCGACCTTGCCGATCGCGCCGTCGGTGGCCTCGACGTGGAAGCCGACGAGGTCGGTGCCGGCGGTGTGCCCGGCGGTCGTGCGGAACTCCCAGATGTTGTGGCGCTCGGTCATGACTGCCTCCGTTCGTCTCGTCCGTTCGTCTCGTCTGCTCGTTCGGTTCGTTCGTCTCGTCTGTTCTGCTCCGGTAACGGCTCGGCTGCCCCCGATGCCGGGGTTCATGCCCCCGGATCGGCGTCCGCTCCGCCGTTCCGCTCGACGTGGTGCTTGAAGTCGTTGAGGTCGTCGATGACCCGGCGGTCCACGAAGCCGAGCGCCTCGGCGAGGTGCGCCCAGAGCCCGTGGGGTTCGACCTCCAGCTGGAGCATCACCCGGGTGGTGCCGTCGTCGACGTGATGGAAGGTCACCACGCCGCTGTGCCGCACCGGGCCGCCCGCGCCGTCCCAGGCGACCCGCTCGTCCTCCACCACCTCCGTGGTCACGGCCCGGAACTCCCGTCGGCCGCCCGCGGTTTCGACCACCCAGCTGCTGTGGCCGCGGCTGGAGACGTCCACGCTGACCACGCCGCGCATGAACTGCGGGAAGTCCTCGCAGTGCACCCAGTGCCGGTAGACCTCGCCGAGCGGCGCGGCTATCTCGACCGATTCCTCGATCCGTCCCATCGTCCGGTTCTCCTTCTCCTCCTCGGCTCCGTCGTCCTGTACCGGCTTCGGGTGCCCCGATCCCGGCCCGGCATGCACGGCATGCACGACGTACGGCGGACGCGAGGCGGAAGGCGGCACCACGCCGCCGTCGGGGTCGTTCGTTCACGTAACCCTCACAAGGAGAACCGGCATGGAACCGACCACGGCGGGTACCCGGGGACGGACCGTACGCCGAGGGGAAAGGACCGACATGGCCACGACCAGTGACGAACTCCTCCACCGCGTGACAGCCCCGGCTCCGGACGAGGCCTCGACGGTCGACGCGTCCGGCGCCCACCGGGCCGCCGTCCAGGGGCACCAGGGACAGCACGAACAGCAGGGACGCCAGGGACAGCAGGGACAGCAGGAACAGCAGGGACAGCAGGAACAGCAGGGACAGCAAGAACGCCAGGGGCTCCCGGGACACCCGGGGCACCCCGAGTTTCCGGAACTCGCCGGCATCGAGGACCCGCGGCAGGTCGCACCCGGTGACGCGCGCGAGCTGACCCGGGTGCTGCTGGCCCGGCTCGCGACCCTGGAGGAGGGCACCCGCGCGTACTCGTACGTGCGGGCCACGCTGATCGAACTCAACCTGTCGCTGGTGCGGTTCGCGATCCGGCGGGTCGGCAACCGCCGGGAGCCCGACGAGGACCTGATGCAGGTCGGCTCGGTCGGCCTGATCAAGGCGATCGACCGCTTCGACCCCGACCACGGCGCGGAGTTCGTCACCTTCGCGCTGCCGACGATCCTGGGCGAGATCCGCCGGCACTTCCGCGACTCCACCTGGGCGGTGCACGTGCCGCGCCGCCTCCAGGAGCTGCGCATCACCCTCGCCAAGGCCCGCGACGTGCTGTTCCAGCGGCTGGGCCGCTCGCCCACCGTGCCCGAGCTGGCCGCACACCTCGACCTGACGGAGGAGGAGGTGATCGAGGGGCTCACGGCCGCCAACGGCCACATCGCCGGCTCCCTGGACGCCCCGGCGACCGACGGCGAGGAGGATCCGGGCCCGCTCGCCCAGCGGCTCGGCGCGGAGGATCCGCGGTTCGACACCCTGGAGAACCTGATCGTCCTCAAGCCGCTGATCGCCGCCCTGCCGGAACGCGACCGGCTGATCCTGTCCCTGCGCTTCGGCGAGGAACTCACCCAGTCCCAGATCGGCGCCCGTCTCGGCCTGTCCCAGATGCACGTCTCCCGTCTGCTCAGCCGCACCCTGAAGAGCCTGCGCGCGGACCTCACCGCCGGCTGACCCGGCCGCACGGCCACCAGGAGCACCCACGACACCACGCACGCCACCCGCGACACCGCGCACGTCACCCGCGGCCCGGGTCGCCGGGCCCACGGCCTGGCCCTGGGCCGGGTGGCGTGCGTAGGCTCGTGGAGCACACCCGTGGAGGGAACACGACGACGATGCCAGCCGAGAAGACGATGCCCGCAGAGAACGAGTCCGTGACCGTGCCGCCGACCACCGCCCCCGCCGACCCCTCCCGGACGGTCACCCCGCCCGGGCCCGACCTGGTCGTGCACACCTGGCACACCGACACCCGGGCCGCCGTCTGCGCGCTGGCGGGCGACCTCGACATCGAGACCCTGGCACCCGCCCGGGCCGCCCTCGACGAACTGGTGGAGCAGCGTCCGCCGTTGCTCGTCGTCGACCTCGCCCGGGTCGACTTCTGCGACTCCTCCGGACTGAACCTGCTGCTGCAGACCCGGATGTCGGCCGCCGAGGCGGAGGTCGTCTTCCGGCTCGCGGCGCCCTCCGGCACCGTCCAGCGGCTGCTGGAACTGACCTGCACCGACGCCGTGTTCGAGCTCCACCCGTCCGTGGACGCCGCCCTCGCCGCACCCCGGTGACCACCACGGTCGGCCCAGGACACGCATAATTCGGCAGTGGTCGGGAAACCGAGCAGACGAAGCGGAACAGAGCGCCGTCACCGAGCGCGCCGGAACCGAAGGGGATCCCGCACATGACGACGAGCCGGGCCACCCTGGACGGCGACCGGCCGGGCACCGGCCCCACCCTGCCGCCCGGCGGGCAGCGCCGGCGGCTGCACCTGGCGGGGTTGCCCAAGCCCGTCGCCCGCGCCCGGGCGTACACCGCGCAGGCCGTCGCCGACTGGTCCTGGCCGATGAGCGAGGCCGGCGCCGAGGACGACATCGTGCTGGTGGTCGCCGAACTGGTCGCCAACGCCATGCTGCACGCCGGCGGCCCGGTCGACCTCGTCCTGGACGCCTCCGAGGCCCGGTTGCGGATCGAGGTCAGTGACCGCTCGACCGACCTGCCCGAGCCGCGCCGCCCGCACCGCCCGGGCGTGCCGGGCGGGCACGGGCTGTTCATCGTCCAGAAGGCCGCCACCCGCTGGGGGGCGGTGCCGCACGACGACGGCAAGACGGTCTGGGTCGAGATCGACGCCCGGCCGGCGCGGCCCGGCCCATAGGGCGTGTCTGACAATTCCCGCCGGGCGCGCGGCGTCAGACACGCCCTGATGCCGATGGCAGGCCCGTGCCGTCGCGTCGAACCGCGTCGACCCGGGCAGCCGTTCCGGCGCCGCGCACGCCGCCTCGGCGGGCTGGACCTCGAATCGGATCTGGTCCCGGAGGGAGAGCAGTTGCAGACCGGCCCGCACCTGCTGGATCAGTTCGCCGGCGGAGTCGAGGTCGCCCCGCTGGAAGGCGAGCTTCAGCCCGCAGGCGCAGCGGGCCGGGGCCACGGGGCCGCGGACCTGGAGGGCGGGGCGGTTGAGCCCGTTGCTCAGTTCGACCAGCTCGCGCAGCGTCTCCAGCTGCCGCCGGAACTCGCCCACCGCCTCGTGGCTGCGCACCATTCGAAGTCAGGCCCCAGAACCCGGATCAGCCCCCGGGCGTCAGCTCCACCCGCCCGGGGACGGCGTGTTCGCCGAGCGGGCGCCAGTGGCGCCACTGCTCCCACCAGGCGTCCCCGCCCTCGATCAGCCCGACCACCTCGTCGGCGGCCGCGCGGACGGCTCGGGCCTGCTCCGGGGTGAAGCCGCCGGAGCGCACCCGCTCCTCGAAGTGGTCGACGTCCTTCCAGCGGTAGGCGGAGCCGTCGGCCGGGATCACCAGGTCGAGTTCCTGGTCGAGGGTGTCGAAGCCGCGCCCGGTGCGCCGCAGCGGCTCCTGGAAGTTGACGTACCAGTCGACGAGTTCGCCGCCCTGGTACCGGGCCCACACCGCGTAGCCGTCGCCGGGGCGCTGGAGCTGGAGGACGTCCTCGGACTGCCAGCTGTGGTCGAAGTGGACCCACGGGTGGAGGCCCCAGGAGAACTCGCCGCCGCCGAAGGTCAGCGGGGTGCCCCGGACCAGGTGGACGGCGAGTTGCCCGCCGTCGTCGGCGACCACCCGGACCGGGTAGACCAGCCACTCGCGGCCGTCCAGGATCTCCCGGCGGACGATCACCTCACCGCTGCGGAAACGTGCCGGCACGGGTCAGACCACCACCCGGTAGTGGGTGGTCAGGCGGTGCTCGCCGTCCAGGGCGTGGAAGGCCAGGGCGTGGAAGGCCAGGGCGTCGACCGGGCGGGGCAGGGCCCGCAGGTGGTCCGTCACCCGGGTGGCGCGCCGGGTCGCCCGTTCACCGCCGTCCAGGTGCAGGTCGCTGACGTGGGCGAGCAGCAAGGTCATTCCTCTGCCTCTCCTGTGGATCACCGGCTGTGCCGCCACAGGCTATAGACCTCACGGGTGCGCGGGCGGCCCGACCCTGGGGCTAGGGAGCATTGCCCATGGTTGTTGATCCTTGCCAACCGCTCGGTCGGGCGGCCGGCGTCCTGCCTCGTGCCGGAGCCCGGACGCCCCGGTCGGAGCAGGACCGACGCACCGAAGCGAACGCGGGGATGCCGTGGAGGGCGCGGCGAAATCGGCTGTCGGGGGGTCGGAATCCCGGTACCATCTGCGGGTTCGAGCTGGGTGGGTGCGGGTGGAACACGGGGGACGGGCCATGGCGGGAACCATCACGTTGTGGGTGTTCGGGCTGCTCTGCTTCGTGGTGGCGTTCGCCAAGGAGGCCGCGAGCGGGGCGGGGATCAGCCTGCCGGGGCCGAAGAGCGGGGGCGCGCGGGTCGGGGTGGTCGCGGTCGGGGTGCTGGCGCTGATCCTCGGGACGGCGATCCGGCCCTCGGGCGGCGAGCCCGAGACTCCGGCGGCGAACCCGGCGGCGAACCCGGCGGCGAATCCGGTGTCGACCACGGCGGCGGCTGGGTCGACCGGTGTGGCGACCACCGCGGCGCCGAACCCGCCCGCGCCGTCCTCGACCGGCCCCGCCGTGGCCTGGAGCGGGCAGGTCGCCATCACCATGGAGGGCGGGGCCGACTTCGACCTCACCCCGCCGGGGCGTGCCCCCGGCTTCCCACACGGCATCTACGCGACCGAGTTCAGCGCGACCGCGGCCGTGCTGCGCGAGGAGATCCAGAGCGACCACGACAGCTTCGGCATCTGGACCGGACAGGCGCCGCCCTCCGGAGCCGCCTGTGCGGACTGGGCCGCGAGCCACCCGGGCAACTCGGCGCACGTGAGGGTCGGGTCGCTGGTCTGCCTGAAGACCCCTGGCGGCCGTACCGCCCTGATCAAGATCGACTCCATCGAAGCGGCGGACTACCAGGTCGAGGCCACGGTGACCGTCTGGTCCGGCTGAGGGTCCGGGAGCCCGAGGGGGCGGGGAAGCCCGAGGGTCATGAATGGGCAATGTCTGGCGGGCGCGCGGTGTGCTTGAGCGGGTGTCAGCGCTGAGCTGATCTAGATTGCCCGACCATGAGCGAAAATGTCGGATTCAGTCGTCGGTCGATGCTCAGGGCGATCCCGGCCGCCGTCCTGGTGGCGGCGTCCGACGGGATCCTCTCCCGGTGGTCCGCCGCGGCCGCGCCCGTCGCCTTCGCGCAGCCGGCCGTACGGACCGCGCGGCGGGTGGCCGGCCGTCCGGGGGCGGTGCTGGAGGAGACGCTCGACGTGCGGTTCACCGAGATCGACGTCCCCGGCCACGGGACGGTCCGCACCCGCACCTACAACGGGACGATCCCCGGCCCGACCCTGCGGGTGGGCGCCGGGGACACCCTGCGGCTGACCCAGGTCAACGGCCTGCCGCCGAACGCGCCCCACAGCGGGGACCACAACCGGCCGCACGGCTTCAACAGCTTCAACCTGCACACCCACGGCCTGCACGTCGACCCGACCGGGGACGCCGACAACGTGCTCCGGGTGTTCGCGCCGCGCACCGCCGAGGAGGTCGAGGCCGACGCCCCGGAGCCGCGGTACCTGACGACCATCGACATCCCGGCCGACCACCCGGCCGGCACCTTCTGGTACCACCCGCACCTGCACGGGGCCACCTCCACCCACCTCGTCGGCGGGATGGCCGGGGTGCTGATCGTCCAGGGCGACGTCGACGAGGTGCCCGAGATCGCGGCCGCCGCGGACCTCGTGGTCTGCGTCAACGAACTCCGGCTCAAGGACGGCGAAGTCCCCGCCTTCGACGCCGGCAACGCGCTCGCCGCCGTGCCGCCGGTGCTGACCGTCAACGGCGCGGTCAACCCCACCGTCACCCTGCGGCCGGGCGAGGTGCAGCGCTGGCGGCTGGTCTGCGCCACCGCCTTCACCGCGCTGGCGCTGCGGCTCACCGGGGACGGGCCGGACCAGACCCTCCACCAGATCGCCCAGGACGGCGTGACCTTCCCCGCCGTGGTCGCCACCGACACCGTCCGGCTGGCCATGGGCAACCGGGCCGACGTCCTGGTCCGGGGCGGCGACCCCGGCAGCTACCTGCTGCGGGCCGACGGGGTGGCCGATCCGCTGCTGACGGTCCAGGTGGCGGGCGAGCCCGTCGACCCGCCGATGGAGCTGCCCACCGACCTGCCGGCCGGCAAACCCTTCCTGGACGAGAGCGACCTCACCGACCCGGACGCGGACCGCGAGGTGGTCTTCCACGTCGACCCCAACGTCTTCACCGGCCCGTTCGCCAACGCCTTCCGGATGCTGGGCAGCCACCCGACCCCCGCGGCCGACCCGGACGGCGACCTCACCCGGGACCGGGCCTACGGCCTGTTCGATCCCGGCTTCGTCAACCACACCCTGGAGCTGGACACCGTCGAGCGCTGGACGCTGCGCACCGACGAGACCAACCGGGCCTTCCACCACCCCTTCCACCTGCACACCAACCACGTCCAGGTGACCCACCGCAACGGCGAGCGGCTGGACCCGCCGGTCTGGCAGGACACCGTGGACCTGGCGGGCGGCCGGCCCGGGGACACCGTCACCTTCCTGGTCCGGTACCAGGACTTCACCGGCCGGGTGGTCGCCCACTGCCACCAGCTCCAGCACGAGGACCTCGGCATGATGCAGGTCGTCGACTACGTCGAGGCGAGACGGCCCGGGCGCTGAGACCGGGATGCCCCGCCACCGGTCGGCGGCGGAGCACCCGGCGAGGCACTGACGGGTCAGCGGTGGGCCACCGGCGGGTCAGCGCCCGGAGCGGGCCGGAGCAGAATGCGCAGGGCCGGCCGGGGCCGGGACGGCGGCCCGGCGGGCGTGCAGCACGGCGCCGCCCAGCGGGAGCGGGGAGTGGCCCAGCAGGTGCAGCCCGGCGTCGGCGAGCAGCCGGGCGTAGTGGTCGGCGCGGCGCTCCCGGCCGCCGGTGTTGCACATCATGTGGACGTCCCACGCGGTGGCCAGCGAGGCCGAGCCGTCGTCGGGCAGCAGCCGTTCGACGATCAGCAGGTCGGCGTGGGCGGGCATGGCGCGGGCGCAGTGGCGCAGGATCCCGGCACAGCGCTCGTCGTCCCAGTCGTGCAGCACCCGGGACAGCACGTAGACGTCCGCGTCCGCGGGGACGTCCGCGAAGTCGCCCGTCACGTAGTCGCAGCGCTCGCCGAGGCCGGCGGCGTCGAGTCGGCGGCGGGCCGCCGCCACGGCGTGCGGGCGTTCCAGCAGGGTCCCGCGCAGCGTCGGGTGGGCGGACAGCAGTCGGCCGAGCAGTTCGCCGTTGCCGCCCGCGATGTCCACGAGGGTGCCGGCGCCGGCGGCGGCCGCCGTGACGACCGGGTGGGCCGGGAGCGGGTCGAACATCCGGGCGCCGGCGGCCATGGACTGGTCGAAGAGCTCGGCGAGTTCGGGGTCGCGGGCGAAGTGGTCGAAGTGGTTCTCGCCGAAGAGGTGGTCGAAGGCGGCCCGGCCGGTGCGCACGGTGTGCTCCAGCTCGCCGAAGGAGCGGTAGAACGGCCCGCCGTACATCAGCGCCAGCGGCCGCATCGAGCCGGGGGCGTCGGCGCGCAGCAGGGCGCCCGTGCCGGTGAGCCGGTAGCCGTCCTGGTCCTCGGTGACGACGCCCAGCATGGTGAGGTAGCGCAGCAGGGTCGTCAGGCTCTGCGGGTGGGCGTCGAGCGCGGCGGCGAGGTCGGCCGCGGTGGTGCCGGTCCGGCTGCCCAGGGCGTCGGGCAGCCCCATCCGGGCGCTGACCGCCAGGGCCTGGGTGGTCCAGGCGCCGGTCAGCTGCTGCAGCAGGGTCTCGGCGGAGTGCTGGGCCGGGTCCTGGCCCAGGTGGTCGGCGAGCACCGCGCGGTGGTCGCCGTGGGCGTGCAGCTCCACCCGGCGGTAGCCGGTGCGGGCACCGGCGGGGGCGGTGAAGTAGAGGACGGTGGAGTCCTCGTGGGGGTTGTGGCCGCCGCCGTCGGGGGTGGCGCCGTGCCGGGCGAACAGTGCGCACAGGCCGCGCAGCGCCAGCGGGTCCGGGTCGGAGACCTCGAAGGCGAGGTGCGCCTCGTGGTCGTGGGCGCGTTCGTGGTCGGCGAGGTCGGCGAGGTCCGAGCCGGGCGGCACGGTGAGGGCGAACACCTCGACGGTCCGCTCGCCGTCCGGGCCGGGCACCGGCGGGCGCAGGATGGTGACGTCGAGGTCGGCCTCGGCCCGGCCGTGGCGGCGGGCCAGCCGGCCGCGGACCACCACGCTGGGCTGCGGGGGTGCGTCGAAGTCCAGTCCGCAGGCGGCGAGTTGGGCGCGGAGCGTGGCGGCGTCCGGGGGCAGGACGAGCAGTGCGGCGTGGGAGAAGCGGCAGCGCTCGATCAGGGCCCGGCGTTCCGGGCCGTCCAGGCCGGGCAGCAGCAGCGGGAGCAGGCCGGCGGTGTCGTGCTCCCTGACGAAGTCGGCCGTGGCGCGCAGGCGGTCGGTGTCGTCCGGGGGTGTCGCGGTCATGGGGCGGGAGTCCTCGTTCCGGTGGGCGGGACGGTTCAGGTGACGGTCAGATGCCGACGTAGTTCTCGGCGAACCAGTCCTGGTGGGTGCGCGAGGTGCGCAGGGATTCGACGCGTGAGCGCCGCATGGATTCGTGGAAGAACGATTCCTCGCCCGGTCCGGTGGGCGAGTGCAGGAACTGGATCATCCAGTGGGCGAAGTCCTGGGCCCGCCATATGTGGGCGAGGCAGCGCGCGGAGTAGCCGTCGAGCGCCCGGGAGTCGCCGTGGGCGAGGTCGTCGATCAGGGCCTCGGCGAGGAGCTCGGCCTCCAGGACGGCGAGGTTGGCGCCCTTGGCGGCGGCGGGGGCGGGCAGGCTCGCGGCGTCCCCGGCGAGCAGCAGCGAGCCGTGCCGCAGCGGCTCGATCACGTCGGACTCCAGGTCGATGACGGAGCGTTGGACGATCCGGCCGTGGTGCAGCGGTCCGTGTTCGGCGCTGCGCAACCGCAGGTCGAGCTCGGCCCGGATCCGCTCCTCCGGCCAGGCGTCGGCGGGGGCGCCGCGCTCGTACTGGAGGTAGTAGCGGGTGATGTCGGCGGTGCGGGCCATGTGGCCGGCGAAGCCGGCGGGGTGCATCGCGTAGCCGACGGCGTCCATGCTCGGGGGCGCCTCGGCGAGCAGGCCGAGCCAGGTGACGCCGTGGTCGCGGTGGTAGCGGCGGGTGCCGGCGGGCAGGGAGCGGCGGGCGGCGCCGTGGCGGCCGTCGCAGCCGGCCACGTACCGGGCCGACCACCGGCCGGGGCGGCCCTCGGCGTCCCGGACGGTCACGGTGGGGCGGGGGCCGGTGGCCTCCTGGACGGCCTCGGCCTCGGTCTCGAAGGCGATCCGCCCGCCCGCCTCCAGGTAGTGGGTCAACAGGTCGGTGACCAGGTCCTGTTGGGGGTAGACGGTGTGCTGCTCGCGGCGGCCGAGGGCGCCGTAGTCGAGCCGGAAGCTGCCGTCCTCGGTGCGGAACTCGCAGGTGCCGTGCGGCCGGCCGTTCCGGTGCAGGCCCTCGGCGAGGCCGTGGCGGTCCAGCACCCGGACGGTGTTGGCGGCGAGGAAGCCGGCCCGGGCCCTGGTCCGGACGTGGGCGCGGTCGGCGCGTTCGAGGACGACGCAGTCGATCCCGGCGGCGTGCAGGAGGTTGGCGAGGGTGAGTCCGGCCGGTCCGGCGCCGAGGACGACGACGTCGGCGGTTTCCTGCACTGTTCGGCTTGTCTGACGTTCGATCACAGAACGGTGAGCTTAGCCATCGCCGGATACATCGACGGGCCGGAATAGCTCGGATCGGTGAATAGCGTGATGATCTTCGGCCTCGACGGGTGCCGCCGGTCGCGGGTGGGTCCAGCCGCAGGTGGGGGTGGCGGACGCCCGGCCGTGGCGGGGGAGCGGGCTGTCGGTCGGTGGAGGGGCTGCTCGAAGATGATCGAGGCTGCGCACTGTTGCGCACTGCGTGAGGGCTGGACTATAAATCGATCATCTTCACGCACATTCGTGCAGTCCCGCGCAGGAGGACCTGATGGCCCACGTCGACGAAGAGATCGCCAGCCAGCCCGAGTGCTGGCAGCGCGCCCTGGAACTGACCCCGCGCCACCTGCCCGAGCCCGGCGAGCGGGTGGCCGTCCTCGGCTGCGGCACCTCGCTCTACATCGCCCAGGCCTACGCGGCGCTCCGCGAGACCCTCGGACTCGGCGAGACCGACGCCTTCGCGGCCTCCGAGTTCCCGGCCGGGCGCCGCTACGACCGGGTGGTCGCGCTCTCCCGCTCCGGCACCACCACCGAGGTGCTCGACGCCCTCGCCGCGCTGGGCACGACCGAGACGGTGGCGATCACCGCCGACCCGGGCACCCCGATCGGCGCCGCCGCCCGCCACCTGGTGGCACTGGAGTTCGCCGACGAGCGGTCCGTCGTCCAGACCAGGTTCGCCACCACCGCCCTCGCGCTGCTGCGCGCCCACCTCGGCGCCGCGCCGGCCGACCTGCCCGCCCAGGCCCGTACGGCGATCGACGCCCCGCTGCCGCCGGGGGCCCTGGCGGCGCGGCAGTTCACCTTCCTCGGGACGGGCTGGAGCCACGGGGTGGCGAACGAGGCCGCGCTCAAGGTCCGGGAGGCCTCCGGCTCCTGGACCGAGTCCTACCCGGCCATGGAGTACCGCCACGGCCCGATCAGCGTCAGCGGCCCCGAGGGCCTGGTGTGGTTCCTCGGCACCCCGCCCGCCGGCCTGGTCCGGGAGGCCGAGGCGACCGGCGCGGCGGTCAGCGTGCCGCGGCTGGACCCACTGGCCGAGCTGGTCCGGGTCCAGCGGCTGGCCGTCGGCCTCGCCGTCCGGCGCGGCCTCGACCCGGACCGGCCGCGCCACCTCACCCGCTCGATCGTGCTGGACCGGCCGTGAACCGCCGATCGGCCGTGAACCGCCCCGGCCCGGACGGCCGCAGGTGACCCACCCCCAGTCGGCACAGCCCCAAGGAGAACCGTGACCCTCGTCGGAACCGGAGAGATCGTCGGGCCCGCGCTGCGCGGCGGCCACGGCGTCGGAGCGTTCAACGTCATCCAGCTGGAGCACGCCGAGGCGATCGTCGCCGGGGCGGAGGCCGCCGGAGCGCCGGTGGTGCTGCAGCTCAGCCAGAACGCGGTGCGCTACCACGGCGGCCTGGCGCCGATCGGCACCGCGACGCTGGCGGTGGCCCGGGCCGCCGCCGTACCGGTGGCCGTCCACCTGGACCACGCCACTGACCGGCCGCTGGTGGAGCAGGCGCTCCGGCTGGGCTTCGGCTCGGTGATGTTCGACGCGTCGGTGCTGCCGTATGGGCAGAACGTGCGCGCCACCGCCGAGGTGGCCCGGGTGTGCCACGACGCGGGGGTGTGGGTGGAGGCCGAGTTGGGCGAGGTCGGCGGCAAGGACGGCGTGCACGCCCCCGGCGCCCGGACGGATCCGGCGGAGGCCGCCGGCTTCGTGGCGCACACCGGCGTCGACGCGCTGGCGGTGGCCGTCGGCACCTCGCACGCCATGCTGACCCGCACCGCCGCGCTGGACCTCGGCCTGATCGCCGCGCTGCGGGCGGCCGTGCCGGTGCCGCTGGTGCTGCACGGCTCCTCGGGGGTCGCGGACGACGCGCTGGCGGCGGCCGTCGCCCACGGCATGACGAAGATCAACATCGCCACCCACCTCAACAAGGCCTTCACCGAGGCGGTCCGCCGCCGCCTCGCCGCCGACCCCGCGCTGGTCGACACCCGGGCCTACCTGGGCGACGGCCGCGAGGCGGTGGCCCGGGAGGTGGCCCGGCTGCTCGGCGTGCTGACCGCGCCGCGGCCGGCCGACCCTGCCACCGTGGCCCCCGAGGACGAGCAGTGTGCTGCGCGGCCGTGCTCGTAACCGTCCGACAGGGCGGGGCTCCGAGCCCAGGTGCACAGCGGGATCGGCCCTGCCGGGCGGGGGTGCCGGGCAGCGCCCGGGGAAGGGCGCGCTCCCCCCGGCGGCCTACCCGGGCTGAACTACACTCCGTCCATGCTCAAAGCTGATCGCGCCGCCAGGATCGTGTCGCACATCGCCGAGGCGGGGAGCGCGGACGTGCGGACGCTCTCCGAACTGCTCGGGGTGTCGGACGCGACCGTGCGCCGGGACCTCCAGGAACTGCAGGACCAGGGGCTGCTCCAGCGCACCCGCGGCGGCGCGGTGACCGGGGCGGTCAACCTGGAGATCCCGCTGCGGCACCGGGGCGACCAGCAGCAGGAGGAGAAGCGCCGGATCGCCCGGGCCGCCGCCGAACTGGTGCCGGACGGCGCGGTGGTCGGCCTGACCGGCGGCACCACCACCACCGAGCTGGCCAGGGTGCTGGCCGAGCGCGGCAACCTCACCGTGGTCACCAACGCCGTCAACATCGCCGCCGAGCTGATCGTCCGCCCCGAGGTCCGGCTGGTCGTGATCGGCGGCCTGGCCCGCTCGGCCAGCTACGAACTGGTCGGTCCGGCCGCCGAGCGGATGCTCGACCAGTACCACCTGGACCTCGCCTTCATCGGCGTGGACGGCCTGACCGTCCAGCAGGGCTGCACCACCCACGACGAGATGGAGGCCCAGACCGACCGGGCCTTCCTGCGCAGCAGCGCCCACACCGTGGTGCTCGCCGACCGCACCAAGGTCGGCCGGGTCACCTTCGCCTCGATCTGCCCGCTCACCGACGTCCACGACCTGGTGACCGACGCGGGGCTCCCGGACGCCCAGGAGCAGGCGATCGCCGAGGCCGGCGTCCGGGTGCGGCGGGCCTGACCCGCCGGGGCCGTCCGGGGCCGTCCGGGTCCCCCCGGGTCCGTCCCGGGACGGCGGTGGGACGCGGCAGGGACGGCGAAGCGTGGTGGACGGGATCGCGGCGCTCCTAGCGTGGCAGCCGTCCGGTCCGCCGCAGCGCGGACCCCTGCCGAGTTCGAGGAGTACCCATGGCCATCCACGCCCTGGTCAAGCGCGCCGCCGCGGTGGCGGCCGCTGCCGCCGCTCTGATGACCGTGTCCGGCACCGCCAGCGCCAACACCAACGCCGGGTACGTCGGCCCGGGCCAGGCCAACAACTGGACGGCCGTCCAGTGCGTCCAGCACGACATCAACGTGTTCATCGAGGCCCGCGGCGGCTGGTACCCGAAGCTCAAGGAAGACGGCTACTGGGGCCCGAACACCGACAACGCGATCCGCTGGTTCCAGAACTCCCTGATCAGCTACACCAAGAGCGCCGACGGCATCGTCGGCCCGCTCACCGGGGACATGGTGCTCGCCTACGGCGACGACCAGTGGGACGGCAAGTGCCGGGCCGCGCTGCCCACCACCTCCTGACCGGACGCCCGCCCCGGAACGCCGCACCCCTGCCACCCCTGCCACCCCTGCCCCCGTGCCGTCAGCAGGCCCGGGGGCAGGGGTCCATCCGCCGCCGCCAGCTCCCCGAAGGACCAGGTAGTCCCGTATGAACGCCGTTGACCCCGCCTCCGCCCCGGTCGGCCCCGGCCGCCGCACCTTCCTGGCCGGCGCCTTCGCCGTCGGCACCGGCGCCCTGCTCGGCTCCGCCCTGACCACCGGGGTGGCGAGTGCCGCCACCGGGCCGGTGATCGCCGACACCGGCGCCTGGGGAGCCCGGCCGGCCAGCAGCCCGCTCAACTTCGTGGCGGGGGCGCCGGACAAGGTGATCGTCCACCACACCGCGACGCCCAACGTGACGGACTACTCCCAGGCCGCCGCGTTCTCGCTGGCCCGCTCGATGCAGACCTACCAGATGGACAGCGAGCACTGGATCGACACCGGTCAGCACTTCACTGTCAGCCGCGGCGCCTACATCATGGAGGGCCGGCACAGCAGCCTGGCCACCCTGCGCAGCGGCACCCAGCACGTCGAGGGCGCCCACTGCACCGCGCAGAACACCGTGGCGATCGGCATCGAGAACGAGGGCACCTACTCCACCGTCGACCCGCGCAGCCAGCAGTACGCCGCGCTGATCGACCTGATCACCTACATCTGCCAGCAGTACGGGCTGCGCGCCTACCAGGTCTACGGCCATCGGGACTTCAACAACACCGAGTGCCCCGGCGACCGCCTCTACGCGCTGATCCCGCAGATCCGCCGGGACGTCGCCGCGCGGATCGGCGGGGACCCGACCGGCCCGGTCTGGCCGGTGCTCAGCAGCGGCGCCTCGGGCGAGAACGTGAAGACGCTGCAGTACCTGCTGGTGCAGCGCGGCCAGTCGCTGACCGTGGACGGCGCCTACGGGCCCGCCACCCAGGCCGCCGTCACGGCCTTCCAGAACACCACCCACGCCTCGGCCGACGGCGTGGCCGGCAACCAGACCTGGAGCCAGGCCGTGGCGCCGCTGGCCCGCGGCGCCTCGGGCAGCGCGGTGCAGGGCGTGCAGAGCCAGCTGGTGGCGCACGGCATCCAGGTCAGCGTGGACGGTGCGTTCGGCCCGGGCACCCAGGCCGGGGTGACGTCCTTCCAGTCCTCGGCCGGGCTGCCGGCCGACGGCGTGGTGGACGCCCGCACCTGGAGCCGGCTGCTCGGCTGACCTCCGCCCCGGTGACCGGCCCCGTCCGTACGGACAGCGGGGTCGGTCACCGGCGCTTCCGGCACCCCGCAGGGCCGTCCCAGCCCGTCCCAGCCCGTCCCAGCCCGTCTCAGGCCCGTCCCAGGGCCGTCCCAGGCCCGTCCCGAGCCGCTCGCACCGCCGTCCCCGGCGTCCCGGGAGTGCCCGGGACGTCCCCGGTGCCGCCGATCTCCTGGCGGGACGGCCGACCGCCCCCCGAGAGTGGGCGGCACCGCCTGATCACCCGACAGGCACCGGAGGGGATGGGAAGACCGTGAAGAAAACCTCGGCCCTGCGCGCACTCGCCGCGGCCGTACTGGCCTTCGTCGCACTGGCCCTGCTGCCCGCGCAGGCTCAGGCGCTCGACACCACCACCTGGGTCCAGCGCAACCTGGTGGGCATCGGCTACCTGGCGAGCAGCGGCGTGGACGGCAACTACGGCCCGCAGACGACCGCCGCCGTCCGCAGCTTCCAGCACGACAACGGCCTCGACGAGGACGGCGTCTACGGCGCCCGCACCGAACTCGCCCTGCACAACAAGGTCGCCGAGGTCCAGCGGGTGGCCGGCTCGGGCGCGGACGGCGCCTACGGCTCCGGCACGACCGGCGCCGTCAGCAACTGGCAGCGCGCGCACAACCTGAGCAACGACGGCATCGCCGGCCCGGCCACCATGAACGCGATGGGCGTCGCGCGGACGGTGCAGATCACCGCCCAGTGGAAGTTCCCGAGCCACGGCTGGAGCGTGAGCGGCCAGTTCGGCTGCCTGGACGAGATCTACGTCCACGAGAGCGGCTGGAAGGTCTACGCCACCAACCCGTCGTCCGGGGCGTACGGCATCCCGCAGTCCCTGCCGGGCGACAAGATGGCGAGCGCCGGCTCCGACTGGCAGTACAACCCGGCCACCCAGCTCCAGTGGGGCCTGGACTACATCGCGAGCCGCTACGGCGACCCGTGCTCGGCCTGGAGCTTCTGGCAGTCCCACAACTGGTACTGACCGGCCCTCACCGGCCCCGGCCGGCCCTGACGGGCCCCCTGCACCGCCCTGTTCGACGTCTTCCCGTGCCGACTCCTCGAAGGAGCACGTTGTGAACAACTCTTCCCTCGACCGCCGCGCCCTCCTGCGCTACGGCACCGGCGCCGTGGCCGCCGCCGGGCTCGCCGCGGTCGCCAACATCGGGTTCGCCCGCCCCGCGGCCGCCTACGGCTGGTCCGGCAACCTCAGCCAGGGTTCCTCCGGTTCGGCCGTGGTCGAGCTGCAGATCCGCGTCGCGGGCTGGGCGGCGGACTCCGCCTCGCAGACCTACGTGTCCGTGGACGGCTCCTTCGGCCCCGGCACCGCGGCCGCGGTGCGCCGGTTCCAGGCCGCGTACGGGCTGAGCGCGGACGGCGTGGCCGGCCCGCAGACCTTCGGCGTGCTCAACTCGCTGGAGAAGTCGGACGGTTCCACCGCCCACTTCAACTGGTCGGAGTTCACCAGCCACGACGGCTCGGGCTTCGGCGGCGGCAACGTCGGTGCCGACGAGGTCAAGGAGAACGTCCGCCGCACCATGTACAAGCTGGAGGCCCTGCGGAAGAAGGCCGGTGACCGCGCGGTCACCATCAACTCCGGGTTCCGCAGCACCTCGTACAACGCCTCGGTGGGCGGGGCGAGCAACTCCATGCACACCTACGGCGTGGCGGCCGACACCGCGGTCTCCGGCCTGTCGACGCTCGACGTCTACCGGATCGCCGAGACCTGCGGCTTCTCCGGCCTGGAGACCCACACCGTCTCCTGGCAGCACGTGGACAGCCGGATCGAGCACTCCAACTACGGCTCCGGCTTCTGGTGGTGGCAGGACGGCGTGGCGTAACGGCGAGCGCCCCCACGACAGCGGCACCGCGCCCTCCCCACGGGGCGCGGTGCCGCTGTCCTTGTTCTCGTGCTGCTGCTGTGTACCGGCTACCGCGGTCGGTCAGACCTCGCGGCGCAGGCCCCGGCGGCCGGTGGCGACCAGCACCCCGCCCGCCCCGAGCGCCAGCGAGACCAGGGCCAACCCCTTCAGCAGGGTCGCCTCCCGGCGGTGCGGGCACTCGGCGTGGGCTTCCTCGGTCGGCCCGCGGTCGGCCGACCCCTTCTCGCCCGGCCCGCCCTCGGGCGAGCCGCCCTGGAGCGGCCCGTCCTCCGTGGGCCCGTCGGCCGGGTCGGTGCCGGGCGCCTCGCCACCGGGCGCGGGGGTGCCCGGAGTGAGGAACGTGACGCGGCGGCTCTCGGCGAGGTGCCAGAGCTCCAGCAGGTGCTCGACATCGCCCCCGCAGACGGACGCGATGCTCAGCACCGCGTCCCGCGGGGGGAACTGCTTCCCGTTCACCCAGCGCTCCCACGAGGACTTCGCGTAGTGGGTGCGCTCGCTGAGCCGGACATAGGTGAGACCGGACAGGTTCTTCAACGACTGCAGCTCGTCGGCGAGCTGATCGGCAGGTGACGGTGATGTGATCTCGGACGCGTGGTGGCGGCCCATGAGGTTCTCCCCGAACTTCCTCTGAGATGACCGTTGTTGTGCATGGATCCCGTTGCGCCGGGGTGCGCTCGTCTGCTCTGACGGCTACGAGGTCTTTGCCCGGACCAGACCCGGCGTTGACCTCGGGGCTACCCGGTGCGGCCAACTCTGCGCGATCGTGCACCGATCTTCGACCGTCTCCGTTGGTTCTGAGACGATGCGCCGCGCCCCCAGGCCACTGACCTGGGAGTTGAGACGCCGAAGTGGAGACGGTTGAGACGATCGGGCGGGCGCGATGGGAAACTGGCGAGGGCGGGAGCCGGAACGCGATTAAACTGATCATCCTAAAGAAGATCAGTTCATGCCTGCCGTCGACCCGCCAGAGGTGCCCCCCCACGATGAGTCAGCCCTGGAAACCGCTCCCTGACGACCTCTCGGAGCCCGCTCGGCGTCTGGCCGAGGAGCTGCGAGCGGTCAAGGACGCGCACCGGATCTCGTTCGCCGAACTCGGCAAGCGGACCTACCTCAGCAAGGCCTCCTGGGAACGCTGGCTCAACGGCAAGCGTCTGATCACCTCCCAGGCGCTGGACGGCCTGATCGCCGCGGTGGACTGCGACGCCGAACTGCTGACCTCCCTACTGCGGCAGGCCGAGGCCGCCCGCGAAGCGAACGAGCCGACCGGGGCCGCGCCCGCCGCCCTGCCCGTACCGGCCGCCGACTCCGCCGCCCTGCCCGTACCGGCCGCCGACTCGGCCGCCGTGCCCGCGGCCGCCGCCAAGGCCGTCCCGGTGCCTGTCCCGCTTCCCGTCCCCGTCCCCGTCGCGGCGCCCGCGACCGTGCGTGGTGCCGGGTGGCGCCGGACACCGACCCTGGTCCTCGCCGCCGTCGCCGCGGTCGCGGTGCTCGTGCTGCTCGCGGGCCTCTACCTGCACGGCCGGGGCGGCGACAGCGCCGCCGCGGCGGCGACCGCCGGGCGTCCGGCCGCCACCGCGACCCAGGCCGTGGCGAGCACGACCGCGCCGGCGCACCCGCTCTGCCAGGGCCTCGGCTGCGCCGGCAAGGACCCGGCGGCCATGGGGTGCGAGGCCGACGACCGCACCCTGCTGACCGGCAACATCGGCAAGGTCGTGCTGTACGTCCACTACAGCCCTCGCTGCCGGGCCGCCTGGGCCGGGATCACCGACGGTGCCCCCGGGGACACCGCCACCATCACCACCGGCATCGGCGGGCAGGAGACCGCCCTGATCCACTGGGGCTTCGACAACTACTCGATGATGGTGGACGCCGGCGCGCCCGACACCACCCTGCGGGTGTGCGGCCACCAGCCGGACGGCGACGGCTGCACCGGACTGGTCACCGACCCGGCCACCCGGGCGGACGTCCTGGTCCCGTCCACCCCGACCCCGGTGAGCGGCGCCCCGACCCCGGTGGCCGCCACCCCGACCGCGACGCCGGGCTCCTGAGCGGGCCCCGGCGGCCGGGCGGCGGCCGCCGGGGCGCTCCGGTGCCCGTCAGACGAAGTTCTTGTCGATCAGCATCTGCAACACGTTCACATGGAAGTCCGGGAAGTCCATCGGCACGATGCCGAACCGGGCGCGCTGCCCGGTACGGGCGCTCAGGTACGGGTAGACGGCACGGTCCATCAGGGTCTGCGAGCTGGTCTTGGGCCAGAAGCCGCCCGCATAGCTGAGGAAGTTCACGAACATCCTCGGGTGGCCCGGGTTGAGGAAGGCCTTGTCGAACTGGGCGACGATGTCCCGGCCCTTCTCGCCCAGCGGGTCGAGCCCGCCGATCTGCCAGACGTCCTGGGTGTCGAACCAGTCGTTCTGCCCGCTGGACCAGCCGATCAGGCCCCACGGGTTGGCGAAGTCGGCGAGCAGCACGACCTTGCCGCGGGCCGCGCCCAGGGTGGGCCAGCCGTAGAAGTGGAACAGGCCGCGGTAGCCCAGGTCGTCCAGGTAGTGGTTCACCCGCCGCTGGAACTCGGCGTCGTCCAGGGCCTGGCCGCCGGCGTGCTCGTTCTTCAACCGCATCAGGACGGTCTCGCCCGGGTGCGCCTGGAGGAAGGACCGGCACTGGTCCAGCACGTCCTGGAGCCGGAGGTGCTGGTAGGCGTCGGAGTGGTAGATCCCGAGCTCGTCGGGCGCCCCCTCCAGGCCGTTGCAGCGGATGTCGAGGAAGCGCACGCCCTCCTGCAACTGCTGGGGCAGGCCCCAGTTCTGGGTGTGCGACCACTCGGTGCCGTACCGGGGGTCCTGGCAGCAGGAGTCGTGGGTGCCGGGGACGGTGAGGTCGAGCAGGGAGAGGTTCCCGTCCAGCCGGCCCATCCAACCGTCCGTCGGCACCCCGCCCGGAGTGGTCGAGGTGCCCGCGGCCCAGGCCGCGGACGGCACTCCGAGCAGGCTCCCGACCGCGGCCGCACCGCCGGCCCCGACGCCCCACCTGAGAAGATCACGACGTGCGATGCCCATGGACCGGCTCCCTCTGCCCCGTGCGGCTCTGACGACTTGACCCGACACTCCTCGAACGGGGCCGCCGCGTCAACGGGTTCAGCGCGGAGCCGGCTCCCGCCCGTCCGGGCCGACCACCAGCCACCAGGCCGGCAGCTCGATCCGCTCGCCGTCCGGGGTGAACTCGGTCAGGGACAGCGGCAGTTCGCCGGAGGCCAGCACGGTCAGGCCGGCCGAGCGGAACAGCCCGTCGAAGGCCGCGTCGGCCACCTCGGCCGGGGCGAGGCCGTGGGCGAAGACCGGGCGCAGCTTCGGGGGCGGCCCGGCCGGATCCTTGGCCAGCCCCTGGAGCACGGCCTTGGCGGACTCGGCGAGTTCGACGACGAAGGCCCGGCCGCGCGACCCGAGCAGGGTCGCGACGGCCTCGGCGACCGGGCCGCGGTCGGCCGGGTCGCTCTGGTGGATCACCCCGCGCACGTACACGTCGGCATCGCCCAGGCGCTCGTGCAGGGCCCGGACGGCGGCCGGGTCGGTGGCGTCCAGCTGGGCGAACTCGGCCAGCTGCGACCGGTCCTGGCGCCGGGCCAGCCCGACGGCGGTCTCGGAGAGGTCGACCCCGACGGCCCGGGGGAAGTGCTCGGCGAGGAAGCGGGTCTGCCGGCCGTTGCCGCAGCCCAGGTCGACGACGGGTAGCCGGGGCTCGCTCAAGTAGGGCCTGAACAGGGCGAGGTGGCGCTCCGCGGTGCGGGCCGGATCGGCGTCCCAGATCACCGAGCCGGGCTCCTCGGGCGCCTCGCTCCAGAAGCCCTCCCAGGCGTTTCGGTACCGACTCGTCACGCTCATGGCTGGGACCTCCGGGTATCACGCACAGTGCCGGGGTCGTGTCTATCGGTCGCGGACGCGGGAGGGCAAGGACCTCGGGCCCGACCGCTCGCGTGGCGTCGGGCCCGAGGCTGCTGATGGCGGTCGCCTCAGCGGCCGGGGTGCCGGTCGGCCTCCGTGGCGGTCGTCCCGTCCGCGCGGGTGACGGGGTGCCGGTGGGCGTGCGGCCCGGCCGGGCGGGCGGTCGAGCGCGGTGCGCCCAGCGCCCCCAGCACGGAGCTGTCCAGCGGGCTGGCGGACAGCCGTTCCAGCACCCGCGCGCACGCGGCGCGCAGCCCCGGTCCCCGGTGGCGCACGTCGGGGACGACGGAATGGAACCCAGCGAGGACGGACATGCGGATCACCTCCGGAAGGACCTGCGGACCTGCAGGTACGTCCCTCAGCTTGCGCCGCTCCGGCCCGCGGGTGAACCCGGATTGACGAACTGCTGACGGGCCACTGACGGGCCTCTGACGGGCTGCTGGTGACCGCGCCCGAGCCGGCCTCAGACCCGGTGGGCGGCGACGTAGCGGGCCGGGTCCCGGCCGAACTCGCCGTGCCAGCGCCCCAGGCACTGCTCGGCGAAGGTGCGGCCGGTGGCGACGATCTCGTCCAGCGGGTCCAGGTAGCCGGGGACGTGCGGCGGTTCGAGGCCGGCCGCGACCCGGGCGGACAGTCCGGTGCGGGCCAGGCGCAGCAGTTCGGCGGCCAGCGGGCGGACGGGGTCGCCGCCGAGGCGGGTGGCCAGGCCCTGGACGGGCAGTTCGGCGAGCGCGGTGCGGTGCTGCGCCAGGGTGTAGTGGCCGAGCAGGTCCCAGGCGGCGGCGAGGGAGGCGGGGTGGTAGCTGAGGCCGGTCCACAGGGCGGGGACGGCGGCGGAGTAGGGGTGCGGCGGGCCGTCGGCGCCGCGCAGTTCGAGGGTGCCGCGGACCCGGGTGTCGGTCCAGAGCTGGTTCAGGTGGGCGGCCCAGTGGGCCGGGGTGGGCTTGCCGCCCTCCGGGTAGCCGTGCCGCAGGAGTTCGGCGAAGGTGCGGTCGGGCGCCGGGTGGTAGCGGCCGGCCGGGTCCCGGTAGTGGATCAGCGGGATGTCCAGGGCCCAGTCGATGACGTCGTCCACGGTGACGCCGGGCCGCAGCGCGGGCGGCAGCACGCCGCTGCGCTGCGGGTCCATCCGCAGCCAGGACCAGCAGCGGTGGGACAGCAGGCCCTCCGAACGCCCGGCCTGGAGGGGGGAGTTGACCAGTAGGGCGGAGACCACCGGTGCGGCGGCCGCCTGGGTGCGCAGCTTGCGGGTGAAGTCCTCGGGGGAGAGGTAGTCCAGGGTGACCTGGGTGGACAGCGACAGCGCCATGATGTTGCGGGCCCGGCTGCCCGCCTCGCCCAGCCCGGCGAAGTGCTCGCGCATCAGGGCGCCCCTGGTCATCGGCACCCACTCCATGTCCGCCGGGCGGTCGAACGGCAGGTAGCCGCCGGGCAGCAGGGCCAGGCCGAACCGGTCGGCCAGTTCGGCGAGTTGCTCCAGCGCGGCCCGCAGGTCGTCCACCGCCTTGCCGACGCCGGGGGCGGGCGCGGAGGAGTACTCGAGCTGGCCGCCGTGCTCCAGGGTGATCTGGCTGCCGTCCGGGCGCAGCACCCCGGTCAGCCGGCCGGTGTCCTCCTGCCGCTCACCGCCCCACCGGGCCAGCACCGCCTCCAGGACGGCCAGCACACCGCGCTCCCCGGAGTAGCGGGCGGCCAGTCCGGTGGCCGGGTCGACCAGGCCGCACTCCACCTCGATGCCGACCTGTTCGCGGCGGGCCGGGCGGAACGGGGCGCGCAGGTCCGCGCGGGTCAGCTCGTGGTCCGTCACGCGGTGCTCACCCGGGTGGCGATCCGGGGGTGGCCGGCGCGGTCGAGCAGGGCGCCCACGGCGTCCAGGGCGGACCGGGCGGCGCCCTGGCACCAGGCGTGGGCGCCGGACAGGTGCTCGCCGGCGAAGAAGATCCGCGGGTCGTCGGCGGGGTGCGGGGCGCCGAGCACGGTCAGGTAGCGGGTGTGCTCGCCGGGCGTCAGGTGGGCGAAGGCGCCGCCGCCCATGCCGGTCTGCACGTCCCAGTCGCAGTGCAGGATGTCGTCGACGTCCGCGGTGATGCCGGGGTGCAGCCGCTCCAGGCAGTCCAGTACGAGGGCGTCCCGGTCGGCCGGGGGCAGCGCGGTGAAGCGCCGGGCGTTGGCGCCCCACAGGTAGGCGCCGAGCAGGGCGGTCGGTTCGGACGAGCGCAGCGGGTCCCGGACGGCCCAGTGCGGACCGGGGCTGCCGTTGACGCCGTCCTCGGCCAGCACCGCGTTGTCCGAGGGGTACCAGCACTGCTGGATCGGCAGGTCGGTGAAGCTCCCGCCGCCGTGGATGCCGTCCTCCAGCTCCCACCGGCGCCGGGTCAGGTGCAGCACGGTCTTGGTGCTGCTGGCGTAGCTGATGCCGCGCACGGCGTGCCGCTGCGGGTGGGGCAGGCCGGGGCTGACGGTGATCCGGTCCAGGGCGGGCGCCGGGACGCAGCACACCACGTAGTCGGCGTGGTCGTGCAGCGGGGCGCCGAGCCGGGTGCCGCGGAGCCGGACGCCGTCCGGGGTGAGGGCGAGTTCGTCGATCCGGGCGGACAGCCGGACGCTGCCGGGGCGCAGGGCGTGGACGAAGGCGCGGATCAGCGCGTCCAGGCCGTCCACCAGCTCGACCTGCCCGCGGTGGAACAGGCCGAAGTAGTCGACCAGGACCTCCAGCAGCGAGGACTGCTCGTAGTGGGCGAGGCCGCTGGCGTGGCCGAAGAGGTCCCAGGCGTCCTGGGACAGGTGCTCGTGGACGAACTGCCAGAGCGAGACGGAGGCGGCCCGCTCCAGCGCCGGGTCGTCCCAGTGGCCGGCCAGCGTGCGGGCCTGCTGCTCGGTGGTGAAGGTGCTCCACACCGAGCCGAGCAGCCGGTCCAGCAGCGGCCCGGGGGCCTGCCGCTCGGCGGGGCGCAGCGCGTACGCGGGGAACAGCGAGGCCACGTCCTGCACCCGCGCCCGCCGGCCGCGCAGATGGTAGTAGGCGCGCGGGTTGGCGTTGACGAACGGGCGGGTCTGCAGGCGGAACCGGGAGACGTAGTGCAGCACGCAGTGGTGGTTGCCGGGGATGCGCATGGCGCCCAGGTCGACGTGGGTGCCGTCCCAGAAGCGGTGGGTGCGCACCCGCCCGCCGGGCCGGTTCGCCTGCTCGTAGACGACGACGTCGAAGCCGCGCCGCTGCAGCTCGTACGCGCTCACCAGGCCGGCCACACCGGCGCCGACGACGGCGATCCGGCCGCGGGCGCCGGCCACCGGGGCCAGCAGGGAGGGCGGGAACGCAAAGCTCGTATCAAACATCGACACCGCACCCCTCTGGCGACCGGGACTTCCGCCCCAGCCTCGGCCAGGCCCCGTTCGTGTGCCACTCGGCGGCGCCGGTGCGGGTGACGCGGCCCGGGTGCGCAGGGCCAATATTGTTACCGGGTGAACCGGGCCCCGGGGCCGACCGCACCCGGGTGTCCAGGGTGGACGGGCCTTCGCGCGGAGGGCCGAACGTGCCCTGACGTATTCCGCGGGCGGCGCGGAACAGCCCGACGAGGAACCGCACATCGGCGGCACCCACCACCACCTCCGGCCGGCCGGAGGCGCCCGCCCCCCGGCCGGCCCCGCGCTGTCGGTACACCTGGCTAGGCTCGGCTTCGGAGTGGACGAGGACAATGTGGTGGGTGCTGACGGGTGACGTCCGCAGGGCGGGGCTGAACCCCGCTCGGTGGGGGGCCCGTTGAGCGGGACGGGACAGGACGGGAGCACGGGATGGAAGCGGACGGGCCGGAGCTGCGGGCGTACGTCGCGGCACTGGTGCGGATGGGTGCGCCGGTGGTGCCGGGGCCGTCCGGGCTGGCGGTGCCGGCGGGCAGTGCGGACGAGGTGACGGCGGTCGCCCGGCGGTTGGCGCTGGTGGTGCTGCCGGAGCGGGGGTGCCGGCCGGAGCCGACGCCGGGGCTGCTGGGGCTGGCGCGGGCGCTGGTGGTGGACGAGCACCCGTCGGCGTCCGGGTGGACGGTGGCGGAGCGGGAGCGGCTGGCGGGGTGGGTCGCGGTGCTGATCGAGCACCGGGGCGAGGACGGGGTGGAGGAGTTGGTGCGGGCGCTGAACGGGGAGTGAGCGCGGCACTCGTCGACGGGTCGGGTGCCCGGCGGGCGGGCGTTGGCGGATCGTTGGCCGGTCCTTGGCGGCGCCCGGCAGTCTGCTGGAACCGCCACGGGGGATGTCCGGCGGAAGCCCTGCCATGTGCCCTTGCCCGACCTGAGAGGTAGCGCGTGTCGAAGCCGTCCGTCGCTCAGCCCACGTCCGTAGCCCAGCCGCCGGCCGGCCCCCCGGCCGACCCCGCGGCCACCCCGGAGCCGGCCCCGGCCCGGCCGACCCTCGACCCCGACACCCTGGCCGAGATCCACCGGCTGCACGGCGGCTACCTGCTGCGCGCCCTGCTGCGGGCCACCCGCGGCGACCACGGCAAGGCCGAGGACATCCTCCAGGAGACCCTGCTGCGCGCCTGGCAGAACCCGGCGGCCCTCGCGGCCGGCCCGGCACACAGCCGCCCCTGGCTGTTCACCGTCGCCCGGCGGATCGCCATCGACCACTACCGGATGGCCGCCGCCCGGGCCAAGGAGGTCATCGGCGAGCCGGTGGAGGACCGGCCGGTCGCCGACGACCCGTACGAGCAGGTGCTGGTCGCCCGGGACATCGCGCTGGCGCTGCGGCGGGTGCAGAAGCACCACCGGGAGGTGCTGGTCGAGCTGCACCTGAAGGACCGTTCGGTGCTGGAGGCCTCGGTCGAGCTGGGGGTGCCGCCGGGGACGGTCAAGTCCCGGAACTTCTACGCCGTCCGGGCGCTGCGGCCGGTCCTGGCGGCTGAGCACGGGTACGCGCCGGTCACGGGCTGAGCGTCCGGACCTCGTGGTGCGGGGCACCGTGCCGGTCGCCGTGCGGTTCTCCGGCGTCGGTGCCGGTGCCGGTGCCCCGCACGATGTCGGTGCCCGGCCCGGCGTCGGCGCGCAGGCTGAGGGAGGCCTCCAACCCGGCGGTGAACTCGCTGCGCCGGCCCGCCAACCGGTCGTGCCGGCGGAACCGCTCCAGCGCCGAGGCCAGCCGCGCGCGCACCTCCGGAGCGCGGCCCCGGGCCACCAGGTGGGCGGCGTAGGACTGCTCGGTGACGGCGTGCAGGTAGAGCAGCCCCGCCTCCTCGCAGGCGGCCAGCAGCCGGTGCCAGGCGAGGTCCGCGGTCTCGTCCCGGACGGTCGGCGGCAGCGACTGGGCCTCGGTCAGCAGCGACCACAGGTGCACCTGGGTGACCGGGCGGGGCGGCAGCAGCTCCCGAGCCTCCTGGGAGCGGAGCCGGGCGCCTGCCGGGTCGCCGGTCGCCAGACTCACCCAGCCCTGGTGGACCAGGGCGTCGACCAGCCGCTTCCGGTTGCCCGACTCGACGGCGAGCGCGGTCGCGTCCGCCGCCAGCCGCCGGGCCCCGGCGGAGTCCCCGAGCATCGCCGTGACCAGCCCCAGGGTGGCCAGCGCGCGCACGCGCGCCGAGGCCGCGGCGGGCCCCTCGGCGGACTCGGCGGCGGCCACCCCCCGACGGGCCGCCTCGGCGGCCTCGTGGCGGCGCTCCAGGGCGACCAGTGCCTGCGCCCGGCAGTTGTGCAGGAAGGCCGCCGCCACCGGGTCGGCGCAGCGCTCGGCCGCGGCCAGACCGGTGTCGGCGCGGGCCAGCCAGTCGGTGAAGCGGCTGGCGCCGTAGTAGAGCGAACCGGCGGTCAGGGCGAGCCGCCAGGCCCGGTCGGGGCGGGTGAGGGCGGTGGACTCGATCAGCGCCCGGACGGCGGGCTCCTCGGCGCGGAACCAGTCGAGCGCGCTGCGGATGTCCACGGCGGAAGGGACGGGCGGGACGGGCGGGGACGGCCGGTCGGGCCGGTCGGGCCGGTCGGGCCGGTCGGGCCGGAGTGGCTCGTCGGGCGCCGGGGTGTCCTCCTGGCCGGGGTCGAGGAGGCCGCCACAGTGCAGCAGCGCGGCCTGGTAGTGGTCCAGCAGACGGGTGCGGGCGTGCTCCCGGTCCTGTGCGGGCCGCTCGGCCAGCAGGTCGGCGGCGAACAGCCGGACCAGCTCGGTGCGCTGGTAGCGGCCCGGGGCGGCGCCGGTGAGCAGATGGCGGGAGGCCAGGTCGCCGAGGGCCCGGTGGGCGGTCGCGGCGTCGGTGCCGAGCAGTGCGGCGGCGGCCGGGCCGTCCACCGCGCGGCCGGGGTGGACGGCCAGCAGGGTGTGCAGCTCCGCTGCCTCGACGGGCAGTTGACGGTACGTCAGTAGAAGTTGCTGCCGCAGACCGGTGCCGCCGTCGATCTCCAGGGCGGCCAGGCGGGTCTGCTCGTCGGCGAGTTCGGCGACCAGTTCGGCGACCGTCCAGCTCGGGTGGGCGGCCAGCCGGGCGGCGGCGATCCGCAGGGCCAGCGGCAGGTGCTCGCAGAGCCGGACGAGTTCGGCGGCCGCCGCCGGATCGGCGGCCAGGCGTCCGGGCGTCAGCAGGTGCGCCAGCAGGGCCAGGGCGTCGTCCTCGGGCAGCGCGGTCAGCCGCAGCAGGGCGGCGTCGTCGGTGGCGACCAGCTTCTCCAGGGAGCCGCGGGCGGTCACCACGGCGGCGCAGTCCGGGCCCTCGGGCAGCAGCTCGACCAGCTGGTCGGGGTCGGCGGCGTCGTCCAGGACCACCAGCAGCCGGCGGCCCCTGGTGTGCTCGCGGTAGCGCGCGGCGCGGTCGGCCCGGTCGGCGGGGACGGCGTCCTCCGGAACGCCGAGGGCGCGCAGGAAGCGGCCGAGGACGGCCCCCGGGTCGGCCGGGCCGTCCGGGTCGAGGCCGCGCAGGTCCGCGTACAGCACGCCGTCCGGGAATCGGTCGACGGCCCGGTGGGCCCAGGCGGTGACCAGGGCGCTCTTGCCGGTGCCGGCCGGGCCGACCACCAGGGCCGGTCCGTCGGTGGCCCGGTCGGGGGCGCAGGCGCGGTCCAGCCACTGGGTCTCGGCCGTGCGACCGATCACGTCGACGCGTCGGCGGGGGAGTTGGTTCGGGGCCCGGTGGAGCGGTACGGCGGCCGGGGGAGCGGGGACCGGGGCGGCGGCCACCCGCACCGCCTCCGGATGGTCGTCCGCCAGCACCTCGGCGAAAGCGGCCCGCAGCGCCGGTCCGGGGCGGATGCCCAGCTCGCGGTCCAGCCGCAGCCTGGTCCGGTGGAAGGCGTTCAGCGCGTCCGCCGGCCGCCCGGCCTGGTGCAGGCAGCGCATCAGCAGCGCCACCAGCTCCTCGCGCAGCCCGTCCCGCCGCACGTTCTGCTCCAGCACCGCCACCGCCGCCGCCCCCGTGCCCTGCCGCAGCCGCAGCTCGGCCCAGCGGAGCAGGGCCGCGGTGGAGGACTGCTTCAGGTGGTCCACCGCGGCGGCCCGCAGCGGGGTGTCCGGGAGGTCCGCCAGGGCCTCGCCGCGCCACAGCTGCAGCGCCTCCTCCAGCAGCCCGATCGCCTCCCCGACGGCCCCGCGCCCGGCGAGCTCCCCGGCCAGCCCGGTCAGCCGGGCGAACCGCAGCGCGTCCACCTCCTCGGCCGGCCCGCTCAACAGGTAGCCGCAGGCCCGGGTGTGCAACTCGAACGGGGAGTCGGCCAGCACCTTGCGCACCGCCGCGACGTGCCCCTGCACCGCGGCCCGCGCACTGGCCGGCGGACGCTCGCCCCACAGCAGCTCGCAGAACTGGTCCATGGTCACCACCTGGCCCAGCCGCAACGCCGGCAGCGCCAGCACCGCCCGCCGCTGCGACCCCGCCAGGGTGGCCAGGCCGCCGGTCGCGACCTGCAACTCCACCGGCCCGAGCAGCCGAATCCGCACCAGTACTCCCACCTCGCCGCACCCGAGAACCGTCGGCGGCCTGCGGGGTGGAGAAGTGTAGTGCGCACACATGTCCTGCCCGTGCCCGGACGTCGGTCGTCGGTGGGGCCGCCGTGGATAGAGAGTCCGTAGGGGTGCGGGATGGTTGCCTGCGGGGGCGGAGCGGTGTGGCGGGGCGGGGCGGGCGGCGGTGCGGTGCTGGCGCTGCCGGCGGTGCGGGGCGGTGCGGCGGGGCCGGTTCGGTGTGGCGGTCGAGGGGATGGTGCGGTGCGCACGCGTGTGCGGCCCCGGGGTGGGCGTTCGCCGACGGTGGGCCCGCCGTGGACGGGGAGCGGGCCGGGGTGCGGTCCGAGGGGAGCTCGCCTGCGGGGGATCGGCGCGTCCCGGTAGCGTGCGGGCATGGACGAGACTCACGGGAGACACGTGAACGCCCGGTTCGAGCGGCTGGCCCAGCGGGTCCGCGACGAACTCGCCGCCGCCGGGCTGCCGGTGGTGGCCCCGGGCCTGGACACGGCGCTGGCCGTCGGCGCGGAGGTCCGGGTGAGCACCTGGAACCAGCACTTCGGCGAGGAGCCGGAGGTGCTGGTGAGCTGGCACACCAGCCCCCGGCTGCGGAGCCGGGCGGCGGACCCGGGGCGGGACGGGGAGCCGACCGGGGCGGCCCGGCAGGCCGACGGGATCCACACCGCGATGGCCGCGGCGGTGATCGCGATCCTGACCGCGGCCGGCTTCACCGCCCGGGAGCAGGGGGACGACTACGCGCCGTTCGACGTGCTGGTCCTCGACGGCCCGGACACCAGGACGCCGCCGGCCTGGTCCGACCCGGCGGAACACCCGCGGCGGACGGTCGGCGAGCCGGTCGTCTGAACCGCCCGGCCCCGGCCCGTCGTCTCCTCCTAGGGCGTGTCTGACAATTCGCGTCGCGCGCCCGGCGGGAATCGTCAGACACGCCCCAGGGCGTGCCCCGGCGTCGCGCCCCCGGCGGGAATCGTCAGACACGCCCTGAAGGCACCGTCACGGGCACTCGGGGAGTGATAGCCAGCAGCCGGGAGTACCGAGCCGGGAGTACCGGGGCGGGCCCGAGACCCGTGGCACGGGGGAAGGAAAGCATGGAGATCGAGCTGCTCGGACCGATGGCGGTCCGGCGGGCCGACGGCACCGAGATCACGCCCTCGGCGCCGAAGCGGCGCGCCCTGCTGGGGGCGCTGGCCACCCGGCTGAACCAACCGGTGGGCGCCGAGGAGCTGATCGAGCTGGTCTGGGACGGCGCCGCGCCGCCGACCGCGCGGGCCGCGCTGCAGGGCCATGTGGCCGCGCTGCGCCAGCAGTTGGACGATCCCCGGCTGATCCTGGGCACCCGCGGCGGCGGGTACGTCCTGGAGGGCGACGCGGACCGGGTGGACCTGGTGCGGTTCGGCGCGCTCTGCGACCGGGCCGGGCTCCTGCTGCCGGGGACCGTCGCCGGGGCCGGCCCGGACACCCCGGCCGTCCCGCTGCTGCGCGCGGCCCTCGACCTGTGGCGCGGGCCGGCGCTGGTCGACTGCGGGTCCGCCCTGCTGCGCGAGCGCACCCTCCCGTACCTGACCGACCTGCGGCTGCGCGCCCTGGACCGGCTGGCGCAGGAGCTGGTGCTGGCCGGTCACGGCGGTGAACTGGTCGCCGAGCTGACCGAGGCCGCCGACGCCCACCCCAGCCGGCAGCCGCTGGCCGCCCGGCTGGTCCAGTGTCTGGAGCAGGCCGGGCGCGGACCGGAGGCGCGGGCCCGCTACGACCACGCGGTGGCCCGGCTGTCCGGCCCGCCCGGGCCGGAACTACGGCTGGCCGGCGAGCAGTTGGCGCGTCACGCCGTGCCCGACCGGCGCTTCGTCGGCCGCGCCGCCGAACTCGCCCGGCTGCACGAGGCCCTGGGCGTGGCGGCCCGGACCGGCCGCCCGATCCTGGTCACCGGCCCGGCCGGGGTGGGCAAGTCCGGGCTGGTCCAGCACTGGGCGGCGCAGCGCTTCCCCGAGGGCGTGCTCCACGCCGACCTGCGCGGCACCCACCCGGACGGCCCGCGCGAGCCCGCCGACGTCCTGGCCGGCTTCCTCGCCGACCTCGGCGTCGACCCCGGGGCCGTCCCCGCCGATCCCGCCGAGCGCGCGGCCCGCTACCGCGAACTCCTCGCCGACCGCCGGATCCTGATCCTGCTGGACGACGCCGCCGACTACCGCCGGCTCGCCCCGCTGCTGCCCGGCCCGCCCGAGCCCGGCAGCACCGCCCTGGGCCCGGTCGCCGTCGTGACCAGCCGCAACCGGCTGCGCGAACTGCTGGTCCACGAGGACGCGCTCGCGCTCCCGCTCGGCCCGCTCGGCCCCGAGGACGCCCGTACGCTGCTCGCCCGCGCCCTCGGCCCCGACCGTCAGGCCACCGGCCCGGAGGCGGACGCCGAACTCGCCGAACTCGCCGAACACTGCGACCACCTGCCGCTGGCCCTGCGACTGGCCGCCGCCCGGCTGGCCGCCCGCCCGGACTGGTCACCGGCCGACCTCGCCGCCGAACTCGCCGACGAGCAGACCGGCCTGGCCGCCCTGGCGGGCGTCGGCACCGAACGCGGCCCGACCGGCGTCACCGCCGCCCTGGACCGCACCTACCGGGCCCTGCCGCCCGCCGCGGCCCGGCTGTTCACCCTGCTGGGGCTGCACCCCGGCGCGGAGATCGACACCGCCACCGCCGCCGCCCTCGCCGACCTGCGGCCCGCCGCCGCCCGCAGCCAGCTCACCGTGCTCGACGCCGTCCACCTGCTGGCCGAGACCACCCCAGGCCGCTACGCCCGCCGCGAGCTGGTCCGCCGCTACGCCGCCGGACAGGCCGCCGCACTGGACTGCACCGAGCGCTTCGGGGCGCTCGACCGGCTCATCGCCCACTACCTGCGACTCACCGACCCCTGGAGCGACGACGACGCGGCCGAGGCCGGCACCACCCGGCCACCGGCCTGGTTCCGCCGGGAGGAAAGCGCCCTGCGCGCCGTCGTACTCTGCGCCGAACAGTACGGCCGCACCGGCGCCGCTTGGCAACTCGCCCACCGGATCAGCCTGTTGCACGAACGGTCGGACGAGGCCGCCGACCGCGACCGGACGCACTGGCGGGCCGTCGCCGAGATCGGGCTGCGCGCCGCGCACGCCGACCGCGACGACGCCGCGCTCGCCCGGCTGGGCACCGACCTCGCCGTCCTGCACGTCCGCCGGGCGGCCCACCGCACCGCCCTGGAGCAGCTGGACGCGGCGGTCGCCGCCGCCGACCGGGCCGGGGACACCCTGCTGCGCCACCACTGCCGCGACCGGGTGGCGGCCGCCCTGGTACGGGCCGGGCAGTACGACCGGGCGCTGCCGCTGCTCACCGACCTGGTGACCGCCGCCCGCACCCCGACGGCCGGACACCTGCTGGTCCGCGCGCTGACCGGGCTCGCCGAGGCCCTGGTGCTGGTCGGCGCCCCGGAGAGGGCGCTCGCCCACGCCGACGAGGCGGTCCGCCTCGCCACGGCCGGCGGCCGTCCGGGCGGGGTGGCGGCGGTGCTCGCCACCCACGGCCGGGCCCGCGCCCTGCACGCCCTCGGCCGCCGGGACGCGGCACTGTCCTCGGCCCAGCTCGCCGTGGCCCTCGGCCGCACCGTCGGTGACGCCGCCGTGGAGGCCCGCTCGCACGGGCTGCTCGCCGACCTGCTGACCGAACTCGGCCGCAGTGTGGAGGGGGCGGAGGCCCGACAGCGGGAGCAACTGCTGGGGCGGGCCTGAGGGTCCGCTGGACGCTGCCCTGGCGGAAACGGGCGGGCGGAGGCGGACGGGCGGGGCGGGCGGAGGCGGGCGGGCGAGGTGCGCGCTCCGGGAGTGCCTGCCGGCTGGGCACCGACCGCGGTCCCGCGTGCACAACTGCCTTCTGTGCCGGGCGCGCAGGCGGAACTACCGGCGGTTCTGGTCGGCGGAACCGGACGCCGGGCGCCCATGTCCCGGGCGTCCCCGCAGGCGGGCGCCGGGTACGCGCACCACTTCCGCCGGGGCATACTTCTGCCTGAGGCGATCTGCCCGGCGTGTTGTCCGGCAGAACTGCGGCAGAACGGCGGCAGAGCGGCGTGCGTGCGGACCAGGGGCGGGGCGGGGAGATGGCGGTTGCGAGTGGAGCCGGGGAGTTCGGCCACCTGTTGGCCGGGTACCGGGTGGCGGTGGGCCTGACCCAGGAGGACCTGGCCGCCACGGCCGGGGTCAGCCTGCGCGCCCTCGGGGACATGGAACGCGGCCGCACCCGGGGCCCCCAGCGGCGCACCGTCCAGGCGCTGGCCGCCGCGCTGGGGCTGGACGGCCCGCAGACCGCCGCCCTGGAGCGGGCCGCGCAGTCCGGCCGCCCCCGGGGCGTGCGGCAGGTGCCGTCGCAGGGCGCGGCCGCACTCCCGGCCACCCCGGCGTCGGCCGCGCCGGCGTCGGCCACCCCCGTGTCGGCCACCCCGGCGTCGGCCGCGCCGGGAGCCGTACCGGAGACCGCCGGAGGCCCGAAGCCCCCCGCGGCCTCCGCACCACCGGCACTCCCCGCGTCCCCCGGTGCGCTCGCCCTGCCGCGCGACCTCGCCGACTTCACCGCCCGCGAGCACGCCCTCGCCGATCTCGCCGCGCTCACCGCCGACCGGCACCCCGTCCACCCCCGGGTGGTGCTGGTCAGTGGTCAGCCCGGTCTCGGCAAGACCGCCTTCGCCCTGCACGCCGCCCACTCCCTGGCCCCGGACTTCCCGGACGGCCAGCTCTCGCTCGACCTCGGCGGCACGTCCGCCACCCCGCTGCCCGCCCGGGAGGCGCTCGGCCAGGTGCTGCGGGCCCTCGGGGTGGCGGACGGCGCGGTGCCCGCCGGGACGGAGGAGCGGGCCGGGTTGTTCCGCGCCCTGGTGCGCGAGCGCCGGCTGGTCCTGGTGCTGGACAACGCCGTCGACGAGAGCCAGGTGCGTCCGCTGCTGCCCGGCTCGGGGCCGGCCGTGACCATCGTGACCAGCCGGCACGCCCTGCCCGGGCTGGAGGCGGTGCACCGGCTGCGGCTCGAGGTGCTCTCGCCGGTGGAGGCCGCCGCCCTGCTGGCCCGGATCGCCGGGCCCGAGCGGGTCGAGGCCGCCCCGGACGCCGCCGCCGAGCTGGCCCGGCTGTGCGGCTACCTGCCGCTGGCGCTGCGGATCGCCGGTCAGCGGCTGGTGGCCCGTCCGCAGCAGCCGGTGGCCCAGCTGGTGCGCCAGCTCGCCGCCGAGGAGAACCGGCTGGACCTGCTGGAGACGGGGGACCTGGCGGTCCGCCCGGCCTTCGAGCTGTCCTACCGCAGGCTGCCGGCCGAGTCCCAACGGGTGCTCCGGCGTTGCGCGTTGACGGCCGGCCAGGACTTCACGGCGGCCGTGCTGGCCCGCTACGCGGGGCTGTCGGCCACCCGTACCGAGCTGGTCCTGGAGCAGTTGGTCGACGCCGGTCTGGTGCAGCCGGCCACCCCGGAGCGCTACCGGCTGCACGACCTGGTGCGGCTGTACGCGGGCGAGCGGCTGGCCGCCGACGAGACGGCCGAGGCGGTGGCCGGGGCCCGTACGGAGGCCGGGAGCTGGCTGTTGCGCGAGGCGGCGGCCCACGGCCTGCGGTTCGACCCGGACCACGCGGCGGCCGAGGGCGCCGGAGCGGTCGGCGGCCCGCCGGTGGCGCTGACCGAGGCGGCGCGCTGGCTGGAGGACGAGCACCCGGAGTGGCTGGCGGCGCTGTACCGGGCGCAGCGGGAGGGCCGGCACCGGGAGGTGATCGACACCGCCGAGGCCATGCACTGGTTCTCCGACCGCCTGCTGAGCTGGGACCTCTGGGGCGAGGTGTTCCAGCTGTCGGTGGACTCGGCCCGGGCGAGCGGGGACCGGCGGGCCGAGGCGGTGCACGTGAACTACCTGGCCTGGACGTACGTCACCTGTCTGCACCGCTACCAGCGCGGCATCGAACTCGCCGGTGAGGGCCTGGAGTTGGCCCGGAGCCTGGGCGACCACGAGCAGCAGGGCTGGGCGCTCACCTACCTGGGCGCGGGGCTGCGACACCTCCAGCGCTACCGGGAGGCGAGCGAGAGCTACCAGCGGGCGGCGGAGGCCTTCGCCGAGGTCGACAACCGGGCCGCGCTGATCGGCCGGCTGGTGACCCTGCGCGGCGCGGCGACCTGCCTGCGCCTCCTCGGCCGGGCCGAGGAGGCGGTGGACTCCCGCCGTCGCGCGCTGGCGGGAGCGCTGGAGCTGGTGGAGCGCTGGTCCTCGCCGCTGATGCATCTGCTGGCGGCCATGACGGCGCACGAACTCGGCCAGGACCGGGCGGCGTTGAAGCGCTGGCCGGCCGCCGAGAAGGCCTACCGGCAGGCGCTGGTGCACTACGAGGCGATCGGACGCCCGGACAGCATGACCAAGACCCTGACCGAACTCGGCACCGCGCTGATCGAGCAGGGGCGGGCGGACGAGGCCCGGGAGATCCTCACCGAGGCGCTCACCGACCTCAGCGCGGACGGCCGCCGCGGCCGGGCCGCCCCGTAGCGGGGGCCCGGCCTCGGCGCACCGGTCAGATCCGGGTGTCCTCCACCACCGGCAGCCACCGGTCGTCCGGTCCGGCCTGGCCGCCCTGTCCGGCCTCGCCGTCGTGGCTGCCCTGGACACCCTGGACACCCTGGGCGTCCCGTGCCGCCGGGGCGAACGAGCGCGGCGCGGCGGCCGGCTTCTTGCCGCAGAAGGCCGGCTCCAGCGCGTTCATCAGACCCTGGGTGACCGAGCCGTTGTTGGAGGCGTTGGCGAAGACCACCACCGAGCGCCGCCCGTCCGGGGTGGTGAAGGACTGGGTCTGGTAACCCTGGACGATGCCGCCGTGCCCGTACACGTCCCCGCAGGTGAGCGAGATGCGGCGGAGCCCCAGCCCGTAGGAGATCTTGGCGGTCGGGGTGGGCAGGGCGGACTCCATCTGCCGCAGCGAGTCGTCGGAGACCAGGCCGCCGTTGCCGCCGGCCATCAGCGCGGTGAGGAAGCGGTCGAGGTCATCGGCGCTGGAGATGACGGCGCCGGCGCTCCACACCCAGGAGCCGGTCTGCTCGGTGGAGTCCAGCAGCGGCTTGGTGCGGTCGTCGTTGGTGAGGTAGCCGGTGATGTGGTGGCCCGCGATCCGCTGGTCGGGGACGACGAAGGAGGTCTGCTCCAGGTCGAGCGGTTCGATGATCCGCTCGCGCAGCACGTCGGCGTACGGCCGGCCGGTGAGGTGCTCGACGGCCATGCCCAGCAGCACGAAGTCGGTGTTGGAGTAGGAGTAGCGGCTGCCGGGGGTGTACTGCAGCCCGTGCTTGACGGACATCGCGACCATCTCGGCCGGGGTGTACACCTTGGTGCGGATCCGGGCCTCGAAGGCGGCCGTGGTCTCCTCGCCGGACTGCTCCAGCAGGTCGTTGGTGTGGTCGTAGATGCCCGCCCGGTGTTCCATCACCTGACGGCCGGTCATCGTCCAGCCGTCCGGCAGGGTGCCGGCCGGGAGGTAGTCGCGCAGCGGCTTGTCGAGGTCGATCCGGCCCTCCTCCGCCAGCTGCATCACGAGAACGGCGGTGAACATCTTGCTGTTGCTGCCGACCCGGAACCTCCACCCGGAGTTCATCGGCGTCCCGTTCAGGTCGGCCTTGCCGACGCTGAGGGACCGGGTCCGGTCGTCGTCGCCGTGGTCGCGGATCACCGCGAAGGCGCCGGGGGCGCCCGCGCCGGTGGTGGCCTGGAGCGCGCTGAGCACCCCGGCCGTGTCGGGGGTGGGCAGGGCCGGGTCGCTGCGGTCGGCGGCCAGGGCGGGGGTGGCTGCGGTCGCGGCCAGGACGGCAGCGGCGGCGGCCACCGCGAGGGGACGCAGAAGGCTGGTCTTCGCCATGTTCCTCGGCTCTCTCGTGAGCTGACGCGCTGTCGGGATCGCGTCGTACGAAGATCACTATCACCGGAAGGGGCGGATCGTGGCAATGTGAACGCGATTGCCCGCCTCATCCGTTCTCGGGGCGTCTCGCCGGCCGCACCGTTCGTTTCCCGGGCCGGGGGCAAGGTTTTACCTCCCGTCGTCTACCCGCGTTGACCGGCGCGCCCGCATCCTGTTCGAGCGCCCGTTCGTCGTGTCCACGTCGTGCGCCGCGCGTCCCCCGGTGCCCCCGCGCGCCGACCTCCCCTCACCGACCACGGAGTCCCCATGCCCCTGGCCACGTTCGCGCGCCGTGCCGGTGCGCTGCTGCTCGTCGGCGCCGGCCTGATATCCGCCTCCGGCACCGCCCACGCCGACACCGTCACCGGCACGTACTCGACGCTCGTCTTCCCGGACCAGGACCACAGCGCGGTCTACAGCCTCATCAACTCGGCCACCACGTCCGTCGACGTGACCATGTACGAGCTGCGCGACACCACGGCGGTGAACGCCCTGATCGCCCGTCAGCACGCCGGAGCGCGGGTCCGGGTGGTCCTGGACGGCAAGCACAGCTCGGTCAACGGCGCCGCCTACACCGCCCTGAAGGCCGGGGGCGTCGGAGTGACGTACTCCTCCTCGGCGTTCGTCTACACCCACCAGAAGACCGTCACCGTGGACGGCGCCAAGTCCCTGATCCTGACCGGGAACCTGGACTCCACCTACTACTCCAGCAGCCGCGACTACGGCGTCCTCGACACCGACGCCAACGACGTCGCCGCGATCGAGCAGGTCTTCGCCGCCGACTACGCCAAGACCTCGATCACCCCCTCCGACGGCGACAACCTGGTGTGGTCGCCCACCGACTCCCAGGACCGCCTGCTGGCGCTGATCAACGGCGCGCAGACCTCCCTGGACGTCGAGGAGCTGGAGTTCGGCGACCCGGCCCTGGTGGACGCCGTCACCGCCGCCGCCAACCGCGGCGTCACCGTCCGCGTCGTCGGCATGAACCCGAGCTCGTACGGCTCCTCCTTCGACGAGGTCACCGGGGCGGGCGCCAAGGTGGTCACCTACTCCTCGACCACCGGCCTGTACATCCACGCCAAGGCCATCGTCGCCGACTACGGCACCGCCACGGCCAAGGTGTTCGCCGGCTCGGAGAACTTCTCCGACAACTCGCTGAACAACAACCGCGAGCTGGGCCTGATCGTCTCCGACTCCGGGGTGCTCGACACGATCGAGTCGACCTTCGCCACCGACTTCGCCAACGGCACGGCCTACTAGGCCGGGTCGGCACTCCGGGTAGTTCCGTCACCTCCCGTCCGGGCGGCCCCGCAGCGGGGCCGCCCTCCACCCGAGGAAGCGTCATGACTTCGTCCGCGAAGCCCCTGAACGAGCCCCAGAACGAATCCCCGAACGAGCCCCTGAACGAGTCCCCGAACGACGGCTCCCGCCGCCGTTCCCGCCGCACCGCCACCGCGATCGGCTCGGCCGTCGCGCTGGTCGCGGCCTCCGCCGGACTGTGGGCGGCCACCGCCACCACCGCCCAGGCGGCCGGGCTGCCCACGCCGGACCACATCGTGGTCGTGGTGATGGAGAACCACGCCTACAGCCAGGTGATCGGCAGCAGCAGCGCGCCGTACCTCAACAACACCCTGAAGGCGGGCGGCGCCAACCTCACCCAGTCCTACGCGATCACCCACCCCAGCGAGCCGAACTACTACGCGCTGTTCTCCGGCTCCACCCAGGGCCGGGTCGACGACAGCTGCGTGACCGTCGGCGGGTTCCAGGCCCCGAACCTGGCCTCCGAGGTGCTCGCCGCCGGGAAGACCTGGGCGAGCTACAACGAGTCCCTGCCCAGCCAGGGCAGCACCACGTGCAGCAGCGGCAAGTACGCCCAGAAGCACAACCCCTGGTTCGGCTTCGGGAACGTGCCGGTCAACACCGCCAAGACCTTCGCCCAGTTCCCGACCGACTACACCACGCTGCCCAACGTGTCCTTCGTGGTGCCGAACCTCTGCAGCGACATGCACGACTGCTCGGTGAGCACCGGCGACACCTGGATCAAGAACAACCTCGGCGCCTACGCCACCTGGGCGCAGAGCCACAACAGTCTGCTGGTCGTCACCTTCGACGAGGACAACAGCCTGTCCGGGAACCGGATCCCGACCCTGCTCTACGGCGCCCACGTCACTCCGGGCAGCAGCAGCGCCACCACCTACAACCACTACAACGTGCTGCGCACCCTGGAGGACCTCTCCGGGGCGAGCGGGCACGCGGGCAACGCGGCCGGTGTGACGGATGTCACCGGCATCTGGAACTGACCCTCGGGGGGCCGCATCGGGCCGGACCGGCGACCGTTCCGCGGTCGCCGGTTCCGGCAGTCCGACCCCGGCCGGGGGCGTCCCGCCGTGGCGGCGTCCCCGGCGTCCCCGCTGCCCGGGGCGCCCCGGCGGCGCCCGCCGGTCAGCGCGCCGCAGGCCACGGCCCGTACCCGCACCGGCTCGGCGCTCCGTACGCCCCCGTCGGCCGGGCCTTCCCCGCCCCTCCGCCACCGCCCCGGGCGGCGCTTCCGCCGAGGTTTCGGCCACCGCCGAATCCGGAACGCCACGGCCCCCGAGGACGTTGACCCGCCCACGAGAGATCAGCACCCCGCCCGGCCGCCGGGCCGGCCGGGGACAGCGCGGTCCGACACCCACGGTCCGACCGGCCGGAGGGCGGGCCGTGGCACGGGGAGGAGTCGCGTGGTGCGGTACGGGATCCTGGGGCCCTTCGAGGTCCGGTTCGACGGCGTGACGGTGACGGTGCCGCGCCCGCGGCAGCGCGCCGGGCTGGCCCTGCTCCTGCTCAACGCCAACCGCCCGGTCGGCATCGAGCGGATGGTGGACGCCCTCTGGGGCGGGGCCCCGCCGCGCACGGCCCGCGCCCAGGTGCACACCGTGGTCTCCACCCTCCGCCGGGCCCTGCCGCCACCGGCCGCGCAGGCGCTCACCCTCGAACCGGTCGGCTACCGGCTGGCCGTGCGGGAGGAGGAGTTGGACGCGGCGCGGTTCGGCGTGGCGCTGGCCACCGCCCGGCGACTCGCCGAGGAGGGCCGGGTGGAGCAGGCGGTCGACCGCCTCCGGCAGGCGCTGGCGCTGTGGCGCGGTGAGGCCCTGAGCGGCATCGACACGCCGTTCGCCGCCTCGGCCCGGGCCCGGCTGGACGAAGAGCGGTTCGCCGCCCACGAGTTGCTGGCCGACCTGGAGCTGGCCCGGGGGCGGCACCGCGAGCTGGTGCCGGAACTCACCGCGTTGGCAGGGGAGTTCCCGGCCCGCGAGTCCATCGCCGAACGGGCCGCCGCCGCCCTCTACCGCTGCGGACGGCAGGCCGACGCGCTCGCCGTCGTCCGGGCCACCCGGCAGGTGCTGGCCGAGGAGTACGGCCTCGACCCCGGCGAGCGGCTGCTGGAGGTGGAGGGGGCGATCCTGCGGCACGACCTGCCCATGGGCCCGCCCGTGGACCCGTCGATGGACCTGTCGGTGGACCCGCCCGCCGACCGGCCCGCCGAGCTAGCCACGGAACCGTCCGCCGAGCTAGCCACGGAACCGGCCGCGGAGCCCGGCACGGGACCGGCGGCGGAGCCCTTCGCGGGGCTGCCGGAGCGGGTGCCGGCCCTGCCCGTCCCGGCCCAACTGCCCCAGGTCACCTCCGGTTTCGTCGGCCGCCGGGAGGAGATCGACCGCCTGTCCGAGCTGTCCGGGGCCGGCCCCGAGGCCAGCCGGATCGTGGCGCTGACCGGGCCGGCCGGCGTCGGGAAGACCTCCCTGGCGGTGCGCGTGGCCCAGGACCTCGCCGCCCACTACCCGGACGGCCAGCTCTTCGTCGACCTGCACGGCTACGACCGGGAGGAGCACGAGGCCCCGGCCAGGGTGCTGGAACGCCTGCTGCTCGCCCTCGGCGTCCCCGGCCCGCTGATCCCCCACGACGAGACCCTCCGGGAGGACCTCTACCGCTCGACGGTGGCCGGCCGCCGGCTGCTGGTGGTGCTGGACGACGCCCGCGACTTCGCGCACGTGCGCCCCCTGCTGCCGAGTTCGCCGCAGAGCTTCACCGTGGTCACCAGCCGGGGCAAACTCGGCGGCCTGGTCGCCACCACCGGCGCCGTACCGCTGCGGCTCGGAGTCCTGTCGCCGACCGACTCGGTCGAGGTGCTCGGCCGGATCGCCGGCCGGGACCGGGTCGCCGGGGCGCCGGACGCCGCCGGGGAACTCGCCCGGCTCTGCGGCGGACTGCCACTGGCCCTGCGGATCTCGGCCGTCCGGCTCGCCGAACGGCCCGAACTGCCGCTCTCCGGCCTCGCCGCGGAACTCACCCCCGAGGACGAGCGGCTCACCGCCCTCAGCCTGCCGGACGGCGAACTGACCGTCTCCCGGGTGCTGGAGCACACCTACCGCCGCCTCCGCCCGGATGCCGCCCGGCTGCTGCGGCTGCTCGGCCTGCACCCGGCCGAGTCGGTGACGGAGGCCGTCGCGGCCGCCCTGCTCGGCCCGGCCGACGCCCCGCTCGCCGCCTCCGGGACACCCGCCCGGCCGCTGCTGCGGATCCTGGAGTCGCTCCACCTCATCGAGCCCGCCGGGACGGGCGGGCGCTACCGGATGCACGACCTGGTCCGGCTGTACGGCCGTCAGCTCGCCGCCGAGGACGAGGCGGACTCGGCCGCCGCCCGGGACCGGATGTTCGACTGGTACCTCACCGTCGCCGACGCCGCCCAGCGGCTGATGGCCCCGGCCGCCCCCCACGTACCCGTCGAACCGCGCCACCGCTGGCAGGGCCCGCACCCCTTCGAGGGGGCGGCCGAGGCCCGGGACTGGTTCGAGGCGGAGGCCGGCACCCTGCTCGCCCTCACCCGGCTCGCCGCCTCGATCGACGATCACCGCACCACCTGGCAACTGGCCACCGTCCAGCAGACCCACCTGATCGGCAGCCACGGCCTGGACACCCTGGTGGAGACCCAGCAGCTCGGCGAGCGCGCGGCCGTCCTGGCGGGCCACGGCCCGGCCGCCGCGGCGCTCGCCGGCAGCCTGGGCATCGCGTTCGCGATCCGGCGGGACGAGCGCGCCCGCGAGTATCTGCTGCGGGCCGTCAGCGGGTTCCTCGCCCTGGGCGACCTGCGCCGCGCCGCCGCCACCCGGCTGTACCTCGGCGACCTGGACGGCGGGACCGCCCACCGGCTGTGCCTCACGGCGCTCGGCCGCCCGGTGGGCGAGGACGCGGAGCACCTCGAACGGGCCGTCCGGGAGCGGCTCGCCGAGTCGGCCTGACCCGATCCGCCCGGCCGGGCCGGCGGAAAGGCGCAGCTCGCGACGGGTGGGGCGGGCGGGTAGCGGATGGATAGCGGGCGAGTAGTGGGACCGCTGAGGATGGTGACCACGGCCCCACCGGACCAGACCCGGCGGGGAGCGCGACGGACCGATCGGGTCCGGCACATGACTCACCCACGAAGGAGACGATCATGCAGAACGAGAACATCGAGAACGTCGACATCCAGGTCGAGGACGAGGCCATCGAGGTCCGCATGCTCGACCGCATCGAGACCATCGGCTCCAAGGCCGTCGAGGGCTGATCCTCCGACGCGGAGCGACACCGAGTGCCGGCGGGGGGCGCCCCCCGCCGGCACCTCGGCGTCACCGGCCACCTCGGCTTTCACCGCACCTGGCACCGCACCTGGCACCCCACCTGGCACCCCACCTGGCACCGCCCGTACACCGAACTCCCGGGAAGAGCCGCTCTGATGAGACTTCCGAAGGTCAAGTTCGACCACCTGCCCTACCGCACCGACGACGGCTCGGTGCGGATCGGCGGCGAACTCTACGGCCTCGGCGCCGAGATCCGCGACCCGCACGGGTGGGTCTGGACGGCCCTCGGCCTGATGGACGGCACCCGTGCCGAGGAGCGCGTCATCGACGAACTGCGCGCCGAGCACCCCGGGTTGGCGCCCGCTCCGGCCGCCCGGATCGTCAGCGGACTGATCGCCACCGGCTACGTCGAGGACGCGGCCGGCGCCGACACCGACCGGCTGGACGCCGCCGAACAGGACCGCTACGCCAAGAACCAGGCCTTCTTCCGCCGGATCGACCTGCGGCCCCGGGAGAGCCAGTGGGACGCCCAACTGAAGCTCAAACGCGCCAGTGTGGTGGTGCTCGGCGTCGGCGGCACCGGCAGCCACGCCGCCTGGGCGCTGGCGGCCGCCGGGGTCGGCCGGGTGCACTGCGTCGACCCGGACCGGGTCGAACTCTCCAACCTGACCCGTCAGGTCCTCTACACCGAGGCCGATCTCGGCCGACCCAAGGCGGAGGTCGCCGCCGAGCGGCTGCGGGCCGTCAACTCCGGGATCGAGATCACCCACGACACCCGGACGGTGGACAGCCGGGCCGCGCTCGCCGAACTGGTCGCCGGCCACGATGCGCTGGCGTTGTGCGCGGACGAGCCCGACAGCGAGACCCTCCGCGGCTGGGCCTCGGAGGTCTGCGCGCAGACCGGGGTCCCGTGGGTCGGCGGCGGCTACAACGGCCCGTTCGTCTCGGTGGGCACCTTCACCCGGGAGGGCCCCTGCTTCCAGTGCGTCGCCGCCGGCGAGGAGGCCCGGCTGCCGGACGGACCGCCGCCCAGGCTCGGCGGCAAGGGCGTGCTCTCGGCCTCCGCCGGCATCTCCGGCAACCTCGTGGCCTACGAGGTGATCGCGCTGGTCTCCGGGGTGTCCCGGCTCGCCCCGGGCTACCTGCGGGCGATCAACCTGATCGCCCCCGACGACCAGCCGCTGATCCGCCACGAGCGCCGGCCCGACTGCCCCAACTGCCGTGGCTGACGGACTCCGTGACGACGGGCTCCGTGACGACGGGCTCCGAGACGACACCAGGGTGGTCTTCCACCCGCTCGGCATGCGCGAGGACGCCGGGGAGTGGATCGTCGGCCGGGCCGACACCGGCGACTTCGTGGCGCTGCCGCCCGCGGGAGTCCGGGCCATCCGGCTGCTCCAGTCCGGTCTGTCGGTGGCCGAGACAGCGGCCCGCATCCAGCGCGAGACCGGCCGCCGGCTGGCCGTCGCGCCCTTCGTCGCGTCGCTGACCGCGCTGGGCTTCGTCCGCTCGGTGGACGGCCGCGAGGTGGACTCCGCCCCGCCGGTGCGGCCCACCTTCCCGTGGATCCGCACCGAGCACGTCCGGTGGCTGCTCAGCCCGGTCGTCCCCGTCCTGCTGCTCGCGATCGCGGCGGCCGCCGCCGTCGTGCTGGCCGTCCGGCCCGAACTGCTGCCGAGCTGGCACGACCTGGTCTGGAGCGACCGGGGCACCCTCGTGCTCGCCGGGCAGGCCGCGCTCACCTGGGCGATGCTCTTCGTCCACGAGCTGTCGCATCTGCTCACCGCCCGCGCGGCCGGTGTCCCGGGGCGGATCCGGCTCGGCACCCGGCTGCAGTTCCTGGTGATGCAGACCGACGTCTCCGGGATCTGGCAGTGCACCCGGCGGGTCCGCTGCACCGTCTACCTCTCCGGCATGGTGCTGGACCTCGCCACCGCCGGCGGCTGCGTGCTGATCGAGGCCGGCACCGGTCCGAACCGGCTGCTGTCCCTGCTCGCGCTCAGCAAACTGCTCGCCGTGGCCGTCGAGTTGATGGTCTTCATGCGCACCGACGTCTACTTCCTGCTCCAGGACCTCCTCTCCTGCCGCAACCTCTACCAGGACGCGGCGGCCCACTGCCGCCACCTCGCGGCCCGCTGCCTGGGCCGGGCCCACCCCGACCCGCTGACCGCCCTGCGGGCACGGGAGCGGCGCATCGTCCGCGGCTACGCCGTCCTGATGGGTCTGGGCACCGTCGGCTCGCTGGTCCTCGCCTACCTGGTGTTCGCGAAGGTGACCCTGGTGCTGCTCACCCGGGCCCTGCACACCCTGGGCGGCCCGGCCGACCGGCTCTCCCTCGCCGACGCCGTCGCCACGGTCATCGCGCTGGTCACCACCCAGGGCCTGTGGGTACGCGCCTGGTGGCGCCGGCACGGCCCGAAGGTCCGCCCCGCGCTGCGGTCGCTGCTGCGGCGCCCGGGGAGTGCGGCGCAGACCCCGGGACGGACAGCCGGACCCTGACCGGCACTCGACCGGGGGCGCGCCCGGCTGGTATCGATAGGGGCGTGCGATTCGAACAGGTACCGATGCCGGACGAGGTGGGGGAGCGCCCCCGGGACGAGCGCGGGTACCCGGTGCCGGCGATCACGCCGTGGCAGGACGGGCAGCCGCAGTTCGCCCTGACCGACCACGGGCGAAGCGCCGACTGCGCGTTGGAGCGCCGCTGCTCGGTGTGCGGGGAGTTCATGCCGCGCGGACCGGTGTGGCGGGTGGTCGGCCCGGGGGAGAGCGCCGCGATCGCGGAGGCGCTCGCGGCCGGGCGCGGCTACCGCAACCTCGCGCCGACCATGGAGGGCCCGGGCCACCGCGCCTGCATGCTGTACGCGTCCATGGTGTGCCCCTACCTGGCCCGGCCCAACGCCCGCCGGAAGGTGACCGCCGAGGGCTCGGCGGACGGGCTGACCGCCGCCGCCGTCCGCGGTGCGGCGCGCGGCGGGACGGGGGCGGTGGTCGGGTTCGGTGACTACGAGTACGCCGTCACCGAGGACCGGGTGCTGTTCCGCTTCCTCGACGTGGTCGAGTTCCTGCCGCACGAGTCGGCCGACGAGCACCTCGCCGAACTGCGCGCCGAGCTGGCCCGCGCGGCCGGAACGTCCTCGGGCACCGCCTAGGACCGACTCGGGCCGACTCCGGGGCCGACTCGGGCCGCCTGGGACCGGCTCGACCGGCCCGGACCGGCCCTACGGCCGGTAGGAGGGCAGGCCCTTGATGGTGGAGACCTGGGTCGGCGCCGCCGAGCCGTCGGCCGGCACGGTGCTGATGCCGTCCGGGGTGCGGGCGGCGACGGTCTTGCCGTCGGGGGACCACGCGGGCTCGGTGTAGTCGGTGGTGGCCGAGGGGGTGAGGTCCTTCCCGGCCTCCTGCCCGAACTGGGAGGACCGGGTGAACAGGTGGTCGTGGCCGTTCACCGAGCGGACGAAGACCACCTCCTGGCCGTCCGGCGACAGCGCGGGCTGGGAGCCCTTGCCGAGGTCGCGGGTGTTCGGGCGGATGTAGTCGTCGTAGACGTACACCTCGTTCGCCGGGGTGTTCGCGTAGGCGATCCCGCCCTGCGGGCCACCCGCGTTCGCCCAGGTGTTGCCGGTCTTCGGCGGCTGCGGGATGCCGCTGTCGGAGCCGCCCTCGGAGCTGCTCGGGGTGAGTACCTGAGGGGTGCCGCCCTTGGCGGGCACGGTCTCCAACTGCAGCACGCCACCCTTGGCAGCGGCGAAGACGACGTTGTTGAAGCGCTCGGTCTCATTGGGCACCGAGTCCCCGCTGGGCCCCTTGATGGCGTGCTGCCAGGTCGGGTGGGACCAGGCCTCGCCGCTGGGGGCCTTGGCCAGGGTGGACTTGGCGCTGCCGTCCGGGTTGGCGGTGACCAGGTCGCCGTCGCCGTTGACGAAGACGACCTTCTTGCCGTCGGGGGACCACGCGAGGTCGCGCACCACCGTGCCGAAGTCGACGGTGGTGCCGTTCATCGCGACGGTCCTGGTGCCCGTGCTGATGCTGAGGTGGTTGGCCGCGGAGGTGCCGTTGACCTCCTTGACGCCCGGCGCGGGGCTGCCCGAGTGCGAGCCGCCGCCCGGCGCCGCCGTGCCCGGGGCCGCCGAGCCGGGAGCAGCCGTTCCGGTCGCGCCGGGGGCCGCGGAGCCGGGGTCGCTGTTGTCGGGGCCGCAGGCGGAGAGCAGGACGGCGCTCGCGGTGGTCATCAGGGCGATGGTGGCGGCGGTGCCGAATCTGTTGCGCACGGACATTGCAGGGTCCCCCTCGGATGGTGCTGTCGCTTTCGACAAAGAGGTTTCCAGCCCGAGGTCAGGACCGGGTGCGCGCTGTGTCACAGCCGTGGAACAAGCGCCACCGACGCGGCGTCAGTCGGCTTGTCCGGTAGGGCCGGAGTGCTCAGAGGCCGAGTTCGGTGAGGCCCGGGTGCCCGTCCGGACGGGGGCCGGCGGGCCAGTGGAGGAGGCGTTCGCCGGCGGTGATCGGCAGGTCGTTGATGCAGGCGAGGCGGCGGGCCATCAGGCCGTGCCGGTCGAACTCCCAGTTCTCGTTGCCGTAGGAGCGGTACCACTGGCCGCTGTCGTCGTGCCATTCGTAGGCGAAGCGGACCGCGATCCGGTCGCCGTCGTGCGCCCACAGCTCCTTGATCAGGCGGTAGTCGAGTTCGCGCCGCCACTTGCGGGTGAGGAAGGCGGCGATCTGCTCGCGCCCGGTGAGGAACTCGGCGCGGTTGCGCCAGCGGCTGTCGGGTGTGTACGCGAGGGCGACGCGCTGCGGGTCGCGGGTGTTCCAGGCGTCCTCGGCGGCCCGGACCTTGCGGTGGGCGGTCTCCTCGGTGAAGGGCGGCAGGGGAGGGCGCTGTTCGGGCATGGGGCATCTCCTCGGGAACGGGCATTCCGCCGGCGAGAACGATCGTTCTCACTTCAGTCGCTACCCTAGGAGAATCATCGTTCTCACGCAAAGGGCACGGCAGATGGAGCAGGTGGACCCACGGACCCGGATCCTCGACGCGGCCGAGGAGCTGTTCTACGGACAAGGCGTCCAGGCGGTCGGGATGGACGCCGTCCGGGCCGCCTCCGGGCTGACCATGCGCCGGGTCTACCAGCAGTTCCCGTCCAAGGACGAGCTGGTCGAGGCCTATCTGCGGCGCCGCGACGCGCGCTGGCGGGCGAGCCTGGCCGTCCACGTCGCGCGCACCGGCGGCACGCCCCGGGATCAGCTGCTCTCGGTGTTCGACTGGCTCGGCGGATGGTTCGCCGAGCCCGGCTTCCGCGGCTGCGCCTTCGTGAACGCCTTCGGCGAACTGGGCGCCGGCACCCCGGCCGTGGCCGCCGCCGCCCGGCACCACAAGGCGGAGTTCGCCGGGTACCTGGCCGGCCTGGCCGAGGCGGCCGGCGCCCCGCCCGCCACCGCCGCCCAGCTGGCCCTGCTCGCCGAGGGCGCGATCACCGTCGCGGCCGTGCACGGGGACCCGAGTGCCGCCGCCGACGCCCGGGAGGCCGCCCGGCTGCTCCTGGACGCGGCCCTGGCGGGCCGCGGCTGAGAGGGCTGACGGGGGTCGGGGCTGAAAGGGTTGGGGCGGAAAGGGTGGGGGCTGAGGGGGCCGGGGTCCGGGCCCACACTCCCGGACCCCGGGGCGACGCGGCTCAGCCGATGGTGTAGCCGGAGCCGTAGGCGGTGATGGTGAACGGGCCGTCCAGGACGTAGTTACCGGTGGCGGCGATCCGACGCAGGCACTCGACCCGGTCGACGGACTTGCGCCACTCGTCGGCGGTGGAGGAGTTCGCCGGGTTGTTCAGGTCGTCGATCCGGACGTCGAAGAAGGCGTCCAGCCAGGCGCGCTCACCGGCGGCCGAGGGCGATCCGACCTTGGCGGTGGTGCGCCCGATCAGCGCGGGCAGGGCGTCGTACTCGCTGCCGTTGCCGTGCTGGATGGAGGCGTCGTACAGCTCGGCGCGGGCCAGTGCGGTGGTGAGGCCGAGCCGGTCGGCCTGGTCCATGGCCGGGGTGAAGTAGCGCTGGTCGACCTGGTCGTCCTGGACCTGCCGGAAGGCCGGGTCCTGGGCGGCCTGCCGCCAGGCGGCGATGTAGTCGGCCTCGGGCAGGCCGCTGGTGTCGCCGCTGCCGGCGGCGGCCAGGCGTTCCAGTTCGGGGATGAAGCGGGAGAGCGGGTTGTCGGGGGAGACGGCGGTGTAGGCGCGGACCACCTTGAGGGCGTCGCCGTCGTTGGTGGTGAACCCGGCCCGGCCGGCGGTGACGCCCCGGCCGTCGTTGATGTTCTCGGCGTAGCCGTACTGGATCTCGGTGGTGCTGTTCTCGAAGACGCTGACCAACTGGTCGGCGCGGCGGCGCTGGTCGGGGGTGAGCCCGCCGGCGGCCACCCGCTGGGCGGTGGCGGTGGCGGTGGCGGTGGCGGTGGCGACGACGGTCGGGCCGGCTGGGGCCTCCGGCGTGGCCTGCGCCGAGGAGGCGGCGCAGCCGGTGCCGGCGGTCAGCAGGACCACCGCGGCGACGGCCGCGAGGCGGTGGGTCCGGGAAACTCGCATGGGCCTGCTCCGATCTCCGGGGGTGCAACCGCCGGAGGCAGTGGGGTGGCGCGGCAGCTCGTCGCGGTGACGCCGTGGGGGACGAGCGCGAGCTCGCGGCAGCAGATTAGAGGCCGGGGCGGGCGGCAGTCCATATGGTAAGGAAACTTTCCTAATAAAATTGCGTAAGGGCCCGCACGACTCCGCATGGGCCCCGCACGGCCCCGAGCGGAGCCGCTCGGTCGTCGCCGAACGGGTCGCGCCGGTGATACCAGCCGACCGGGACGAGGCCTACGAGACGGGCGACTTGGGCGCCGACACCACCGTCCGACGCCTGGACGACGCCCGGCTGCTCGGCCGGCCGGCCCCCAAGCCGGTGGGCCGGCACGCCGAGCTCTCGGCGGACGACCTACTGGCAAAAAACTGGTCCGCCCGGCGTCTGTCGCCCGCCGTCCGCCGCCCACTTGGAGCGGCGCCCGGGCTCAGGGCGCGTCGGTGTGGGTGAGGGTCTCCCAGCCGATGAAGTAGTCGGCCCCGAAGGGGCTGTGCGCCGCCACGTACTGCTCCGTCTGCGGCATCGCCAGGCCCTCGCGCAGGTGGTACTCGTTGTAGGCGAGTTGCACGGCCGGCCCCAGGCCGGTGTTCACCGAGCCGTCGCACAGCCAGTCCGGGGCGCTCGCGCCGTTGTCGTAGGCGGTGTGGAACTCCAGGGCCTTGACCAGCCGTTCGCGCCCCTCGCCCCACAGGTCGAGGCCCTGCAGCCGGGCCGTCTCGGCGGTCTGGGCGGCGGCCTCCAGGCCCCAGCCGGTGTGGCCGAAGTCCCGGCAGGTCTCCTGCGAGAGCCCGTCCACGAAGGTGGACTGGCCGTTCCAGTACTTGACCAGCGCGGACTGTCCCTGGATCCCGGCCTTCGGCGGCGGCACCGGGAGGTCGCCGTCGGAGGAGAGGTAGACGTAGGCGGGCAGCCGGTGCCGCCACAGGTCCGCGGCCCGGTCGAACAGGCCGTGGTCGTCGAGGAAGACGGCGATGCCCATCAGGGCGTCGGTCTGGATCAGCTCCCAGTTGCCGTTCTTGCGCGGGCTGCCAGGGGTCAGCAGCGGCACGTAGACGGTGCGCAGCATGGTGGCGAAGCGGTCGACCGAGCCCGCGGACCAGCCGGCGTCCGTGTGGCGGATCAGCTCCGCGGCGCGGGCCCAGTTGTTGCCCGACCAGCCGGTCTGCAGCGGGGCGTTGGTGTTGGTGTGCTCCCGGATGACGCCCGACCAGGCGTCCATGATGGCGATCGCCTTGTCGGCGTGGCGCCGGTCGCCGGTGAGGGCCCACTGCAGGGCGTGGGCGTAGGCGGCCATCGAGTCGTCGCGCTCGTCCGAACAGCCGTTGTTGGGGTGGGAGCTGGAGCCGCACTCGACGGTGGCGCGCGGCTTGGGCTGCCAGTCGAGCGAGGCGTACTTGCCGGCCCGCAGATCCGCGAGGGCGGAGGTCCAGGGCTCGACACCGTCGGCCAGTTTGCCCTTGACGAAGGCGAGTTGCCGCGCGCCGACCAGCACTCCGGGGTGCTGGAAGGCGGCGGCGGGCCGGCTGCCGACCGTCGGGGTGCGGGCTTCGGCGGGGGCGCCGGCGGTGGGCAGGAGCAGCGCGGCGAGGGTGGCGCCGGCGATCAGCGTTCGGACAGCGCTGCGGGCGGTGCTGCGGGTGGTGTTCCTGGTGGTGGTACGACCCATGGGAAGTCACCTCTCGGCGGGGGAGGAGGTCGTGCTCAGGTTCGGGGGTGGGAAGTTAGGAAACCTTCCTAACTGCCTACCGCAGGGCATTGAACCACCAACGCGTGAACACGCCAAGCCGCCCCGCGCCGCGCGCCCTTGCGGGGCCGGGCCCCGTGCGTCCCACCAGTCCCTCGTTTATCGCCCGTTGATCGCCGCCGCCTACCGTCGGTTCCATGGACGACAGGACGGCCGAGTGGCCGGGGGCGGCGCCCGAGGGGCGGATGACGGAGCAGGACACCGAGCGGTTCCGGCAGTTGCTGGCCGGGCTGGAGAACTCACTGGCGGCGGACCGGGAGGTGGCCGGGCGTGACGCCTGAGGCCGCCGAGCCGGTTGACCCGGTGGCGGTGCTGCCGCTGTGGCGGCGCGGCGCGGAACACCAGGACGCGGATCGGCCCGGGGTGCTGCGGGGGCACCCCGGGCCGGTGGAGTGGCTGTCCGATCAGTCGGCGGCGGCGCCGGACGAGCGCTGACGGATCGAGCGCCGACAGCTCGAATGCTGACGGAGAGGTTGCGGGCGGAGAGGCCGCGGGCGGAGCTGACGGGGCAGGCGGCGGCTCACTAGCAGTCGCAGCCGCAGCCGTCGCAGCCGCAGTTGTCGCAGCAGTCGCACCCGCACTTGCAGCAGTCGCAGCAGTCGCCGCAGCCGCTGCAGTCAGAGGCGTCGCAGCAGTCGCAGCAGTCGTGCCGCTCGCAGAAGCCCTTGCGGCGCTCCCGGGTGAACGGGTCGTCGTGCTCGCAGCAGAGCAGCTGGCAGGAGCAGGCCATCAGTGCCCACACCGCGCACCCGGCGAGCAGGTTGCGCGGCTGCGGCGGCTTCCCGCCGGGCGGCGGGAGGAAGCCCGGCCCCTGGGGTACCCACGGGGGTACGGGCGCCTGGTCCGGGGCCTGACGCGGCGGAGCGTCCTGCGGGTGCTCGGCGGTGACGCCGGTGGCGGCCCCGCCGGTGGCCCCGCCGGCGGCGCCGTGGCGGCAGCTCCTCCCGCGCCCGGCCCGGCCGAAGACCCGGTCCACCGCGCTCTCCGTCTCGTGCCCGAGCAGGACGTGCACCAGGGCCCGGTCGGTCAGTTCGACCTCGCGCAGCGCGAGCCGGATGCCGTGCACGGCGTCCCGGCAGAGCCGCTCGGCCTCGGCGCGGTCGGTGCCGGTGGCGGTCAGCGGGTTCCAGGCGCCCGAGGCGGCGTCGGCGTCCTGGTCCTCGGCGGCGTCCAGGAGGTGGGCGAGCCGGCCGAACAGCCGCCCCGCCTCGGCGAGCGGGGCGGCGTTGCCGGGCCGCCCGGCGATCACGGCGGTGTGGGCGAAGGCGGCCGAGGTGGCGGTCTCGGTGGGCTCGGTGACCAGCAGGACGGAGCTGCCGGGCAGCAGCGTGCGCTCCAACTCGCCCTGCCGGGAGGCGGCGTCGAGCAGTACGGCGGTGTCGAAGCCGACCGTGGAGGCGCTGCCCGCGCTCTTGCGGTCCCAGCGGCGGGTCACCGCGCGGGCCCCGGCGGCGACCGGCCGGCGGGCGAACACGCCGTCCCGGTCCTCGACGTGGTCGCGGATCTTCACCGAGGCGAGTGCCAGCGAGACGGCGGCGGCCAGCCGGGCACCCTCGCCCTTGGCCACCGAGGCGGTCCGCATGCCGCGTAGCGGGCAGGGCCCGGCGGTGCGGCGCCAGGAGGAGTCCTCCCGCTCGGCCTGGGCCTCGACCAGGACGGAGATGATCAGCCCGTCGTAGTTGGTGGCGGTCCGGGCGAGCTGCCCGTGGTCGTCCCGCAGAGCGAGGCAGAGCCCGCAGAGGTGCGCCATCCAGGAGGTCTGGAGGCGCTCGGACAGTCGGTGCCTGCACGGCCTGATGATGCCGAACACGATCGTTGGTCCCCCTCGCCGATGGGCCGCTGACCGGCCACTTTGTCGGCGGACATCATATGAGCATGCTGCGGCCGGGGCTCCAGGGACGGGTGGGGCCGGCCGAATCGGAGCTGAAGCGAAGCCGAGCCGTCGTCAGACCGTCACCGGGTCCGAGGGAACCACGTCGGAAAGTCGGGAGAACGATCCCATATTCGGGATAGCATCGCGGATATGGGAATCGACACCGCCGCCGATGAGCGGCTGGCACAACGGCTCGCCGAGTTGCGGGTCGAACGCGGCTGGACCCTGGAGGAGTTGGCCCGGCTCGCCGACGTCAGCCGGTCCACCCTGTCCCGGGTGGAGCGGGCCGAGGTCAGCCCGACCGCCGCGCTGCTCGGGCGGCTGTGCGCCGTGTACGGGCGGACGATGTCCCGGCTGCTCGCCGAGGTGGAGTCCGGCCCCGCCCGGCTGGTCCGCGCCGAGGACCAGCACTCGTGGCAGGACGAGGCCACCGGCTTCGTCCGCCGCGCGGTCTCCCCGCCGCACGGCTCGCTGCACGCGGAGATCGTCGAGGGCCGCCTCCCGGCCGGTGCCGACATCGCCTACGACCGGCCCTGCCTGCCCGGGCTGGAGCACCACCTCTGGCTGTTCGAAGGGCAGTTGGAACTGAGCCTGGACGGCGAGCCGCAGCTGCTCGGCCCCGGCGACTGCCTGCGCTACGGCTCCGGCACCAGCCGCTTCCGCAGCCTCGGCCCCGGCGCGGCCCGCTACGCCCTCGTGGTGGTCGAACCGTGAGCGCCGCCGACGGCCCCACCGGGCCGATAGCCGAGCGCCCGGTCGCCGCACCGCCGAAGGAGCGGTTCGACGCCGCCGGGCGCCGCGTGCTGCTGGTCTGCGTCGCGGGTGGCTTCACCACCCTGCTCGACCAGTCCGTGCTGAACACCTCCATCCCCGCCCTGCGCGAGGCCCTGCACGCCCAGCCCGCCCACCTCCAGTGGATCGTCGCCGGGTACTCGCTCGCCTTCGGCCTCGCGCTGATCCCCGGTGGGCGGCTGGGCGACGTCAAGGGCCGCAAGTGGTTCTTCGTCACCGGCCTCGCCCTGTTCACCCTGGTCAGCCTGGTCTCCGCGACCGCCGGCGACCCGGTGGTGCTGATCGCCGCCCGGCTCCTCCAGGGCGTCGGCGCGGGCCTGGTCAACTCCCAGATGATCGGCACCCTGCAGGACGTCTTCGACGGCCAGCTGCGCGCCCGCGCCCTCGGCATGTACGCCGTGACCGGCAGCCTCGCCTTCGCCCTCGGCCCGCCGGTCGGCGGCCTGGTGCTGGCGGCGGCCGGCCCGGAACTCGGCTGGCGACTCACCTTCCTGCTCAACGTCCCGTTCGGGCTGGCGACCGTCCTGCTGGCCGTCCGGCACCTGCCCAAACCCCGCCCGGCCGCCCGGAACGCCGATCTCGACCTGCTCGGCCTGCTGCTGGTCGGCGCGCTCACCCTGGTCCTGATGCTGCCCTTCGTCCAGCCGCCCGGCCCTGCGGGCTGGCTGGCCTTCGCGGCCGGCGCACTGGCGCTGATCGGCGCGCTCGTCGGCTGGCAGCGCCGCTACGCCCGCACCGGCGGGAACCCGCTGGTCCACCCCGCGCTCACCCGCTCCGCGCCGTACGCGCTCGGCACGGCCACCGCGATGGCGCAGTTCGGCTCCTCGCTGGCCGCCTCGCTCGTCCTCACCATGTTCCTCCAGGACGGCCTGGGCCTGTCCCCGATGGGCGCCGCCCTGGTCTCGCTGCCCTCGGCGCTGGCCATGGCGACGGCCTCCGCACTCGCCTGGCGGGTGGTGCAGCGGCTCGGCCGGCGCACCGTCACCATCGGGATGACCGGATCCGCACTGGCCATGCTGCTGAGCGGCGCCGTCGCCCACTGGGCCCCCGCCGCCGTGCTGCCCTGGCTGCTCGCCCTGCTCCAACTGCTCAGCGGCGCCTCGGTCGGACTGATGGGCTCCACCAACCAGGCCTACGTGCTGCGCCACGCGCCCGCCGAGGCGGCCGGGGTGAGCGGGGCGATCCTGCAGATGGCGCAGCGGATCGCGGCGGCCGTCGCGGTCTCCGCGCTGTCCGGGGTCTACCTGCGGGAGACCGCCGGGGGCGGCGGCCACCGCTCCGCGTACCTGGCGGCCAGTCTGGTCTGCGCCGCGGTGGCCGGACTCGCCGTGCTGGCCTCGGTGTTCGCCGGCCGGGCCACCGGCGGGGAACGGGCGCCCGGGGAGCCGGCCGCGCTGAGCCGAGGGCGAACAGCCGTCCGCTGACCGCCGACCGTCGCGTACGGTGGCGGGCATGACGACAGTACGGACGGTCCGGCTCCCCGAGGTCACGCTCGCCTACCGGGAGAGCGGACGCCCCGACGGCCCGCCGCTGGTGCTGCTGCACGCCCTCGGCGAGCGCGCCGCCGACTGGGACACGGTGCTGCCCGACCTCGCCCCCGACCACCACGTGTACGCGCCCGACCTGCGCGGCCACGGCGACAGCGGCCGCACCGCCGAGTACGGCCTGGAGCGGATGCGAGAGGACGTGCTCGCCTTCCTGGACGCGCTCGGCCTGGACCGGGTCGACCTGGTCGGCCACTCGATGGGCGGGGCGGTCGCCTACCTGCTCGCCCAGGCCGCGCCGGAGCGGGTGAACCGGCTCGTCCTGGAGGAGATCCCCGCCCTGTACCCGCGCCCGGCCAGCGTGCCGCCCGAGGGCGAGCAGGAGCCGGCGCACTTCGACTGGGCGATGGTCCGGGCGATCAAGGCGCAGCTCGACGACCCCGACCCGGCCTGGCGGGCCGGGCTGACCCGGATCACCGCCCCCACCCTGGCGGTCGCGGGCGGGGCCGCCAGCTACATCCCGCAGGAGCGGATCGCCGAACTCGCCCGGCTGGTCCCGGACTGCCGGCTGGTCACCATCGAGGCCGGGCACCTGGTGCACAGCGCTCGGCCGGCCGAGTACATCGCCGCCGTGGCACCGTTCCTGACGCCCTGACGCCCTGACGCCCTGACGCCCTGACGCCCTGACGCCCTGACCGTCCTGGCCGGCCCGGCCGTTCACCCGAAGAGGATCGCCCGCCCGCTCGCGAGACTGGCCCGGCAGGCCCGGTACAGCTGGTGCCAGGCGAAGACCTCTCCCGCCATTCCACGCCCTCCGCCGCCAACGCCCGGTGCAGCACCTCGGCCTCGGCCCGCAACTCCGGGGCGCCGAGCGCCCCCACGCTGATCGTCAGTCCCATGGCCCGACAATCCAGGGCCTGTCTTCGAACCCCCGTCTGCGGGAGTTCGAGGACAGGCCCTGGCCCCGCCCTACGACAACCGTCCTCAGACCCCCTGCTCGGCGGGGAGGCGGCCGTTGCGGACGGCGGTGAGCAGGTCGGCGTGGTCGGCCTCGGTGCGGTCGGCGTAGGCGACGGCGAAGGCGGCGATCGCCTCGTCGAGGGCCTCGCCCTTGCCGCAGTAGCCCGCCAGCAGGCCCGGGTCGGCGGTGTGGGCGTGGGCCCGGGCGAGCAGGGCGCCGGTGATCCGGGCGTAGTCGTCGAGCTGGCCCGGGAGCAGGGCGGCCGGGTCGACGCTGCCCTTGCGGTTGCGGAACTGCCGTACCTGGTACGGGAGTCCGTCGACGGTCGTCCAGCCGAGCAGGGTGTCGCTGACCACCTGCATGTGCTTCTGGCCGAGCACCACGCGCCGGCCCTCGTGCTCCTCCGGCGGCTGCCCGGGGCCGCCCAGGTGGGGCAGCAGGGCGGACGGCCGGGCCTCCTTCACCTGGAGCACCAGCGGCTGGTCCCGGTGGTCGGTGAGCAGCACCACGTACGAGCGGGTGCCGACGCTGCCGGTGCCGACCACCCGGAACGCCACGTCCTGCACCCGGTAGCGGGACAGCAGGGTGCGCACCTCGGCGGGCACCGTGGCCACGTACGGGCCGAGCGACTCGGCCACCGCCCGGGCGGTCGCGTCGGTGACCCGGGTGAGCACCGGCGGGGCCGCCGTGAAGCGCCAACCGCCGTCCGCGGTACGGGTGGTGCTGCGGGCGGCGAACCGGGCGCTGGTGTTGCCGAGGGCCTTCGTCCCGACCTTCCGCAGCACCTCGGCGAGGTCGTGGGCCTCGGTGAAGACCACCAACTGCTCGTCGGCCACGGCGTTCCAGGCGTCCAGGGCGGGCAGCTTGGCCAGGGTGCGCATGGTGCGGCGGTAGGAGGCGGCCGCGTGCTCGGCGGAGGCCCGGGCGGTGGTCTCGTCGGCCCCGGTCTCCCGCCCGGCCAGCACCAGGCTGGTGGCCAGCCGCTTGAGGTCCCATTCCCAGGGGCCGGGCACGGTCTCGTCGAAGTCGTTGATGTCCATCACGAGTTGGCCGCGCGCGTCGCCGTACAGCCCGAAGTTGGCGGCGTGGGCGTCCCCGCACAGCTGAGCGCTGACGCCGGTCACCGCCGTGCCCGCGAGGTCGGCGGCCATCAGCCCGGCCGAGCCGCGCAGGAAGGCGAACGGGGTGGCGGCCATCCGGCCCACCCGGAGCGGCACCAGCCCGGGGATCCGGCCCGCGTTGGAGGCCTCGATCGCCGCCACGGCGGTGGGCCGGTCGGGCGCGGGCGCGAACTCCGCGTGCCGCTCCCGGGGGACGCGCCCGCGCAGTGCCTTGCCCTGTTCGCGGGCCCGCAGGGCCCGGCCGTCCGGCCCGGTCGCGAATCCGGGGACGGTGAACTGCCGCCGCGTCGTGGTGTTCCCGTGGTCCGTCACTGTTCCCCGCCCGCCTGCCTTGCTCGAACTCCCGCCCGTGACCTGCACGGATGGCTCATCAGGGGGAGTGACGTCCGGCGTCGCGCGGTGGTTCCGGGGGCGGGGACGTGAAGGTGGGGCGTGTCTTCGAACTCCCGTCTGCGGGGCGTTCGAAGACACGCCCCAGAACGGGCACGTACCGTGGGGCGGGTGAACGATCTTCGAGGCGGCCTGCCCGCCCGGCTCCCCGCCGCCGCGGCCGCGGTGCTCACCGTGGCGGCCGGCCTGGGTGTGCGAGCCGTGCTCTCCGGCGACCGGGCCAAGTACGCGGGCGACGCGCTCTACACCGTGCTGGTGTACGCCCTGGTGGTGCTGATCGCCCCGCAGGTCCGCCCGGCGCGGGCGGTGCTGTGGGCGGCGGGGGTGAGCTGGGCGGTGGAACTGTTCCAGGCCACCGGGCTGCCGGACGCGTGGGGGCGGCACAGCGGGCTGGTGCACCTGGTGCTCGGGTCGACCTTCAACCCGCCGGACCTGTTCTGGTACCTGGTCGGCGCGGCCGGCGCCGCGCTGCCGCACCGGATGCTGCTGCGCCGGACACTGTCGCGCCGGGCACCGCGGACCGGTCCGGCCGCAGCGCCCGGCGCCGAGGGTTGAGTTGACGGAGCGTCAGAGCGGAAGCAGATCCGGCCGCTTGGCCTCGACGTGGTCGCCCGAGGACTCGCCGCGCAGGCGCCGGCCGACCCAGGGGATCAGGTACTCGCGCGCCCACTGGAGGTTCTCCCGCCGCTGGTCGGCGGGGGTGAGGGTCCGGGTGGTCGGCCACGGGGCCTCCGGGTCCTCCTGGGTGCGCAGGCCCAGCGAGCGGGCGGCCAGCAGGGCGACCCGCTGGTGCCCCTCCGGGGAGAGGTGCAGCCGGTCCTCGCTCCAGGCACGGCGGTCCTGCACCGCGCGCAGCGACCACAGGTCGGCGACCTTGCAGTCGTAGCGGTCGGCGACCGCCCGCATGTGGCCGTTGTAGGTGGCGATCTTGCCGCGGAGGTGCTTGAGCAGCGGCACCTCGCGGGTGTCGAAGCCGGTGCAGATCAGCACCGTCCCCGCGTTCTCGGCGAGTTGGGCGATGGCGGCCTCGAAGCGGCCGGCCACCTCGTCCGGGTCGCTGCCGGGCCGCAGGATGTCGTTGCCGCCGGCGCAGAAGGTGACCAGGTCCGGCTGGAGCCGGCGGACCTCCGGCACCTGCTCGGCGACGATCTGGTCCAGCAGCCGCCCGCGCACCGCCAGATTGGCGTAGCGGAACCCGCCCGGCGGCCGTCCGTCGGCGAGCAGCCCGGCCAGGCGATCGGCCCAGCCGGCGAAGGCGCCGTCGGCACCGGGGTCGTTCAGGCCCTCGGTGAAGCTGTCCCCGAGGGCGGCATACGAACTGAGGTCAAGGGTCTCCTGGAGGTTCGGCATGAAAGAGATAGTTCACCCAATCAAGTGACCTACGCCACCGTAGGTGCTCCTGGCGGCACGTGAGATGGGCCACGTACCCTGGCCGGCCCCTTCCGGGCCGCAGAGCGGCGTGCCCGGGAAAGCACAAGATCCGCGCCCCCTTCCACTTCCCGGCCGGTCGGGACGATGCTCGAAGTACGGCGCGTCGCTGCGGCCGCCGTTCCTTCCTGGGGGACATCAGCCATGAACCGATCCGAGAACTGGTCCGTCGACGACCGCTGCACCAACTGCGACGTCGCCCGCCAGCTCGCACCCGACCTGATCCGCGAGCACGACCGCAAGTCCGAGCTGATCCGCCAGCCGCGCGACGACGCCGAGCGCCGTCAGCTGCTGGCCGCCGCCCACGCCTGCCCGACCCGCTCGATCCGCCCCGGCACCGGCCGGCTCGACCCGGCGACCGACCCCTTCCCGCTCGCCCTGGACGAGGACGGGGCGGGGGACGGGCACACGGCGGGGGACGGGAAGACGGCGGGGGACGTGCTGATCCTCGGCCACAACTCCCGGCAGACCGCCGGCGCCACCGCCTACCTCTGCCGCCGCCCGACCGGCTGGGTCATGATCGACACCCCGCGCTACAGCGAGGCGCTCGCGGCCCGCTACCAGGCGCTCGGCCCGGTCACCGACGTCCTGCTCACCCACCGCGACCACGCCGCCCACGGCCGGGAGTACGCCGACCGGCTGGGCGCCCGGCTCTGGATCCACGAGGGCGACCTCGCCGCCGCGCCGGACGCCGACCGGGTGCTGCGCGGCACCGACCCGGTGGAGATCTCGCCCGGCCTGGTCGCCCACCCCTTCCCCGGTCACACCCTCGGTAGCGTGCTCTACGTCGCCGACCGGCGCTACTGCTTCAGCGGCGACAGCCTGTACTGGTCCCGCACCAACCAGGACATCGAGGTGCAGGAGGCCGTCACCTGGTACTCGATCGAGGAGCAGTCCGCCTCCCTGGACCGCAGCCTCGACGCGCTGCGCTTCGAGTGGCTGCTGCCGGGCCACGGCGACAAGCGGTGGATGTCCGCCGAGGAGGCGGACCGCCGGCTGCGCGCCCTCGCCGTCCGGGCCCGCGCACTGCGGACCGAACCGGTCGACTTCGCGGCAGTGCGCTGGTGAGCGTGGCGCGCTGGTGACGGCCGTGAGCCGGTGAGCGTGGCGCGCTGCTGACGGCGGCGCGCCGCTGATCGTGGTGCGCCGGTGAATACCGTGCGCCGGGGCTCGCGCCGGGTGCGCGGGGGGTTGCGCCCGCCGGGGGCGCCCGCGCGGGTGTGCGAACGGGGGCGGCGGGGCAGCCCGCCTCTGGAGCGACACGGTACCCGTGCAGACCAACTCCCCGCGAACCGAGGACGGTTGAGCAATGCCCACGCACACCCCGGCACGTACGGCGCGACCCCGGCGCTACCTGATGTGCCGGCCGACGTACTTCACGGTGGACTACGCGATCAACCCGTGGATGGACCCGTCACAGCCCACCGACACCGCACTCGCCGTCCGCCAGTGGGAGCGGCTGCACCGCACGTACCGCCGCCTCGGCCACACCGTCGAGCTGATCGACCCGGTGCCCGGACTGCCCGACATGGTCTACGCCGCCAACGGCGCGACGGTGCTGGACGGCCGGGCCCTGGTGGCGACCTTCCGCTACCCCGAGCGGGCCGCCGAGTCCGACGCCTACCAGTCCTGGTTCCGGCTGCACGGCTACCGCGCGGTGCGCCGCGCCGGGCACGTCAACGAGGGCGAGGGCGACCACCTGGTGGTCGGCCGCCGGGTGCTCGCCGGTACCGGCTTCCGCACCTCGCGGGCCGCGCACGCCGAGGCGGAGCAGCTGTTCGGCGTGCCGGTGGTCAGCCTGACCCTGGTCGACCCGCGCTTCTACCACCTGGACACCGCGCTGGCCGTCCTCGCCGACGACCACGTCATGTACTACCCGGAGGCCTTCGACGCCGACAGCCGCTCCGTGCTGCGCGCCCTCTACCCGGACGCGATCCTCGCCGACCGGGCGGACGCCGAGGTGTTCGGGCTCAACGCGGTCTCGGACGGGCGCCGGGTGCTGCTCCCGGAGGCGGCCAAGAACCTGGCCGGCCGGCTGGCCGAGCACGGCTACGAGCCGATCCCGGTGGACGTCTCCGAGCTGCTCAAGGGCGGCGGCGGGGCGAAGTGCTGCACCCTGGAACTCCGCCCCTGACCGCTCAGCCCCTGACCGCTCAGCCCCTGACCGCTCCGTCCCTGGCCACTCCGTCCCTGGCCACTCAGCCCGTGACCGCTCAGCCCGTGACCAGCAGCACCTCCAGGGTGCGCGGCCCGTGCACCCCCTCGACCCGGTCCAGTTCGATGTCACTGGTCGCCGAGGGCCCGGAGATCCAGGTCTGCGGGCGCGCCGGGTCGAGCCGGGGCAGCGCCAGCGGGACGGAGGCGACGACCTGCTCCGGTGCCCGGACCACGCACAGGTGGTGGTCCGGGACGAGTGACAGCAGCCGCCGGCCCTGGCCGGGCCCGGCGTCCAGCACGATGGTGCCGGTCTCGGCGATCGCCAGCGCGCAGCCGGTGACCACGCTGTCCACGGCGTCCAGCCGGGCGGCGGTGAGGCTCCCGTCGTCCGGCACCGGCGTGACCCCGGTGGCCGCGGCGAGCCAGCCGTCCGGCAGTCCGGCCGGCACCGCGACCGTACGGCTGCCCCGCGCGGCGAGCAACTCCGCGATGAGCTCCGGGAGTCGTGCAGCGGTGCAGCGGTGCACCAGGGCCCGGTAGTCGGCCAGGTTGCGGTGCAGCAGGTCGAGCAGCGCGGCCGGCTCGTCGGGGTCCAGGTGCGCGGTCGAGTAGTGGCGCGCCACCGGCTGTTCGGCCGTCGTGGCGACGTCCCCGAGCGCGGCCCGGATCCGGCCGAGGATCAACTCCCGGGCGTCGGAAGGTGTGTTCATGTGCGGTTCCTCCGCCACCAGTCACGGAACGGCTCGGCCGGCACCTCCGGCAGGTCCCGGCTGTCGGTCCAGGCCCGCCCGGGGCCGGGCAGTCGGCGCGGGTGCAGGGCACGGGTGCGCCCGGCGAGTCGCTCGGCGGCCGCGAGGGCCGCCGGATGGTCCAGCAGGTACCCGGCGGCGGCGACCGCCGCCCGCTCCACCGGGTGCCCGCCCTGCTCGGCGACCCGTTCGCGCAGGTGCACCAGCACCTCGGGGATGTCGATCGCCACCGGGCACACCTCGTAGCAGGCTCCGCAGAGCGTGGAGGCGTACGGCAGCGAGGCGTCCACCGGGCTCGCGGTGCCGCGCAGTTGGGGGGTGAGGATGGCGCCGATCGGTCCCGGGTAGACCGAGCCGTAGGCGTGCCCGCCGGCCCGCTCGTACACCGGGCAGACGTTGAGGCAGGCGGAGCAGCGGATGCAGCGCAGCGCCTGCCGGCCGACCTGGTCGGCCAGTGCGGTGGTGCGCCCGTTGTCCAGCAGCACCAGGTGGAACTCGGACGGGCCGTCGCCCGGCGTCGTCCCGGTCCACAGCGAGGTGTACGGGTTCATCCGCTCGGCGGTGGAGGAGCGCGGGAGCAGTTGGAGGAAGACTTCGAGGTCCCGCCAGGTGGGGACGACCTTCTCGATGCCGACCACGGAGATCAGGGTGCGGGGGAGGGTGAGGCACATCCGGCCGTTGCCCTCGGACTCGACCACCACCAGGGTGCCGGTCTCGGCGACCATGAAGTTGGCGCCGGAGACGGCCACCCGGGCGCGCAGGAACTTCTCCCGCAGGTGCAGCCGGGCGGCTTCGGCGAGTTCGGCCGGGGAGTCGGTCAGGCCCTCGGGGGCGGGGCGGCCCCAGTCGGCCATCCGTTCGGCGAAGATCTCCCGGATCTCGGCGCGGTTGCGGTGGATCGCCGGCACCAGGATGTGCGAGGGCCGGTCCTCTCCCAACTGCACGATCAGTTCGGCGAGATCGGTCTCGTAGGCGGTGATCCCCGCGGCGGCCAGCGCCTCGTTCAGCCCGATCTCCTGGGTGGCCATCGACTTGACCTTCACCACCTCCGTCTCGCCGGTGGCCCGGACGAGTCCGGCGACGATCCGGTTGGCCTGCTCGGCGTCCGCCGCCCAGTGCACGGTGCCGCCCGCCGCCGTGACGGTCTCCTCCAACCGCACCAGGTAGCGGTCGAGATGGCGCAGGGTGTGGTCCTTGATCGCCTTCCCGGCCGCGCGCAGCTCGGCCCAGTCGGGCAGTTCGGCCACGGCCCGGGCGCGTTTGTCGCGGATGGTGTGGGTGGCGTGCCGCAGGTTGGCGCGCAGCTGCCCGTCCCGGACGGCGCCGGCGGCGGCCCGGGGGAAGGCGGGCATGCCCAGGAAGGTGCCCGAACTCATGACGGCCTCCAGGGGTGTTCCTCGGTGGCGGCCAGGATCTCCGCGAGGTGCAGCGGCCGCAGTGGGTCGCCCCGGCGGCGCAGGGTGCCGCCGAGGTGCAGCAGGCAGGAGTTGTCGCTGCCGCACAGGACTCGGGCGCCGGTGCCGAGGGCGTTGGCGAGCTTGTCCTCGGCCATCGCCGCCGAGACCGCCGCGTTCTTGACCGCGAAGGTCCCGCCGAAGCCGCAGCACTCCTCCGCGCCGGGCAGCTCCACCAGCTCCAACCCCCGTACGGCGCGCAGCAGTCGCAGTGGCCGCTCGCCCAGCCCGAGCAGCCGCAGGCCGTGGCAGGAGGGGTGGTAGGTGACGGTGTGCGGGAAGTGGGCGCCGACGTCCTCGACGCCGAGCACATCGATCAGGAACTCGCTGAGCTCGATCACCCGGGGCGCCAACGACAGCGCGGCGTCGGTGAGTTCGCCGCCCCGGCCGTCGGCGGCGGCCCGGGCGCCGATCCGGGGGTAGTTGTCCCGGACCATCGCCACGCAGGAGCCGGAGGGCGTCACCACGTGGTCGTACCCGGCGAAGGCCCGGGCCGTCCGGCGCACCAGCGGCTCGCAGGCCCGGCGGTAGCCGGTGTTGTACTGCGGCTGCCCGCAACAGGTCTGCCCGGCGGGGAAGTCCACCGTCACGCCGAGGCGTTCCAGCAGGCGCACGGTGGCGATCGCGGTGGCGGGGAACAGCGCGTCGTTGACGCAGGTGGCGAACAGCGCGACCCGCACTCCGAGCTCCTCACGTCGAAACGGCACCGGTCCGCCCGTGATCGTACCGAGCGGACCGGTGCCGGCGGAGGAATCCGACGGGATCGACGGGATCAGGCGCCGAGCCAGAGGTCCGGCCCGAAGACCTCGTAGTGGATGTCGGCGGCCGGGACGCCCGCCGCGAGCAGTTGCCCGCGCACGGCGCGCAGGAAGGGCAGCGGGCCGCACAGGTAGGCGGTGGTGCCGGCCGGGATCTCGACGGTCGACAGGTCGACCAGGCCGGTGCGCTCGGTGGGCCACTCGCCGAGCGGCTGCTCGTAGAAGACGTGGGCGGTGGCGTCGGCCAGCTTGGCGGTGAGCTGCTCCAGGTCGGCGCGGAAGGCGTGGCTGAGCTGGTCGCGGTCGCCGTGGACGGAGACGACCCGGCGGGTGGAGCCGGTGGCGGCGAGGTGGTCGAGCATCGCGGTCATCGGGGTGTTGCCGATGCCGGCGGAGGCGAGCAGCACCGGGCCGTCGCCGTCGGCGAGGAAGATGTCGCCCAGCGGGGGCGCCAGTTCGACGGTGTCGCCGGCGTGCAGGTGGTCGTGCAGGTGGCCGGAGACCTCGCCGCCGGGCTCGCGCTTGACGCTGAAGCGCAGGGCTCCGTCGGCGCGGCCGGAGAGGCTGTACTGGCGGATCTGGTGGGCGCCGTCGGCGAGTTCGGTGCGCACCGAGACGTACTGGCCGGGCCGGGAGGCCGGGGCGGGGCGGCCGTCGGCCGGGCGGACCAGGTAGGTGGTGACGCTCTCGGTCTCCTGGTGGCGGGCGACGACGGTGTACGGGCGCCAGAGGTCGGCCGGGTCGCCGCCGGCGGCGACCTCGGCGCGCAGCCGGTCCTCGACGGCGATCAGCGCGTTGGCCATCAGCCAGTAGACCTCGTCCCAGGCGGCGGCGACCTCGGGGGTGACGGCCTCGCCGAGCACCTCGACGATCGCGGCGAACAGGTGCTCGTGGACGACCTTGTACTGCTCGCTGTCGATGCCGACCGAGACGTGCTTGTGGGCGATCCGGGCGAGCATCGCGTCCGGCCGCTGGTCGGGGTGGGCGATCAGCGCGGAGGCGAAGGCGGCTATCGAGCCGGCCAGCGCCTCGCGCTGGGTGCCGTTGGCCTGGTTGCCCCGGTTGAACAGGTCGCGCAGCAGTTCCGGGTGCGCGGCGAACAGCCGGTCGTAGAAGCGCGGGGTGATGTCACCGATCGCGGCGCCCACGACGGGCAGGGTGGCCTCGACGACCTCGGCGGACTTCGCGGACAGCATCAGAGGAGCTCCTGACTGGTAGCTGAGAACGGCTGAGAACTGGTAGCTGAGAACTGGTAGCTGAGAACCGGCAGCTGAGAACCGGCAGTTCAGAACCGGCAGCTCAGAATTGGTATCTGAGATGCGTATTAAAGGCCGTGGGCGCCGACTGACCCCCGGGGGGATGGGGTCAGGCGGCGGGTCCGGGGGTGAGGCTGAGCAGCACCGGCCCGGTGGGGGAGGCCACCAGGTCGTCGATGCTGAGCGGGTCGAGCGCGGCGAAGAACGCCTCCTGCGCGGTGCGCAGTGCCCCGCGCAGCCGACAGGCGGCCCGCAGCGGGCACGGCGGGTCGTCCTCGCAGCCGACCACGTCGCCGATGCCCTCCAGCTCGCGCAGCAGCAGGCCGAGCGAGCCGGTCCGCCCGGCGAAGGTGATCATCAGCCCGCCGCCGCGTCCGCGCCGGGCCTCCACCACCCCGAGGTGCTGCAGCCTGCTGACCACCTTCGCCGCGTGGGTGTACGGCACGCCGACCGACTCGGCCACCTCGCGGGTGGTCGGGTTCTCGCCCTCGCCGGCCACGGCCAGCCGCATGGCGATCCGGAGGGCGATGTCGGTGCTCTTGGTCAGCCTCACGATCGAAACGCTAGCGAATACGACTCCACAACTCCAATTTCCTGCACGATCCCGACTGAGACCCTGGTCACCCCGGGGCCGGATCGCGGGGGAGTCCGGCGCCGAGGGGGGTCGTGGCGGCCGCTTCCCGGTCGAATCCGAACAGTTGGCGACATTACCGATCAGCTCCTGACCCGCCATCAGCAACCGCTCTACGCTTCCTGCGGCTCCGGAGCCACGTCCTTCACCGCACCCCTGCCTGCCGACTCCCCTGGAGATCCCTTGAGACCACGTCGTGCACCCCGGCGCGTCTGGACGGCCGTGACGGCGATATCCGCCGCCACGGCCGCACTGCTCTCCCAGCCCGCCACCGCCGGGGCCGCCGCGCCGCCGCCCACCGTGACGGCCCAGGTGCCGGTGGCGCCGTACCCGGCCGGGGTGGCGCTCACCCCGGACGGCTCCCGGGCCTACGTGACCAGCCAGAGCAGCGGCACGGTCAGCGTCCTGGACACCGCGAGCAAGGCGGTCACCGCCGCCTTCACCGCCGGGACGGGCTCCTACGCGGTCGCCCTCTCGCCCGACGGCCACCGCGCCTACCTGACCCACCACCTGGACAACGCGGTCAGCGTCGTGGACACCGCGAGCAACACCGTCACCGCCACCGTCCCGGTCGGCGCCGAGCCCTGGGGCCTGGCGCTGTCGCCGGACGGCGGGCGCGCCTATGTCAGCAACGCGGGCGCCGGCACGGTGAGCGTGCTGGACACCGCGAGCAACACCGTCACGGCGACCGTCCCGGTCGGCGCCGAGCCGCACGGGCTCGCCGTCTCCCCGGACGGCAAGCGGCTGTACGTCGCGGCCTCCGGCGCCAAGGCGGTGAACGTGGTCGACACCGTGAGCAGCACGGTGAGCGCCACCGTTCCGGTCGGCCACAGCGCCTTCGGCCTGGCGCTCAGCCCCGACGGCAGCCGGCTGTGGGCAGCCGACGGGGACGACACCACGGCGGTCGTGCTCGACACCGGCGCCGGCACCCTGCTGGGCACCGTCACCGTCGGCAACGGCCCCTACTCCGTCGCCCTCGCCCCGGACGGCTCGACCGCCTACGTCTCCAACTACGCCGACAACACGCTCAGCGTCATCGACGCGGCCAGCCGGACCGTCACCGCGACCGTCCCGGTCGGCGCCAGCCCGTACACCCTGGCGCTGAGCGCCGACGGGCGGCGCGGCTACCTCGCCGACTTCACCGGCAACGCCGTCGAGGTGCTGAACTTCCCGCTGCCGGTGCCCGCGGTGACCGGGATCAGCCCCAACGGCGGCTCCGGACTGGGCGGCACCACGGTGACCGTCACCGGTACCGACCTGAACGGCGCCACCGCCGTCACCTTCGGCGCGGCCGGCCCGGCCACCTCGTTCAGCTGCACCAGGACCAGCTGCACCGCGACCGCGCCCGCCACCACGGTGACCGGCCCGGTGGACGTCCAGGTCACCACGCCCGGCGGCACCAGCGCCGCCGTCCCGGCCGACCGCTTCGGCTACACCGCGCCCAGCGCCCACCTGGCCGTCGCGCTCGCCGCGAGCCCGGTCTCCGGCCTGTTCGGCAGCCGGGTCGACTACACGGTGACCCTCACCAACCAGGGCCCCGACCCGCTCACGGGAGCCGTCGTCTCAGCCGCCCTGCCCGCCGGGCTGACCACGACGTCGAGCGACTGCACCGTGGCCGCCGGCAAGCTCGGCTGCGCCCTGGGGGCCCCGCTCGCCAAGGGCGCCGCCACCACCCGGCACTTCTCGGTCGCCGTCGGCCCGCTGAGCCTGATCTCCTCCTGGGACGTCACGGTGGCCCGTACCGCCGGCACCCCCGCCGACCCCTCGCCCGCGACCAGCCGGGACACCCGCAGCTGCACCTCGGTCCTCGGCCTGCTGATCACCTGCCGCTGACCGGCCCGCTCGGGAGGCCCCGTCCGGAACGCCCGGGCGGGGTCCTCCCGTGTCCGGGGGCGCGATCCCACCGTTGGCTCTGGACGGAGTGTCCGAACCGGACGTACAGTCCGTCCATGCCTGCCGAAACCCCCGACCCGCGCGTGTCGACCTGGTCACCGGTCTGCCGCGCGGTGGCACTGCTGCTCGGGCCCTACGCCGAGGTGGTGCTGCACGACACCGCCACCGACCGGGTGCTGGCGATCTGGAACCCGATGACCGTCCGCGCCCCCGGCGACCCGTCCCTGTTGGGCGAGCTGGACGGCCTGGACCCGTCCGCGCCGGACGTCTACGGACCGTACGAGAAGCTGCTGCCGGACGGGCGGCGGCTCTCCTCGGTCAGTGCGGTGCTGCGCGACGCCACCGGCCGGCCGTCGGCGGTGCTCTGCGTCAACCTGGACCGAGGCCCGCTGGACCAGGCCGCCGCCCTGCTGGCGAACTTCGCCGCGCCCACCGCGCCCCGCCCCGAGCCGCTGTTCGAGCGGGACTGGACGGAGCGGATCAACGACGTGGTCGGCGGCCACGTCCGCGCCCGGGGCCGCCCGCTGGAACGCTTCACCCGGGAGGACCGGCTCACCGTGCTCCGCGAGCTGGACGCCGCCGGGGTGTTCGCCGTCCGCCGCGCCGTACCCGTCGTCGCCGTCGCGCTGCGGATCTCCCGCTCCACCGCCTACGCCCTGCTCGCCGAGCTCAAGCACCCGGCCGGCCCAGGCGTCGGCCCCAGGAAGGACTGAGGAAACAGATGACCCAGCTGCCCGACTTCCGGTTGGAGGCCTACTTCACCCGCTGGGAGTTCAGCGCCCGCCACCACCTGACCGCCTCCGACGCCCAGACCATGACGATGGCCGAACTGCTCGCCCTGGCCGGCCCGGAGGACCGCGAGGCCTGGGACACCCTGTCGCTCGGCTACAGCGAGACCTTCGGCGACCCGGGCCTGCGGCAGGCGATCGCCGGGATGTACGAGCGGGTCGAGGCGGACGACGTGATCTGCTTCGGCGGCGCCCAGGAGGGGATCAACCTTGCCATGCAGGTGCTGCTCGGGCCGGCCGACCACGCGGTGGTGCTGACCCCCAACTACCAGTCCGCGGAGACCATTCCGCTCTCGCTCTGCGAGGTCACCGGCGTCGCACTGGACGAGCGGCAGGACTGGGCGCTCGACCTGGACGCGGTGGAGGCGGCGCTGCGGCCGAACACCAGGGTCCTCTCGGTCAACTTCCCGAACAACCCGACCGGCACCCTGATCGACGCCGCCGACCTCGCCCGGCTGGCCGAGCTGTGCGAGGAACGCGGCATCCGGCTGTTCTCCGACGAGGTCTACCGCGGCCTGGAGCGCGAGCCGGGGCGCATCCTGCCGCAGGCCGCCGACCTCTCGCCCACCGCGCTCTCGCTCAACGTGACCTCCAAGTCGCTGGGCCTGCCCGGGCTGCGGATCGGCTGGATCGCCTGCCGGGACCGCGAGCTGCGCGGCCGGCTGGAGCGGGCCAAGCACTACACCACGATCTGCAACTCGGCGCCCAGCGAGGTGCTGGCCCGGATCGCGATCACCGCCCGGGAGCGGATCCTGGCCCGCAACCGGGGCATCATCGCCGAGAACCTGCCGCTCTTCGACGCCTTCTTCGCCGAGTTCCCCGAGCTCTTCGAGTGGCGGGCCCCGGACGGCGGCTGCGTCACCTACCCGCGCTACCTCGGGGCGGACGGCGTCGAGGACTTCTGCACCGCGCTGGTCGAGCAGGCGGGCGTGCTGCTGATGCCGGCGAGCATGTTCCGCTCCGAACTCACCCCGACCCCGGCCGACCGCTTCCGGATCGGCGTCGGCCGCAGCGATCCGGGCCCGGCGCTGGAGGCCTTCGCCGAGTGGCTGCGCAAGCGCTGAAACGCGTCCGGGGCCGGGACACCCGCGCTGGGTGTCCCGGCCCCGGGTTGCGGGCGGACAAGCCCTAAAGCTTCTGCCAGGCCGGCTTGGCCGCGTAGGTGTCGCGGAAGTAGTCGGCGAGCTTGAGGCGGGAGGCGGCGGCCTCGTCCACCACCACGGTGGCGTGCGGGTGCAGCTGGAGCGCCGAGGCGGGGACGGCGGCGGCCAGCGGGCCCTCGACGGCCAGGGCGACGGCCTCGGCCTTGGCCTCGCCGGTGGCCAGCAGGACCAGGTGGCGGGCTTCCAGGATGGTGCCGATGCCCTGGGTGATGACGTGGTGCGGGACCTCGTCGATGCTGTCGAAGAAGCGGGCGTTGTCCACCCGGGTCTGCCGGGTCAGGGTCTTGATCCTGGTCCGGGAGGCGAGTGAGGAGCAGGGCTCGTTGAAGCCGATGTGGCCGTCCGTGCCGATGCCCAGCAGTTGGAGGTCCACCCCGCCGGCCTCGGCCAGCGCGCGGTCGTAGGCGGTGGCGGCCGCGGCGATGTCGGCGGCGTTGCCGTCCGGGCCCAGGAAGGACTCCTCGGTCAGGCCGAGCGGCTCGACGACCTCGCGCAGCACCACCGAGCGGTAGGACTCCGGGTGCCCGGCCGGCAGGCCGACGTACTCGTCCAGCTGGCAGATCCGCGCCCGGGAGGCGTCCAGCCGGCCGTCCCGGACCCGGGCGGCGAGGGCCTGGTAGATCGGCAGCGGGGTCGAGCCGGTCGCGACGCCGAGCAGGGCCTCGGGCTTGTCGGTCAGCAGATCGGTGATCGCCGCGGCGATGAGTTCGCCGGCCGCTGGAGCGTCAGGGACGATCACGATTTCCATACTGGGTCCACCGTTCTGGGGCGAGGCTGAGGTCTAGACCTGCGCGGTCTAGACCAGTTTGCCGTGAACGTGGCCCCCAGGTCCACCCGGGGCCGGTGCCGGAGCCCGGGCGTTCTGCCTGGTCCGGGCTCCCGGTGCCGGACGGACGGGGAGCCGGGGCCCGAAAAAGGCCCCGGCTCCCTGCGCCCTGTCGTACGGGCTGCCCTGTCTTACTGCCTGTCTTGCTGCCCTGTCCTACGGATGGCGTTCCACCGGTGAACGGTCGGGATGTTCCGAGCTCCCCGACCGAACAGGGGGCCGGATCAGAACGGGTTGGTACAGGTGGTCACCTGCTTGCTGACGTCCAGCGCCGGGCCGGCGGTGGCGCAGATGATGCGGGGGGCGGTCGCGGTGACCTTCGGGGTGACGGCCTGGGCGGAGCCGAGTCGGACGGTCGTCGCGCTGGCGACCGTCTCCCACGGGCTGCCCCAGGCCTGCTGGGTGCGCACCTCTACCTGAACCATCGTCAACTGGGTGGGGTCCGCGTTGACCTGGGCGATGCCGACGATGCCCTCATCGTCGGCCTGGTGCGTGATGCAGGGGCGGTTGAGCACCGTGGCGCAGGCGACGGTGCCGGCCTCGGACGTCGCCGTGGCGGCCATGGCGGGCGCAGCCGACAGCCCTGCTATCCCTGCCACCGTCATCATCACGGCTGCAATCCGAGCGCGCATGATACGAACCTCCTTGGAAATTAAGGGAATCTCACTCCTTGAGATGAGTGTTGCACACATCCTGGAATCGGCGGGTGTGCGATGCGTCACACTCATGGTGACGGTTCAACTACTGGCTGCAATCGTTCGTCGGATGTTCAGCGCGCGGACGAGTTCCGGACTGACGGCCGATCAGTTCGTGGGCGGTGCGAAGCCCTCCTCCCTGCGGCGGAGCCAACTCCCCGCCGATCCTCCGGCGTTGGCCCTGGTCCGTCACTCGTCCGGGTGGCGCATTGCCACCGGGGCGAATCGGACGGATACCATCGAGCCGATCCCACGGAGGTGGCTGCGTGGACACGGTCATCGTGCAACTGCCCGGCCCGGGGCCGGACCTGGCGCCCGGCGCGGCAACCGGTACGCCCTCCGGCGCCGCACCCGGACTGCTGCGGATGGGCCCCGGCGAGACCGCGGTGTTCGGACGCGGCGAGCCCGCCCGCCCGGTCGCCATCCCGCTGCCCGACCAGGGCGTCTCCCGCCGCGCCGGCGAGGTGGTCGCCGCCGAGGACTACTGGCGGCTGTCCAACTTCAGTGCCACCGCCACCTATGTGGTGGAGAACCTCGAAGGCGCGGGGGAGCACATCAAGGTCGCCCCCGGACGCCTCGGCGCACCCGTCCCCTTCGAGCTCTCCCGCGTCCTGCTGCCCGCCCTCGGCGAACCCGCCGCCTTCAAGGTCTTCGCCCCGCAACACGCCTACCTGGACGGCCAATCCGGCGGCGCCGACGGCGAACGCACCGTCAGCCCCTTCGCCCTGGACCCGACCGCCAAGTACTTCCTGGTGCTGCTCGCGCTCTGCGAGCCCCGGCTGCGCTCGCCCTCCACCGCCGCCGTCCCCGGGGTGACCGAGGTGCTGGCCCGGCTGCGCGCCCTGCCCTCCTGCCGCGGACTGACCCGCTCGGCGGTGAACTACCACATCGACTACCTGGTCGGCGCCAAACTGCGGCTGCGCGAGCCGTACGAGGAGGGCCCGGCCGGCGGCAAGCGCGAGGAACTGGTGGCCCTGGCCCTGCGGTTCGACCTCGTCCGGGAGGAACACCTCCCGCTGCTCCCGCCCCGGCGCCCGGTCACCCGGCCGTGAGCCCCGCCGACCGACCGGGCACCGACCGACCGGACACCGACCAGCCGGGCACAGACCAGCCGGGCGCCTCTCGACCCGGCGCCGCGCGGCCGCCCTTCGAGGTCCCCGACGGCTACCCGCTGGCCGGCTACCGCACCGGTGCCTTCCTCGGCGCCGGCGCCTGGGGCAGCGTCTACGCCGCCGAGGGGCCGGACGGCACCCCGGTCGCCGTCAAGATCCTCGGCCCGACCCGCTCCAGCCCCGGACAACGCCGCACCATGGTCCAGATGGCCGCCGGCGAGCTGCGCTTCAGCCGCCGCGCCGACCACCCCCACCTGATCCGCACCCTCGCCGTGGTCACCGTCGAGGACCCCGGCCACCCCGAACTGGACGGCGCCGTCGCCCTGGTGATGGAGCGCGCCGCCCGCAGCCTCCAGGACCTCCTCGCCGACGCCCGCCCCGGCACCCCGCTGCCCGGCGCCGAGCGGATCCTCGCCGAGGTCTGCGCCGGGCTGACCCACATGCACCGGGTCGGCTGGGTGCACGGGGACCTCAAACCGGCCAACATCCTGCTGATGCCCGACGGTACCGCCAAGATCGCCGACTTCGGGCTGACCGCCGAACTCGAGGGCACCCACGCCTACGCCCCGCCGCTCGGCTCGCCCGACCACGTCCCGCCCGAGTGGTGGTCCCAGCGGACCGGCGCGCGCGGGGTCGCCGTACGCCCCAGCGCCGACGTCTGGGCCTTCGGGGTGATCGCCCACCAGCTGCTCACCGGCGGGCTGCACCCCTTCCTCGGCGCCACCGCCCGGGCCCGCTCGCTGGCCGCCCAGGCGTACGCGCGCGGCGCCGCCCCGCTGCGGCTGGACCAGGCGCTGCCGACCCGCTGGCGGCCGGTGGTGGCGGCCTGCCTGGCGCCCGGCCGGGAGGAGCGCGCCCGCACCGACCTCGCCGCGCTGGTCGCCCGCGCCACCGCCCGCCCGGCGGGCCGCCGCCGGGTGCTGCGGGCCGGCGTCGGCCTGCTGGCCTGCACGGCCGTGCTGCTCGCGGTGACCGGCGGCCCCGAGCCCGTCCGGCCGGGCACCCACCGGGCCGCACCGCCGCTGCCCGGGGCGATCCCGGCCGGCTCCGACGTCCCGACCGCCTACCGGAGCATGATCGAGGACGCCGCCCGGCGCTGCCCGGAGCCTGAGGTCACGCCGGTCCTGCTGGCCGCGATGCTCAAGGCGGAGAGCGGGTTCGACCCGAACGCGGCCCGTCCGGAGACCGGCGAGTACGGCATCGCGATGTGGACGCCCGCCGTCTTCGAGGCCTGGGCCAAGGCCGCCAACCACGCGGGCCCCAAGTCGTACCTGGACCCGGGCGACGCGATCGCGGCGATGGGCAACTACGTCTGCTGGCTCGACCAGCAGCTCAAGCGGCACGGCTTCGCCCGGGACCTGCCCGCCCTGGTCACCGCCGCCTACCGGACCAGCGACAAGACCGTGGCGGCCGCGGGCGGCGTCCCGGAGCGGGTCCGGCCGCACGTCGACAAGGTGCTCCGCTATCTGGCCGACTACGGCGGGTGACGGTGCGAACCGGGATGAGTTGTGCCACATCCCCCCGTATCCCGGCGCGGGCACCCGGAGGACCGGCCTCCGGTCTGGGATCCTCGGGCGCATGATCACGAAGCTCCGCGCGGCCACCGCGCAATGGACCGTCGTCGTCCCGGTGGCGGCGTTCGTCGTCCTCGCCCTGACCTGGCACGAGGACCTGCCCGGCTGGGTGGTGGGCGTGGTCGCCGTGTTCCTGATCGGAGCCGTGCTGGCGGCCGTGCACCACGCCGAGGTGATCGCGCACTGGACCGGGGAGCCGTTCGGATCGCTGGTGCTCGCGGTGGCCGTCACGGTGATCGAGGTCGCGCTGATCGTCACGCTGATGGCCGACGGCGGGGACAAGTCCGCCACCCTCGCCCGGGACACCGTGTTCGCCGCCGTGATGATCACCTGCAACGGGATCATGGGCCTGTCGATCATCGTGGCCGCGGTCAAGTACCGCACCGCCGTCTTCAACGCCGAGGGCACCGGCACGGCGCTCGCCTGCATCGCCACCCTCGCCACGCTCAGCATGGTGCTGCCGACCTTCACCACCAGCACCCCCGGCCCGCAGTTCTCCACCACCCAGCTGACCTACGCGGCCATCGCCTCGCTGGTGGTGTACGGGCTGTTCGTGACCACCCAGACCCTGCGGCACCGGGACTACTTCCTGCCCGTCACCCCGGAGGGCAAGGTCCGCCGGGTCGAGGACGAGGAGGACCACGCGGCGCCCCCCACCGTCCGGGCCGCCGGGGTGAGCCTGCTGCTGCTCGCCGTCGCGCTGGTCGCGGTGGTCGGTCTGGCCAAGGGCGTCTCGCCGACCATCGAGTCCGCGGTGGACAGCGCCGGGCTGCCGCACGCCGTGGTCGGCGTGGTGATCGCGATGATGGTGCTGCTGCCGGAGACCATCGCGGCGCTGCGCTCGGCCGTCCGCAACCGGGTGCAGACCAGCCTCAACCTGGCCCTCGGCTCGGCGCTCGCCAGCATCGGCCTGACCATCCCGGCGGTCGCGATCGCCTCGGTCTGGCTGTCCGGCCCGCTTGTGCTCGGCCTCGAACCCTCGCACCTGGTGCTGCTGACCCTGACGGTCGTGCTCGGCACCCTGACCGTCATCCCGCGCCGGGCGACCCTGCTGCAGGGCGCGCTGCACCTGGGGGTGCTGGCGGAGTTCGTGGTGCTGGCGGTGAATCCGTGACGAGGGTGAACCGCTGAGGCCCTCCGGGCCGTAGAACCGAACGGAAGCCCCTGGCACGTCCCCCCGTGCGGTCAGGGGCTTCCGTCGTCTTCGGCCGCGACCGGCCTGGGAGCGGGCTGGTCACGGCCCGGAGCCCCCGGCCCGCCGGTGGACGGCGGGCGGGGACTCCGTGACGGCCGCGGCTCAGACGCGGCCATGGCGGCCTCCGGGGGGCTCAGACCCCCGGAGGCGGCGTCGGGGTACCTCGGGAGGCGGGGTACCTCAGGAGGCAGGGCTACCCCGGGAGGTGGGGCTGCCTCAGGCGGAGGTGCGGCGACGGCGGGCGTAGACCACCGCGCCCGCGCCGGCGACCAGCAGGGCGGTGCCCGCGCCCGCGTACAGCAGGGTGCCGTCGCTACCGGTGGTGGCCAGCTTCTTGCCGTCCGAGGCGGCGCCCGGGATCGGGGTCGGGACGCTGACCTTGGCCGGGATGACCAGCGGCTGGTCCGGGGTGACCTTGGTGCCGGTCCCGGGGTGCACCGGGACGGTGGCGGTGGGCGGGGTGGTCGGGCCGGCGCTCGGCACGGTGCTGGGGGCGTCGGTCGGGACCTCGGCGGCCGGGGTGGTGGGCGCGGGGGTCTTCGCGGGCTCGGTGGCCGGGGCGGTCGGCGCCGGGGTCTTGGCCGGCTCGGTGGCCGGGGCGGTCGCGGGGGTGGTCGGCGGGGTGGTCGGGGGCACCACCGGCGGGGTGCTCGGCGTGGCCGAGTGGGAGGGCGCGGGGGTGTGCGACGGCGACGGGGTGTGGCTCGGCGACGGGGCGTGCGAGGGGGTGGTGCTCGGCACGGCGGTCGGGCTCGCCGACGGGGCCTTGGTCGGGCTCGCGGAGGGCTTGCCGGTCGGGGCCGGGGTCTGGCCGCCGCAGTCGACCTTGAAGACCTTGTGCTTGGGGTTGCTGACGTCCGGGTGCTCCGGCAGCTCGCCGTCGACCAGCGGGACGGCCTTCCAGAACAGCTTGTAGTGGCCGTCCGCCAGGTTGATGTCCTCGGTGCGGATGTGACCGTGGTCGTCGACCGGGAGGTCACCGAACACGACCGGCTCGGTCATGTCGCTGTTCATGTCGAAGATCGCCCAGAGCACGTCCTGGTTCGGGTCGAAGCCGAAGGAGTCCAGGTAGAAGGTGCAGACCTTGGGCTCGTTGCGCACGTCCTCCTGGCCGGTGGCGGCGTCGTGGATCTTCACGGTGCCGTTGTTGCCCGGGGCGCCCTTGCCGTTGCCGTTGCCGCCCGCGGCGGCGTGCGCGGCGGGGGCGAGCAGGAGCAGGGCGGCGGCGGTCGGGACGGCCACCAGGGAGCGTGCGGCGGTGGAGCGGATGCGCATGTGTGTTCCATCGGGTGCGGCAGGCCGGGACGAGCCTGTGGGGTGGGAGGGAGTCTCCGGTCGGCCGCTGGACCGGGGGCGGCCGCGTACGACGTGAGGGGCACAAAAGTTCCCCTAGTGGGAAACGTGACGCAAGGGAGGTTTGGCCGGAATGCCTCGTCGAGGGCGATTGGTCCGGCTAGTCCCTCGCAACGATCCGATCACCCGGTTGTGGGGAAATCGTGCGTCCCGCAGGTATCCGCGGCCGTCACGGGCGGCCGGCCCCAGCCCGGCGGCCGGAACGGCGGCCCCGCGGGTGGCCGGTATTGGCCGGTCCGCGGCACGGGTCCGCGTGTCGGGGCGGCGGGCGGAAGCCGGGGTTCTCTATCGTCCGTCTGGAACCGCCCAGCCCGCCGATTCCGTGGTGCGCGCGGCCGATCGCGCGAGCAGCCGGTCGAGCCGGCCGCCCATCCGACCCAGGGGGAGTGCTCGATGCCCGGCCCAGAGCAGCAGGTGCGACCGGAGCGGCAGCGGCCCGCCCGGACCGAGGACAGCGCCGACGTCATCGTGGTCGGCGCCGGACCGGCCGGCGCCACCGCCGCCTACCACCTCGCCCGCACCGGCCTGGACGTCCTGCTGTTGGAGAAGTCCGCCTTCCCGCGTGAGAAGGTCTGCGGCGACGGCCTCACCCCGCGCACCGTCAAACAGCTGGTCGACATGGGCATCGACGTCTCCGAGGAGGCCGGCTGGCTGCACAACAAGGGCCTGCGGCTGATCTCCGGGCACCGCTCGCTGGAGTTCGACTGGCCCGAGCTGTCCGCCTACCCCGGCCACGGACTCGTCCGCCGCCGCGCCGACTTCGACGAACTGCTCGCCCGCAAGGCCGCCGCGGCCGGCGCCAGGCTCGTCGAACGGGCCAACGTGGCGGGGCCGTTGACGGGCGAGCGGTCCGGCCGGATCACCGGTGTCAGCGCCAAACTGGGCGAGGCCCGCGAGCCCGTCGAGTACCGCGCCCCGATCGTGGTGGCCGCGGACGGCAACTCCACCCGGCTGTCCGTCGCGATGAAGCGCTACCGGCGCACCGACCGCGCGATGGGCGTGGCCTACCGCACCTACTTCACCACCCCGCGCCACCAGGACCGCTACCTGGAGGCCTGGCTCGACCTGCGCGACCCCACCGACCCCGCCCACCGCCTGCTGCCCGGCTACGCCTGGGTGTTCGGCATGGGCGACGGCACCGCCAACGTCGGCCTCGGCGTCCTCGACACGGCCGGGACCGACCTCGACTGGCGGGATCTGCTGCGTCGTTGGTGCGCCGACCTCCCGCCCGGCTACGAGTACCACCCCGAGGCCGTCACCGAGCCGATCCGCGGCTCCGCGCTCCCGATGGGCCTCAACCGCCAACCCCACTACGCCGACGGCCTGTTGCTGATCGGCGACGCGGGCGGCACGGTCAGCCCCGGCACCGGCGAGGGCATCGCCTACGCGATGGAGTCCGGCCGCTACGCCGCCGAGACCATCGTCCAGGCGCACGCCCGCCGCACCGACCGCGGTCGCGAACTCGCCCTGCGCGCCTACCCGCAGCGGCTGCGCTCCGCCTACGCGGGCTACTTCGCGCTCGGCCGGCTGGCCGCCGACCTGCTCGGCCGCCCCCGGCTGCTGGGCGCCGCCGGGGCCGCCGGGCTGGGCCACCCGGCGCTGCTGAAGGTGGCGTTCCGGCTGATGGTCAACCTGACCGAGCCCAACTCCAAGGACGCCCTGGATCGACTGCTCCACCTCGTGGGGAGGGTCGCCCCGGGGCGGTGAGCCCGGCCATCCTGCCGGGCGGGGGAGGCCGGTGTCCCGGGTTCGGCCGGAATCGGGGAGCATGACAAGCCGTCAGCTGAATCTATTGACGGACGATCAGTCGATCGGATTGCCTGGTGGCGAACCGGCCACGGAGGGTGAGCGAACGCCCCTCCGTGGCCGGTTCCCTGACAGCCCCGACCGCCCCGATCGACGGAGACACCGTGCGCCTTCGCCTTCGCCTGCTCGTCGCGCCCCTCGCGGCCACCGCCGCCCTGACCGCCGTGACCGTCCCCGCCGCGGCCGCCACCCAGGGCACCGCCACCCCGGCCGACCAGTGCTCGGCCGCCTACCGGCACGACGACGCGCGCCTGGGCCCCCAGGACCTCCCGAGCAGCGGCCCGGTCGGCCGCCAGCTCCTCGGCTACCAGCGCACCGGCGGCGCCGCCGACCAGGACTTCCTGGCCGACTACTACGACCCGGGCGCGAACGGCGGCAAGGGCGGCTGGAAGTACCCGCCGTCCGACGGCTACGTCACCCTGCCCGACGGCAGCCCGGTCGAGTTCGACCTCACCCTCTACCCCAACCAGAACATCGACCGCTACGGCAGCGAGTACGGCGCCTTCCTCGCCCCCGAGGGCCTGCCCTACGCCAACCGCGCGATACCCCCGCAGAGCCTCGACGGCACCCCGGCGGCCGGCTGCAACTACCACGACTACAAGGTGGTCAAGTCGTTCAAGGTGCACGCCGGGCCCATCGCCCCCTGGTTCAACCAGCCCGGCTGGGGCCTGCAGTACCAGCTCGACGCCACCCTCCTCCCCGGCGGCCCCACCAAGCTCAACGTGCTCTGGCTGGTGGAGAACGGCTACCTCTCCCGGATCTGACCGGACGGCCGTCCGGTGGCCGCCGCGCCACCGGACGGGCCCGCGGCCCACCCGGATATTCGCTGGCGGCGGCGGCGCGGCCGACGGTAGGAAGACGGGGTGACCACCAGCGACCCGGCGACCGACCGGCGCCTCTTCCAACCCGCCGTCCTCGACCTCGGCGACGCCCTGCTCCGCCCCTGGGGCCGCGCCCTCGACCTGCCCGGCGGCACCCTCGCCGCGCTCTCGGCGGCCGCCGCGGACCAGGAGATCGCCCGCTGGAACCCGCTGCGCGAGGCCACCGACCCGGCCGGCGCCGCCGCCTACCTCGACCGCGCCGAGGAGCAGTGGGCCGACGGCGGCACCGCCTGCTTCGCCGTCACCGACGCCGCCGACGGCCGGCTGTGCGGCAACGTCGCCCTGAGCTGGACCGACCGGGCCGAGGGCGTCGCCATGGTCGGCTACTGGCTGCTCGCCGCCGCCCGCGGCCGCGGCCTCGCCACCCGGGCCACCACCGCCGTCACCCGCTGGGGCGTCCACACCGCCGGCGTCCGCCGCATCGAGCTCTACCACGCCGTCGGCAACACCCCCTCCTGCCAGGTCGCCCTCCGGGCCGGCTTCCCGTACGAGGGCACCCTGCGCGACTCCTACCGCCACGCCGACGGCCCCTACCACGACGAACACCTGCACGCCCGCCTGGCCACCGACCCCGAGCCGGCCACCGGCGGCCCGACGGCGCCCGACGGAACGTGAGGAGCGCTCGGGCCGGCGACTACCGGTGGAACTGGGCGAGTTGGATGAGGTTGCCGCAGGTGTCGTCCAGCACCGCGATGGTGACCGGGCCCAGCGCCGTCGGCTCCTGGGTGAACCGCACCCCGAGCCGGTGCAGACGGTCGTACTCCGCGTGCACGTTGTCCACCGCGAACTGGGCGGCCGGGATGCCGTCCTCGACCAGGGCGGTCTTGTACGGGCCGACGGCGCGGTGGCTGTCGGGCTCCAGCAGCAGCTCGGTGCCGTCCGGCTGTTCGGGGGAGACCACGGTGAGCCAGCGGTACTCGCCGAGCGGGACCTCCTCCTTCTTCACGAAGCCCAGCACCTCGGTGTAGAAGCGCAGCGCCTTGTCCTGGTCGTCGACGAACACGGTGGTCAGGTTGATCCTCATGGGGAGCCCTCCGAAGTGCCCGGGTGGTGGCGGCGGTTGCCGAGCCGATCGTAGATCGCCCGTAGCCAGGGCTGCCGGACGGCGGGCAGCCGGGCGAGGCGGTGGCACAGCAGGTACCGGTCGGGCTCGAACAGCCGGTACGGGCGCAGCGGCAGCGGGTCGTCGCGCTCCTCGCCGGCGGGCAGCCTGGTGGTGAGCCGGGCGGGCGGGAAGGCCAGGTACGTCCACACCCCGGCGTCCAGCGGGACGGGCAGCGCGCCGAAGCCGGCGGGCGGCTGCCAGGCGGCGCCCGTCCACGGGTGGCGGGGGACGAGGGCGATGGCCGGGGCCCGGGTGGGGATGGGGGTGGGGGCGAGGCCGGGCCCGGCCAGGCCCAGGGCGCGGGCCGGGGGGCCCGCCGGGAGCAGCCGCTGGAGGGTGCGGCCGAAGGTCTCGGTGAGCAGGCCCGGCGGCACGGCCACCGGCTCTCCGCCGGAGGCCGCCAGCACCTCGGCCAGGGCCGTCCCGACGGTGGCGGTCCAGCGCGCGTTCCACCAGCCGGCCGGCTCGACCGGCGGCAGTGGGGGCACCGTCCAGCCGTCCCCGGCCGGGCGGGCCGGGCCCTCGACCGGCAGCCGGCGCACGGCCCGCGGGTGGAGCCACACCGCCTGCCAGCGGAAGCAGTCGTCGATCCGGGCGCCGACCGTGCGTCCGCACCCCGCGCAGGCCAGGTTCGAGCCCCCGGCCGCCGCGCAGCAGCCCTCGCACTCCTCGGGGATCAGCACGGTGGCGCGGGTGTCGCCCGGGGCCAGCAGCACCGCGCCGCCGGGCCCGCACCACAGGCCGTGGACCGGCGCGTACACCCCCCGCACGGCGGCCTCCGCCGCCGTGACCTCGGCCCAGGGCCGCCAGGGCGGTTCGGACGGCTCCGGGTCGACGGCGAAGGTGCCCGGGTCCAGCAGCGGCGGCAGGTACCGGTCGCCGCCCTCCCGGTGGGTGTGCGGCGGCAGCGCCACCTCCGTCACCGGCACGGACAGCTCCGTGCCGCACCCCGCGCACGCGAACACCGCCACGCGCTCTCCTCCCGTTCGCCCGTGAACACCGGGAGTCCCGCGAACACTGGCAGTCCCGTGAACACCGGGAGTATCGCGGCCCGGGCACCGCGCGCCAAGCGGTTTTCGCCCGGCGCGGGGCCGGTTCCCGGCAGGCTGCGCGCCGGGCCGGGGAGCGTCCTAACCTGGAAGGGCGCGCACGGTGCGTGGCCTGCGGCGGAGGCACGGGAGAGGTGGCCATGACGGTGATCTCGGCGGCCCTCATCGGTACCGACTGGCGGCCCCGGCTGCCCGGCGGCGCCGAGCTGCTGCGCGAGTGCGCCGCGCGGGGCTGGACGGTGGTGCTGACCGGCCCCGGGCCGGCCGGGGCGCCCGCCCTGACCGTGACCGCCCCCGGCGGCGATCCGGTGCGGGCCGCGCTGGCGCTGGTGGACGGCGCTCCCTCGCACGCCGTGGCGGTGGCCGGGAGCGTGCGCGAGGTGCGGGCGGCGCGGCGGGCCGGGGTGCCCTGCGTCGCCCTGGAGGCCGGCGGGGACGCCGGCCCCGAGCTGCGGGCGGCCGGCGCGGCCGAGGTGCACCGGGACGCCGCCGCCCTGCTGCGTGTCCTGGACGACAGCCTGCTCGCCCGTCCCCGGGCCTTCGGGCGCGTGGCCGCCGCAACAGGCGGTCCCCGGAACGGTTAACGCCGGCCCGTACCGGGCAACCGCCCGGGTGCGGAGCACGTCACCGGAAGTGTCGGAGGTGACCGAGATGGACGGACCCGCGTTGAGCGGATGGGAACGGCGGCTCCTCGAGGAGATCGAGTCCGATCTGCGCCAGGACGCGCGCCTCGACCGGAAGTTGAGCACGATGGGGGCGAAGCGGCCGAACCGGGTGCTGGCCGCGCTGCGCGGCGTCGGGCGCCGGATCTCGGCCGGGGTGCTGCTGACGGCGCTGGTGATGACGGCGATCTGCGCCGGCATCGCCGTGCGCACCCCGACGACGGCGGTGCTGGTCGCCCTCGGGGTGGTCTGGGTGGCCTCGGTGGCGGCGGCGGTGGCCGCCACGGCACTGCTGCGGCGGCGCCGGGGAGCGGGCCGGACCGACAGCGCCGACCCGTTCCGTTCGGACCGCCCGGACCGTCCGGAACGGAGGGAACGGCGCGAGCGCCGTGAGCGCGGTGATGGCCGGGAAGGACGTGAACGCCGGCCCTGGGACCGCCCGGAGGCGTGACGTGACGAGGGGACCGAACCACCGAGAGGTGCGCATGAGTACCGACCTGTGGGAGTACCGCCCGGGCTCCCACCCCGCCGCCGACCCCACCCTGGTCGGGTACGAGGTCCAGGCCACCGACGGCCCGCTCGGCCGGGTCGAACAGGAAGCCGGAGACCACCTGACGGTCGACGCCGGCCCCTGGGTGCCGGGCACCCGGGTGCTCGTCCCGGTCGGCCTGGTCGCCCGGATCGACCACCTGGACCGCGCCGTCCACCTCGACTGCCCGCGGGCCCGGCTCGCCGCCGTCCCGCCGCCGGCCGAGAACCTCACCGCCCACCGCCGACACTGAGACATGGGCTGGCCGTCCACCACCCTGACCGGCCGGACGATCGCCTTCCTGGTCGCCCCCTACGGCGCCGAACAGCAGGAACTGGCCTCGCCCTGGCAGGCGGTGGTCGAGTCCGGCGGCCTCCCCCGGCTGCTCTCCACCGCCCCGGGCCGGGTCCAGGCCGTCCGGGGCGGGGCGCTCGGGGACACCTTCGCGGTGGACGGCCTGGTGGCCGAGGCGGATCCGGTCGGCTACGACGGGCTGGTGCTGCCCGGCGGCGTCGCCAACCCGGACCGGCTGCGACTGGACCGGGCCGCGATCGACTTCGTGCACGCCTGCTGCGCCACCGGCCGCCCGGTGGCGGCGATCTGCCATGCGGCCTGGACGCTGATCGAGGCCGACGCCGTCCGCGGCCGGACCCTCACCTCCTGGCCCAGCCTGCGCACGGACCTGGTCAACGCGGGCGCCCACTGGGTGGACGAGGAGGTGCACGTCTGCCGGGACGGGCCCGGCCCACTGGTGACCAGCCGCAGGCCGGGCGACCTGCCGGTGTTCGAGGACACGTTCGTCACCGAGTTCGCCCACGCGGCGGCCGCGCGGCCCAAGTGAGCCGTCCGCGGGGGCCGTTGGGGCCTAGGGCCTGTCCGGCGGATCTTGCCGGGCGCACGACGCTGGGCAAGATCCGCCGGGCAGACCCTGGTGCGGAGTCGGCAGCCGGGAGGACCGCCGCCGGAGCCGGAGGCCCCGCGCGGGTCAGTCCCCGCGCAGCCGGACGAAGGTGGCGGTGGGCGGGCGGCCGGTGAGGGTGAGTTCGGCGCGCAGCGGGGCGGTGAGCGGGTGCACCGGGCCGTGGTCGGGGTCGGTGACGGGCGGGCCGAGCAGCGGGCCCGCCGCCCGGGCGACCTCGCGGGCCTGGACGGGGGTCAGCCGGGGGCTGGTCAGCATCACCCGGCCGTCGTCCAGCCGCAGCACCAGCGCGTGCGGCCGGGCCGCCGGGCCGGTGAGGGCGCTGACGGTGGCGTCCAGGGTGTCGGAGCGCCGGTACTTGACCCAGACGTGGCCCGCGCCGCGCGCGCGGTACGGGGCGGCCGCGGCCTTGCAGACCAGGCCCTCCACGCCGGTGTCGGCCAGCTGCGCCATCCACTCCAGGGCCTCCGCCCGGTCGGTGGTGGCCAGGACCGGCTGGATCGGCGGCGGGACGTCGGCCAGGGCGGCGAGCAGCAGCCGGCGCCGGTCGGTGAGCGGGAGGCGCCGGACGTCGCGGCCGGGCAGGGCGAGCAGGTCGAAGACGATCAGTCCGAGTGCGACGTCCGGGGCCGCGGCCCGGGCCCGGCGGGTGTGCAGCAGCTCCTCGAAGGCGAACCGCCCGCCCCGCCAGGCGACCAGCTCGGCGTCCAGCACCAGCCCCTCCGGCAGTCGGGCGACGGCGGCGGCGATCGGCGGGAACTCGGGGGCGAGGTCGCGGCCGCTGCGGGACTGCAGGAACGCCGGGCGGTCGCCGCGGGCGAAGGCGAGGCAGCGGAAGCCGTCCAGTTTCAGCTCGTACTGGACGCCGCCCCCGCCCAGCCCGTCGGCGGGCGGTACGGCGCCGACGGCGACGGGGCGCATCACCTCGACGGGCGGGTGCAGCACCTGCCGGGGCTGGGCGGCGGCCGGGGGTGCGGTGGGTGCGGGCGTCGAGGGCGGGCCGGTCGAGGGGGCGGCCGGCAGCGGCCGGGCCTGCTCCGGGTCCAGCAGCGGCGCGAACAGGTCGCCGTGCGCGGCCAGCCGTCCCGGCAGCTCGGCCAGGGTGAACACCAGCTCCGCCTCCCCGCGGGCCCGCTCCAGCTCGGCCCAGCTGAGCGGGGTGGAGACGGTCGGCAGCGGCCGGGCGCGCAGGGTGTACGGGGCGGCGGTGGTCTTCTTGGCGTTGTTCTGCGACCAGTCGACCAGCACCCGGCCGCGGCGCCGGGCCTTGGCCATGGTGTGCACCGCCAGCTCCGGGTGCTCCGCCTCCAGCGCGGCGGCCAGCGCCTTCGCGTACCCGGAGACCTCGGTGCTGGGGGTGGGCTCGATCGGCACCAGCAGGTGCAGGCCCTTGGAGCCGGAGGTCTTCACCCAGGCGGAGAGGCCGTCCGCGGCCAGCCGTTCGCGCAGCAGCAGCGCGACTTCCCGGCAGGTGAGCACGTCGGCGCCCTCGCCCGGGTCGAGGTCCAGGACCAGCCGGTCGGCCAGGCCGGGCGCGGCGGCGTGCCACTGCGGGACGTGCAGCTCCAGGCAGCCCAGGTTGGCCACCGCCAGCAGGGCCGCGCCGTTCTCCAGCACCACCTGGCGCAGCCGCTCGCCGCTGGTCGGCACGTCCACCGTGCGCACCCAGTCCGGGGTGCCGGGCGGCGGGTTCTTGGCGACGAACACCTCCGCCTCGACGCCGTCCGGGCAGCGCAGGAAGGACACCGGGCGGTCGCGCAGGTGGGGGAGCAGGGCGGTGTGCACGGCGGCGTAGTAGCGCAGCACCTCGCCCTTGGGGGTACCGATGCTCGGGTAGTACACCTTGTCGAGGTGGGACAGTGCGAGGGTGTGCCCGTCCACCGTCATCTGCGGCACGGTCGGTCTCCGAAGGCTCCTGTGGGTGGCCCCCGCAGCCAGTCTGCCCCGGCGCGGCCGATGCCGCCCGGGGCAGGCGGGCACCGCCCGGGGCAGGCGGTCACCGCACGGGGCCGACCAGGGCGTGGGCGTCCGCGAGCGGGTCCTCGATCCGCGCCCGGCCCGGCTACCCGTGGCTGACCCGCTCCTCGACCTCCGGCAGCGCCGGGCAGAGCGCCCGCAGCCGGTCCACCGGGACGGGCGTCATCCGGTCCACCGGGGCGGGCGTCACGAGGACGGGACGGGCCGGGGCGCGCCCGGGTAGGTGCCGAAGAACCAGTGGTTGCCCTCCGGGTCGGCGGCGGCGAAGTCTCGCGAGCCGTAATCCGTCTCGGTCAGCCCGGTGGTGATCCGGGCCCCGGCGGCGACGGCCCGGGCGTGCACGCCGTCCGGGTCGGCGGTGACGATGTAGGCGCTGAAGGTGCCCGGCTCGCCCTTCCAGTCGCCCGGGGCCGTCTCGCGCGCCGAGCCGAGCATCACGCCGCCGCCCTCCGGCCAGGCCAGCTCGGCGTGGGAGACGAAGTCGCCCTCCCCGTAACTGACCACCTCCAGGAAGCCGAAGGCGTCCGACAGGAAGCGGATCAGGGCCCGGGCGTCGTTCGCGCGCAGGGTGGGCCAGACCTGCGGGGCGGGGGTCTCGGTGTCCATGGTGGTCACTCCTCGGGTGGGGTGGTTACGCCTCCCACTCTGCGACCGCCCCGACCGCCCCGCCTTGGACGTTTCGGAACTTCCCCGCCTCCGGCCCCTCCGCCGCCAGCCAGGCGCTCGGCGCGGCCCCGGCCAGCGCGCGGAACTCCCGGGCCAGGTGCGCCTGGTCGAAGTAGCCGCAGTGGGCGGCCAGTTCCGCCAGCCGGGGCGGCGGCGAACCGGCCGCGAGCAGGTGCCGGGCCCGGTCGAAGCGGATCACCCGGGCGGCGGCCTTCGGGGTCAGTCCGGTTTCCCGGCGGAACCGGTCCTGAAGGTACCGGGCGCTCCAGCCGGTCTCCCGGGCCAGTTCGGCCACCGGCAGCGCTCCGCCGCTGCGCCGCAGTGCCCGCCACGCCCAGCCCACCTCCGGCGGCACCAGCCCGGACGGCCGGGCGGCCCGCAGCAGTGCCCCGTCCAGTACCGCGAACCGCTCCGCCCAGCCGTCGGCCGCCCGCAGCCGCTCCTGCAACTGCGCGCCGAGCCGCCCCAGCACGTCCTCCGCCGGGAGGTCGATACCGGCCAACTCCCCGGCGGGCAGCCCGAACAGCGCCCGGGCGGCGAGCGGGTGCACGGCGATCTGCACCCCGGACTGGGCGCCCTCGTGGGTGATCAGTGCCTGGGAGGTGTGCAGGCCGCCGAGCAGCGTCGGGTAGCTGCCGGGCGGCTGCGCCGGATCCGGGTGGCCGGCGATCACCAGCGGCTCGTCCAGGGTGAGGATGAAGGTCAGGTACGGGGAGGGCAGACCGCGGTGCACGGCCGGTGCCAGGCCGCGCTGGCGGTAGCCGGAGTACCAGGCCACGTACGGTCGCAGGGCCGTCGCGGGCCGGGCGCGGACGGCCTCGTCGACCGCCCCGGTGGCTTGCGTCGTCACGGGCCCAGTATCGGCGTCCGCGGTCGCGGGCGGGAGCGGGGTTGCCTATGGTGAGGGCACGGTCACTCCGCGATGCGCGCGGTGCGCCGCGGGGGAGGACCGTCGGGGGGTAACAGCGACGAAGGAGTCCCCGTGACCACTGCCCGAGACATCATGCACACCGGCGCCCAGTGCATCGGCGCCCACCAGACCCTGGACGAGGCCGCGCGGATGATGCGCGAGAAGAACGTGGGCGCGCTGCCGATCTGCGGCGACGACCAGAAGCTGCACGGCATCATCACCGACCGTGACATCGTGGTGCGCTGTCTCGCCGAGGGCAAGGACCCGGCCACCATGACGGCCATCGAACTGGCCGGCCACCTGCACTGCGTGCGGGCCGACGACAGCATGGACGCGGTGCTGAAGAAGATGGAGCAGCACCAGATCCGGCGCATCCCGGTGATCGACGGCGAGCGGCTGGTCGGCATGATCAGCGAGGCCGACCTGGCGATGGGCCACCGCGACGGCCACCGGCTGACGGACCAGCAGATCATCGAGTTCATGGACGGCGTCTACATGAAGCGGTGACCGCCGCGCGGGGCCGCACTGCGGCCCCGCTTCGGCGGCGGCCCCGCCCGTGCGCCCCGTGACCGGCCGGTCCCCCCGTACCGGCCGGGCCTTCCGAGGGTGGCGGACGGGGCCGCCGCGCGTCTTGTAAAAATGCGCACTTCCAGCACTTCCAGCGGTTCCAGCAGTTGCAGCAGGCGCGCGGCGCTGACCGGGCCGGGCCGGAGCGGTCAGCCGGCGTCGAGCACGGCGCTGGTGACCCGCCCGACGACCCGGTCGGTCGGCTCCGGCGCGGCGGTGGAGCGGCGGGAGGCCAGGAACTCGCGCGGCGAACAGCCCACCATGGCGCGGAAGGTGCGGTCCAGGTGGGACTGGTCGTAGTAGCCGCAGAGCGCGGCCAGGTCGGCGCGGGCGAAGCGGCCGTCCGGGGCGGTCAGCAGCCGGAGCGTGCGTTGCAGCCGCAGGATGCCGGCGGCCTGTTTGGGGGCCAGTCCCAGCTGTTCGCGGAACCGCAGCTCCAGCCGGCGGCGGCTCCAGCCGGTGCCCTCGACCAGCGTCCGCACCGGCACCCGCCCGTGCGAGCGCCGCAGTTGCTGCCAGGCCCAGGTGACGTCCGGCTCCCAGGCCGGGCCGTCGGCGAGCAGCGCGGTGAAGTAGCCGTCCAGCAGGGCGAACCGGGCCCGCCAGCTCGGGGCGTCGGCCAGCCGGGCGGCCAGTCGGCCCAGTCGGGGGCCCAGTACCTCACCGGCCTCGGTCCACTGGCCGCCGAGCTCCCCGGCCACCGGGCCGAACGCCCGGAACGCGCCCTGCGGGGTGAGCGAGACGGCCAACCCGTGCAGGGCGCCGGTGTGTTCGGCGATCGTCGCGGTGCGGCGCAGCCCGGCCGCGATCGAGCCGAGCGAGACGGCGGGGGCGGGTGACACGGCGTCGGTGAGCCGCATCCGGCCCTCGAAGGCGAGCGCCACCGTGACCACGTCGGTGGGCACCTCCAGGCGCCGGCGCGGGCGGCCCAGGAGCATCCGGTAGCCGTGGTAGTCGAGGACGTACCGGCGCAGCGGTGCGGCGGGCCGACCGAGCACGGTCACCGGCCCGGCGGTCGGGAGGGTGTCCTGGACCATCGCAACTCCCGTTCTCACAGCGGTCACCGGCGGTGTGCGGATCACCCGGCCGGATCATTCCAGGCCGGCCGGGCCGGTGCCCCGCGTCTCACCGTACGGAATCCTGGTTCTCACGTGTCGAGATGAGGGCAGACTGACGGACATGGGAAAGCAGTACGAAAGCATCGACGGCCGGCTGCGGCAGTTCATCGAACGCCAGCCCGTCTACTTCGTCGCGACGGCGCCGCTGGCCGCCGACGGACACGTCAACCTCTCGCCCAAGGGCCGCTCCGGCACCCTCACGATCATCGACGAACTCACCCTCGCCTACCTGGACTTCGGCGGCTCACAGGCCGAAACCATCGCCCATCTGCGGGAGAACGGCCGGATCACCCTGATGTGGTGCGCCTTCGACGGCCCGCCCACCGTCGTGCGGGTGCACGGCCACGGCGAACCGGTCTTCCGCGACGACCCGCGCTTCGCCGAACTGCTCGGCCGCTTCGAATCCGGCGCGGACGGCTCCGGGCTGCGGGCGATCGTGCTGGTCCGGGCCGAGCGGGTCTCCGACTCCTGCGGGTACGCGGTGCCGTTCATGGACTTCCGGGCCGACCGGGAGCTGCACGCCCAGTTCTTCGACCGCAAGGACGAGGAGGAGTTCGGCGACTACTGCGCGCGAAAGCCGCACGTCGGCACCAGCATCGACGGTCTGCCCGCCCTGCCGCTGCCGCTGCCGGCCCGGCCGGTCTGAAAGAGCCCGGGCGGCCGCTCCCTCGGTCGGGCTCGCGCTCGCGCTCGCTGAGGAGCATCAGCCGCTCCGGGGCCGGGTACGGCACGAACCCGGCCTTCGCGTACACCTCGTGGGTCGTCCAGGGTGAGGCAGCAGCCGCTTCAGCGGGTACGGCCGACGAAGTCGGCGCACGACGAAGCCGCCGCATCCCAGGGGAGGGGTGCGGCGGCTTGCGTGCGGGTGGGGCTAACCTGCGGGCTTACTTGCCCAGGCCGGCCTTGACGGAGCAGATCGGCCAGGCGCCGGGGCCCTGGGCGGCGAGGACCTTCTCGCCGATCGCGATCTGCTGGTCCTTGGTGGCCTGGTGGGCCTGGGGGGCGTAGGCGGTGCCGCCGAAGGCGGCCCAGGTGCTGGAGGTGAACTGGAGGCCGCCGTAGAAGCCGTTGCCGGAGTTGACGGCCCAGTTGCCGGTGGCCTCGCACTGGGCGACCTTGTCCCAGACGGTCGCCGGGGCGGCGGAGGCGCTGGTGGCCGTGACGAGGCCGGCCACCGGCAGGGCGGTGAGCGCCCCGGCCATCAGAGCCATCCGGACGCGGTTGCGGCGCTTCGGGGTGGCAGTGGTGGTGGCAGCGGCAGTCTCGTTACGGAAGGTCATGCGGTTCCTTTCGGAGGGGGTCTGCGAGCGTGCGGAACCAGGCCTTCGGGAGGCCGTCGGTTCGGGGTCGCGTCACTCGCGTGGTCCGGCACCGTTCCTGCTCGGGGGCGGTGAGGCCCGGCCGGAGCGGAATCGCTCGGTGCAACGAGTTCGAAGGTACGGGGGCGGTTGTGGCGGTTTCAAGGATTCGCAGGTTCAGGCACGTCAGAGGCTTGTTACCGCAGGTAGCGATCACGAAAATCAGGTGATTTCGACCGATTTTCACCTATTTCCAAGATCAAACCGCCCCCGGAAGTGGCCCCCGTCACCCCGGAGGCGCTGTGAGGCCGCGCACACCGTCGACAGCGCGTGACGGTCCACCCCGCCCCCCGTGCCGGAACCGCCGCCCCGCGCGCCCGCCCGGGTGGCCCGCGCCACAGCCCTCACCCGGAGTGCCCCCGCCATCCACTCCCGGTGGCGGGGCATAGCCTTCGGCCCATGAGCAATGAGAGCGATGCGGCGGACGCAGGGGCCGTCGACGACGCGGGCCGCCCGGCCGGCGAGGGGTACGGGGAGCACGAGACGGCCGCCGCCCCCAGCGGCTTCGAGCTGGGCACCGACGGACCCAAGGTGATCCTCGCGGGCCTGGACGGCTCCGACTCCTCCTGGCGCGCCACCGCCTACGCCGCCGGACTGGCCCGCCGGCAGGGCGCCGCCCTGGCCGTCGCCTACATCCAGCCGATACTCGGCGCCGCGACCGCTCTGGCCGGGGCCGCGGTGGAGGAGACCACCCAGGAGATCGCCGACGAACTCCTCGCCGCGCTGCGGGAGGCCGAGCAGCGGATGCGCGAGGTCTGGCGGGTCGACTGGCGCTTCCTCACCATGCGTGGCGACCCGTACACCGGCCTGGCCAAGCTCGCCGACGAACTGCGCGCCGACGCCGTGGTGGTCGGGGTGTCCGAACAGGCCGGGCACAAGGTGATCGGCTCGGTCGCGGTCCGGCTGGTCAAGGCGGGCCGCTGGCCGGTCACCGTCGTCCCCTGATCGCAGCCCCTGGCCGGCGTCCGTCCGGCGGATGACGGAGGTCCTGGCCACGGCCCGGTCCCGAGGCCGGACGGGCGCCGGGGCCGACCGCCCGCCGGGCGGCTCCGGCGCGGCCGGTAGGGTGCGTTTCCATGACGGAACCGCCGGGCGCGCACCCCACCGAGCCGGCCCACCTGACCGGCAACGACCTCCACCTGGACCTCCCCGCCACCGGCGGCCGCCGCTCCGCGCTGATGGCCGCCCTGCGCGAGGCGATCCGCAGCGGCCGACTGGCCCCCGGTACCCGGCTGCCGCCCTACCGGGTCCTCGCCACCGACCTCGGCCTGGCCCGCAACACCGCCGCCGAGGCCTACACCGAACTGGTCGCCGAGGGCTGGCTCACCGCCCGCCAGGGCTCCGGCACCACCGTCGCCGAACGCGCCGCGCCCGTACCCTCCCGACACGCCCGCCGCCCCGTGCGCCGGCCCGGGCCGGCGCACGACCTGCGCCAGGGCCAGCCCGACGCCTCCTCCTTCCCCCGCACCGCCTGGCTGGCCGCCGGCCGCCGGGCCCTCACCGCCGCACCCAACGAGGCCTTCGGGCCCGGCGACCCGCACGGCCGCCGCGAACTGCGCACCGTCCTCGCCGACTACCTCGCCCGCGCCCGCGGGGTGCGCACCGACCCCGACCGGATCGTGGTCTGCGCCGGCTTCGCCCACGCGCTGCGGCTGCTCTTCGACGGGGCCGCGCCCGTCCTGCCGTCCGACGAACAGGGGCCGCTGGCCGTGGAGGCGTACGGACTGGGCTTCCACCGCGGACTGCTGGGCGCCGCCGGGGTCACCACCGTGCCGCTGCCGATCGACGAACAGGGCGCCCGGGTCGGGAAGTTGGCCACCCGACCGGAGATCCGCACCGCCCTGCTCACCCCCGCCCACCAGTTCCCGACCGGCGGCCCGCTGCACGCCGGGCGCCGCGCCGCCGTCATCGACTGGGCGCGCGGGCACGGCGGGCTCGTCCTGGAGGACGACTACGACGGAGAGTTCCGCTACGACCGCCAGCCGGTCGGCGCCCTCCAGGGGCTCGACCCCGACCGGGTCCTCTACCTGGGCAGCACCAGCAAGAGCCTCAGCCCCGCGCTGCGCCTCGGCTGGATGGTCCTGCCGGACCACCTGGTGGACCGGGCGCTCGCCGCCAAGGGCGAACGCGAGGCCTGGGTCAGCGCGTTGGACCAGCTGACCCTCGCCGAGTTCATCGACTCCGGCGGCTACGACCGGCACCTGCGCCGGATGCGGCGCCGCTACCGGGACCGCCGGGACCAGCTGGTGGCCGCACTGGCCGCGCACGCCCCGCACATCGAGGTGTCCGGCATCGCGGCCGGCCTGCACGCCGTCCTACGGCTGGCCCCCGGCACCGAGCGGTCCGTCCTCAAGGCCGCCGCCTACCGGGGCCTGGCCGTCGAGGGGCTCGCCGACTACCGCCACCCGGCGGCCGATCTGGAGGCGGTGCCCGCCGTCGACGGCCTGGTGGTCGGCTACGCCACGCCGCCCGACCACGCCTACGCGGCGGCGCTCCAGGCGCTGTGCGACATCCTGCCGCCACCGTCCTGACCGGTCCGGAAGCGGGGGCGCCGGGGCCGGGGACAGGCTCTGGCGGGGGTGGGCGGCGAAGGATAGGCCACCGGAGGTTCCGCCGGGCCGGAACGCGTTCGGTCGGTCCCCGGCGTCCGCCCGCCGCTCGTGCGTCGGTACGGCTTCGGGCCGAGGGGGATGGCCTCGGCGGCGGCGCCCCCTACGCTCCATGGACATGCGCAGAACACATCTGAGCCGTGCCGCGCTCGCCGTGGGCCCGGCCGTCGCCGCCGGTCTGCTGTTGTCCGCGGCACCCGCCCAGGCGGACAGTCCGCTGCCGCTCACGGCCGTCTCCGACCGCCAGACGACCGCCCGGGGAGGTGAGTTCACGCTGACCCTGACGCTCACCAACCCGTACGACACCCCGATCCAGTTCGTCTACCAGAGCGTCCAGCAGACCTACGACACCAGTCTGCAGAAGGGGCTCAAGTTCACCGCCACGGCCTGCGGCCCCCAGACCAACGGCTGCAGCGACAACGTGCACGGCGGCATCGCCCGCTACGACGTCCCGCTCGCGCCCGGCGCCAGCAGTACCTTCACGGTCACCTACACCGTGGCCCCCGACTCGGCGTGCGGAGACGGCGTACGGATCGACTTCTACTCGTACCTCTACTACGAGTACCAGGGCGGCCTGGCCAACAACTCCGGCATCCTCGGCATCCCCGGCACCCAGGTCACCTGCTGATCCGACCTCTCCCCTTCCCTCCCCTCCTCTCCTCCTCTCCCTGGCGCGGCCCGTGCGGCCGCCCCCCTCGCACCCGTCAGGTGCCGGCCACCCCCGTACCGGCACCTGACGGGCCTTTCGCGTTCTCCGGCAGCTTCTCCGGCAGCTTCTCCGACAGCTTCTTCCGGCCGCCGAGTCGGAGCGGGCCGGGGCCGGAGCGGGCCGGCCCGGTGTGCCGGGTTGACGGCCGGGGGTGGTGCGGCGGAGGTGGGAGAGAGGCCGGGGGAGCCGGGGTGCGGGCGCGAACGGGTGTTCCGGTGACGGCTGGGGCGCGGGGGCGGATCGCGCGAGATTCACCCTATCGGGGGGTAGTCGGCCGCCGTACGGGCTCGGTCGGGTTCTGGTGATCTAGGGTTCCGGATGGGCCGCCGGGCGATGGCGGTCCCGCTCCCGAAACTCGCCAACTTCCCCACCAGTAAGCGGATCTGATGATCCGTTGCGGACGCGTGCGCCCAGGTCGGAGCGGTACGGCCCTGGTCGCGTGGTCCGACCCACACGAATGGAGACCCCTGCCGATGCCCGTGGACACGAGCCCGGAGACACAGCAGGACCGGCAGCAGAGCCTTGCGACGGCAGCTGCCCGCAACCTTGCCACCACCACCAAGTCCGCCCCGCAGATGCAGGAGATCACCTCTCGCTGGCTGCTCAAGGTGCTCCCGTGGGTCGAGGCCCACGGTGGCGCGTACCGGGTGAACCGACGGCTCACCTACACCGTCGGCAACGGCGTGGTGGAGTTCATCAAGACCGGCTCCCAGGTCCGCGTGATCCCGCAGGAGCTGGGCGAACTCGCCCTGCTGCGCGGCTACGAGGACGAGGAGGTGCTCACCGCCCTCGCCGACCGCTGCCAGCAGCGCGACTTCGGCCCCGGTGAGGTGCTCACCACCATGGGCGAGGCCGCCGACCGGATCTTCCTGATCGCCCACGGCAAGATCAACAAGATCGGCACCGGCAAGTACGGCGACGAGACCGTGGTGGGCGTGGCCGGTGACGGCGACCGCTTCGGCGACGACTCGCTGCTGAACCCGGACGCCGTCTGGGACTACACCGCGAAGACCGCCACCTCCGGTGTCGCCCTCACCCTGAGCCGGGACGACTTCGCCCGCATCCGGGACAACGCGCCCTCCCTCCAGGAGCACCTGGAGTCGTTCCTGTCCCTGCCGCTGCAGGCCCAGAACGAGCGCGGCGAGGCCGAGATCGCGATGTCGGCCGGCCACCACGGCGAGTACGAACTCCCCGGCGCCTTCGTGGACTACGAGCTCAAGCCGCGCGAGTACGAGCTGAGCGTCGCGCAGACCATCCTCAAGGTCCACACCCGGGTCGCGGACCTGTACAACCAGCCGATGAACCAGATCGAGCACCAGCTCCGGCTGACCATCGAGGCCCTGCGCGAGCGCCAGGAGCACGAGATGATCAACAACCCGGAGTTCGGCCTGCTCAACAACGCCGACTTCGACCAGCGCATCCAGACCCACTCCGGCCCGCCCACCCCGGACGACCTGGACGAGCTGCTCAACCGCCGCCGCGACCCCGACTACCTGCTGGCCCACCCCAAGGCCATCGCCGCGATCGGCCGGGAGTTCAACGCCCGGGGCATCTACCCGCACCACGTCGACCTCGGCGGGCAGCAGGTGCCGGCCTGGCGCGGGGTGCCGATCCTGCCGTGCAGCAAGATCCCGATCACCAAGGAGAACACCAGCTCGATCCTGGTGATCCGTACCGGTGAGGACAACCAGGGCGTCATCGGCCTGCACCAGACCGGCCTGCCGGACGAGTACCAGCCCTCGCTGTCGGTCCGCTTCATGGGGATCGACGAGAAGGCGATCATCTCGTACCTGGTCAGCGCCTACTACTCCTGCGCGATCCTGGTGCCGGACGCGGTCGGCGTGCTGGAGAACGTCGAGATCGCGCACCGCCGCCACTGAGCACCCGGAATCCGGAACAGCGAGCGCGGGCCGTAACCGGTCGGCGCGAAGATCGTTTCACCCGATGACGGACGGCCCGCCCCCGCAGGCGGGCCGTCCGCCTGATCGCGTCTGAATGCACTTGGTCGTGCCCGATCGGTTCTGACCGGTCCAGGCCGTTGCCGCCCGTTCCCGTCGGCTGATCAGACCGAGTCCTTCCGTCCTCCCCAGATGACCCGAGAGGTGTGTGGAACCCATGGCGCAGCGCCGGCAGTTCCGACGGATACCGCGGCACGGCGGCGGGGCCGCGGGCCCCGGGCGACGGATGCGGCTGATCGGTGCGGCGGTCGGCGCGGTGGCGATGTGCGCGCTGGTCGGCGGGGCCAGCGCCTCGGGGGCCGAACACCCCGGCGGGCACCCGAACGGTCCGGCCGTGGACACCTGCGTGTGCACCGAAACGGACCTGTCGACGTCGGTCGGCCCGGGCGGCAGCGTGGACGTCGGGGTGGACGTGGACGTCCAGGTCGATGTCAGCGTCGCCCCGGACGTCGGCCGGCACCACGGGCCGCGCCCGCCGCACGACCACGACGGGGACGGTGACCACGACGGGAACGGTGACCACGACGGGGGCTGGTGGCACCACCACCATCACCACCATCCGCACCCGTGCCCGAGCCCCACTCCGACGCCCACCCCCACTCCGACGCACACGCCGACACCGACGCCTACGCACACCCCCAGCCCCACACCGACGCCGACCCACACGCCGACACCGACGCCGTCCCCGACGGTGGCACCCCCCAGCCCGACCCCGGTGCCCACTCCGCCGCCGTCGTCCCCGGCGGTGCCCGCCGTGCCCGCGGCCCCGGCGCCCGCCGCACCCGCCCCGCAGGCGCCGCCGCCCGCCGTGGTGCCGGTCCCGGCGGTGCCCGACCCGGCGGCCCCCGCCGTGGTGGCGCCCAGCCCCGTGCTGCCGAGCCCGGACCGACCCAGTCCGCTGTGGCCGACCCCGTCGGCGCACCCGGTGTTCAAGGTGTGGCCCTCCAGGCCGATGCCCGTCGCGCAGCACCATCACGGTGCCTCGACGACCACCACGATGCTGCTGATCACCGTCCCCGCGGTCCTGGCGGCGGCGGCGCTGCGCCCGGGTGGCCGTGGCCGGGGCCGCGGTCGCTCCGGGTCCTGACGGCCCCGGCGTCCCTCATTTCCCCGGAGCCCGACGGCTTCCGGTCCGCCCGGAGGAGCTCCGGGCCCCGCCGGGCGGTTTCCCGGGCTCGACCGGCCGGTCGGGCCCCGGACTTCCCCGTTCACGTCACAAGCCAAGCCAGAGAAGGGAGTTCCCATGTCCGAGTGGGTGGCGCTGATCATCGCCTTGGCAGCGGCCTGTGCCGTTGTCTTGGCGGTGGTGGTGCTGAGGCGCCGTCAGCAGGGTGTCGTCGAGAACGCCGACGAGACGCCCGACGTCATCGAGTACATCACGATGATGATCGGCGTGGTCTACGCGATCGTCCTCGGTCTCGCCATCGCGGGAGTCTGGGAGGCGCGCGGCGCCGCCCAGGACGACGTGTTCCGCGAGGCGCAGTCGCTGCGGGAGGTGAGCGACCGGGCGGTGGTCTACCCGGTCGAGTTCCGTGACCAGGTCCGGGCCGACGTCGACGCCTACGTCACGTACGTGGTGACCGTCGAGTGGGACTACATGGGCAAGAAGGGCGAGATCACCGACAAGGGCACCCAGTTGCTGGACAAGCTCCAGAACGAGGTGGTCAGCCGGCCGCCGGCCTCCGACCTGGAGTCCCAGGCCTACCAGCCGATGACGGACCGGATCAGCCAGGCCTTGGACGCCCGCAACCAGCGCGGCCAGAACGCCGGGCCGACCATGCCGGGCGTGGTCTGGTTCGGGCTGATCGGCGGGGCTGTGGTGACCGTCGGGATGCTGTTCGCGCTCCAGATCAGGCGCACGCCAAGGGAGTTGATCCTGGCGGCGTGCTTCAGCGTGCTGATCGCCTTCCTGCTGTTCATGATCTGGGACTTCGACGATCCGTTCGCCCGGAGCGTCTCGGTCACCACCCAGCCGTTCACGGACCTGTTCCCCTCGCTCAACCTCACGAGCTGAGCGGCCCGGGAGCGTGCGCCGGTGGTCCCGAGCGGGGCCGCCGGCGCACGCCTGTGAGGCAACGTCAGCGCAGGCTGCTGTCCATCGAGTTGAGCATGGTGCCGGAGGCGTCGTCGTTCTCCAGGGAGAAGGCGAACAGGCCGCCCAGGCCCTTGCCCTTGGCGTAGGCCCCGCGCGCCTGGACGGCCTGCGGGGTGTCGCCGGTCCAGAAGTCGGTGCCGTCGTAGACCCAGCTGCTCTCCGTCACCGGATCCCAATGGGTCTGCGCGGCCGTCGGGTTGAGCTCCTTCCAGGCGGCCAGTCCGGCCTCCTGGCTGAGCGGCTTGGCGGCCGTCGGTCCGGTCGCGCTCTGGTACAGGCCGTAGCCGGAGCCGGCCGGGACGCCCGTCCAGCCGCGCCAGTAGAACGGGATGCCGAGCACGATCTTGTTCGCCGGGAAGCCGCCGGGGATGCCGTACTCGGGCAGGCCGGTGGTGTACGCGGTGAGCGTGGTGTCCACGTTGTACTTGCGGGTGCCGGGGGTGATCGGCGTGGTCGGGTCGGCCGGGCTGTCGTGCAGCGGGTCCTGGTGGTTGGTCGGGCCCTTGGCGTCCCAGGAGCCGTGCATGTCGTAGGACATCACGTCGGCGTAGTCCAGGTAGGCGCCGATCTTGTCGGTCTCCAGCTGGGCGATCTTGTCCTGGCCGCTGGGGAGCGCGGCGCTCAGCAGGTACCGCTTGCCCTGGGCGGCACCGAGGGCGTCCAGCTGGGTGCGGAACTCCTTGAGCAGCAGGGTGTAGTTCTGCTTGTCGGCGGGGGAGTAGTGGTTGCCGGTGTGGCCCCCGGCCGAGCCCGGGTACTCCCAGTCGATGTCGACGCCGTCGAAGATGCCGGCCGCCGAGGCCTGTCCGCCGGAGGCGTCACCGGCGACGCCGGTCGGCAGGTTCCCCTTGAGGAACATGTCGAGGCAGGAGGAGACGAAGGTCTTCCGGGAGGCGTCGGTGGCGGCCGCGTCGGAGAAGTACTTGGAGTACGTCCAGCCGCCGATCGAGATGGTGAAGCGCAGGTTCGGGTACTTGGCCTTGAGCTGGCGCAGCTGGTTGAAGTTTCCCTTGAGCGGCTGCTCCCAGGTGTCGCTGCCGCCGTCCACGCTGGTGCCGGAGTTGTAGTCGGACTGGTAGTCGGCGTAGGCGTCGCCCGCGCCGTCACCGGCGTTGGGGTCGGAGTCGTTGGCCGAGTCGGAGGCCTTCACCGCCTGGAAGCAGGTGAACTTGCTGGGGTCGATGTTGGCGAAGGCGTAGTGGATGACGTCCAGCTTGTTCGCGGCGCCGCTGGTGTCGACGTTCTTCGGGTAGTACGCGTTCTCGTAGATGCCCCACTGGTCGAAGTAGGCCGAGCGGACGGGTTGTTGGGCGGGCGCGGCGGCGGTCGTGGTGCTCACCGGGGCGGACTGGGCGGAGGCGTGGCCGCCCGAGTAGCCCTGGACGCTGAAGGTGTAGCCCCGGCCGGGCAGCAGGGAGCTGACGGCCACCGAGGTGCCCATCGAGGTGGCGACCAACTGGCCGTTGGACCACACCTTGTAGGAGACCGGGCCGTCGCCGGTGCTCAGGGTCGAGGGCTGCCAGGTGAGCACGACGGCGCCGGAGGTGACCCTGCTGATCGTGACGCCGGTCGGGGTGGTGACCTTGCCGTCCCCGGCCGGGCCGCTCGCGGTGGCGGTCGCGGTGGGGGAGCCGGTGGGACTTCCGGTCGGGCTGCCGCTGGGCGAGCCGGTGGGTGAACCGGTCGGCGAGCCGGTGGCGGTCGGGCTGCCGCTGGGCGAGCCGGTGGGGGAGCCGGTGGCCGTCGGGCTGGCGGAGGCCGTGGGGCTCCCGCTCGCGGTCGGGCTGGTCGAGGAGGTCGGCCCGCCCGGGCCGGTCAGGGTGAGGTCGTCCGCGTAGTAGCCGCCGGTGCCGTACCAGCCGTGGGTGAAGACGGTGACGGAGGTGGTGGTGGCGCCGGTGGTGAAGGTGCTGCTCAGTTGGTTCCAGCCGGTGCCGCCGGGCGTCCAGCTGGAGGCGTTGACGCCGGCCCCGGTGGCGCCGAGGTAGACGTAGCTGCCCTGCACCCAGCCGGCCAGGGTGTACGAGGTGTTGGGCTGGACGGCGACGGTCTGCTGGCACTGCGCGGTGTCGGAGCCGGAGGCGGCCCCACTGAGCGCGTAACTCCCGCCGTGCACCGGGGTGGTGACGACCGAGCCGTTGGAGCAGCTCCAGCCGGCCAGGGTGCCGGTCTCGAAGTCTCCGTTGGCCAGCAGGTTGACCGGGGTGGCGGCGGCGGAGCCGTAGGTGAGGGCGAGGGCGGCGCCGCTGGTGGTGAGCGTGGCGGCCAGGGCCAGGGCGGTGGCCCGTCTGCGCTGGGCGGCCCGGCGGGCGGCACGCCCCTGGGCGGGCGGCTCGGGCCGTGCGGGCAGGACGCGGTCGTACATGCGGGGGTCCTCCGGATGTGTGGGGGTTCCGGCGGTGCGTGGCCCGGGACGGGCCGTGGGGAGCCGGCCCGGGCGCGGTGGGGGCGCACGGGCGGGTGGCGCGGGCTGGACCGGTGACGCGGGTTGGACCGGTGACGCGGGTCGGGCGGGTGCTCAAGGCGTGCGGTGCGTGGCCGTGGCGGAGCCCGTGGTCCGGACGCGTCACGACAGAACAGATTGGACTGGACCAATATTCGCCGTCAAGGGTGTCCACCCGCTGGACGGCCCCGGGCCGGGAAGGGCGGTGCAACGGTAGGTTGACCGGGACGGAACAGACCCACCGAACGGAGGAGCGCATGGACAGTCAGGGCTGGGACGACCGCTACGCCGCGAGTGAACTGGTGTGGGGTACCGCGCCCAACCGGTGGGTGGTCCGCGAACTGACCGGACACACCCCCGGCCACGCCCTCGACCTGGCCACCGGGGAGGGTCGCAACGCCATCTGGCTGGCCGCCCAGGGGTGGGAGGTCACCGGCCTGGACTTCTCCGCCGTCGCCCTCGAGCGCGCCGAACGGCTCACCTCCGAACTCCCCGACGAGGTCGCCGACCGCCTCACCTGGCGGCACGGCGACGCCCGCGGCTACGAAGCCCCCGCGGCCGGCTACGACCTCGTCCTGGTCGCCTACCTCCAACTGCCCGCCGACGACCGCCGGGCCGCGCTGCACCGCGCCGCCGAGGCGCTCGCCCCCGGCGGCACTCTGCTGGTGATCGGGCATGACCTGAGCAACCTCACCGAGGGCGTCGGCGGCCCGCAGGACCCGGCGGTGCTGTACACCCCCGAGGACGTCCTCGCCGACCTCGTCGGGTACGGCCTGCGCACCGTACGGGCCGAGCGCGTCCACCGCGAGGTCGGCGCCGATCCCGGACACCGGGGCGCCGGGCCGGGCACCGCGATCGACGCGCTGGTGCGGCTCCGGCGGGGTGCCGAATGACCGCCCGCCCCACCCGGCGCCTGCTGCTCACCGGCCTCGTGGCCGCCGCCCCGCTGGCCCTGGCGGGCTGCTCCGCCGGGAAGAAGGACAAGGCCGGCAAGACCGGCCCGGTGGCGAAGGCCAGTGACCCGGGCGGCGCCGCCTTCGTGATGATCATCCGGCACGGCGAGAAGCCCGACGGCAGCCGGCCCGGCCTGGACGAGAACGGCAAGCAGGACGGCAAGTCCCTCACCCAGCGCGGCTGGGACCGCGCCAAGGCCCTGCCCACCCTGTTCGCCCCGCCCGCGACCGGGCTGCGCACCCCGGCCCGGATCTTCGCCGCCACCGACCAGGGCCCGATGGCCGGCGCCCACCGGATGCGGCAGACCGTCACGCCGCTCGGTGCCAAGCTCGGACTGACCGTGGACACCACCTACGCCGAGTCCCAGGAGTCCGAACTGGCCGGCGCCGCCCTCACCGGGGCCCAGCCGGTGCTGATCTGCTGGGAGCACTCCAGGATCCCGCGGATCGTCGAGGCGCTCGGCGCCGCCGACAGCGGGGCGCCCGCCGCCTGGCCGGACCGGTTCGACCTGGTCTGGGTCTTCTCCCGCCCGGCCGGCGGGGCCTGGACCTTCCAGGAGGTGCGCCAGCACCTGCTGGACGGCGACGCCTGACGGACGTCCGACCGGCGAATCCCTCAGTGTGCGGAGCACCGCCGGAAGTGAGGCCCGGGGGACTGCTGGGTAAGGGCCTCCCGAGCTGCTGTCCGATGATCATAGATTTCTTCGCGTGCGATAGGTTCGCAGCACGGACGGCGGTAGGAACGAGGAGAACACGATGACCGTTTCGCTGGCCAAGGGGCAGAAGATCAGCCTGGAGAAGCCGGGCGGTGGGCAGTTGAGCGTGGTCCGGATGGGCCTGGGCTGGCGGGCCGTGCAGCGCAAGGGCTTCCTGGCCAAGCTGCTGTCCGCCGGGCAGGAGATCGACCTGGACGCCTCGGCGGTGCTGTTCGCCGGCGGCAAGGCGGTGGACGTGGTCTTCTTCCAGCACCTCACCAGCAACGACGGCTCGGTGCGGCACAGCGGGGACAACCTGGTCGGCGGCGCGGGCGACGCGACCGACGACGAGTCGATCACCGTCGACCTGACCAAGGTGGCCGCCGAGGTCGACCAGATCCTGTTCACGGTCAACTCCTTCACCGGACAGACCTTCCAGGAGGTCGAGGCAGCCTTCTGCCGGCTGGTGGACGAGACCACCGGCACCGAGCTGGCCCGCTACACCCTGACCGGCGGCGGAGCCTACACCGCCCAGATCATGGCCAAGGTGCAGCGCACGCCGGGCGGTTGGCAGATGGCCGCGATCGGCCAGCCGGCCGGCGGGCGTACCTTCCAGGACCTGATGCCGGAGCTGGTCAAGCACCTCTGACCGGCTTCGGGTCCGGCACCCTTCGCCCCGGGGCGGCCCCGGTTCCGGCGCCGTGGACGCTACTCGACGTCCCGGCGCCGGAACCCGGCCAGCGCCAGCGCGATCAGCGCGGCCGCGACCAGGGTGAGCACGGCCAGCGGGGTCCAGTCCATCGGGGCCGCCGGGAGCCGGGGCACCCGGCCGAACGGGGAGAGCCGGTCCAGGCCCGCCGGGAGCTTCAGCAGCGGGCCCAGGTAGCCGATCACGAACGCGTACCCGGGAACGGCCCAGGCCAGCGGCAGCGCCCGGGGCAGCCAGCCGTAGACCGCGGCGGCGAAGCCCACCGTCACCCAGAGGGCGGGCGCGAAGGCCAGCGCCGCGCCGGTCAGCCGCAGGAACACGCCTCCGTCGCCGGTGGACAGCGCCCCGGCCAGACCGAAGCCCACGCCCGCCGCCAGCATCACGGCGGTCGAGCCCAGCAGCGCCGCCGCCAGGTGCGCGCCCAGCCAGCCGGACCGCGACACCCCGGCGGCCAGCACCGGCACCGCCCGCCCGGCACTCTCCTCGCCGCGCGGGCGCAACGTCGCCAGCACCGCGTAGACGCCGCCGACCACCGCGACCACCAGCATGGTCAGCGCGGCGAAGGAGTCGGCGAGGGTGTGACCGCCGAGCCGGGCCAGCGCCTCCTTGATCTGGTCGACGTCCTTGAGCATCGAGTCGGCCTCGCCGAGCAGTGAGCCGTACATCGCACCGAGCAGCAGCAGGGCGACCGCGAAGCCGCCGATCAGGCCGCGGTGCAGCCGCAGCGCCAGGCCGAGCGGGGTGCCCAGGGCGGGGCTGCCGGTGGCCGGGCCGGGACGGGCGGCGCGCAGCCCGGCGCCGAAGTCCCGGCGGGTGCTCAGCGCGAACCCGGCCGCGGCGGTTCCGGCGGTCAGGGCCAGCGCGGGCAGCAGCGGCCACCAGCGGTCGTCGACGAAGGGGTAGCCGCGCTGCAGCCAGCCGATCGGGGAGGCCCAGGAGAGCGCCGACCCGCCGGCGTCCCCGGCGGCGCGCAGCGCGTAGCCGGCGCCGAGCACGGCGAGGGCCAGCCCGGAGGCCGTCCGGGTGTGGGCGGTGATCTGCACGGCGACGGCGGCCACCGCGCCGAACAGCAGCCCGCCGACGGCGGTGGCGGCGCCGAACAGCAGCGCGCCGGCGCCGGTCAGCCCGGGGACGCCGAGGCCGGGCAGGCCGGCGGCCAGCAGCAGGCCGAGGGCGAGGTCGGCGACGGTGGCGGTGGCCAGCGCGGCGGCCAGTTGGGCGTGCCGGCCGACGGCGGCCGAGCGGACCAGTTCGGCGCGGCCGCTCTCCTCCTCGGCCCGGGTGTGCCGGGTGACGGTCAGCACGCTCAGCAGGCCGGCCAGGACGACCAGCAGGCCGAGCAGCCGGTGGCCGAGCATCGCGCCCCAGGTGTAGTCGGCCAGGTAGTGCGCCGGACCGGTCATGGCGAGCACGGCCGGACTGCCCGAGCCGTGGGCGATCGCGGCGCGGTCGGCGGCGGTCGGGTAGACGGTGTGGACGCTGTCGGCGGTGGCCAGGGTGAGCAGGGCGAGGCCGAGCACCCAGGCGGACAGCCGGATCCGGTCGCGGCGCAGGGCGAAGCGCAGCAGGGGGACGGTGCCGGCGAGGGTGGCGGTGAGGGCGCCGGGCCCGCCGGTGCGGGCCGGGCCGGTGCGCCGGGTGGTGGGTGCGGCGGTGGCGGTCATCGGACGGCCTCCGGGTCGGATGCGTGCCCGTTGGCGGCCAGCTCGTCGCCGTAGTGGCGCAGCATCAGCTCCTCCAGCGTGGGCGGGTGGCTGACCAGGGTGCGCAGCCCGGCCTCGCTCAGCTTCCGTACCGCGGCGTCGAGTTGGCCGCCGTCGACGGCGAAGTGGACCCGCCGGCCGTCGGTGCGCAGGGTGTGCACGCCCGTCAGCGCGTCCAGCCCGGTGACCGGGCGGTCGGTCTCCGCCTCGACGGTGGTGCGGGTGAGGTGGCGCAGTTCGGCCAGGGTGCCGCTCTGCACCACCCGGCCCTGCCGGATGATGCTGACCCGGTCGCCCAGCTTCTCCACCTCGTCCAGGATGTGGCTGGAGAGCAGGACGGTGCGGCCGTGCGTCCTGGCCTGCCGGACGACGTCCTGGAAGACCACCTCCATCAGCGGGTCCAGGCCGGAGGTCGGCTCGTCCAGCAGCAGGAGCTCGGCGTCGGAGGCGAGGGCGGCGACGATGGCGACCTTCTGCCGGTTGCCCTTGGAGTAGCTGCGGCCTTTCTTGGTCGGGTCGAGGTCGAAGCGCTCGATCAGTTCGTCCCGGCGGCGCCGGTCGAGCCGGCCGCGCAGCCGGGAGAGCAGGTCGATGGCCTCGCCTCCGGTGAGGTTGGGCCACAGCTCGACGTCGCCGGGGACGTAGGCGAGGCGGCGGTGCAGCTCGACGGCGTCCTTCCACGGGTCCTTGCCGAGCAGCCGGGCGCTGCCGCCGTCCGCGCGCAGCAGACCGAGCAGGACACGGAGGGTGGTGGACTTCCCGGCTCCGTTGGGGCCGAGGAAGCCGTGGACCTCGCCGGTCTCGACGGTGAGGTCGAGGCCGTCCAGTGCGGTGGTCCGGCCGAAGGTCTTGCGCAGGCCGGACAGGATGATGGCCTTGGTCATGATTCTGAAGGTATCGTAGTTTCAGAAAAACGTGAAGATTGGGAAGCGTTAAAGTTCGATCAGGGGATGGATGATCCCCGGAGAGGGGCGAGTGGTGGAGCAGACGCCGGAAAGGGCGCCGGAGCAGACGGAGAAGGCGCCGTGGCACGGGCGTGAGCGGGCCGTGTCGGACTTCGTCGAGCGGTTCGCGGCCGAGTTGGTGGTCGCGGGCATGGGCCGGATGCCGTCCCGGATCTTCTCCTGCCTGATGGCCGAGGAGAGCGGTGTGCTGACCTCCGCCGAGCTCTCCGAACGGCTGCAGATCAGCCCGGCCGCGGTCTCCGGCGGGATGCGCTACCTGATCCAGGTCGGCCTGGTCGCCAAGGAGCGTGAGCCCGGCTCGCGGCGCGACCGCTACCGGGTGCTCAACGACGTCTGGTTCGAGTCGCTGACCCGGCGCGACGAACTGCTGCTGCGCTGGGTCCGGGTGCTCAAGGAGGGCGAACTGGCCGTCGGCGTGGGCACGGTGGCGGCAGAGCGGCTGGCGGAGAGCGCGGCCTTCTTCGAGTTCATGATCGACGAGCTGCACGGGATGCTCGGCCGCTGGCGCGAGCACCGGGCGGCGATGAGGGCGGGGGAGTAGGCCCTCCGCCGGGGCTCTCCGCCGAGGCTCTCCGCCGGGGCCCGCTCCCGGTGAACGCGCCGGCGGCGGCAGAGCGGGCCCTTTCGGGCCGGTCTGCCGCCGCCGGCGGTGCTGTTCGCGGTGCTGTCCGCGGTTACTTCCTCACGGTCACTTCTTCACGGTCGCCGAGGGGGAGGGCGACAGCGCGGTGCTGGGCGTACCGGTCGGCGCGGTGGACGCGGTGGACGCGGTGGTGCCGGAGGTGGCAGCGGCGCTGGGGCTGCCGGACGGGCTGCCGCTCGGCGTGGGCGTCGGGCAGCCGGTCGGGGTGCCGCTGGGCGTGGCCGTCGCGGACGGGCTGCCGGACGGCGTGGCCGTCGGGGAGGGAGAGCCGGTGGGCGTCGCGGTGCCGGTGGGCGTCGCCGTCGGGCTCGGGCAGGACGTCGGCGTTCCCGTCGGGGTGCCGGACGGCGTGCCGGTCGGGGTCGCCGTCGCGGACGGGCTGCCGGACGGCGAGCCGGTCGGGGTGGTGGTGGGCGTGGTGGTCGGAGTGGCCGTCGGGCTCGCGGAGGGCGAGGGCGAACCGCTGGGGGTCGGCGTGGTGGTCGGCTCCGTGGACGGCGTCGGGCTCGGCGAGCCGGAGGGGGTCGCCGTCGGGGACGGGCCGCCGGTCGGCGTGCCGGTCGGGGTGTCGCCCGAGGTGCCCGTGCCGCCGGACGGCCGGAGGAACGGCGAGGGCGAGGAGCCGGGCAGGGTCGGGGCGCCGGGGCGGTCCGCGACGGTGGTGACCGTGCCGCTGCCGAAGTGGGCCATCCAGTTGCGGATGGTGCGCAGGTACTCGGTGGAGTTGTTGTAGCTGAGGACCGCCCGGTCCAGTTGGGCCGGGTCGGAGAGGTCCCGGCCGCCCGCGCACAGGTAGCGGCCCGCGGTCTCGGCGGCGTCGAAGATGTTGTTCGGGTCGGCGTTGCCCTTGCCGGTGGCGTCCACGCCCCAGGAGGCCCAGGTGGACGGGATGAACTGCATCGGGCCGACCGCGCGGTCCCAGCGGGCGTCGCCGTCGTAGCGGCCGCCGTCGGTGTCGGGTATCGCGGCGAAGCCGTTGCCGTCCAGCGCCGGGCCGAGGATCGGGGTGAGCGTCTTTCCGGCGGCGTCCACCTGGCCGCCGTTGGCCTGGCCGGACTCGACCTGGCCGATCGCGGCGAGCAGCTGCCAGGGCAGGTGGCAGCCCGGCGAGCGCTGGGCCAGCGAGGTCTCGGCCTGACGGTACGCGGCGAAGACGGTGGCGGGCAGCGAGGCGCCGGTGGCGGTGAAGGGGCCGGCCGAGGGCAGGCCGGGCTGGGTGCCGGGCGGCTGCGGGAGCTGGACGGCGCTGCCGCCGTCGGCCGCGGTGCCGGGGACGCCGACGGCGGGGCCGCCGAACGGAGCGGAGGAACTGCCCTGGGTCTGGCCGGCGCCGTCCTGGGCCGGTCCGGCGTCGGCGGCGGCGACCTGGGCGAGTCCGAGGCCCGAGACCTGAGAGCCGGTCAGCGCGGCCAGCGCGGCGAGTGCCGCCGCCGTCCCCGTGACCCGCTTGCCGAGCCGCACCTTCCGCCCGTCGTTGGCACTGCCGAACCTCGCCGCCATCTGATGCCCCTCCCCGTCGCCGTCCGGACCCCTCCCGGAACGGTTGAGCCGTCGTCATCGTGCCCGCCCGTCGATCGGCGGCACCCACCACGGTGACGATTAGTATCACGACGATCTGACAGGGACAGGATGGACGGGAGGCGTCCCGGGGCCCATCGAGGCGTTGACGCCGCACTTCAGCCGGGGTGCGGCCGGCCCGGGGCCCTGCCCCGGGGCTCGTCGGCGGTGTCATCTCCGGTACGGCGGAAGTGAGTTGGGCGAGGGCTCAACTCCGGGCATCCGGGCGTTCCGGCGCTCGGACGGGCGGTTCGAAGCGCGGGGGTGGTACGTGGGCGTCGTTTCGGGCTCCCCGGCGGCGCCTGCGGCACCCCCCTCTGACCTGCCGGGATGTCTGCCAGGGAGTCGGGCTTCCTCTAGCAGGGCGGGCGGCCCGGCGCCAGGGGGCGTCCCCAACTCGGCCCTGGACGGATGACGTTCAGGTGAAAGTGGGCATGCCAGGAATCCCGGTCCGGCATGCTGTGCCGCGTGACCATGCGGATGGAGGCCGAAACCGTGAGCGCGAACCTGCCGGAGACCGTCGCCGAGGGGGCGGTGGTCCTGCCGGCACCCCCCAGAGTGGTGGACGACCTGGCCCGTGACCTGACCCAGGCCGCCGCCGCCGTCCGGGCGGTGTCGCGCAGCGGCCGCACCACCGGCGGGGACGTCTCCGTCGCCGCCTACACCGCCGTGGTGTGCACCGGGCGTTCGGCGGCCCGCGCCCTGGAGGAGGCCGCCGCCTGGTGCCGGCAGGCCGCCGACGCCGAGGTGCACTCGCTCGCCTGGGCACGGGTGCCGGGGCACCGGCTCGACGTCTTCGAGTACCGCGTCACCATGGCCGTCAGCTTCCCCGACGACGAGACCGGCGAGTACCTCGGGGACACTCATCATTCATGCCGCTGACATCGTATGATCGCCTCCATGGGTGATCGGGGTACGAACGAGACGTCCGGCACAGTCGCCGGCGCCAGCGTCAACGAGGCTGCGGCAGAAGCCGTTTCGGCTCCGGAGGGTGAGGACGGCAGTGGCGGCCCGCGCGAGTTGTCGCGGGCCGCGGCCGTCGGTGCCACGGTGGTGTGCATCGTCAGCGGCTGCGCGGCGATGCTGGCCGTGCTCCACTGGCTGGGCTGGACCGTCCCGGGCATCGGCTGGATCGTCGCCAAGGCCGGGATCAAGCTGTCCGTGGGCGGCTTCGCGGTACTGGCCGTCGCCGCTGACTACCTGCGCGGCAAGTTCCGCCCCAAGACCGGCAGTTGACCGGGCCGGAGCTCAGCCGGCCTGTGAGGCCGGGCAGGTGAGGTCGTGCTCGGGCGCCTGGTCGTCCAGCAGATAGCGCTCGACGGTGTCCGTGACGCAGGCGTCGGCCCCCGGGTACTGGCCGTGGTTGCCGTTGCTGGTGACGGTCACCAGCTTCGAGCCGCGCAGCGCGCGGTGCGCCCCGAGCGCCGCCTCGTAGTACGTCGCCGGGTCGTGCAGCGAGTTGAGCATCAGCACCGGCGGCAGATGGGCGCCGGTGACCTTCACCTTGGGGGCCGGGTCCGTCGGCCAGGCCGCGCAGACCGCGCTGAAGGCCAGCGTGCGGGCGCCGATCAGCGGGTAGCGGGCGGTGTTTTCCGCGCCGCGCTCGATCCAGGTGTCCATGGACTTGGTCCACGGGGTGTCGCCGCACGTCACCGAGAAGTACTCGGCGAGGAACTCCGGGCTGAGGTACTGGCCGAACAGCCGGCGGGCCGTCTGCTTGGCCGTCGGATCGGCGCCCGGCCAGTCGTCCAGGGCGGTCAGCGCGCTCGCCAGCAGGGGAAAGGCCTTCTCGCTGTAGATCGCGTTGATGGTGCCGTTGTCCAGTTGGTTCGGGCCGAGCGTCAACGAGCCGTCGGTGATGGGCCGGTCGTGCAGGTCGGCGCGCCGCTGCTCCCAGTGCGCCTTGACCTCCTCCGGGGTCGAGCCCCAGTGGTAGGTGGTGTCCCGGGCGGCCATCCAGGGCAGGAAGTCCTCCTCGAACCGGCGCTGGAAGCTCATCGGCTGGCCCAGCTCGTACTGCTCCCAAGTGCCCTCGAAGCCGATGTTGCTGTCCAGCACCATCCGCTCGACCCGGTGCGGGAAGAGCGTCCCGTAGTAGGCGCCGATCATGGTGGCGTAGGAGGCTCCGTAGTAGCTGATCTTCTTCTCGCCGAGCAGCGAGCGGAAGAGGTCCATGTCGTGGACGGTCTGCTCGGTGGTCAGGTACGGCAGGAGGTCGCCGCTGTGCTCCTGGCAGTCGGCCACCAGCTTGCGGGAGTCGGCGATGACCCGGTCGATGGCCGCGGGGGACTGGTCCCGGTAGTCCCCGGCCAGGAACTCCTGGAAGTCCTCCTGGCTCTGGCACTGGACCTTGGTGCTGCGGCCGACGCCGCGCTGGTCGAAGCCGGCGATGTCGTACACGGCGGCCACCGCGGGGGCGCCCTGGACGAGGTCCGCCGGCCGCAGCAGGCCCTGCCCGCCCGGGCCGCCCGCGGTCTCCATCAGCGTGCCCCTGCGGTGCGCCTGGTCGGTGGCGCGGTGCCGGGAGACGGCGATGGAGAGGTCGGCCCCGGAGCCGGGGTGGTGCCAGTCGCGAGGTACGGCCATGGTGGCGCAGTCGAGCGTCGGCTGCCCCGCGCAGGGCTGCCAGTCGAGCGTCTGGTGGGTGTAGCGGGCCGGCGCGCGCCCGGCGTCGCCCGGGTCGCGGCCCGCGTCGGCGTTCGCCGTGGCGGGCAGGGCGAGGCCGGCGAGGACCGCGGTGGCGAGGACGGCGGCCGCGCGGCGGGTGCGGGATGCGGTGGTGTTCACGGGAACGATCCTGTCCGGCCCGGCACCTGACGCGCGATGGGGCAGGACACCGTCTTCGTGGTGGTGCTGGATACACCCCGGAGCCGGGGGTATCCAGCACCACGGGCGCCTCGGCGCGCTCAGTAGGCGGCGGTGAAGCGGGCCCGCCGGTGCACCGGCCGTTCGGCCTCGTCGAGCAGCACCACGGCGAGGTCCTCCATCGAGATCGCCGAGTTGCCACCGGCGTCGACCAGCAGCTCGTCCCGGCCGAGCCGGAAGACGCCGGTGCGCACCCCGGGCTCCAGCAGGGCGGCCGGGCTCAGGTACGTCCAGTCGACGTCCCGGTCCGCGCGGTAGAGGTCCAGCTGCTCGCCGCAGGCCAGCGCGATCGGCCGGATCTCCGCGGGGAAGCCGGGCGACTCCACCAGGATCGTGCCGTCGGTGCCCGGGACGGTCAGGCTGCCCGCGCCGCCGACGGCGAGCAGTCGCACGCCGGTGCCGGCCAGGCCGGCCAGCAGACCCCGGGTGACGGCGGCCAGTTCGTGCTCGCGGCCGGGCGCCGGCCGGGTGGCGGTGATCACCAGGTCCTGCCCGGTGGCGATCCGGGCGACGTCCCCGGGGGCGCCGGCGTCACCGACGGCGAGGGTGACGGCCGGCGGCAGGTCGTGCGGCTTGGCCGGGTCCCGTACGACGGCGGTGACCTCGTGGCCGCGGGTCAGCGCCTCGGTCACGACCCGTCGGCCGACGTTGCCGGTGGCGCCGAACACGGTGATACGCATGAAGGTTTCTCCTTGGATTCGTTGAACGGGACTGTGGTGGTGCGGTGGTGTGGTGGTGCGGTGGTGCGGGACTGCGGGACTGCACCGTTGCGGGGCGGGCTCAGGCGTTGCCGCGCACCGTGCTCGGCCGGACGTCCGGTGCCGGGTCGGCGGGCTCCGGCGCGGCTGCGGCTGCGGCTGCGGTTGCGGTTGCGGCGGCGGGGCCGAGCCGTCGGGTCTGGGCGACGATCAGCGAGCCGAGCACCACCACCGCGCCGACCGCCTGCAGCGGGCTGAGGTCCTGGCCGAGCGCCAGCCAGCCGACCAGGGTGGCGACCACCGGGCTGAGCAGGGAGAGGAAGGACAGTGAGGTGGGCGGCAGCGCGCGCAGCCCGCGGAACCAGATGGCGTAGGTGAGCGCCGCGCCGATCAGGCAGAGGTAGGCGTAGCCGAGCACGTTGTCGGCCGTGTAGTGGGTGGGCGGGGCGCCCTCGCTCAGCAGGGTCACCGGCACCAGCAGCAGCCCGCCGGCGGTGAGTTGCCAACCGGTGGTGGCGAGCAGCGGCGCGGGGGAGACCCAGCGCTTGGAAAGCACGACGCCGAAGGCCATCACCACCGCGCCGCCGAGCGCGGCGGCCACCCCGATCGCGTCCAGCCGGGCGTCGGCGCGCAGCACCAGCAGGCTGACGCCCGCCACGCCGGCGATGCCGGAGAGCACGGTGCGCAGGGTGAGCCGGTCGCCGAGCAGCCCGGCCGAGAGTCCGGCGGTGATCAGGGGCTGGACGGCGCCGACGGTGGCCGCGATGCCGCCGGGGAGGCGGTAGGCGGCGATGAACAGCAGGGCCTGGAAGGCGCCGATGTTGAGCGCGCCGAGGACGAGTGCGCGCCACCACCAGCCGCCCTTGGGCAGGGTGCGGGTGAGGGCGATCAGCAGCAGCCCGGCGGGCAGGCAGCGGATGACGGCGGCGAGGAGCGGACGGTGGGGCGGGAGCAGCTCGGTGGTGACGAGGTAGGTCGTCCCCCAGATGGCGGGGGCGAGGGCCGTCACCAGCACGACGGTGAGTCGATTGCTTAGCACTAAGCCAATGTATCTCAGCGCTAAGGCATTCTTTCGCGGATTCCGCCGGTGATCTGGCTCACAGTTACCTCATCGCTAAGGAATTCTGCTGCGTCGCCTACCCTGGACCCGTGGCAGATCATCTCGACCGCGTCGTCGCGCAATGGGGCGCCGAGCGCCCCGACCTGGACGTCTCCCCGATGGAGGTGTTCGGCCGACTCAAGCGCCTCTACCGCCTGGTGGACGCCGAACTCAACCGCAACTTCGCCGAGCACGGCCTGGACGCCCCCTCCTTCGACGTCCTGGCCACCCTCAAGCGCAGCGGCCCGCCCTACCGCCTCACCCCCACCGGCCTGATGCAGTCCGCCATGGTCACCTCCGGCGCGATCACCCAGCGCCTCGACCGCCTGGAGGCCCGCGGCCTGGTCACCCGCACCCGCAGCGACCAGGACCGCCGCAGCCGCGACGTCGAACTCACCCCCGAGGGCCACGCCCTGATCGACCGCGCCCTGCCCGACCACATCGCCAACGAGCACCGGATGCTGGCCGGCCTCGACGAGGCCCGGACGGCCGCCCTGATCGACGGCATGCGCGCCCTGCTCGCCGACCTCGGCGACGACACCTCCGGCTGACCGGCCCGGACAAACCGTTTGCCGAGCCCCGTCGTCCTCGCCTTGGATGGCGGCCATGGACGACCCGATCTGGCACGCACTCCCCGTCGACGTCCGGCGTGCGGTGGACGGGCACCTGGCCCTCAGGCGCCACGTCCACGCGATCAAGGCGATCCGCGACGCGTCGCCGGGACCGGCGCCCGGCATCCCCGCCTGCGTCGACGTGATCGCGGACCGGATGGCGGAGCTCGGCCTGCTGCCGAGCGGACCGACCCGGCCGGCCGGCCCCTCCGCCCCGGCCGACGCCTGACGGGTGCCCCGGGACTTGTCCCGGTCCGCGGTCCCGCCGAGCTGCGGGCCGCGATCGTGACTGGTGGGCGCCGGCGCCGCACGGGTCAGGGTTTGACGGCCACCGCCTTGAAGAAGGTGTAGTGGAACGTCCCGCCCGGCTCGGCCGCGCGGCGCAACTCGGCGATGCCGCGGTCGAAGGCCTCCGGGGTGGTCAGTCCGGCGGCCAGGGCCTCCGGGCGGACGGCCTCGACCATGGCGACGAAGGTCCGCCGGGTGAAGCCGTCCACCAGGGCCGGTCGGCCGTCGTCGGCGTAGACCGTCCGGGGGCGGACGGCCACCTCCGCGAAGCCGGCCGCCGTCAGCAGCGGGTGGAGCCGGCGGCCGAGCAGGGCGTCGCCGCCCGCCCCGGCCTGGAGGCGGACCAGGTGGTCGATGGTGCGCCGGGCCGCCGGGGTCTCCGGGTGGAAGAAGGCCGAGCCGTGGTCGCCCTCGATCACGGTGATCGTGCCGCCCGGCCGCAGCAGCCGGCGCAGGGCGGCCAGCCCGGCGGCCGGGTCGGGCAGGTGCTCCAGCACGAAGCACAGGAAGACGTGGTCGAACGCGCTGTCCGGGAACGGCAGTCGGTGCAGGTCGCCGTGGTGCCAGGTGACCTGGGCGGTCGGCGCCAGCGCGGTGATCCGGGCCCGGGCCTCGGCCAGTGACTCGGCCGAGACGTCGGCCGCCGTCAGCAGTACGCCCGGACTGGCGGCCAGCAGGTGCGCGGTCTGCGCACCCACCCCGCAGCCGGCCTCCAGCACCCGGCTGCCCGCCGGGTAGGCGGTGTCGGTGTGCAGCAACTCGGCGAGGGTGTCGGCCTGGTCGCCGAGGCGCTGGGCCTCGGTGTCCGAGTAGCCGTGGACGTAGGGGGCGGCGGGGAACGGGCCGGTTTCGGTGGTCATGGCTCAACCCTCGCGCCAGTATGGACCGGTGAACAGGTCCAAAGACACCGGGAACGACAGGTCCAAAACGGTTGGCCGGCCTGCGGGGGTCGGCCGGGACGAGGAGGTCGGGCGGGCTGGGGAGGTCGGGGAGGCTGGGCGGGCTGGGGAGGCCGGGGAGGTCGGGCGGCCCGGGGAGGTCGGCGCCGACTTCCTCCAGCTCGACGCCGCCGAGGCCCCGCCCGGCGGCCTCACCGACTGGCTGACCGGCCGGCTGCGCGAGGCGGTCGCCGACGGACGGCTGCCGACGGGCAGCCGGTTGCCCGCCAGCCGGGTGCTCGCCGCCGAACTCGGCGTCTCCCGGGGGGTGGTGACCGACGCCTACCGGCGGCTCACCGAGTCCGGCCAGCTCGCCGGGCGCGGTCGGGGCGGCACGGTCGTCGTCGCCCTGATGCCGGCCGTGCCGGCCGTGCCGCCCGTGCCGGTGGCGCCGCAGGCCCTCCCGGGGCCGGAGGAGCGGCCGTCCGCGCTCTTCCGGGGCGAGCCCGACTCCGAGGTGTTCGACCACCTGCGCTCCACCCCCGCCCGGATCGACCTCACCCCCGGCCTGCCCGACCTCGCCGCCTTCCCGCGCGCCGCCTGGCTGCGGGCCGAACGGGCCGTCCTGGACGGCCTCGCCGCCCCCGACCTCGGCTACGGCGACGTCCGCGGCACCCCCGCGCTGCGGCAGGCTGTCGCCCACTGGCTGGCCCGCAACCGGGGCATCCGCGCCGATCCCGATGAGGTGCTGGTCGTCGCCGGGACGGCCCAGGCGCTGGCGCTGCTCGGCCGGGCCCTCGGGCGGGAGGGCATCACCGAGGTCGCCGTCGAGGACCCGGGCTCGCTCGGCGCCCGCCAGCACCTCGCCCACTGGCTCGCCGCCACCCCGCCCGTCCCGGTCGACGCCGAGGGCATCCGGGTGGACGCGCTGCGCGCCACCGGCGCCCCCGCCGTGCTGCTCACCCCCGCCCATCAGTACCCGACCGGGGTCGTCCTCGGCGGCGAGCGGCGCCGCGAACTCCTGCGCTGGGCGGGCGAAGGCGGGCTGGTGCTCGAGGACGACTACGACGCCGAACACCGCTACGACCGCCCGCCCGTCCCCGCGCTGCGGGCCGAACTGCCCGACCGGGTCTGCTACGCGGGCAGCATCTCCAAGCTGCTCGCGCCCGCCCTGCGCACCGGCTGGTTGCTGGTGCCCCCGCGGCTGCGCGGCGCCGTCCTCGACGCCAAGCGGTTCGCCGACCTCGGCAACCCGGTGCTGTCCCAGCTGGTGCTGGCCCGGCTGATGGAGTCCGGCGAACTCGACCGCCACCTGCGGCTGTTGCGCGGCCGGCACCGCCGCCGGCGGGACGCCATGATCGCCGCCATCCGCACCCAGCTGCCCACCGCCACGGTGCACGGCGCGGCCGCCGGGCTGCACCTGATGCTCACCCTCCCGGAGGAACTCGGCTGTAGCGACGGCGAGTTGGCCACCGCCGCACTGGACCGGGGGGTGAAGGTGCAGCCGTTGTCCTGGCACGCCCGGCTGCCGTACCCACCCGGCCTGGTGCTCGGCTACGCCGCGGGCTCGCCCGGCGTGATCGCCGAAGGGGTCGCCGTCCTGGGGGAGTTGGTGCGGCGGGCCGGTGTCGGTCGCCCTCGCCGTGGCGGCGGTCCGGTCGGGGGGCGGTGACGCCGAGGCCCGGCGCTCCCGGCGCGCGGCGGGTCAGACCTCCGGCCGCCAGCACGGGGCAGTGCTCCGGCCGCCACCACGGGTCGGCCTCGGCCCGGTCGAGTTCGGCCTCGTACTGGGCGGTCTCGAAGGTGTACTCCAGCGGGCGGGTCGCTCCGACGGGCAGCTCCCAGTCCGTCCAGAGCACCACCTCGCCGATCCGCTGGACGATGACGTCCTCGCCGTTGACCAGGAACCGCACCAGGGGCCAGTGGTCCTCCGGCTCGGGCAGCACGACGGCCAGGTGATCGAACATGTGGGCACCCTAAGTGCTCGGAGCCGGTGCGGTCCTGGGGTTTACGGGCTGCCGGACGGCGGGTTCCTGGGTACGCTGGCGAACCGTACGCCGTTGCCGACCTTGGAGGCATCGATGGCCCCGTTACGGCGCGTAGCCCAGCTCACCACGGTGCTGGTGGTGCTGGCGGCCGCACTCGGTCCGGCTCCGGCCGGATCGGTGACGCGCGGTGCTGAACTCCCAGGCGAGAGGGGCGCGGCGATGCCCCGCGAGCGGACGGCCGACAAAGGGATGACCGGCGAGCGGATGACCGAGGAGCGGACGGCCGGCGAGCAGCAGGACTCCCGGCAGCTCGCGGGGCGCCGCATCGTGCTCTCCTATCCGGGCCCGACGCCGGCGCCCGAGGTGCTGCAGGCGATCCGGGAGGGCCGGGCCGCCGGGGTGATCCTGTTCGGCGAGAATGTCACCAGCCCGGAGCAACTCGCTGAAGCTGTCGGCCAGTTGAAGCAGGCGGCCGCCGAGGCCGCGCACCCGCGCCCGCTGCTGTTGATGACCGACCAGGAGGGCGGGAAGGTCCGCCGTCTGCCCGGTGCGCCCGAACTCTCCGCCCGCCGCACCGGAACGGCCCCGAACCCGCTGGCCGCCGCCGTGGACTCCGGCACCGGCGCCGCCGGCACCCTCGCCGGCGCGGGCCTGAACCTCAACCTCGCCCCGGTGCTCGACGTCTACGACACCCCGGGGAACTTCATCGACCGCTCCGAGCGCTCCTACGGCCAGGACCCCGCCCGGGTAGGCGAGTTGGGCAGCGCCTTCCTCGCCGCCCAGCAGAGCCTGGGGGTGGCGGCGACCGCCAAGCACTTCCCCGGTCTCGGCGCCGCCGCCCGGGACGAGAACACCGACGCCCGCCCCGTCACCCTGCCCGTCCCGCTGGACCGGCTGCGCACCCGCGATGAGGCCCCGTACCGGGCCGCCATCGCGGCGGGCGTGCGCCTGGTGATGGCCTCCTGGGCGGTCTACCCGGCCCTGGACCCGGACCGCCCGGCGGGGATGTCACCCACCGTGATCCAGGGTGAACTCCGCGAGCGCCTCGGCTTCGACGGCGTCACCGTCACCGACGCCCTGGAGGCCGACGCCCTCACCCCGTACGGCCCCGCCGGTCCACGCGCCGTCGCCGCCGCCGGGGCCGGCATGGACCTCATCCTCTGCTCCGCCCGCGACGCCCAGCAGGGCGAGGACGCCACCACCGCGCTCGCGGCCGCCCTCGACTCCGGCACCCTCGACCGCGCCGCCTTCACGGCCGCCGTCGACCGGGTCGACGCACTCCGGGAGAGCCTGGGCTGACCCCGGCCCCCGGTCCTCGGCTGCGGGCCCCCGGCAGCCGGGTGGTGGATCGCCCCGGCTCCAGGTTCACCCCGGGTTCAACGGGGCGATGCCTGGCGAGGTGCGGGGGTTCGCCTGGCCGGATGGGAACGCGCCATCGTAGGCGCGCTTTCGGTCGGAGGCGATGATTCGAAGGGGAATTGGCACTTCGGGGCTGGAATCGCATGGCAGAGTAGTGGCCATGGCACGTATGAAATGTCATATGTGCCATAACGCATTGCTGTGGTCCGAATCCTCACACCCTCCGAAGGAGGAGCCATGAACCGCATCACCCGAATCGCCGCCGGCACGGTCGGTGCCGTCGCGCTGCTTGGCGCGCCGGTGCCGGCGCTCGCCGCCGGTCAGGAGACCGCCACCGTCACCACCTGCGGGTGGTCCGGCCTGCAGGCCGGGCTGTCCACCAGGGTCTGCGCGGACGTCACCGGTGACGGGGTCGTGCTGTACGGGCAGATCGGGCTGGCCGGTCCGCCCTCGCCCGGGACGCCGTGGCCGCCGGCGCCGCAGGACCTGATCACCCGGCTGTCGGCCGACGTGGTCGGGGTCGGTCCGCTCGCCGCGGTGTCCGGGCACACCGAGTTCCGGGTCAGTACGGTCCGGGTGAACGGGATCAGCACCGTGGCGCCGTGTGGGTCGGTGGTGCACGCCTCCTTCTCGGTGGAGGGGAGCTTGCGTGGACCGGCCCCGGTCACCTTGGATGTGCCTGTAGGCTGCTGACGACTCGTCATCCAGACCGCCGGGCCCGGGAGTTGGCAGCGTCCCGGGCCCGGCCCTCCGTCGTCCCGGTCCGGGCGGCGATGTGGGCGTGGTCACCTTCCGCTGTGACGACTTGAAGAAATCTTCATCTGTCGCGATGATGCGTACCGGCCGCGGCACGGAGCCCGCCCGGCCGTACGACCACCGAGCGAATCCGAGGGAGGCGACGGGCGATGCCGGTCCCGCTCTACCAGGCCAAGGCGGAGTTCTTCCGCACCCTCGGCCACCCGGTTCGGATCCGGGTCCTGGAGCTGCTCCAGGACGGCCCCCGGCCGGTGCGCGAGCTGCTGGCGGAGATCGAGGTCGAGCCGTCCAACCTCTCCCAGCAGCTCGCGGTGCTGCGCCGCACCCAGCTGGTCACGGCCACCCGCGAGGGCAACACGGTGATGTACGCGCTCAGCACCCCGGACGTCGCCGAACTGCTGCGCGCGGCGCGCCGGATCCTGACCGAGCTGATCACCGACCAGGGCGCGCTGCTCACCGAACTGCGCACCTCCGGCGGCCGGTCGCCCCGCTGAGCCCGCGGCCCGCGGCGCCCGACCCGAGGAGAGCACCACCACCATGAGCGACCACACCGACAGCACCGACGGCAGCAACAGCACCGACGACGGCAGCACCGGTGGCACCGGCGGTCCGGTGAAGGGTGACAGCACGAGCGACGAGAAGCGCCGCCGCAAGGCGATGCTGATCCGGGCGGGCATCTACATCTTCGCCACGCACCTGTTCGCGGGCTTCGTGCTGCTGCTGTTCGCGCTCGGCGACCGCAAGTAGCGGGCCCGGCCGTCCGCGGCGGGCGTCACCGGCTCCGGCCGTCCGGCACCAGGTAGCGGTCGCTGGTGCTGGTCCACGCCTGGACGCCGGCGATCAGCTCCCGGGTGCCGTCCAGGTACCAGCGTCCCGCCGGGTGGCGGCCGACCAGCTCGCGGCGCAGCTCCTCGTTCTCCCGGCGCAGCCGGACGACCCGGGCGCGCACCGTGCGGACGGCCCGGCTGCGGGTGCAGCCGCGGACCCGTTGCAGGGTGAGGACGGTGTTGAAGGCGGCGGCGCTCTGCCGTTCCTCCCGCTCCAGCGAGTAGAGGTCGTTGATCAGCGTCGCGGCGTCGGCGGTGTTGGCGCGCAGGCGGTGCAGCGCGGGCTCCGCGTGCAGGGCGGCGGGGGCGTCGGCGCCGTGGACCCGTTCCAGTATGTTCATGAACGGGTAGAGACAGCTGCCGTGGCGGCGCAGTCGCATGGTGTCCGCCAGGCCGAGGGCCAGGGCGGGGACGGTGCCGCGGGCTCGGTGCTCGGCCTCGGCGGGGAAGGTGGCCAGACAGGCGCGCCACTCGCGGGCCGCCCGGGCGCGCCAGGCGGGGGAGGCCGAGTCGCGCTGCCGGTCCCACAGTTCCCGCCAGGCGGTGAGGAGTTGGCCGTCCGGGGGGCTCGGCCGGGCGTCGCCGTCGAGGGTGGAGATCAGCGGGTCGACCAGTGCGTGGGCCTCCGCGGGGCGGCGCCCGGGCGGGCCGTCGAAGCGGTCGTCCAGGACGGTGAACCAGCCCAGCAGGTCCACCAGCAGGTCCAGTTCGGTGCCCCGCGCGCGCGGGAAGGCGTGGCCGATCAACTCGTGCAGGGCGTAGGCCCGGTAGCCAGGCAGCTCGGTCGGGGCGAGCAGGCCGTGGCGGACCGCCCAGTCGGCGTGCCGGTCGGCGGCGGCGCGCAGTTCGGCGGTCGGCCGCGCGGGCGGTACGGCGGTCGGCCGTGCGCGCAGTTCGGTGGTCGGCCGTGCGGGCGGTACGGCGGCGGGGGTGTCCGGTCGGGCCGCGGTGCCGGTGAACGGACAGCCCGCCGGGCGCGGCAGCTCCGGTGCGGTGGGCGTGGCGTGCGCGGTGGACGTGGCGCCTCTTGCGGACGCGCTGGACATGGCGCCCGTGGCGGACGCGCTGGACGTGGCGTCCCTTGCGGACGCGCTGGACATGGCGCCTGTGGCTGACGCGGTGTCGGGTGCCGCCGCAGCGCCCGGTGCCGCCGGGACGCCGTCCGTCCGGGGCGCGAGCCGGACCCGCAGCCCGTGGGCCTGGACGGTCGTCCACACCACCTCCCGGGCCCGGGCCCCCGGCATCGCCACCGGCCGCCAGCGGCGCAGGATCGCGGCCGCCGCGACGGTCAGTTCGGCCCAGGCGAAGGCCTCCCCGATGCACTTGTGCTTGCCCGCTCCGAACGGCAGGAAGGACGGCCGGCCGAGCCCGCCGCCGTCCTGCCAGCGCTCGGGCCGGAAGCTCAGCGGCTCGTCGTAGCGCACCGGGTCGCGGTGCAGCGCGGTGAGGCTGTACAGCAGCTCGGTGCCGGCCGGGATCCGGTAGGGGCCGAGGTCCACCGGCACCCGGGCGGTGCGCATCAGGAAGGCGTTGGGCGCGTGCAGCCGCACCACCTCCTGGGTGACGCTGCGGGTGTAGGTGAGCCGGGCCAGGGCCTCCGGGGTGGGGGTGGTGCCGGCCGGCAGGTGCTCGTCCAGTTCGGCGAGGACCTTGGCCTCCACCTCGGGGTGGCGCAGGAGTTCGTCCAGCAGCCAGGTGAGGGTGGTGGAGACGGTCTCGGTGCCGGCGCCGAACATGGTGATGGCCTCGGAGCGGACGTCGGCCTCGGTGAGCGGGCGGCCGGTGGCCGGGTCGGTGGCGGCGCGCAGCAGGGCGGGCAGGGTGCCCCCGCGCCGCTCCGCGCGGGCCGTGCCGGCCGTGCCGTTGACGGCCTGGTCGACCACCCGGTTGAGCACCCGGACGGCGGCGTCGAAGCGCCGGTTGACGGGCAGCGGCAGGCGGGCGAAGGCCGGGTGGGGGTAGAGGGACTGGACGATCTGGCCCTTCACCAGGTCCGGCAGGGCCCGGTGGAAGGCGAGGGTGGCGTCCTCGCTGAGCCGGGCGCCGAACAGCGAGCGGGTGACGATCTCCAGGGCCAGGTGGTTCATCTCCTTGGCCACGTCGAGGACTTGGCCGGGCCGCCAGCGTCCGGCGCGCTCCTCGGTGACCTGGTGCATCACGCTCAGGTAGCCGGCCATCCGGTCCGGGCCGAAGGCGGGCTGGATGATCCGGCGGCGGTCGCGGTGGGCCTGGCCCTCGGACATCAGCAGGCCGTCGCCGAAGGCGGTCTTCAGGGTGTCCTGGACGGCGCCGCGCGGACAGTCGTGGGCGAGCGCGACGAGCAGGGTGTGGACGAGCCGGGCGTCGGTCACCACACAGACGGTGCGCCGGCCGAGCCGGATCCGGACCACGCCGCCCTGCCGGGCCAGTGAGCCGAGGAAGCCGAGCGGGTCGCGCAGCAGGGCGGCGGCGTGGCCGAGGCCGGGCAGTGCGCCGGGGGCGAGCGGGGGGACGGCCGCGCGGGTGGTGGGTACGGGGGGTGGCGTGGTTCTCGGGGGGACGATCCGTTTCCGTGTCTCTGCCAGCAGGGTATTGGTCGGCAGGGGCATGACACTTCCTCTCACCAGACGGGCCGGTGCGGCGGTACCGGGGGAAGGCACCGGCGGCCGGCCGGGAGGCGGGGGCCGAGGAGCGCGGACCCCGCGTGCGCCAGGGGCAGAGGGCGCACGCCATAGGAAACGCGCCGGTCCGGTGGGCGTTGCGCCGAACGCGCCCGGATCACTCCAACGGCCGATCACTTCGGGGCCCGCCCGAGGGGTCCGCGGCACCGACCCCGCGAGCGGCCCGTACCCGCAGCCTGACCTGCGCCGATACCCCCAGGCCCGGCGGCCCTCGCGCGGCCCGTGCGGCAGGGTCTTTGGACCCTCGCCGCACAGCCGTGCGAGGGCCAGCATGGTGGGCGGAGAAGGAGGAACCTGATGACCCGTCTGCGCCCCCGGCCCGCCCTCGACGTCCGGCTGGAGATCCGCGGCGAGCTGCCGCGCGAGGACGCCGAGTGCACCCGGGCCCGGGCGCAGGACACCGCGCCGTCGCTGGGCCCCGACGGCCACGCGCTGCGGCTGCGGCTCACCCTCGCCCGCGATCGCGCCCAGGCCCGCGCTCGACTCGACCTCGCCGAGGCGGCCCGCCGGGTCTGGCTCACCGGGCGGCCGTTCGTCTGCCAGAGCGGCCCCGAGGACGGCCGCCTCCGGGTGCTCCACCGCCGTTACGACGGTCACTACGGCCTGATAACGCCGGTAGCGAACGGCCGTTGCGGGGCAGGACTCCCCTCGGCACGGGAGTGATCCGCTCGCGACCGCGCCGACGAAGGCTCCACCGCCCAGGCTCCACCACCTCGAGCTGCCACCAACTCCACGACAGGGGACCGGGACCATGGACTGCGACGACGAGGTCATGCTGACCGTCCGGATCACCGCCGCCGAGCGGGCGCTGCTCCGTGACCTCGCGCGCGGCCAGGGCGGCGATGTCTCCGGGGTCGCGGTCGACGGGCTGCTGGAGGTCATCCCGGCGCTGCACGACGACGGTTCGGTGCTGTCGCTGCTGCGGGTGCTGGCCCGGCCGGGGCCCTGTGCGGTGACCCTCTGGCTGCCCGCGCCGGTCGCGGACCTGCTGCCGTTGCTGGGCGAGCGGCTGGTGCGCACCGGCGGGCCGTCGGCCGGACCGGCCAGTGCCGCGCTCTCCGCCGCGCTGCGGCTGTGGCTCGCCGGGGACCGTGCGGTGCTCGCCGCCGGGCTGGCCCGGCTGCACGGCGGCCGTGGTGCGGGACGGCTCGCGGGCGAGACGGCGGCGGGCGGGCCGGCCCGGATCGGGGCCGCGGCCTGAGGCTCCACCCGGCCGACCGACCCGCCACCACTCCGCCGCCACTCCGCCGCCTCCCCAGCATCGCCGCGCCCCGACCGTCCTCGCCGTCCTCGCCGTCCTCGCCGTCCTCGCCGTCCCGCCCTCGCCTCGAACGCGCCCGGGAATTTCGCAAGAGGTTTCTGTTATTCCCGGCGGCCCCCGCCGCTCTCCCTCGTGTCGGAAGGTCCGCGCCCCGCACCACCGGGCACGGACCGTCGCACGAGGAAAGGAACGCGATGGGACACCGGAGCAGCGAACTCCGTCGCCGCAGGCGTCGAAGGCTCACCCGCAGGAGCGCCCTGGTCGCGGTGGCGGTGGCGGCCGGACTGGTGGCGGGCACCCTGGGCCTGCGCAGCGCCATGGACGCGGGGACGGGGCACAGCGCCGTGACGGTGGCGGACGCGCCGGTCGACGCGGTCGCGGACGACGGCGGGCCGGGGGAGACCGGCACCGCCGAGGGCGCCACCAAGGCGCCCGCGCCCAAGCGGGACGAGAAGGCCGCCGCGCCGAAGTCCATACCCAAGGACCAGCCCGAACGCGGCCTGGTCTACGCGGGGTTGACCCTGCCGACCAGCGACCGCTGCGGCAACATGCTGGAGGTCGCCGGCAGCAGCCAGTGCAGCCACGGCCCGGACGCGCCGCCCAAGGAGGTGGACATCCACAAGGACGTCCCGCCGGTCGCCGCCCCGGCCGCCCAGGCGCCCGCGCTCACCCCGCCCGCTGGTGCCCAACCGCCGTCCGCCGCCGACCTGTTGAAGGGCGGTGCACCCGTTCTCGACGCCGCCCAGAAGGCGCTGCTCGGGGACGCCGGCAGCGCCGCCGCCCCGCAGGACGCCGCCGCCCCGGCCGCCGGCTCGGGTCTGGTCTGCGAGGGCGACGGCAGCAGCGGCAACCGGGTTCAGGTGGTGTACGTGCACACCCCGGGCAACGACCGGTTCGCCCAGTACCTGCCCTCGTTCAAGAAGTGGGCCGCCGACGTCGACGTCATCTACAACGCGAGCGCGGCCGAGACCGGCGGGGTGCGGCACGTCCGCTTCGTCACCGAACCCGACTGCACCGCCTCGGTGTTGAACGTGCAGATCTCCGACGCCGAGATCCAGGACTTCAACGCGAGCAACCGGGCCCTGGCCGCGCAGGGGTTCAACCGCAAGGACCGCAAGTACATGATGTTCACCGACGCCAAGGTGTACTGCGGGATCGGCACCTTCGCCGGCGACGAGCGCGCCGGGCAGGACAACCTGAGCAACTTCGGCCCCTCGTACGGCCGGACGGACTCCGGCTGCTGGGGCGGACACACCGCCGCGCACGAACTCGGGCACAACCTGGGCGCGGTGAACAACAGCGCGCCCAACTCCAGCAAGGCCGGGCACTGCACGGACACCTGGGACCTGATGTGCTACTCGGACGCTCCCTACTACCCGAAGATGCGGGTCGTCTGCCCGGACCGCGCGCATGACGACCGGCTGGACTGCGGCCACGACGACTACTACAACACCGCGCCCGCGCCCGGCAGTTACCTTGCCACGCACTGGAACGTCGCCAACAACCGCTTCCTCATCACGGGCAGCGGCGACGGCAGCGGTACCGGCAACGGCAGCGGCACCGGCCCGAACCCCACGCCCACCCCGACCCCGAGCACCGGCCCCACGGCTACGGGCACGCCCACCCGCACGCCCTCGCCGTCCCCGACGCCCACCGGCGGCCCCACCGCCACGCCGACCCGGTCCCCGTCGCCGACCGCGACCCCGACCACGGGCGGAAGTCGGCCCGAGGTGACGGTCAGTCAGATCACCCAGAATTCGGTGATGCTGAGCTGGAACCCGGTCGCCTCCGCGGCCGGCTACGACGTCCAGCTCAACGGTCAGACCATCGGCACCGTCCGCTCGACCGTGGTCGGCCTGGTCCGGCTCGCCCCCGGCACCGGCTACACCGTGGCGGTCGCCGTCCGGGACGCCGCTGGAAAGGTGGCCGAGCCCGGCCACGCGGCAAGCTTCCGCACTCTCGCCGACACCGGCCGCCCGCAGCCCGGCGCCCACTACACCATGGTCAACGGCCTCACCGGCCAGGCCGCCGACCTGTGGGGCAGCTCGATGAACGACGGCACCGTGGCGATCGGTTACCAGCGCACCGGCTACGCCAACCAGAAGTGGCAGTTCGAGGACGCCGGCAGCGGCGCGGTGCGGATCAAGTCCGCGCGCTCCGGCAAGTGCCTGCAGCTCGGCGGCAGCCCGGTCGCCGGGCAGTACGTGGCCCAGCAGCCGTGCGCCGACACCGCCGCGCAGAAGTGGCAACTCGCCTCCGGCGACGGCGGGTTCGCCCTCAAGGCGGACGGTTCCGACCTGGTACTCGGGCTCAGCGACCGTTGGTACTACGGTGGTTGGCTGCTGGAGCTTCAGCAGCCGAACGGCCGGCCGTACCAGAACTGGTCGCTGCTGAAGACCTCGTAGGCCCGGAGCGGGCCCGGAGGCCCGCTCCACCCCGCACCACGGGTGCGGCCGCCCCCCACCCGAGGGCGGCCGCACCCGGCGCCACCGCCGGACAGGCCCTGGCCGACACCCTCACCCCACCGCCCGAGGAACGCCCGACATGCGAACCCGCACCCGCCCGCTGCTCGCCTCCCTCGCCCTCGCCACCGCGGCCGTCCTGCCCGCCGCCGCACCCGCCGCCGCCCACGGCGACGCCGTCCACCTGGATGTGACCGGCCAGCAGAACGGCCGGGTCAGCGCGGTCGCCACCTGGGAGAACGACCACGACCCGGTCACCGAGGACTTCGCCGGCACGCTCTCCGCGACCGCCTCCGACGGCCGGACCGTCGGCCCCTGGCCGCTGGTCGCCCTGCCGGGCCGGCCGGGGACGTACTCCACCCGGGAGCTGCTGCCCGCCGGGCACTGGAAGATCGCCGTCGACTGCGCCTTCCCCTCGCTGGGCCACGGCGAGCGCGAACTGGACGTCGAGGCGGCCGCGATCAGCGACCCGGCGCCAGTGGACGCCGCCGCCACCTCCGGGACCCCGACCCCCGCCGCGACCCCCGGGCCCGTCGCGACCTCCGCGACCCCCGCGCCCACCACGGCCTCCGCCCCGCCGGTGGCCGGGCCGCCGGTGGCCGCCGGCCCGGCCACCACCGCCGCGCCCGTCCGCGAGACCACCGACGACGCCACCACCTGGGCCGCCATCGGTACCGCCACCGCGGCCGTCCTCCTGGTCGCCACCGGCTTCTGGCTGCGCGGCCGCGCCCGCCGCTGACGCACCGGAACGCCGTTCGGTGAACCGGCGCACCGGCGAACACCCGTGCGGCGCGACGGTGATCGGTGCCCCGGTGATCGGCGCCCCGTGATCCATGCCGCACGGCAAGCCGGGAACCGACGGCGCACGAACCACGTCACAGCGATCACTGGGCGTCACCGGACGTCCGGCCGATCGCAAGGGAGCATCCGCGTATGAGGAAGGTCCTGATCACCGGCGGCGCCGGTTTCATCGGCAGCACGGTCGCCTCCGCCCTGCTCGACCGGGGCATCACCCCGGTCGTCCTGGACGACCTGTCCAAGGGCCGCGCCGAGTTCGTGGCGAACCGTGTCTTCTACGGGGGCGATGTCGCCGACGCCGCCCTGCTGGAGCGGATCTTCACCGAGCATCCGGACATCGACGCCGCCGTGCACTGTGCGGCCAGGATCGTCGTCCCGGAGTCGGTGGCCAAGCCGCTGTTCTACTACCGGGAGAACGTCGCCAAGACCGTCGAGCTGCTCGACGCCCTCCAGCGCCACGGCTGCACCCGGGTCGTGTTCAGCAGCTCCGCCTCGATCTACGCGCCCACCCCGGACGGCAGGGTCGCCGAGGACTCCGCGCTCGAGGCGAACAGCCCGTACGCGCGCACCAAGCTGATGATGGAGCAGGTGCTCCAGGACTGGACCCGGGGCGAGGGGGCCGAGCGGCAACGGGTCATCGCCCTGCGCTACTTCAACCCGATCGGCGCGGACTCCCGGCTGCGCACCGGCCTGCAGAACCTCAACCCCAGCCACGCCCTCGGCAAGCTGATCGAGGCCCACATCGACGGCACCCCGTTCACCGTCACCGGCGTCGACTGGCCGACCAGGGACGGCTCCGGCATCCGCGACTACGTCCATGTGCAGGACCTCGCGGAGGCCCATGTCGCGGCGCTGCTCCGGTTCGACGAGGTGATCGCCCCCGATGCCGCCGACCGCTACCGCGCGGTCAACGTCGGTACGGGGGAGGGCACCACCGTCCGCGAGCTGGTCGCCGCATTCGAGCAGGCCGTCGGCGGCAAGCTGGAGGTCCGGGAGGCCGGCCCGCGCCCCGGCGACGTGATCGGCGGCTACGCCTCCGTCGACGCCGCCCGTGAGCTGCTCGGCTGGACGCCCAAGCGCACCCTCGCCGAGGGCGTCGCCGACGCGCTCGCCTGGCGCGCCAAGTGGGCCGCCCAGCTCGGCGCCGAGTAGCCGCGCTACTTCACGGCCTCGCCGGACTTCGCCCAGTTGTCCCGCAGCCGGTCCAGGTAGGACTGCGCCTGCGGGCCGATCTTGACGCCCCGGGCGAAGGCGAGCATGTTGCCCGCGCCGGCGTTGTAGCCGAGGGCGGTCAGCTCGTCCCTGCTCAGCGGGACGCCCACCGTGGCGGGGAGCTGTGCGGCGAGGTCGTGGAGGTGCCAGGCGGCCGCTTGGACGGCCAGGTTGCGGTCGTCCGGCAGCTCCTCCCAGTGGCGGGAGGCGAACGGGCGGCCCGGTTTGGTGTCGTCGAAGGCGGCCCGGTGCATGTTGGCGATGCCGAAGGCGGAGTCCGGTTTGCCGCGCTGCCAGGCCCGTTCGAAGTCGGGGTCGTGCGGCTTGTACGCCTCGTTGTAGAGGATCGCCATCAGCAACTGGGGGTTGACCCCGGCCTCGGCGGCGTACTGGCGCACCGGGGCGGCGTAGTCGGCGGGGTCGTAGGGGCCGGTGGGAGCGGAGGACTTGGTGGGCTTGGTGGCCGCCGCCGACGGTGCGCCCGGGGCGGAGCCGGACGACGGGGAGGCGGCGGACGGTGCCGTGGAGGGCGCCGCCGAGGTGGCCGCGGTGTCGTGGCCGCCCCCGCGGACGATGCCCCACCCGCCCGCCGCCAGGACGCCGATCACGATCCAGCGCCCCCAGCGGGACCCTTTCTGCTCCTCGCTCACCGCTGCCGGTCCCTCCCCGCTAGCCCGTCATCCAGTTCGATCACCGTACGGTCGACCGTGTCCCGCGGGGGGCCGGTCCGACGCTATTCGGCGGACTTCCGGTCCCCGTCGAGGTTGCGCAGGAAGTCCTTCGCCTTCTCCACGCCGGTGTCGATCTGCCCGCTGTACTTGCCGTCCGTACGGTCGTCGATCGCGTCGCCGACCTTCTCCAGGCCCTGCCCGAGCACGTCGCTGTGCTCACGGGCGAGGTCGGTGGCCTTGTCCGCGAGGTTCTTAAGACTTTCAAACATGGTGACGCTCTACTCCTCTGGTGCGTTCCTGTTGGTGTGCCGACGTGGCGGGGATCATGGTCATCCTAACGAGGGCCCGCCGGTCGGTCCGTTGCCGCGGATCGGCGGCGGGTGACTTTGCTGAAATGGGTTTGTATGCTCCTCATCAGCCTCTACAGGTCTGTAGACGGTGGGGACCGCCACAGGACGGATGGCGTCCCGGCACACGCGGTGGCGTGGTCGCGGCGCCGCAGCCGAAACGATCGAGGGAAGTGCGCATGGCCGGCCAGCGGGCGAGAACGCCGTACCAGGACGCGGGACCTCGCGCCGAGGACCCCGCCGTGCCCGCCCAGCGCTCCCACGGTGCCGACGGCGGCGCCGACCAGGTGCGCGACGCCCGGCCCCAGCGCGCCCGGCCCCAGCGCGCCCGGCCCCAGCGCGCCGGGGCCTCGCGCCGCCGGCAGCAGGCCCGCCGGCGCGGCGGACCGGTCGCCGCGCTCGCCGCGGTCGGGCTGCCGCTGCTCGGCGGGATCGCCGACGAACTGGGCGGACCCGGGGTCGGCATCCTGTTCGCGGTCGGCGCGGTGCTCGGCACCGGCATCGCCGCGTTGCTGTGCAGCCGGCCCGGCCGCTGGTGGGTGCTGACCGCCGCCCCGGTGGTGGTGCTGCTCACCGCCTCGGGCGTCGAGTACGCGGCCGAACCCGACAAGTACCAGGGCAAGGGCCTGGGCACCGGCGCGGTGCGCTGGGTGGTCGAGGCGTTCCCGGTGATGGCGGCGGCGGTGGCCGTAGCGGTGCTGGTCATCGTGGTAGGGGCGGTGCTGGACCGTCGTCGGCCCGCCCGTCCTGGTGCGCCGAACGGAAGGGGCCGCCGTGGCTGAGCGCACCCACCGCTCCGGCGAGCGGGGCAACCGTCCGGCCGAGCACGCCGGCCGACCGCGCGGGCGCGCCCCGCGCCGCGGCCCCGCGCCGCTGACCGTGGCCGGCCGCACCTTGGCCTGTACCGTCTCGGTCGCCGTGCTGGGCGCCAGCGGCTTCACCTGGTACGAGTACCGCAGCCTGGACGACGGCATGATCAAGTCCAGCGCGCTGAGCGAGGCCAAGAAGAACGCCCCGGCGCACCTGGACAAGTCCGTCAACCTGCTGCTGATCGGCCTGGACAGCCGCAAGGACATGGACGGCAACGACCTGCCCAAGCAGTTCGTCGAGGACGAACTGCACGCCGGCTCCAGCGAGATCGGCGGCTACAACACCAACGCCCTGATCGTGCTGCACATCCCGGCCAACGGTGGGAAGGTCACCGCGCTGTCCGTCCCCCGCGACGACTACGTGCAGACCGCAGGCGCGGACGGCAAGATGCACAAGATCAAGGAGGCCTACGGCATCGCCAAGGAGGCCGCCGAGGCCAAGCTCGCCGGAAAGGGCCTGTCCAAGGCGGAGTTGGAGCGGCAGAGCCGGGAGGCGGGCCGCTCGGCCACGATCCAGACCGTGCAGAGCTTCCTGGACGTCCCGATCGACCACTTCGCCGAGGTCAACCTGATCGGCTTCTACGACATCGCCAAGGCGGTCGAGCCGATCCAGGTCTGCCTCAACCACCCGGTCGACGATCCGATCATCGCCCGGACCGCCACCCACGAGGGCGGCGGCACCGGCCTCAAACTGCCCGCCGGGATCAGCTCGTTGGACGCCGCCCAGGCGCTCTCCTTCGTCCGCCAGCGGCACCACCTCACCAACGGCGACCTCGACCGCACCCACCGGCAGCAGGCGTTCATCTCCTCCGTGGAGTACAAGCTCAAGCAGCAGGGCATCCTCAACGACTTCGGGCAGATGCAGAAGCTGTTCGGGGTGGTGAAGAAGGACGTCGTGATCGACAACGAGTGGAACATCCTCGACTTCGCCCAGCAGGCGCCCAACCTCACCGGCGGCAACGTCGAGTTCAACACCCTGCCGATCACCGGGTTCAAGACCATCGGCGGGCAGGAGGTCAACACCGTCAACCCGGACCTGATCAAGAAGATCGTCCGGCAGCTGTTCAACCACGAACAGGAGCCCGCCGCCCCGGGAGCCGCCGCCCCCGGCGACGCTCCGGGGGAGACGGCCCCGCCCACGCCCTCGCCGAGTGCCGCGCCCAAGTCCGTGGTCGACGTCAACGCGGCGGCGGGCGCGGGCGCGGCCGCCACCGAGTCCAAGGCCCTGGTCGACCTCGGCTACCAGGCGGGCCGGATCGGCGACGCCCCCGCGCGGACCCGCACCACCACCGTGAGCTACGGCAGCGGCGCCAAGGCCGACGCCCAGGCGGTGGCGGCCCGGTACGGCGTCACGGCCGTGCCGTCCGCGGCGGTCGCGGCGGGCCACGTGCTGGTCACCCTCGCCGCCGGCAGGACCCCGACCCCCACCCCGGCCGCGACGGCGTCGGGCGCACCGGCTCCGGCCGGCGCCTCCGCGGACCCGGCCGCCGGGCTGCCGATGCAGGGGCCCGCGGTGAAGGCGGGCGGGATCCCCTGCGTGGACTGATCCTGGGGGCGGCACCGCGTGGCACGGCATGGCATCGCTCGGCCTGGCCTGGCCTGGCCCGGACCGGACCGGACCGGACCGGCCCGGCTCGGATCGGCACGGCATGGCCCGGACCGGCCCGGCCCGGCTGGGTGAACACCCGTGCCGGGAAGGCCGGTTCGGCCCCGCCCAGGGGCCCGGGTGGGTGACCGGTCAGGGGCGCGGGGCCTTCTCGCCGTGCACGGCGGTGTACTCGGCGGCGAGCCAGGGGGCCAGGCCGTCGACGAGGACGGCCAGGGTGGCGCGGTCGGCGGTGGGGGTGCGGGCGACGGCCGCGGCGAGGCGCATCTGCTCGGCGCGGCCGGGGTAGTGGGCGGCGAAGGCCTCGGCGGAGGCGGTGAGGTCGCTCGTCCAGCCGTTCCAACGGGGCATCACCAGGGTGAAGCCGGTCCGGACCAGCCGCCGGGAGACCGTGCGGCTGAGCGCCGTGAGTCGGGAGTCCGGGTCGGTGGCCAGTCGTTCGCGCCAGCCGGGGAGGGCGAGCGCGAGGTCGCCGTTGGTCTCGCGGGCGAGCAGGGCGGTCGGGCGGTAGCGGGGCAGCCGCCGGCCGAGGTCCTCGCCGAGCAGCGGGGTGCACAGACAGGCGACGAACCAGCCCAGGTCGTGCCGCTCCAACTCGCTGAGCAGGGTGTCCACACCGAACAGCAGCACGCCGGCGCCGTCGACCTGCGGGAAGTCCGCGTCGAGGGCGGCCTCCAGGGCGCGGGCGTCGGCACGGTCCTCCGGGGTGGGCTCGTGGCGCAGGGCGAGCAGCAGGTCCAGGTCGGAGACGCCGGGGACCGCCGTGCCGCGCGGGACGCTCCCGTACAGGTAGGCGCTGTGCAGCCGGCCGGGGCCGAAGGCGGCGGCGATCCGCTCCCGGGCGGCGTCGACCAGCGGCCCGAACTCCGGCGGGACGCGCTCCAGCGAGCCCTCCCGCGCGATGTACCCGTCCTCGTCCAGTCCGCTGCCGATCATGGCGGCACTCTGCCGCGCCGCCGCGCCGTTGGCCAGTGGTTTTCCGCGGAGTTGACGCCCGGTCGGTCGGCCGGCCGCATTGTCAGTGGGGTGTGCCAGCATCCATCGGGTACGAACACGGAGGGAATGCGCATGGGTACCTGGGGCACCGGTCACTTCGACAACGACACCGCGGCGGACTTCGCGGGCGGCCTCGACGACGCGGCGCCGGACGAGCGGACGGGGCTGCTCCGGGCGGCGCTGGAACGCGCCGCCCGGGGGCCGGAGTTCCTGGACGACGACGAGGGGGTGGCGGCCGTCGCGGCCGCCGCACTGGTCGCGGCGCAGTGCCCGGGCGGCACGGCGGTGACCACGGCCTACGGTCCGAAGGAGGCGATACCCCTGCTGCCGGTCGAGCTGCGGGCGTCGGCGGTGGCGGCGCTCGACCGGGTGTCGGCGGAGGAGTCGGAGCTAGGGCGCGTATTTGGTCGTGATCAATCTGTGGGATTCGCCCTCGTGGCGGGGTCTGATCCGGTAGACCATGTCGTGTGGCGCGATTCCAACTGA
>NZ_JBVIFM010000025.1:0-122811 GCF_055571335.1 Kitasatospora sp. NPDC030952
CTGCTCCTCGTCCTTGTGGAGCGTGACCGCCCGGTAGGACTCGGGGAGCTTGATCGCCGCGAAGTCCGCCGACGTGGCGTCGGAGCTGAGGATCGTGTCGAGGATGGCCGAGATCTCGGTCATGTGGTGCTTCCCATCGGATTGGTGCGACTGAGGTGCTTGGCGCCGGCCCTACGGCCGGACACGCCTTAGGGCCGGCGACGGGCGAGTTCGAGCAGCAGCAGGGCGAGTTGGACGCCCGGCCGGCCGAGGCCGCTCTGGTACTCCTTCAACATCCGGTTCTCCTTGGTGAGTTCGGTCCGGGGCAGGCCGGCGGCCCGACGGAGTTCCTCGATCTCACCGACCAGTTCGGCGCGGCGCCGGATCATCCGGATGAGGGACCGGTCGAGTTCGGAGAGTTCGTCCTGCCGCTCGTCGACGCGGATCGGCACGGTGAGTGACATGTCAGGCCTCGGCCTTCTGACGGGTTCCAAGTGGGTCGGGGAACCGGGCCGCCGCTGCCTCCCGGGCAGCGGCGGCCGGTCGACGGTCATGCGCGCGGCTGGGGAACGGTCTCCCGCGCGTCCGGTTCGGCCTTGACCGGGGCGGGCCCGCGCCGCTGGGCGCGGGCCAGGGTCAGGGCGGTCAGCGCGGCGAGCGCCGCTGCGGCCAGCGACCACCAGAAGGTGGTGGTGAACGCCGACATCCTGCCGTCCGCGCTGTCCCCCGCCTCGTCCAGGCCGTTCTGCAGGACGGCCACGAACACCGCCGTCGCGATCGAACCCCCGAGCCGCTGCAGCATGTTGATCTGCGGCGAGGCGTCGCTGATCTTGCGCGGGTCGACGGCCCGGAAGGCCGAGGTCATGGCCGGCATCACGGACAGTCCGGCCCCGAAGCCGGAGAGCAGCATGGCCGTGCCGACCACCGCGTACGGCGTGTCCGCCCCGACCAGGACGAACGGTACCGCCGCGGCGAGGCTCAGCGCCGCCCCGAGGAACGCGGTGCGCCCGCCGCCGAGCCGTTCGACGACCCGCCCGGAGAGCCAGGTGGCCGCGGCGGCGCCCGCGCTGGACGGCAGCAGCAGCACACCGGTGGTGACCGGGTCCGCAGCGCGCACGCTCTGGAAGTAGAGCGGCATCAGCACCATGCCGGCGTACATGCCCATGGACAGGAAGACCGTGGTGAGCGAGGCCGCTCGGAAGACCGGATCGCGGTAGAGCCCGATGTCGAAGAGCGGGTGCGCGGTCCGGAGGGTCCGGACGACGAACAGCGCCAGCAGCACCGCGCCGACGGCGATCGCGAGCAGCGCGACGGCCGAGGTGTGCCGGCCGCTCTCGCCGAACCCGTAGGTCAGGGCGACCATGCTTCCGGAGACGGCCAGGAGGCCGAGCGGGTCGAGCGGGGCGGAGTCCTGCGGGCCGTCGGCGCGGAGCAGGCGCAGTGCGCACAGCACGGCCACGGCTCCCACCGGCAGGTTGACGAGGAAGATCCACCGCCAGTCCGCGTAGTGGAGCAGGAGTCCGCCCGCGAACGGTCCGAAGACGGGTGCGAGCACGATGGGCACTCCGACGACCGCCATCACCCGCGGGAGGTTCATCGGTCCGGCCGCCCTGGCGAGGATGATCTGCCCGACGGGCATGATCAGACCGCCGCCGAGCCCCTGCAGGGCCCGGAGGGCGATGAGCTGCCCGGAGGTCTGGGCCGCGGCGCACAGGAGGGAGGCGACCGTGAAGACGACCACCGCGGCCACGTAGGTGCGCCGGGCCCCGTAGCGCCGGGCCGCCCAACCGGAGACCGGGATCGCCGCGGCGACCGCGAGCAGGTAGGCCGTCACCACCCACTGGATGGTGTCGAGTTGGGCGTCGAGGCCGGACCCCAGCGCCTTGAGGGCGACGTTGACGATCGTCGAGTCCAGGAAGGACATGGTCGACCCCAGGATCACCACCGTGGCGGCTTTCCACACCTCGGGGCCGAGGCCCTGACGGGGTGTCGGGTCGGATTCGGTACGTATGCTCACTGCTGGGTCGTCTTTCCCTCGGTGCTGTGCTCCGGCTGCACGGTCCGCAGCCAGTCGTCCACCGCGTCGGCAGCGGTGCCGGCGGCGGCCTCCAGCATGGTGAAGTGGTCTCCGTCGACGTCCACGGGGGTGTGCGTCAGCGGCCAGGAGGCCCGCCGGCCGCCGAGCGACCGCTCCGCCCGCACCAGCAGGGTCGGGGTCGAGACCACCTCGGGCGTCCAGCCGTGGAAGTGCCTGAAGTAGCCGCCCATCGCGGTGAGTCGGGCGTCCGTGGTCCAGCCGTACTCCTCCTCCCGGTCGAACATGGCCTTGACCATGTCGCTGCGGAAGGCGGGATCGGCGGCCTCGCCCGGCAGGAAGGTGTCGAGCAGGACCAGCCCCGCGGCCGGGCTGCCGAGCCCTTCCAGACGGGCGGCGACCTCGTGTGCCAGCCAGCCGCCGGAGGAGTAACCGACCAGGGTGAACGGCCTGCCGGCGGCGTCGTGCAGCACCGACCGGGCGACGAGTTCGACGATCGCCTCGGCACTGTCCGGCAGTTCCTCGCCCTGGAGGTAGCCGGGCAGGGGAAGCGCGGACACCGCGCGCCGCCGTCCGAACCCTGCCGCGAAGCGGGCGTACTGGTGCGGGCTGGACATGGCCGTCAGCGAGGGCAGGCAGACCAGTGCCGATGCCGCGAGGCCCTCGGCAGGTCCCTCCGTGGGGCCCTCCGCGAGGCGGGCCGGCTCCAGGAGCTGCCGGGTGCCTTCCACCGATGCGACCGGGAAGGACGGCCGCAGCCGGGAGGCCACCATCAGCAGATCGGTCGCCTCCTCCACCTTGCCGTCGGCGCAGGCCTGCCGGTAGAGCAGACCGATGGTGCCCGCGGGCTCCGCCGCCACCGGCGCCTCCGGCACGGTCAGTTCACCCCGGAGGTGGTCGGCCAGGAGCCGGGGCGTCGGGTGGTCGAAGACCGCCATGGCGCTGAGCGTGAGCCCGGCCGCTGTGTTCAGCCGGTTGCGCAGGCGCACGGAGGTCAGCGAGTCGAAGCCCATCTCCAGGAACTTCCGGTCGGGATCGACCTGGTCGGGCCCGGCGTACCCGAGGACCGCGGCCGCATGGGTACGGACCAGGGCGAGCGGATCGGTCAGATCGGCTGCGGGCGAGGCGTCCCGGGAGCCGCGCTTCGGCGCCGCGGGCACGAGGTCGTGGAGCAGGGGCGGCAGCCCCTCCTCGCGGGCCTGTACCCGGAGGGCGGGAAGGTCGATGCGGGCGGGCACCAGCACGGGGTGGTCGTGGGTGAGGCCCGCGTCGAAGAGTGCCAGGCCTTCCTCGGTGGACAACGGCAGCATCCCGCCCCGCGAGATCCGCCCCACCTCCACCGACCCCAGACCCGCCGTCATCCCACTGCGCTCGGCCCACAGACCCCACGCCAACGACACACCCGGCAGACCGAGACCACGACGGAACTGCGCGAACGCGTCCAGGAACGCGTTCGCCGCCGCGTAACTCCCCTGCCCCGGAGCCCCCAACACCCCCGACGCCGAGGAGAACACCACGAACGCCGACAACCCCAGGCCCGACGTCAACTCATGCAGGTTCCACACCGCGTCCACCTTCGGACGCAACACCCCGTCCACCCGCGCAGGAGTCAACGACTCCACCACACCGTCGTCCAACACACCCGCCGCATGAACCACCGCGCTCAGCGGCCGCTCAGCCGGAATGCCGTTCAGCAGCTCCGCGAGCGCCGCGCGGTCGGCCGCGTCACAGGCCACCACCCGCACCGACGCACCCAGCGCGGCCAGCTCCGCCACGAACCCGGGGGCACCCTCGCTGTCCGGGCCCCGACGGCCCGTCAGCACCAGATGACGGACCCCGTGGACCTCCACCAAGTGCCGCGCCACCAACCGGCCCAGCACTCCCAGACCACCCGTGACCAGCACCGTCCCACCCGGCGCGAACCCGGGAACGCTGTCCGAGGACGAGGACGAGGACGAGGAGGAAGAGGAAGAGGAGGCCAGGCCCGCCCGCACCAGACGCGGGACCGAGACCACACCCCCACGCACCGCGGCCTGCGGCTCCTCCCCCACAGCCACCACACCCAGCAGCCCCGAAGCCTCCGGCGAACCATCCACATCCACCAGCACGAACCGCCCCGGATGCTCCGACTGCGCCGAACGCACCAGACCCCACACCGCCGCAGCGGCCGGATCCACCAACCCCTCCCCGACCGAACCCGACACCGCACCACGCGTCACGAACACCAACCGACGCGAAGCGTCATCCGACGCCAACACCCCCTGCACCGAGGCCAACACCCCGTGCACCGCAGCCCGCACACCCCCCGACGTGTCCACCTCCACCAACTCCACCGAACCGGCCCAGCCACCCCCCTTTCGCGGGTTCACCTGCTTCCACTCGACGCGGAACAGGGCGTCCCGGGCGGCCAGTCGGTCCGTGGCCAGCGGGCGCAGGGTGAGCGAGTCGACGCCAGCGACCAGGGCGCCCGTCCCGTCGTGGACGGTCAGGGAGACCGCGTCCGCGCCGGCCGGGGCGATCCTGACCCGCAGCGTCGAAGCGCCCGCGGTGTGCAGCGAGACCCCGTTCCAGGAGAAGGGCAGGCGTACCCCGCCCCCGTCGAGGAAGGCACCGAGACCGACGGCGTGCAGGGCGGCGTCGAGCAGTGCCGGGTGCAGGCCGAACCGGCCCGCCTCCTGCTGCTCCCGGTCCAACCGGACCTCCGCGAACACCTCCGCACCACGCCGCCAGGCCGCCCGCAGGCCCTGGAACGCCGGACCGTAGGCCAGGCCGGCGTCGGCCAGGCCCTGGTAGAACCCGTCGAGCGCGATGCTCTCGGCCTGCTCCGGCGGCCAGACCTCCCGTCCGGCCGGCTCGGGCGCCTCGGTGTCCGAGAGGACGCCGGAGGCGTGCCGGACCCAGGGCTGTCCGGGTTCGTCCGCGCCGCGCGCGTACACCGCGAGCGCGCGACGGCCCCGGGCGTCGGCCGGGTCGAGTGCCAACTGCAGCTGCACCGCACCGGTTTCGGGCAGGACGAGGGGTGCTTCCAGGGTGAGTTCCTCGACCCGGCCGCAACCGGCCTGTTCGCCTGCCTGCAGCGCCAGCTCGACGAAGGCAGTGCCGGGCAGCAGCACGACGCCGTTCACGGCGTGATCGGCCAGCCAGCGGTGCGAACGCAGCGACAGTCGACCGGTGAGGACGGTGCCCTCCGAACCCGCCAGGGCGACCGCCGCGCCGAGCAGCGGGTGGCCGACGGCCTCCACACCGGCCGAGGCCACGTCACCCGTGCCGGTGCCGGCCTCCAGCCAGTAGCACTCCCGCTGGAAGGCGTAGGTCGGCAGGTCCACCCGTGCGGCGCCCGGGTACACCCGGTTCCAGTCCACGTCGACGCCGTGGACGAAGGCCTCCGCGAGCGCGGTCGTGAAGCGCTGCGCGGTGCCGTCCTGGCGTCGGAGGGTGCCCAGGGCCGGGGCGTCCAGGCCGGGGACCAGGACGGGATGGGGGCTGACCTCGATGAACACATGACCCTGCGCGGCCAGTTGACCCACGGCCTCCTCGAACCGCACGGTCCGGCGCAGGTTGCGGTACCAGTACCCGGCGTCGAGCTCACCGCCCTCCAGCCACTCACCCGTCACCGTCGACAGGAACGGCACCCCGGCCGTACCCGGCCGCAACCCCGCCAGCACCTCCAGCAGCTCCCCCTCGATCTCCTCCACCTGCGCCGAGTGCGAGGCGTAGTCCACCGGCACCCGACGCGCACCCTCCACCCGCGCCAACAACTCCTCCAACGGCCCCGTCGCACCGGAGACCACCACCGAACGCGGCCCGTTCACCGCCGCGACCGACAGCCCCTCCACCAGCAGGGCCTCGGCCTCCACCCGGCCCACCGGCACCGCGACCATCCCGCCCCGGCCCGACAGCCGCAGCAGCGCCCGTGAACGCAACGCCACCACCCGCGCACCGTCCACCAGACTCAACGCGCCCGCCACACACGCCGCCGCGATCTCACCCTGCGAATGACCCACCACCGCCGCCGGCACCACACCGAACGAACGCCACAGCTCCGCCAGCGACACCATCACCGCCCACAGCACCGGCTGCACCACGTCCACCCGCGCCAGCGCCGCCTCATCGGACAGCACCTCGTCCAGCGACCAATCCACGAACCCCGACAACGCCCGCCCGCACTCGGCCAACCGCGCCGCGAACACCGGCGACACCCGCGCCAGCTCCACCGCCATCCCGACCCACTGCGCCCCCTGCCCCGGAAACACGAACACCGGCTTGGCAGCCGTACGGGCGCTTCCCGTGACGACGTGCTCGACGGGCTCGGAGGCGACCAGCGCGGCCAGGCCCTGGAGGAATCCCTCCCGGTCCGCCGCCACCACGGCGGCCCGGTGCTCGAAAGCGGTACGGGCCGTCGCCAGGGACAGTCCGACGTCCGCGGCGGACCGCTCGGGGTGCGCCGCCAGGTAGGAGGCCAGCTGCCCGGCCTGGGCGCGCAGGGCCTCGGCGGACTTCCCGGAGAGGACCCACGGCAGCACCGCCTCGGCCGGGACCGGGGCCCGGTCCAGCGGCTCGGACGGCTCGGACAGCCCGGACCGCTCGGACAGCCCGGACAGCCCGGACAGCCCGGCCACCGGCTCCTCGGGAGCCTGCTCCACGATGACGTGCGCGTTGGTGCCGCTGATCCCGAAGGAGGACACCGCGGCCCGGCGGGGCTCGCCCGTGGCCTCCCAGGGTCGGGCCTCGGTCAGCAGCGACACCGCGCCCGCGGACCAGTCGATGTGCGGGCTCGGCTCGTCGACGTGCAGGGTCTTGGGCATCAGGCCGCCGCGGATGGCCATCACCGACTTGATGATGCCGCCGACGCCGGCCGCGGCCTGGGTGTGCCCGATGTTCGACTTGAGGGAGCCCAGCCACAGCGGGCGGTCCTCGGGGCGCTCCCGCCCGTAGGTGGCGAGCAGCGCCTGCGCCTCGATCGGATCGCCCAGCTTCGTCCCCGTGCCGTGCGCCTCGACCAGGTCGATCTGGTCGGAGGTCAGCTTGGCCTGGGCCAGTGCCTGACGGATCACCCGCTGCTGGGACGGGCCGTTGGGCGCGGTCAGACCGTTGGACGCGCCGTCCTGGTTGACGGCCGAGCCACGGATCACCGCCAGCACGCGGTGCCCGTTGCGCCGCGCGTCGGAGAGCCGCTCCAGGAGCAGCAGGCCCACGCCCTCACCCCAGCCGGTGCCGTCCGCCGAGGCCGCGAAGGACTTGCAGCGGCCGTCGGAGGCGAGCCCGCGCTGGAGGGAGAACTCCACGAAGGTGGTGGGCGTCGCCATGACGGTCACCCCGCCGGCGAGCGCCAGCGAGCACTCGCCCTGGCGCAGCGCCTGCGCCGCGAGGTGCACGGTGACCAGGGAGGACGAGCAGGCGGTGTCGACCGTGACCGCCGGGCCCTCCAGACCGAGGGCGTACGAGACCCGGCCGGACAGCACGCTGCCCGCGTTGCCGGTGCTCAGGTAGCCGTCCACGCCCTCGGGCACCTCGCCGAGCCCGCTCGCGTAGTCGTGGTACATGACGCCGGCGAAGACGCCGGTGCTGCTGCCCCGGACGGAGGACGGGTCCACCCCGGCCCGCTCGAAGGTCTCCCAGGCGGTCTCCAGCAGCAGCCGCTGCTGCGGGTCCATGGCGAGGGCCTCACGCGGCGAGATCCCGAAGAAGCCCGCGTCGAACTCGCCCGCCTCGTGGAGGAAGCCGCCCTCGCGGACGTAGGAGGATCCGGCACGCTCCGGGTCCTCGTCGAACAGGGCGTCCAGGTCCCAGCCGCGGTCGGTCGGGAAGGCGCCGATGCCGTCGCGGCCGGCCGCGACCAGGTCCCAGAGGTCCTCGGGCGAGCGCACGCCGCCCGGGTAGCGGCAGGCCATGCCGATGACCACGACCGGGTCGTCGTCGACCGGGCCGCTCGGGACGGCGGGCCGCTCGCCCGCGGCGTCCCGGCCGGGCTCCCCGACGAGTTCGGCGCACAGGTGCCGGACCAGGGCCTCCGGACTGGGGTGGTCGAAGATCAGGGTGGCGGGCAGCCGGAGGCCGGTCTCGGTGGTGAGGCGGTTGCGCAGTTCGACCGCGGTGAGCGAGTCGAATCCGAGTTCCGTGAAGGCCCGGTCGACGGCCACCGCGTCCGCCGCGGTGTGGCCGAGGACCGCGGCCACCTGGGTGTGCACGAGGTCCAGCAGGGTCCGCTCCGACCAGTCGGTGCGGTTCGCGGCGGCCGCCGACGCGGCGGCGGTGCGGCGGACCGGTACGCGCACCAGGCCGCGCAGCAGCGCGGGCACCGCAACCGAGCCCCCGGGAGACCGGAGGTCCAGGGGCGTCGGCACCAGCAGCGCCTCGTCCGTGCCCAGCGCCAGGTCGAACAGCCGCAGGCCCTCCGCCGCGGAGAGCGCGGCGAGGCCGGATCCGGTGATCCGCTCCCGGTCCCCGCTCGCCAGCCGGCCGCCCATTCCGCTGCCCTCGGCCCAGAGCCCCCAGGCCAGCGACGTGGCAGGCAGGCCGAGGCCGCGGCGGTACTGGGCGAGGGCGTCCAGGAAGACGTTGCCCGCGGAGTAACTGCCCTGGCCGGGGGCGCCGAAGACGCCGGAGGCCGAGGAGAACAGGACGAAGGCGGAGAGCCCGCGGTCCTTGGTGAGCTCGTGCAGGTGCCAGGCGGCGTCCGCCTTCGGGCTCAGCACCGCGTCGACCCGCTCCGGGGTGAGCGAGCCGATCACCCCGTCGTCCAGCACGCCCGCCGTGTGGACCACGGCCGCCAGGGGCTGCTGGGCCGGGATGCCGTCCAGCAGCTCGGCCAGCGCCGTACGGTCGGTGACGTCGCAGGACACCACCCGGGCCGAGGCGCCGAGTGCCGCGAGCTCCTCGACGAGTTCGGCGGCGCCCTCGGCGGCCGGCCCGCGGCGGCTGGTCAGCAGCAGCTGACGGACCCCGTGCTCCCGTGCCAGGTGCCGGGCCAGCAGGCCGCCGAGCCCGCCGGTGCCACCGGTGATCAGGACCGTGCCCGCGCCGTCCCAGGGGGACGCCTGGTCCGGCGCGCCCGTCACCCGGGCGAGTCGGGGGGCGAACGCCTGCCCGCCGCGCAGCGCGAGCTGGGGCTCGTCGAGGGTCAGGGCAGCCGCCAGGGCGGAGCCGGAGGCGGCCTCGCCGTCCAGGTCGACCAGGCGGAAGCTGCCGGGGTTCTCGGCCTGGGCCGACCGGACGAGGCCCCAGACCGGCGCCTGCTCCAGGCCTTCCACCCGTTCGCCGGGCCGGACGGCCAGGGCGGCGCGGGTGACGAACACCAGCTGGGAGGAGTGGTGACGGGCGTCCGCCAGCCAGGCGTGCAGGAGGGCGAGCGCGCCGTGGGTCGCGCCGTGGACGTCGGCGGGGACGTCGGCGGGGAGCTCACCCGTCCGGCCGCAGGACACCAGCACGGTGGCCGGCACCGGGTCGAGGGCCAGCAGTTCCTCGACCGAACCGACCCAGCACTGGGCCTGGTCGGCGGCCTCGGGGAGCGGCTGGGCCGCCCAGTCGACGCGGAACAGCGAGTCGCTCCGGTGCTTCCGCTGCTGCCCGGCCACCGGGCGCAGGGCCAGCTCCTCGACGGTGGCGACGGGCGCGCCCGTCGTGTCCGCGACGTCCAGGGCGACGGCGTCGGTGCCCGCCGGGGACAGCCGGACCCGCAGCGCGGACGCACCGGTCGCGTGGAGGGTGACCCCGGACCAGGAGAAGGGCAGACTGGGCCGGTTGTCGGTGACGAACTCGCCCAGTCCGACGGCGTGCAGGGCCGAGTCGAGCAGCGCCGGGTGCAGGGCGAAGCGTCCTGCCTCGCGCTCCTGCGGCAGCTCGACCTCCGCGAACACCTCCTCGCCGCGCCGCCACACCGCGCGCAGCCCCTGGAAGGCCGGGCCGTAGCCGAAGCCCGCCTCGGCCAGGTGCGGGTAGAGCCCCTCGACCGGGACCTCCTCCGCGTCCTGCGGGGGCCAGACGGTCATGGCGGTGGCGGCCGGTGTTCCGGCCGGACGGGCGGGCGTGGCGGCGCCCAGGCGGCCGGTGGCGTGCCGGGTCCAGGGCTCGTCCCCGTGGCGGGAGTGAAAACTTATCGGGCGGGCGCCCTGCGCGTCGGGACGGCCGACGCTGACCTGCAGCTGGACGGAGTCCTGGTCGGGCAGGATGAGCGGCGCCTCGATGGTGAGCTCGTCGATGCGGTCGCAGCCCACCTGGTCACCGGCGCGAACGGCCAGCTCCACGTAGGCGGTTCCGGGCACGAAGACGGTGCCGGCGATGGCGTGGTCCGCCAGCCAGGGATGGGCGCTCACCGACAGCCGTCCGGTGAACAGGACCTGGTCGTCGTCCGCCAGTACCACCATCGCGCCGAGCAGCGGATGCCCGACCGGGAGCACACCCGCCGAGGCGACGTCGCCCACCCGGTCGACGGTCGTCCAGTAGCGCTGACGCTGGAAGGGGTACGTCGGAAGGTCGACGCGGCGGCCGGAGAACACCGCCGGCCAGTCGGGGGCGACGCCGTGGGTGAAGAGGTCGCCGAGCGCGGACATCGCCGCGAGGGGCTCCTCGCGGTCGCGGCGCAGGAGGGAGGCGAAGACGTGGCCGTCGCTCGCGGTTCCGGTGTCGCTGCCGGTGTCGGTGTCGGTGTCGGTGTCGGTGTCGGTGAGGCAGTCCTGGGCGAGGGCCGTCAGGACGCCGTCCGGGCCGAGCTCGACGAAGCGGGTCGCACCCAGCTGGGCCGCGGTGCGGACGCCGTCGCGGAACAGGACCGCCTGGCGGACGTGCCGCACCCAGTAGTCGGCGGAGGTCAGCTCCCCCGCCGTGGCGAGGGCACCGGTCACGTTGGAGACGATCGGGACCTTCGGCTCGGACGCCGCCAGACGGCTGACGACCGCACCGAACTCAGCCAGCATCGGCTCCATCAACGGCGAGTGGAAGGCGTGGCTCACGGACAGCCGCTTGACCCGGTGACCGGCGGCCGAAGCTGCCTGCTCGATCGTCGCGATCGCGTCCGCATCGCCCGAAAGCACCACCGATCGGGGGCCGTTGACGGCCGCGACATCGACCAGGCCCTCACAACCGGCGAGCAGTTCCCCAGCCGTCTCGGGCGTGACCGCCACCGCGAGCATCGCGCCACCCGAAGGCAGCGCCTGCATCAACCGGCCACGCGCCGCCACCAGCGCGGCCGCGTCCTCCAGCGAGAACACCCCCGCCACATGCGCGGCGACGACCTCACCGATCGAATGCCCCAGCAGGAAGTCCGGACGCACACCCCACGATTCGAGGAGGCGGAACAGCGCCACCTCCAGGGCGAACAGCCCCGCCTGCGCCCACACCGTCCGGTTCAGCCGCTCCGCGTCCGCGCCGAACACGACGTCCCGGACCGAACCGTCCAGGTGCCTGTCCAACTCCGCACAGACCGCGTCGAACGCGTCCGCGAACACCGGGAAGGCCCCGTACAACTCCCGGCCCATGCCCGGCTTCTGGGAGCCCTGACCGGTGAACAGGAACACCGTCCTGCCGGAGCTCGCGGTCGCGCCGGCCGGGAGGGCGGCCAGCCCCGCCAGGAACTCCTCGCGCGTGGTCGCGGTGACGGCGGCCCGCTGCTCGAACAGCGGTGCCAGGGTGAGCGAGTGGGCGATGTCCGCCACGGCCAGCTCCGGGTCGGCCTCGGCGTGGGCGCGCAGCTGCTCGGCCCGCGCGCGCAGCGCCTCGGGCGTCTTCGCGGAGAGGATCCACGGCACCGCCGACGGCCGGGGACCGGTCGGCTCGGCGGGCTCGCTCGACTCCTCGTCCTGCGGCGCCTGTTCCAGGATCAGGTGGGCGTTGGTGCCGCTGACGCCGAAGGCGGAGATGCCGGCCCGGCGGGGCGTGTCGGTGCTCGGCCACGGGTTGGCCTCGGCCAGCAGCCGGACGGCACCGGCCGACCAGTCCACGTGCGGGGTCGGCTCGTCGACGTGCAGGGTGCGCGGCAGCACACCGTTCCGCATCGCCAGGACCATCTTGATCACGCCGGCGACACCGGCCGCCGCCTGGGTGTGCCCGATGTTCGACTTCACCGAGCCGAGCCACAGCGGCCGCTCCTCGGACCGCCCGCGGCCGTAGGTGGCGAGCAGCGCCTGGGCCTCGATCGGGTCACCGAGCCTGGTGCCGGTGCCGTGCGCCTCGACCGCGTCGATCTGGTCGGCGGTCAGCCGCGCGTTGGCGAGCGCCTGCCGGATGACGCGCTGCTGGGCGGGGCCGTTGGGGGCGGTCAGCCCGTTGGAGGCACCGTCCTGGTTGACGGCCGAGCCACGGATCACGGCCAGCACCCGGTGCCCGTTGCGCTTGGCGTCGGAGAGCCGCTCCAGCAGGAGCAGGCCCGCGCCCTCACCCCAGCCGGTGCCGTCCGCCGCCGCGGCGAACGGCTTGCAGCGGCCGTCCGAGGCGAGCCCGCGCTGGCGGCTGAACTCGACGAAGACGCGCGGGGTGGACATCACCGTGACACCGCCGGCCAGCGCCAGGGTGCACTCGCCCCGGCGCAGCGCCTCGGCGGCCAGGTGCAGGGAGACCAGGGAGGCGGAGCAGGCGGTGTCGACCGTGACGGCCGGCCCTTCGAGGCCGAGCACGTAGGAGAGGCGGCCGGACAGGACGCTCGCGGCGTTGCCGGTGCCGATGTAGCCCTCCAGGCCCTCCTCGGGCGGCTGGCCGCCGAACAGGGAACCGTAGTCCTGGCCGTTGGTGCCCATGAACACACCGGTGCGGCTCTCGCGAAGGGCCGCCGGGTCGATGCCCGCGCCTTCGAGGGTCTCCCAGGCGACTTCGAGCATCACCCGCTGCTGCGGGTCCATGGCGCGCGCCTCACGGGGGCTGATGCCGAAGAAGGCGGGGTCGAAGTCGGCTGCCCCGTCGAGGAATCCGCCCTCACGGACGTAGCTGGTACCGGCCTTGTCCGGGTCGGGGTCGTAGAGCGCGGCGAGGTCCCAGCCGCGGTCCTCGGGGAACGGGACGAGGGTGTCGGTTCCCGTCGCCAGCATGTCCCACATCTGCTCGGCCGAGCGCACGCCGCCGGGGAAGCGGCAGCCGATGCCGACGATCGCGATCGGCTCGTGGCTGCGGTCCTCGGTGTCCCGCAGGCGCCGGTTGGCGTCGTCCAGGTCGGCCGTGACCCGCTTGAGGTACTGGAGAAGCTTCTGTTCGTTGCTCATGTTCAGCGGGTTCCGTACTTCTGGTCGATGTAGGCGAAGAGGTCGTCCGCGCTGTCCAGCGCGGGGCTCTCGGGGGATTCGTCGGTTTCGGGGGACCCATCGGGTCCATGGGGCCCGGCGGCGGCGCGCGCGACCGCGAGGAGGGCCTCCAGGCGGCCCACCACCTCGGGGCTGAGGTCCTCGCCGTCGAGGCGGGGCAGTGCGCTCTCCAGCCGGCCGAGGTCGGCCAGCACCCGGGTGACGGCGGTGCCGCCGAGTTCGCCGTCCAGGAACCTGGCCAGCGCCTGCGGGCTCGGGTGGTCGAACACGACGGTCGCGGGAAGCGCGAGACCGGTCGCGGCGCCGAGGACGTTGCGCAGGTCGACCGCCATCAGGGAGTCGAAGCCGAGGTCACGGAACGGCCGGGTGGCGTCCACCTTGTCCGCGCTGCCGTGGCCGAGCACCGCGGCCGCCTGGCTGCGGACCAGGTCGAGCAGCGCCGGCAGTCGGTCCTCGTCGGGCAGGGTCGCGAGCGCCTCACGCGGTCCCGGGCCGTCCGCGGCCCGCGGTGCCGCCTCGGGTATCGCGGACAGCAGGGGGCTCGGCCGTACGGCGGTGAACCCCGGGGCGAAGCGCCCCCAGTCGATGTCGACGACCGCCAGGCAGGCGTCGCCGTGGTCGAGTGCCTGCTGCAGCCCGTCGAGCGCGCGTGCGGGTGCCATGGCGCGCACGCCGTGCCGGCTGAGCCGGTCGCTCACGGCCGCCTCCCCGGCGGCCATGCCGCCGCCGTCCCAGGCGCCCCAGGCGATCGCGGTCGCGGGCAGCCCGTCGGCGCGGCGCTGCTCGGCGAACGCGTCGAGGAACGCGTTGGCGGCGGCGTAGTTGGCCTGGCCGGAGCCTCCGACCGCACCGGAGAAGGAGGAGTAGAGCACGAACGCGCTCAACTCCTGGCTCAGGGTCAGCTCGTGCAGGTTGCGGGTCGCCTCCACCTTGGGCCGCAGCACGGTGGCGAGTCGGTCGGGGGTGAGCGCCGTCAGGACGCCGTCGTCGAGCACGCCCGCCGTGTGCATCACCGCGGTGAGCGGGAACTCATCCGGGACGGTCGCGAGCAGGGCGGCGAGCTGGTCGCGGTCGGCCGCGTCGCAGGCCGCGACGGTGACCCGGGTGCCCCGCTCCTCCAGTTCCGCCGTGAGCGCACGGGCCCCAGCGGCCTCGGCGCCCCGACGGCTGGTCAGCAGCAGGTGTTCGGCACCGAGGTCGGCGAGTCGACGGGCGAGGTGCCCACCGAGCGCCCCGGTGCCGCCGGTGATCAGGACCGTACCGGACGGCCGCCACTCGGTGACCGGCGCGGCCGCCCGCTGGGCGCGCACCAGCCTGCGGACGTACAGACCGTCCCCGCGTACGGCCAGTTGGTCCTCGCCGCCCGAGCCGGCGAGTGCGCCGCACAGCCGGGCCAGCGAGGCCTCGTCGAAGGTCGGCGGCACGTCGATCAGCCCGCCCCAGCGGTCGGGGGCCTCCAGCGCCGCCGCCCGGCCCAGCCCCCAGACCTGAGCCTGCGCCGGGTCGGCGAGCCGCTCGGCCGGGCCGACAGCCACGGCGCCCCGGGTCGCGCACCACAGCGGTGCGTCGATCCCCGCGTCGCCGAGCGCCTGCTGCAGGAGCAGCACCTCGGTGAGGCCGGACTCGCCGACGGCCGACGGCAGCCGCAGGACCCCGGACAACTCCTGTCCCTCGCCGATGACTTCGCGCAGCCGTACGGCCAGGTCCCGGCGGGTCCGGGCCGCGTCGGCCAGGTCCGCGCCGATCACCGTGGCGCCGCGGTCCGCCAGGGCGGCACCCACCGCGTCGCGGTCGGCCCCGAGCACGAGCCAGGTGCCGTCGAGCGTGGCGGCCCCGGGGTCGCCGACGGACTGCCAGACGGCCTGGTACTGCAGATCGGCCGAGGACGGGGCGGCCGACTCGGTCGAGCCCGCCGTGAGGGCCGTTCGGGGCCAGAGACGCTCGCGTTGGAAGGGGTACGTGGGCAGGTCGACGTGGTGCGCGCCCGAACCCTCGTACACGGCGGGCCAGTCGACGGTGACGCCCCAGCAGTGCAGCGCACCGAGGGCGGCCGCGAGGGCCTGGTCCTCGGGGCGGTCGCGGCGCAGGAGGGAGGCGTGGGCGGTTTCGGTGTCGGTGAGGCAGTCCTGGGCGAGCGCCGTCAGAACGCCGTCCGGGCCGAGCTCGACGAAGCGGGTCGCGCCGAGCTCGGAGGCGGTGCGGACGCCGTTGTGGAACAGGACCGCCTGGCGGACGTGCCGCACCCAGTAGTCGGCGGAGGTCAGCTCCTCCGCCGTGGCGAGGGCACCGGTCACGTTGGAGACGATCGGGATCCTCGGCTCGGACGCCGCCAGACGGCTGACGATCGCACCGAACTCGGCCAGCATCGGCTCCATCAGCGGCGAGTGGAAGGCGTGGCTGACCGACAGGCGCTTCGCCCGGTGACCGGCCGCCAAGGCCTCCTGCTCGATCTTCTCGATCGCTTCCGCGTTGCCCGAGAGGACCACCGATCGGGGGCCGTTGACGGCCGCGACATCGACCAGGCCCTCACGGCCCGTGAGCAGTTCCCCAGCCGTCTCGGGCGTGACCGCCACCGCGAGCATCGCACCACCCGAAGGCAGCGCCTGCATCAACCGGCCACGCGCCGCCACCAGCGCGGCCGCGTCCTCCAACGAGAACACCCCCGCCACATGCGCGGCCACCACCTCACCGATCGAATGCCCCAGCAGGAAGTCCGGCACCACACCCCACGACTCCAGGAGGCGGAACAGCGCCACCTCCAACGCGAACAGCCCCGCCTGCGCCCACACCGTCCGGTTCAGCAGCTCCGCGTCCGCGCCGAACACCACACCCCGGACCGAACCGTCCAGATGCCTGTCCAACTCCGCACACACCGCGTCGAACGCGTCCGCGAACACCGGGAACGCCCCGTACAACTCCCGGCCCATCCCCAGCCGTTGGGACCCCTGACCGGTGAACAGGAACGCCAACTTCCCACCGGAAGCGGCGGACTCCACCACCTCCTTGGCCTGACGCCCCTCGGCCAGCGCCGCCAACCCCCGCAGCAGCCCCTCACGGTCCGCCGCCACCACCGCCGCCCGCCGATCCAGCACGGCACGCGTGGTCGCCAGGGAGTAGCCCACGGCCGGGAGGGACAGGTCGGGCCGGTCCGAGAGGAAGGTCCGCAGCGAGCCCGCCTGCGCCCGGAGTCCGGCCTCGTCCGACGCGGACACCACCATCGGCACGGCACGGGCCGCCGCCGGAGCGAGCTCGGCTTCCTCGGACTCCGGCCGCTCGACCGGGGGCGCTTCTTCGAGGATCACGTGGGCGTTCGTCCCGCTGATGCCGAAGGACGAGACGCCTGCCCGGCGCGGCTGGTCGGTCCGCGGCCAGTCGACGTTCTCGGTGAGGACCCGTACGGTGCCGGCCGACCAGTCGACCTGCGGGGTCGGCTCCTCGACGTGCAGGGTCCGCGGCAGCACGCCGTGCCGCAGCGCCAGCACCATCTTGATGACCCCGGCCACGCCCGCGGCCGCCTGGGTGTGCCCCAGGTTGGACTTCACCGAGCCCAGCCACAGTGGACGGTCCGCCGGCCGCTTCCGCCCGTACGTGGCGATCAGTGCCTGCGCCTCGATGGGATCGCCGAGCTGCGTTCCGGTGCCGTGCGCCTCCACGGCGTCGACCTGGTCGGCCGCCAGCCGGGCGTTGCCGAGGGCCTGTTCGATGACCCGCTGCTGCGAGGGGCCGTTGGGCGCGGTGATCCCGTTGGAGGCACCGTCCTGGTTGACGGCCGAGCCGCGGATCACGGCCAGCACCTCGTGGCCGTTGCGCCGGGCGTCCGAGAGCCGCTCCAGCAGCAGGACGCCTGCTCCCTCCCCCCAGCCGGTGCCGTCCGCGGTGGCCGAGAACGCCTTGCAGCGGCCGTCCGAGGCGAGACCGCCCTGGCGGCTGAACTCGGTGAAGAGCGTGGGCATGGACATCACGGTGGCGCCGCCGACCACGGCGAGCCCGCACTCCCGGCGCCGCAGCGACTGGGCGGCGAGGTGGAGCGCGACCAGCGAGGCCGAGCAGGCGGTGTCGACCGTCACCGCGGGCCCCTCCAGGCCGTAGACGTACGACAGGCGCCCGGAGAGCACGCTCGCGGCGTTGCCGGTCATGATGTGTCCGGCGAGGTCGTCGGTGGAGTTGATCGCCACCGGGGCGTAGTCCTGGCCGTTGGTTCCGACGAACACGCCGGTCCGACCGCCCCGCAGCGAGCCGGGGTCGATGCCCGCCCGCTCGAAGGCCTCCCAGGAGGTCTCCAGCAGCAGCCGCTGCTGCGGGTCCATGGCGAGGGCCTCGCGCGGCGAGATCCCGAAGAACCCGGCGTCGAAGTCGGCCGCGTCCGGCAGGAAGCCGGCTTGGCGCGCGGTCGAGCCGCCCTCGGCGGCCGGCGCGAGCAGGGCGGAGAGGTCCCAGCCCCGGTCGGTGGGGAATCCGGTCATGGCGTCGCCGCCCGAGGCGAGCAGCCGCCACAGTTCCTCGGGGCTGTTCGCCCCGCCGGGGAACCGGCAGCCCATCGCGATGACCGCGAGGGGCTCGTGGTCCCGGCTCTCGCTGTCCCGGAGGCGCTCCTGCGTCTGCTCCAGCTCTGTCGACACTCGCTTGAGGAAGTACCGGAGCTTTTCTTCGTTGGACACGGGGTGGTTCTCCGTCGGGGAGGTGCTTGGTGCGGGACGTGGGTCGTGGGTCGGCGTCGTGTGCACGGGAGGCCGGTTCATGAGATGCCGAACTTCTCGCCGATGAGGCCGAAGAGGTCGTCGTCGGAGACGGAGTCGAAGTCCTCGGACTCCGCGGACCGCTCCTCGTCGGTGTCCCGCCACTGGGAGACGAGGGCCTGCATGCGGAGCATGATCCGGGTGTGTTCGGGCGAGCCGGAGCCGAGCTGCTCCAGGGCGCGTTCCAGGCGGTCGAGGCCCTCCTGGGGCGTGCCGCCCTCGGCCGGGTCGTCCTCGGCGAGTTCGGCGCCCAGGTGCGCGGCGAGGGCCGCGGGGGTCGGGTGGTCGAACACCAGGGTGGCCGGCAGGGTCAGCCCGGTGGCGGCGGCGAGGCGGTTGCGCAGCTCGACGGCGGTCAGCGAGTCGAAACCGGCTTCCTTGAACGCGCGGGTGACGGTGACGGCGTCGAGCGAGCCGTGGCCGAGGACGGCCGCGACATGGCCCCGGACGAGCGCGAGGAGGGTCTCCTCCCGCTCGGCGGCGGACGTGCCGCGCAGCGAGTCCCGCAGGGCGCCCCCGGTCGTCCTCGCGTCCTCGCCCGCCCCGGCGAGCGACTGCACCTCGGGGAGCTGGGACAGCAACGGGCTCGGTCGGCCGGTGACGAAGGTGGGTCCGAACCGGTCCCAGTCCACCGCGGCGACGACCAGGTGGGTCTCGTCCCGGATCAGTGCCTGTTCCAGGGCGGCGATCGCCGACTCCGGTGCCATCGGCACCATTCCGCCTCGACGCAGCCGCTCGGTGACGACCTCGGTCTCCGTGGCGAGGCCCGAACCGCCCCAGGAGCCCCAGGCGATGGAGGTGGCGGGGAGTCCCTGGGCGCGGCGGCGCTCGGCCAGGGCGTCCAGGTGGGCGTTGGCCGCCGCGTAGTTGCCCTGCCCGGCGCCGCCCACGGCGCCGGCGAAGGAGGAGAAGAGCACGAACGCCGAGAGGTCCAAGTCCCTGGTCAGCTCGTCGAGATGATCGGCCGCGTCGGCCTTCGGGCGCAGCACCCGGGCCAGCCGTTCCTCGGTCAGCGACTCGACCACGCCGTCGTCCAGGACGCCCGCCGCGTGGTACACCGCGCGGACGGGGTGCTCGGCCAGGAGCCGGGCGAGGGCCTCGCGGTCACCCGCGTCACAGGCGACCACCGTCACCTCCGCCCCCGACTGCTCCAGTTCGGCGGCCAGTTCACGGGCGCCCGGCGCGTCCGGGCCCCGTCGGGAGGTGAGCAGCAGCCGCTCGGCGCCACGGCCGGCCAGCCAGCGCGCGACGTGCGCGCCCAGCGCTCCGGTGCCGCCGGTGATCAGCGTCGTGCCGGAGACGTCCAGGGACGCGGTCGGGGTCGGCCCGCTGCGGGTGCCCCGCCCGGCGCGCACCAGTCGCCGGCCGAAGGCGCCGTCCTCGCGGACCGCGACCTGGTCCTCGCCCGTCGTACCGGACAGCACCCGCGCCAGCCACGAGCCGGTCTCGGCGCCGAGAACCCCGCCGGGGACGTCCACCAGACCACCCCAGACCTGGGACCGCTCCAGCGCCACCACCCGGCCCAGACCCCACACCTGGGCCGACGAAGCAACCGGCGCGACGTCAGAGCCGCCCACCGACACCGCACCCCGGGTCACACACCACAGCGGCGCCGACACGCCCAACTCGCCCAGCACCCGCACCAGCGACAGCACCGCACCCGACGACTCCAGGCACGACACCACACCACTCAGCGGCCCACCCGCCAACACCCGCGACGCGACCTCCCCCGCCGCACACTCCACGACCTCGGCACCCGCCGCGGCCAACGCCCCCGCCACATCGGCACACCCGCCCGCCGACACCACCAACCACCGACCCGCCAGCGCACCCGAAGCCACCGCACCCGAAGCCACCGCACCCAACGGAGCCCAGGTGACGCGGTAGCGCCAGGAGTCGGCGTCGGCTTGTTCGCGACGCGTCCGACGCCAGGACGAGAGGACCGGCAGGGCGCCTGCGAGACCCGTCAACTCATCGGTTCCGGCGCCGAGTTCGTCGGCGATCGCGGGCAGGTCGGACCGCTCGACGGCGGCCCAGAACGCCGCTTCCGCGGGATCCTGACCGACCGGCACCACGGCGCCGGGGCGCGGCCAGTACCGCTGCCGCTGGAAGGCATAGGTGGGCAGTTCGGTCCAGCGGGCGCCTTCCAGGACGGGAGACCAGTCGACGGGCACACCGCGGACGTGCGCGTCGGCCACGGAGAGCAGGAAGCGGCTCAGGCCGCCGTCCTGGCGTCGGAGGGTGCCCAGAGCCGGGGCGTCCAGGCCGGGGACCAGGACGGGATGGGGGCTGACCTCGATGAACACATGACCCTGCGCGGCCAGTTGACCCACGGCCTCCTCGAACCGCACGGTCCGGCGCAGATTGCGGTACCAGTACCCGGCGTCGAGCTCACCGCCCTCCAGCCACTCACCCGTCACCGTCGACAGGAACGGCACCCCGGCCGTACCCGGCCGCAACCCCGCCAGCACCTCCAGCAGCTCCCCCTCGATCTCCTCCACCTGCGCGGAATGCGAGGCGTAGTCCACCGGCACCCGACGCGCACCCTCCACCCGCGCCAACAACTCCTCCAACGGCCCCGCCGCACCGGAGACCACCACCGAACGCGGCCCGTTCACCGCCGCGACCGACAGCCCCTCCACCAGCAGGGCCTCGGCCTCCACCCGGCCCACCGGCACCGCGACCATCCCGCCCCGGCCCGACAACCGCAGCAGCGCCCGTGAACGCAACGCCACCACCCGCGCACCGTCCACCAGACTCAAAGCGCCCGCCACACACGCCGCCGCGATCTCACCCTGCGAATGACCCACCACCGCCGCCGGCACCACACCGAACGAACGCCACAGCTCCGCCAGCGAGACCATCACCGCCCACAGCACCGGCTGCACCACATCCACCCGCGCCAGCGCCGCCTCATCACCCAACACCTCGTCCAGCGACCAGTCCACGAACCCCGACAACGCCCGCCCGCACTCGGCCAACCGCGCCGCGAACACCGGCGACACCCGCGCCAGCTCCACCGCCATCCCCACCCACTGCGCCCCCTGCCCCGGAAACACGAACACCGGCTTCACGGCGTGGGGCGCCCGGCCCTCGACGAGCCGGCCGGCCGGCTCGCCCGCGGCGAGGGCCGACAGCGCCTCGCGGACACCGTCCTGTTCGGCGGCGACGACCACGGCGCGGTGCTCGAAGCGGGCGCGCGCGGTGGCGAGCGAGAAGGCCGCGTCGGCGAGCGCCGGGCCGGGGACGGCCCCGAGGAAGGCAGCCAGTTCGCGGGCCTGGGCGCGCAGGGCCTCGGCGGACTTCGCGGAGAGGACCCACGGCAGCACCGCCTCGGCCGGGACCGGGGCCCGGTCCACCGGCTCGGACGGCTCAGACGGCCCGGACGGCTCGGACGGCTCGGACGGCTCGGACGGCTCGGCCTCCTCCAGAATGACGTGCGCGTTGGTGCCGCTCATGCCGAACGAGGACACCGCCGCGCGGCGGGGCTCGCCCGTGGCCTCCCAGGGCCGGGCCTCGGTCAGCAGCGACACCGCGCCCGCGGACCAGTCGACCTGGGGCGTGGGCTCGTCCACGTGCAGGGTCTTGGGCAGCACACCGTTGCGCATCGCCAGCACCATCTTGATGACGCCCGCCACGCCGGCCGCGGCCTGGGTGTGCCCGATGTTGGACTTGATCGAACCGAGCCACAGCGGGCGGCCATCGGGGCGCTCCCGCCCGTAGGTGGCGAGCAGCGCCTGCGCCTCGATCGGATCGCCGAGCATGGTCCCGGTGCCGTGCGCCTCGACGGCGTCGACCTGCTCGGGCGCGAGCCGAGCGTCGGACAGCGCCTGGCCGATCACCCGCTGCTGGGACGGGCCGTTGGGCGCGGTCAGACCGTTCGAGGCGCCGTCCTGGTTGACGGCCGAGCCACGGATCACGGCCAGCACCCGGTGCCCGTTGCGCCGCGCGTCGGAGAGCCGCTCCAGCAGGAGCAGGCCCACGCCCTCACCCCAGCCGGTGCCGTCCGCCGCAGCGGCGAACGGCTTGCAGCGGCCGTCCGGGGCGAGGCCGCGCTGCCGGGAGAACTCGGTGAAGGTCGTCGGACTGGCCATCACGGTGACCCCGCCGGCCAGGGCGAGCGAGCACTCCTCCTTGCGCAGTGCCTGCGCGGCCAGGTGGAGGGCCACCAGGGAGGAGGAGCAGGCGGTGTCGACCGTGACGGCCGGGCCCTCCAGACCGAGGGCGTAGGAGATCCGGCCGGACAGCACGCTGCCGGCGTTGCCGGTGGCGAGGTAGCCGTCGACCTCCTCCGGCCCGGCGACCAGGACGGTGCCGTAGTCGCCGCCGTTGGAGCCGACGAAGACGCCGGTACGGCTGCCGCGCACGGCCGACGGGTCGACACCGGCCCGCTCGAAGGTCTCCCACGCGGTCTCCAGCAGCAGCCGCTGCTGCGGGTCCATGGCGAGGGCCTCACGCGGCGAGATCCCGAAGAAGCCCGCGTCGAACTCGCCCGCCTCGTGGAGGAACGCACCCTCGCGGACGTAGGAGGATCCGGCGCGATCCGGGTCCTCGTCGAACAGGGCGTCCAGGTCCCAGCCGCGGTCGGTCGGGAAGGGCGACACGGCGTCACGGCCCGCGACGAGCAGCTCCCACAGCTTCTGGGGGGTGTCCGCGCCGCCGGGGAAGCGGCAGCTCATCGCGACGATCGCGATGGGCTCACGGGAGGCGTCGGTGAGACGGCGGTTCTGTTCCCGCAGCCGCTCGGTCTCCTTGAGCGAGGTCCGCAGCGCTTCCAGCAGCTTGTCGTTCGATGCAACCATTTCTCAGTTCCACACTTTCCCGCGGATCACTCAGGATCCGTTGTTGCCCAGGGCCAGCTGAATCAGCGCGTCGGCGTCCATCTCGTCGATGGCGGCCGGTGCGTCCTCGGCCGGCGCCGAGGACGTCTCTTCGAGGCCGGCGAGCCTCAGCAGCACGTCGACGAGTCCGGCCTCCCGGATCCGGGAGAACGGCAGGGTGGCGAGCGCCTGCCGGATCCTCGCCTCCTCCGGATCGGTGTCCCCCGGGCCGCCGGTGAGTTCGCCCAGCAGGTGGTCCGCGAGCGCGGACGGCGCCGGGTGGTCGAAGACCAGGGTGGCGGGCAGGGCGAGGCCGGTGGCCGCGCCGAGCCGGTTGCGCAGTTCGACCGCCGTCAGCGAGTCGAACCCCAGGTCCTTGAAGGCCTGTTCGGCGTCGATGCGCCCGGCCGTACCGTGACCGAGCACTCCGGCGACGTGGGTGCGCACCAGGTCGAGTACGGCTTCCGCCCGCTCGGCCACCGGCAGGGCGGCCAAGCGCTCGGCGAAGCCGGAGCCGGCCGGGCCGTCCTGCGGCGCGGTGCGCACGGCCTCGGGGATCGCGCCGAGCAGCGGGCTCGGACGGGCCGAGGTGAAGCCGGGCGCGAACCGTTCCCAGTCGATGTCGATGACCGTCGCCGTGGGCCTCCCGTCGGCCAGGAGCCGTTCCAGCACGGAGAACGCGGTGTCGGGGCGCAGCGGCGACATTCCGGCGAGCCGCATCCGGGCCTCGACGGCCGGGTCGGCCGCCATGCCGACGGCTGCCCAGGGGCCCCAGGCGACGGAGGTGGCGGGGAGTCCCTGGGCGCGGCGGCGCTCGGCCAGGGCGTCCAGGTGGGCGTTGGCCGCCGCGTAGTTGCCCTGCCCGGCGCCGCCGACCGAACCGGCGACGGAGGAGAAGAGCACGAAGGCCGAGAGGCCCGAGTCCCTGGTCAGCTCGTCGAGGTGATCGGCCGCGTCGGCCTTCGGGCGCAGCACCCGGGCCAGCCGTTCCTCGGTCAGCGACTCGACCACGCCGTCGTCCAGGACGCCGGCCGCGTGGAACACCGCGCTGACCGGGTGCTCGGCCAGCAGGGCCGCCAAGGACTCCCGATCGGCGACATCGCACGCCGCCACCGTCACCGCCGTGCCCGACTGCTCCAGTTCGGCGGCCAGTTCACGGGCGCCGGGGGCGTCGAGGCCGCGCCGGCCGGCGAGCACCAGCTGCTCGGCGCCACGGCCGGCCAGCCAGCGGGCGACCTGGGCGCCCAGCGCTCCGGTGCCGCCGGTGACCAGCACGGAACCCGGGGCCCGCCACTGCTCACCGGAGGGCGCGGTAGCGGCGTCGGAAACGTCGCGCACCAGTCGGCGGCCGAAGGCGCCGTTCTCGCGGACCGCGACCTGGTCCTCGCCCGTCGTACCGGACAGCACCCGCGCCAGCCACGAGCCGGCCTCGGCGCCGAGAACCCCGCCGGGGACGTCCACCAGACCACCCCAGACCTGGGACCGCTCCAGCGCCACCACCCGGCCCAGACCCCACACCTGGGCCGACGAAGCAACCGGCGCGCCATCAGAACCGCCCACCGACACCGCGCCCCGGGTCACACACCACAGCGGCGCCGACACGCCCAACTCGCCCAGCACCCGCACCAACGACAGCACCGCACCCGACGACTCCAGGCACGACACCACACCACTCAGCGGCCCACCCGCCGACACCCGCGACGCAACCTCCCCCGCCGCACACTCCACGACCTCGGCACCCGCCGCGGCCAACGCCCCCGCCACATCGGCACACCCGCCCGCCGACACCACCAACCACCGACCCGCCAGCGCACCCGAAGCCACCGCACCCGAAGCCACCGCACCCAACGGAGCCCAGGTGACGCGGTACAGCAGCTCGTCCGGCGCGGACGCACCCGCGGGGCCACCCAGCCAGGCGGGCAGCTCGGCCCGCTCGGCCGGGGTCGGCCAGTACCGCTCACGCTGGAAGGCGTAGGTCGGCAGGTCGGGGCGGGGAGCAGCGGCGGGTCCGAGGAGCGCCGCCAGGTCGACCGGGACACCGGCGGCGTGCGCCCGTCCGAGCCCGTCGAACAGGCTTCGCGGCTCGGAGCGGTCCTTGCGCAGCAGCGGAATCGTGACGGCCTCCTGCGCCGCCCCGTTCGCCGGGTCGGTGAGGATGCCCTGTGCCATGGCGGAGAGCACACCGTCCGGACCGAGTTCGACGAAGCGGGTCGCGCCCAGCTGGGCCGCGGTGCGGACGCCGTCGTGGAACAGCACGGCCTGGCGGACGTGCCGCACCCAGTAGTCGGGGGAGGTCAGCTCCTCCGTCGTGGCGAGGGCGCCGGTCACGTTGGAGACGATCGGGATCCTCGGTTCGGACGCCGCCAGACGGCTGACGACCTCGCCGAACTCGGCCAGCATCGGCTCCGTCAGCGGCGAGTGGAACGCGTGGCTCACGGACAGCCGCTTGACGCGGTGACCGGCGGCCAGTGCCGCCTGCTCGATCTTCTCGATCGCCACGGCCTCGCCCGAGAGGACCACGGACTGCGGCCCGTTCACCGCCGCCACGTCCACCCGGCCGGCCAAGCCGTCGAGGAGGGCCTCGGCCTTCTCGACCGGCACCCCGACGGCCAGCATCGCGCCACCGGCGGGCAGGGCCTGCATCAGCCGGCCGCGCGCCGCCACCAGCGCGGCCGCGTCCTCCAGCGAGAACACGCCCGCCACGTGCGCGGCGACGACCTCACCGATCGAGTGGCCCAGCAGGAAGTCCGGACGCACACCCCACGATTCGAGGAGACGGAACAGCGCCACCTCCAGGGCGAACAGCCCCGCCTGCGCCCACACCGTACGGTTCAGCAGCTCGGTGTCCGCGCCGAACACCACCTCGCGGACCGAGCCGTCCAGATGCTTGTCCAGCTCCGCGCAGACCGCGTCGAACGCGTCCGCGAACACCGGGAAGGCCTCGTACAGCTCCCGGCCCATGCCGGGCTTCTGGGAGCCCTGGCCGGTGAACAGGAACGCCGTCCTCGCGCTCTCCCGGGCGAGCAGGATCTCCCCCGCACCGCCCGCCAGGCCCTCCAGCGCAGCGAGGAGCTCCGCACGGTCGGCAGCGGTCAGCACGGCACGACGGGCGAAGGCCGTACGGGCCAGCGCGAGTTCGCGCCCGACCGCGACGAGGTCCGCGTCCGGACGGGATGCGAGGTACTCGCCCAGCCGCTCGGCCTGGGCGCGCAGCGCCGCCGCGGTCCTGGCCGACAGCGGCCACACCACCGGGGCGGTGGACGGCAGCGGGGCGGTGGACGGCAGCGGGGCTCGGTCCGTCTCGGGCTCCGTCGGGGCCTGTTCGAGGACGAGGTGCGCGTTGGTGCCGCTCATGCCGAACGAGGACACCGCGGCCCGACGCGGCCGGCCCGCGTCCGGCCACTCCTGGCGTTCCGTCAGTAGCGCCACGGCGCCGGAGGTCCAGTCGACGTGCGGCGTCGGCTCGTCCAGGTTCAGCGTCCTCGGCAGCACGCCGTTGCGCATCGCCATGACCGTCTTGATGACGCCCGCCACGCCGGCCGCAGCCTGGGTGTGCCCGATGTTCGACTTGATCGAACCGAGCCACAGCGGGCGGTCCTCGGGGCGCTCCCGCCCGTAGGTGGCGAGCAGCGCCTGCGCCTCGATCGGGTCACCGAGCGCCGTGCCCGTGCCGTGCGCCTCGACGGCGTCGACGTCGGCGCCGGTCAGGCCCGCGTTGGCGAGGGCCTGACGGATCACCCGCTGCTGGGACGGACCGTTGGGCGCGGTCAGACCGTTGGACGCGCCGTCCTGGTTGACGGCCGAGCCGCGGATCACGGCCAGCACCCGGTGCCCGTTGCGCTTGGCGTCGGAAAGCCGCTCCACCAGCAGCATGCCCGCGCCCTCCGACCAGCCCGTGCCGTCCGCCGCAGCGGCGAAGGGCTTGCAGCGGCCGTCCGGGGAGAGGCCGCGCTGGCGGCTGAACTCGATGAACGACACCGGGGTGGACATCACGGTCACCCCGCCGGCCAGCGCGAGCGAGCACTCCCCGCGCCGCAGCGCCTCGGCCGCCAGGTGCAGCGCGACCAGCGACGAGGAGCAGGCGGTGTCCACCGTCAGCGCCGGTCCCTCGAGGCCCAGCGTGTACGCGATCCGGCCGGAGGCGACGCTCCCGGCGCCGCCCGTGCCGAGGTACCCCTCCAGGTTCTCCTCGGACGCCGAGACGAGCGCCGTGTAGTCCTGGCCGTTGGTGCCGACGAACACGCCGGTACCGCTGCCGCGCACCGACTCGGGCGTCACCCCGGCCCGCTCGAAGGCCTCCCAGCTCGTTTCGAGCAGGAGACGCTGTTGCGGGTCCATGGCCAGCGCCTCACGCGGCGAGATCCCGAAGAACCCGGCGTCGAACTCGGCCGCATCGCGCAGGAATCCGCCGCCCCGGGTGTAGGTCGTGCCGATCCGGTCGGTGTCGGGGTCGTGCAGGGCGTCGAGGTTCCAGCCCCGGTCGGCCGGGAACGGCGTGATGGCGTCGACCTCGCCGTCGACCAGCCGCCACAGCTCCTCCGGGGAGTTCGCCCCGCCGGGGAAGCGGCAGCTCATGCCGATGATCGCGATCGGTTCGTCACTGCCGACCGTGCGGTGCGCGGTCTGCGTCCGGTCGTCTCCCCCGAGCAGTTCGGCCCGCAGGTGCCGGACCAGTGCGGCGGGGGTGGGGTGGTCGAAGACCAGGGTCGTGGGCAGGCTCAGTCCGGTCGCCCGGTTCAGCCGGTTGCGGAACTCGACGGCCGTCATGGAGTCGAAGCCGAGGTCCCGGAAGGCGCGTTCAGCGTCCTCGGTCTCCTGCGCGTCGTGCCCGAGCACGGCGACGACGGTCTCCCGGACCAGGTCGAGCAGGGCGCGACCCGGGTCCTCGGCCGCGTCGAACCCGTGCGTCGACGTGGACCCGGTGGTGTGCTCCTGCTGGGCGGCCGGCTGCTGCGACGGCGACCGGCGCTTCTCGGCGGGGACGGCGTCGGGCCAGTAGCGCTGACGCTGGAAGGCGTACGTGGGCAGGTCGACCCGCCGGGCGCCCGAACCCCCGTACACGGCCTGCCAGTCGGGGGCGGCGCCCCAGCAGTGCAGGGTGCCGAGGGCGGCCGCGAGGGCCTGGTCCTCGGGGCGGTCGCGGCGCAGGAGGGAGGCGAAGACGTGGGCGTCGGTCGCGGTTCCGGTGTCCGTGTCGGTGTCGGTGTCGGTGTGCGTGTCGGTGTCGGTGTCGGTGTGCGTGTCGGTGTCGGTGTCGGTGAGGCAGTCCTGGGCGAGCGCCGTCAGGACGGCGTCCGGGCCGAGCTCCACGAACCTGGCCGCGCCGAGCCGGGCCGCGGTGCGGACGCCGTCGTGGAACAGCACGGCCTGGCGGACGTGCCGGACCCAGTAGTCGGGGGAGGTCAGCTCCTCCGTCGTGGCGAGGGCGCCGGTCACGTTGGAGACGATCGGGATCCTCGGCTCGGACGCCGCCAGACGGCTGACGACCGCACCGAACTCGGCCAGCATCGGCTCCATCAACGGCGAGTGGAACGCGTGGCTGACCGACAGGCGCTTCGCCCGCAGCCCCGCCGAGCGCACCAGTCCGGCCAGCTCCTCGACGGCATCCTCCGCACCGGAGAACACCACGGATCGCGGACCGTTCACGGCGGCCACGTCGACCCTGCCGGCGAACCCGGCGAGCAGTTCCGCCGCCTCCTCGACCGGCACCCCGACGGCCAGCATCGCGCCACCGGCGGGCAGGGCCTGCATCAGGCGACCGCGCGCGGCCACCAGCGCGGCCGCGTCCTCCAGCGAGAACACCCCCGCCACATGGGCGGCGACGACCTCACCGATCGAGTGCCCGAGCAGGAGGTCGGACGAGATGCCCCAGGACTCCAGGAGGCGGAACAGCGCCACCTCCAGGGCGAACAGCCCCGCCTGCGCCCACACCGTCAGGTTCAGCAGCTCCGCGTCCGCGCCGAACACGACGTCCCGGACGGAACCGTCCAGGTGCTTGTCCAGCTCCGCGCAGACCGCGTCGAACGCGTCCGCGAACACCGGGAACGCCCCGTACAACTCCCGGCCCATGCCCGGCTTCTGGGAGCCCTGACCGGTGAACAGGAACACCGTCCTGCCGCCGGACGCGGCGACGTCCACCAGCTCCTTGGCCTGACGCCCCTCGGCCAGGGCCTCCAGCCCGCGCAGCAGCCCCTCGCGGTCCGCCGCCACCACCGCCGCCCGGCGGGCGAGCGGGGAGCGGGTGGTCGCGAGCGAGAGCGCCACGTCGGTCACGCTCAGCGAGCTGTCCGCCGCGACGCGGACGGCCAGTCGCGCGGCCTGCTCCCGGAGCGCGGCCTCGTTGCGCGCGGAGAGCACCGCGACCGGCGGAACCGCCCCCGTGCCCTCCGGAGCAGCCGACTCGTCGTCCTGCGGCGCCTGTTCGAGGATCACGTGCGCATTGGTGCCGCTGATACCGAACGAGGACACCCCCGCACGACGCGGACGCCCCGTCTCCGGCCACGCCCGCTCCTCGGCCAGCAGCGAGACCTCGCCGGCCGACCAGTCCACGTGCGGCGACGGCGCGTCCACGTGCAGCGTCCGCGGCAGCACCCCGTGCCGCATCGCCTGCACCATCTTGATCACACCCGCCACACCGGCGGCCGCCTGGGTGTGCCCCAGGTTCGACTTCACCGACCCCAGCCACAACGGCCGGTCCTCCGACCGCCCCTGCCCGTACGTGGCCAGCAACGCCTGCGCCTCGATCGGATCCCCCAGCGTGGTGCCCGTACCGTGCGCCTCCACCGCGTCGACCTCGTCGGCCGTCAGCCGCGACTTCTGGAGCGCCATGGTGATGACCCGCTGCTGGGAGGGGCCGTTGGGCGCGGTCATCCCGTTCGAGGCGCCGTCCTGGTTGACGGCCGAGCCACGGATCACGGCCAGCACCTGGTGGCCGTTGCGCCGCGCGTCCGAGAGCCGCTCCAGCAGCACCAGTCCGATGCCCTCGGACCAGGAGGTGCCGTCGGCGCCGGCGGCGAACGGCTTGCAGCGGCCGTCGGCGGCGAGACCGCGCTGACGGGAGAACTCGATGAAGGTGTTCGGGCTGGACATCACGGTGACGCCACCGGCGAGCGCCAGCGAGCACTCACCCTCGCGCAGCGCCTGGCCGGCCAGGTGCATCGCGACCAGCGAGGAGGAGCAGGCGGTGTCGATCGTCACGGCCGGACCTTCGAGGCCGAGGCTGTAGGCGATCCGGCCCGAGGCGATGCTGCCCGCGCTGCCGTTGCCCGCGTAGCCCTCCAGCCCCTCCTGGTCCTGCACCAGGTTGACGTAGTCGTGGTACATCACACCCGTGAAGACGCCGGTCTGGGTGCCGCGCACCGAGGCCGGTGCGATCCCGGCCCGCTCGAAGGTCTCCCACGCGGCCTCCAGCAGGAGCCGCTGCTGCGGGTCCATGGCCAGGGCCTCGCGCGGGGAGATGCCGAAGAAGACCGGGTCGAAGTCGGCCGCCCCGTCGAGGAATCCGCCCTCACGGACGTACGAGGTTCCCTGGCGCTCGGGGTCCGGGTCGAAGAGTGCGTCCAGGTCCCAGCCACGGTCCTCGGGGAAGGCGCTGATCGCGTCGCCGCCGCCGGCCACCAGGTCCCAGAGGTCCTCGGGGGTGCGGACGCCGCCGGGGAAGCGGCAGGTCATGCCGACGATGGCGATCGGCTCGTCCGTCGTCGCGGCCGTGCCCGGGCCTGCCGTCGGGAGCGCGGTGCGGCCTTCGAGCAGGCGGGTGCGGAGGTAGCCGGCGAGGGCCGAGGGGCTGGGCTGGTCGAAGGCGAGGGTCGCGGGCAGGCGCAGTCCGGTGGCGGCGCCGAGCCGGTTGCGCAGTTCGACGGCGGTGAGGGAGTCGAAGCCGAGGTCCTTGAACACCTGGGTGGGGTCGAGCGGTTCGTTCGCCGCGAGGCCCAGCACGGTGGCCACCTCGGTGGCCACCAGGTCGAGCAGCACCCGCTCCTGCCGGGCCTCGGGGAGACCGGCCAGGCTCCGGGCGAGGCGGTTGCCGTCGGCCGAGCCGGTGTCGGCCGAGGCGGCGGTGTTCCTCCGGACCGGGGCCGTCACCAGTCCGCGCAGGACGGACGGCAGTTCACCCGCGGCGCGCAGCGAGGCGCGGTCCAGCCGCATCGGGTACAGCACGGGGTGGTCGTGGGTGAGGCCCGCGTCGAAGAGTGCCAGGCCTTCCTCGGTGGACAACGGCAGCATCCCGCCCCGCGAGATCCGCCCCACCTCCACCGACCCCAGACCCGCCGTCATCCCACTGCGCTCGGCCCACAGACCCCACGCCAACGACACACCCGGCAGACCAAGACCACGACGGAACTGCGCGAACGCGTCCAGGAACGCGTTCGCCGCCGCGTAACTCCCCTGCCCCGGAGCCCCCAACACCCCCGACGCCGACGAGAACACCACGAACGCCGACAACCCCAGACCCGACGTCAACTCATGCAGGTTCCACACCGCGTCCACCTTCGGACGCAACACCCCGTCCACCCGCGCAGGAGTCAACGACTCCACCACACCGTCGTCCAACACACCCGCCGCATGAACCACCGCGCTCAGCGGCCGCTCAGCCGGAATGCCGTCCAGCAGCTCCGCGAGCGCCGCGCGGTCGGCCGCGTCACAGGCCACCACCCGCACCGACGCACCCAACGCGGCCAACTCCGCCACGAACCCGGGAGCACCCTCGCTGTCCAGGCCACGACGGCCCGTCAACACCAGATGACGGACCCCGTGAACCTCCACCAAGTGCCGCGCCACCAGACGGCCCAGCACTCCCAGACCACCCGTGACCAGCACCGTCCCACCCGGCGCGAACCCGGGAACGCCGTCCGAGGACGAGGACGAGGAGGAGGACGAGGAGGCCAGGCCCGCCCGCACCAGACGCGGCACCGACACCCCACCCCCACGCACCGCGACCTGCGGCTCCTCCCCCACAGCCACCACACCCAACAACGCCGAAGCCTCCGGCGAACCATCCACATCCACCAGCACGAACCGCCCCGGATGCTCCGACTGCGCCGAACGCACCAGACCCCACACCGCCGCAGCGGCCGGATCCACCAACCCCTCCCCGACCGAACCCGACACCGCACCACGCGTCACGAACACCAACCGACGCGAAGCATCACCCGACGCCAACACCCCCTGCACCGAGGCCAACACCCCGTGCACCGCAGCCCGCACACCCCCCGACGTGTCCACCTCCACCAACTCCACCGAACCGGCCCAGCCACCCCCCTTCCGCGGGTCGGCGAGGGCCACCCAGTCCAGTCGGAAGAGGGCGTCACCGGCCGGGGCGAGCTGGTCGGCGGACAGCTGCCGCAGGGTGAGCGAGTCGACGGTCACGACCGGCAGGCCGCGCTCGTCCGTCGCGGCCAGCGACACGGCTTCGTCGCCCGCCGGGACCAGTCGCACCCGCAGGGCCGAGGCGCCGGCGGCGTGGAGCGTGACGCCGCTCCAGGCGAACGGCAGTCGCGCGGCGCCGTCCTCCGGCAGCAGCGCCCCGACGCCCATCGCCTGGAGGGCGGCGTCGAGCAGTGCCGGGTGCAGGCCGAACCGGCCCGCCTCCTGCTGCTCCCGGTCCAACCGGACCTCCGCGAACACCTCCGCACCACGCCGCCAGGCCGCCCGCAGGCCCTGGAACGCCGGACCGTAGCCGAAGCCGGCCGCCGCGCGCTGCCGGTAGAAGTCCGCGAGGTCCACCGGCTCGGCGCCGGTGGGCGGCCAGGTCTCGTCCGTGGCCGGGATCCCCTCCGGCCGGGCCCCGGTTTCCCGGGCGACGACGCCCTTGGCGTGCCGGGTCCACTCGCCGTCCGTCCCCCGGGCGTAGACGGTGACGGTCCGCCGGTCGGTGCCGTCGGCCCCGTCGACGGCGACCTGGAGCTGCAGTTCGCCCTGCTCCGGCAGCACGAGCGGCGCTTCGAGCGTCAGCTCCTCCAGTCGACCGCAGCCGACCTGGTCCCCGGCCCGGACGGCCAACTCCACCAGCGCGGTTCCGGGCAGCAGCACGACACCGTTCACGGCGTGGTCGGCCAGCCAGGCCTGGGAGCGCAGCGACAGCCGGCCGGTGAACACGAAGCCGTCGGACCCGGCCAGCACCACCATCGCGCCGAGCAGCGGGTGGCCCACGGCCTCCACACCGGCGGAGGCGACGTCACCGACGCTCTCGCCGGCCTTCAGCCAGTAGCGCTCCCGCTGGAACGGGTAGGTCGGCAGGTCGACCCGCGCGGCGCCCGGGAGGACGGCCGCCCAGTCGACGCCGGTGCCACGGGTGTGCACCTCGGCGACGGCGCGGCCGAGGCTGCGCACCTCGTCCGTGCCGCGGCGCAGCGCGGAGCTCCAGCGGGCGGCGGCGCCGTCCGGGGTGTCGGCCAGGCAGAGCTGTCCCATGGCGCTCAGCACGCCGTCGGGGCCGAGCTCCAGGTAGGTGGTGACGCCGTGGGCGTCGAGGGCCCGGACGCCGTCGTGGAAGCGCACCGCCTCGCGGACGTGGCGCACCCAGTACTCGGGGGTGCTCAGCTCCTCGGCCGTGGCGATCCGGCCGGTCACATTGGAGACGATCGGGATGGTCGGCGGGCGGAAGTCCAATCGTTCGACGACGCCGCGGAAGCGGTCGAGCATCGGCTCCATGCGCGGCGAGTGGAAGGCGTGGCTGACCCGCAGCCGCTTGGTGCGGCGGCCGGTGAGCTGCCGGGCGAGGGCGTCGATCGCGTCCTCGTCGCCGGAGAGGACCACGGCGGCGGGACCGTTGACGGCCGCGATGTCCGCGCGGCCCTCGAAACCGGCGAGCAGCGGGCGGACGTCGTCCTCCGCCGCCTCGACGGAGAGCATGGCGCCGCCCTCGGGCAGCGACTGCATCAGCTTCCCGCGCGCGGCGACGAGGGCGCAGGCCTGCGGAAGCGGCAGCATGCCGGCGACGTGTGCCGCCACGAGCTCGCCGATGGAGTGGCCGAGCAGGACGTCGGGGCGGATGCCCCAGCTCTCGGTCAGCCGGTAGAGCGCGACCTCGAGGGCGAAGAGGCCGGCCTGGGTGTACTCGGTGCGGTGCAGCAGCTGGGCGTGGGCGCTGTCCTCCGCCGCGAGGGCGACCTCGCGGACGGGGGTGTCGAAGTAGCGGTCGAGTTCGCGGCAGGCCGCGTCGAAGGCCTCGGCGAAGACGGGGAAGGAGCCGTACAGTGCCTGTCCCGTGCCGGGCCGCTGGGAGCCCTGTCCGGTGAACAGGAAGGCGGTCCGCCCGCCGCTGCCGGCGCTGCCCCGCACGACCGCGGTGGAGGGGGCGTCGGAGGCGAGGGCGAGGAGCCCGTCGCGGATCTCCGTCGCGTCGGCGCCGAGGACGACGGCCCGGTGGTCGAAGGCGGTGCGGGTGGTGGCGAGCGAGAAGCCGAGGTCGGCGAGGTCCGCGGTGGTCTCGGTCCCGGTGAGCCGGGCGGCGAGCGCGCCGGCCTGGTCCCGTACGGCTTCGTCACTGCGGGCCGCCAACGGCAGGGCCACCAGCGGGAGTTCGGGTCGGCCGGCGGGCTCGGCGGGCGAGGCGGGCGAGGCGGGCGAGGCGGGCGAGGCGGGCTCGATGGCCTCGGCGGCCTCGACCGGGGCCTGTTCGAGGACGACGTGGGCGTTGGTGCCGCTGATGCCGAAGGAGGACACCCCGGCACGACGCGGACGGCCGGTCTGCGGCCAGTCGGTCCGCTCGGCGAGCAGCCGGACGGCGCCCGCGGTCCAGTCGACCTGCGGGCTCGGCTCGTCCACGTGCAGGGTCTTGGGGAGCACGCCGTTGCGCAGCGCCATCACCATCTTGATGACGCCGGCCGCGCCCGCGGCGGCCTGGGTGTGCCCGAGGTTGGACTTGACCGAGCCGAGCCACAGCGGCTGCCCGCCGTCGCGCTCGCGGCCGTAGGTGGCGAGCAGCGCGTGGGCCTCGATCGGGTCGCCGAGCGTGGTGCCCGTGCCGTGCGCCTCGACGGCGTCGACCTCACCGGCCGTCAGCCCGGCCTGCTCCAGGGCCTGCCGGATCACCCGCTGCTGCGAGGGGCCGTTGGGCACGGTCAGCCCGCTGCTCGCGCCGTCCTGGTTGACGGCCGAGCCGCGGAGCACGGCGAGCACGGGGTGCCCGTTGGCCCGGGCGTCGGAGAGCCGCTCCAGCAGGAACAGGCCGACGCCCTCGCCCCAGCCGGTGCCGTCCGCGGCGGCGGCGAACGGCTTGCAGCGGCCGTCGGCGGCGAGACCGCGCTGCTGGCTGAAGTCGACGAACAGGTCGAGGGTGGACATCACGGTGACCCCGCCGGCCAGGGCCAGGGTGCACTCGCCCTGGCGCAGGGCCTGGGCGGCCAGGTGCAGGGTGACCAGCGAGGAGGAGCAGGCCGTGTCCACCGTCACGGCCGGTCCCTCCAGGCCGAGGGTGTAGGAGATCCGGCCGGAGGCCACGCTGCCCGCGTTGCCGCTGCCGGCGTAGACCTCGACGCCCTCCGGGAGGGTGTCCAGGCGCGCGGCGTAGTCGTGGTGCATGACGCCGACGTAGACGCCGGTGCGGCTGCCGCGCACGGACGAGGGGTCGATGCCGGCCCGCTCGAAGGCCTCCCAGGAGGTCTCCAGCAGCAGCCGCTGCTGGGGGTCCATGGCGAGCGCCTCGCGCGGGGAGATGCCGAAGAAGCCCGCGTCGAACCGGTCGGCGCGGTCGAGGAATCCGCCCTCCCGGACGTAGCTGGTGCCCTGCTGGTCCGGGTCGGGGTGGTAGACGGCCGCGGTGTCCCAACCGCGGTCGTCGGGGAAGGGGCCGACCGCGTCGCGGCCGTCCAGGACGAGCTGCCACAGGTCCTCGGGGCTGGTCACGCCCCCGGGGTAGCGGCAGCTCATCGCGACGATCGCGATCGGCTCGGCCGTCTCGGCCTCGTGCAGCCGCTTCTTGGTCTGGTGCAGTTCGGCGGTCACCCAGCGGAGGTGGTCGAGCAGCTTCTCTTCGTTGGTCATGACGTCCGGACTCCAGTCGATCAAGAAAGTGACACCTGTTCACGGGGGCGGCTCGCGCCCCCGTGAACGTCAGCGGCGTGCGATACCCGCGTACTGCTCGGCGAAGGCCGTCGCCTCGGCGGTGGATGACAGCAGGCGCTCGAACCGCGCCCTGCGCAGCCGGCGGTCGAAGACCGACTCGTCCGGCGCGGCGTGCATCAGGGTGGTCATCGAGGCCGAGAACTGCTGGCCCTGCCACGCCCGGGCCACGGCGGTGGCCGAGTAGCCGTCCAGGGCCTCCCGCCGGCCGTGGGCGTACCAGCCGGTGAGCGCCTCGGCGAGGTGCCGGGCGTCGGCGACGGCCATGTTGAGCCCCTTGGCGGCGCTCGGCGGGACGATGTGCGCCGCGTCGCCGACCAGGAAGAGGCTGCGGTACTGGAACGGCTCGGCGACGAAGCTGCGCAGCGGCACCATGACCCGCTCCATGATCGGCCCGGTCGGCAGGGTGCCCTGGCCGCCGGTGAGCCGGAGGTCCAGCTCCCGCCAGATCTCCTCGTCGCCGCGGTCGTCGACGCCCTCGCCGGGCGGCACCGACAGGTAGAGCCGGCTGACCGTCTGCGAGCGCATGCTCTGCAGCGCGAACCCGCGGTCGCCGACAGCGTAGATCAACTCGGGCGACAGCGGCGGGGCGGCGGCCAGCACCCCGAGCCAGGCGAACGGGTAGGTCAGCTCGTGGCCGACCAGCTCCGTACGGGGCACGGCCCGGCGGCTGACCCCGTGGAACCCGTCGCAGCCCGCGATGAAGTCGCAGCTCAGCTCGGTGAGCTGACCGTCGATGGTGCAGACGACGCGCGCACCGTCCGCACCGACCGACGCGATCCGCACGTCGTCGACGTCGAAGTGCGGACCGGACTCGTCGCCGTGCGCGGCCAGCAGGTCCTTGACGACCTCCTGCTGGCCGTACATCCACACCGAAGCGCCGCAGAGCTCGGTGAAGGGCATCCGGTGCACCGCGCCGTCGAGGCGCCACTCGAAGCCCTCGTGCACCAGGGCCTCGCGGTCGAGCCGTTCGCCGACCCCGGCCTCGCGCAGGACCTCGACCGTCCCCTGTTCCAGGAGTCCGGCGCGGATCCGCTTCTCCACGTGGGCGCGGCTGCGCTGCTCCAGGACGACCGAGTCGATGCCGTTCAGCCGGAGCAGCCGGGCGAGCAGCAGGCCCGAGGGCCCGGCCCCGATGATGCAGACGGGGGTGTGCAGCGTTCGACCCGGTGAGGCCCCCGGCGAGGCCCCCGGTGAGGTCCCCGGTGAGGTCGGCGAGGTCACCGTCCGACCTCGCCCGAGGCCGCGACCCGCACCTCGGCGGTGAGCCGGACGTCCGCCGAGGAGGCGCCGACCTGGACGGAGCGCGGGCCGGCGCCGACGGTCCAGGCGCGGGCGTCGGTGTCCCAGTGCTCGAAGCACCGGGCGGCCAGCTCGACCTCCACCCGGGCCGACTCGCCCGGCTCCAGCCGGGCGGAGGTGTATCCGGCGAGGGCCCTGGGCGCCTGGTCGACGCCGGTCTCGGGGGCGGCACCGAGGTAGACCTGGGCGATCTCGCGCCCGGCCCGCTCACCGGTGTTGCGGATGGTGAACGCGACCCGCAGCGTGCGGCCCTCGGCGGTCAGTTCGAGGTCCTCGTACGCGAAGGTGGTGTAGCTGAGGCCGTGGCCGAACGGGAAGAGCGGCCGGTCGCCGTGCTGGTCGTGCCAGCGGTAGCCGACGAACAGGCCCTCGCTGTACTCGACGCGGCCGTCGGCGCCCGGGTAGCGCAGCGGGTCGCCGGAGACGGAGGTGTGGTCGGCGTCCACCGGGAAGGTCTGGGTGAGCTTGCCGCTCGGGTTGACGTCGCCGAACAGCAGGGCGTCGGTCGCCTCGGCGCCCATCTCGCCCGGGTACCAGACGTCCAGGACGCCGGCGACGAGGTCCCGCCAGGGCATCGGCACGGACGAACCGGTGTTCAGGACGACGACGGTGTTCGGGTTGGCCTTCGCCACCGCGGTGACGAGCTCGTCCTGGAGGCCGGGCAGTCCGAGTTCCGGACGGTCGATCAGCTCGGCGAGCTCGTCGTAGACGAAGACCAGCGCGGCCTCGGCGTCGCGGGCCGCCTCCGCCGCCTCCTCGATGTCGGTGCGGGCCTGCTGCGGGGTGACCCAGCCGAGGGTCAGCTTGACCGGGTTGCTCGGCACCGGCAGGGCCGACAGCACCAGCTTGTAGCTGCCCGGTTCCAGGTCGAGGGTCATGCCCGCGGTGTCGCCGAAGGAGCTGCCGGCGAAGACCCTCGGGTGGCCCTCCAGGTCGATCGCCGCGTAGCCGCCGAGCGCGGTGACGGCGATGCGGTAGCGGCCGGGCGTCTCGATGGTGAGCCGGCCCTCGTAGAAGTAGTTCGGCTCGGTGGAGGGGCCCGCGGGCACCTCGCCCTCGCGGAACGGCGGCTGCAGCGCCGACTCCGGGATCGGGCGGCCGGCCGGGTCCTCACCGACGCGGAACTCGACCCGGTCCTCGCCGAGGCGCTCGCGCAGCACGTCCAGGGGGGTGGCGGCGGCCTCGGGCACGACCAGCGCGCTGCCGACACCGGCGGTCTTGGGCACCGCCGCGGCCAGCCCGATGACCGCGAGGCCCTTCTCGCGGAGCCGGTCCTCGCTCAGCGGCAGGACGCCGCGCGGGTTGTGCAGCAGCACGGAACCGGCCTGGGCGACCTCCAGGGCCAGGGCGCGGCCGCGCTCCGCGTCCCGCTCGACGGCGGGGCGCCCGGCGGGGTCGAGCAGGCCGAAGCGGGCCATCTGGCCGAGGATGCGGGCGACGGAGCGGTCGAGGACCTTCTCGTCGATCCGGCCCTCGGCGATCGCCTCGGCCAGCGGTGCGCCGAGGTGCTTGCCGTCGGGCATCTCCTGGTCGAGCCCGCGCTCGATGGCCGCGGTGTCGTGCACGGCGTCCCAGTCGGACATCACCCAGCCCTCGAAGCCCCACTCCTCGCGCAGCAGGGTGTCGAGCAGCGGCGCGTTCTGGCAGCTGAAGTCACCGTTGACGCTGTTGGTGGCGCCCATCAGGGCACCGGCGCCGGCTTCCACCACCGACTGGAAGGCGGGGAGTTCGATCTCCCGGAGGGTCCGCTCGTCGACGCGCACGTCGACGACCATCCGGTTCTCCTCCTGGTTGTTCGCCACGAAGTGCTTCGGCATGGCGATGACGCCCTGCGACTGGATGCCGACCGTCACGGCCGTGCCGATCGCGGTGACCAGCAGCGGGTCCTCGCCGTACAGCTCGAAGTTGCGACCGCCGTACGGCTGGCGCAGCACGTTGAGCATGGGGCCGATGAGGACGTCCTGGCGCTTCGCGAGGGCCTCGTGGCCGAGGAACTCACCGTAGCGGGCGGCGAGTTCGTCGTCGAAGGCGCAGGAGAGCGCGATCGGTGCGGGCAGCGCGGTGGTGGTCTTGCGCTTCATCCGCACCCCGGCGGGGCCGTCGGTCATCCGCAGCGGCGGGATGCCGAGCCGCGGGACGCCCGGGATGTAGCCGGACTGGCCGAGCTTCTCGGGGTCATCGGCGCCGTGGACGAAGGAGAGCTTCTCCTCCAGGGTCATCTCGGCGATCAGGGCGTGGACGTCGACGGGCGCTTGCGTGGTCATGCGAGTTCACTTCCGTTGGTGTCGGCGGGGGCGGCGGCCGGCACGGTGACCCGGGGCCGGGGGGCGCGCAGGGCGCGGGCGGGCGCGCTGGCCTTGAGGAGCATCTCGTCGTACTCCTCGTCGGGGTCGGAGTCGAGGACGATGGCCCCGCCCGCGCCCAACTGCCAGTGCTCACCGGTGCGGACCATCGTGCGGATGACGATGTTGAGGTCGGCGCTGCCGTTGCAGGCGAGGTAGCCGATGGAGCCGGAGTAGATGCCGCGGGCCCGCTGCTCCAGGGACTCGATGATGTCCAGGGTGCGCAGCTTGGGCGCGCCGGTCATCGAGCCGCCGGGGAAGCAGGCGCGCACGCAGTCCATGGTGTCGGCGTCCGCCTTGAGCGTGCCGCGGATGGTGGACACCAGCTGGTGGACGGTGGCGTAGCTCTCGGCCGCCATCAGGACCGGGACCTCGACGCTGCCGAGTTCGCAGACCCGTCCGAGGTCGTTGCGCAGCAGGTCGACGATCATCAGGTTCTCGGCGCGGGTCTTGGCGCTGGAGACGAGCTCCGCGCGGGCGGCCTCGTCCTCGGCCGGGGTGGCGCCGCGGGGGGCGGTTCCCTTGATGGGCTTGGCCTCGGCCACCCGGTCGGCGGTGATCTTCAGGAAGCGCTCGGGCGAGGAGCAGGCCACGTCGATGCCGTCGAGGTGCAGGTAGGCGGCGTACGGGGCCGGGTTGAGCCGGCGCAGCCGGCGGTAGGTCTCCCAGCCGCCGTCGGTCGCCGGCACCTCGGCCACGTTGGTGAGGCAGATCTCGTAGCTCTCGCCCTGGAGCAGGTACTCCTGGCTGGCCTTGACGTCCGCGACGTAGTCCGCGCGCTGCTTGGCGAGGTACGGCTCGACGGGGGCGGCGGGGGCGGCGGCGGGCTCGGGGAGGCTCCGGAGGCCCTCCAGCGTCTCCGCGGTCCCGGCGAGCCAGGTCTGCGCCGCCGCCCGGGTGGTCCCGTCGGTGGAGAGCGCCAGCAGGTAGGTGCGGTCCTGCTCGTGGTCGACGGCGAGGAACCGGTCGGCGAACAGCCAGACGGCGTCCGGGGTTTCGGCGGTGTGGCGGTTCTTGGAGCCGCAGTCGGCCTTGAGCTCGTAGCCGAAGTAGCCGACGTACCCGCCGGTGAAGTCGAAGGGCAGTGGCGGCGCGTCCACCACCCGGCGCTCCGACTCCCGCTGGAGGTAGTCGAAGACGGTCCCGGCGTGCACGGCCGGGGCGGCCGGGGCGGCCGGCCCGTCGACCACGACGGCGCGCTCGTCGACGCGGTAGCGCACCGTCTCGGCGAGCGGGCCGGCGGCGTCCCCGAGGAAGGAGAACCGGGACAGGCCCCGCTCCACCCGGGCGCTGTCGAGCCAGAAGGCGTTGGTGGAGCCGGAGTAGAGCGCCTCGAACGCCGCCTCGGTGTCGACGGCCCGGTCCAGCTCGCGGACCTGGACGTGGTACCGCTGCTGCCCTGCCGGGGCCTGCTCGTGGACGGATGCCGACGGCGCGGCGGACGGCCCGACGGACGGCCCGACGGACGGCGCGGCGAAGGAGCGGCGCCCCCCGGCCGCCGTGGTGAGGTCGCGGAAGTTGGCCATCATCCGCAGCCCGTGCTCGGTCTCGATGGACTCCGGGTGGAACTGCACGCCCCAGCGGGGCAGCCGCCGGTGCCGCAGCGCCATGATCACGCCGTCCTCGGCCCGGGCGATGGCTTCGAGGTCCTCCGGCAGCGGCTCGGCGACGCACAGCGAGTGGTAGCGCACGGCGCCGAACTCCCGGGGGATCCCGGCGAAGAACGCGTCGCCCTGGTGGGTCACCCGCTCGACGTGCCCGTGGCGGGCCTCCGGCGCCGGCACCACCCGGCCGCCCTCGGACACCGCGAGGCCCTGGTGGCCGAGGCAGACGCCGAGCACCGGGGCGCTCGCCCGGCGCAGCACGTCGAGCGAGATGCCGAAGTCGCGGGCGCGGGCCGGGTGGCCCGGGCCGGGGGAGATCACGATGTTGTCGAACCCCTCCAGGTCGGGGAGTTCGGCCGCGTCGTTGGTGACGACGACGGGCTCCTCGCCGTTCACCTGCCCGAGGAGGTGGAACAGGTTGTAGGTGTACGAGTCGTAGTTGTCTATCAGCAGCGTCCGCACGGTCTCATTCACTTCGCGCTGGAGGGGTGGAGTGGCCGGTGAGCCGGTCCAGGTGGTCAAGGCATTCCTGTGGCCGGTCGGCCGGGACGAGCCGGGCGAGGTGGCCGTCGGGGCGCACCAGGGCGATCAGCGGGAGCGGGCCGAAGCCGGCCCGCAGCCGGGCGCGTCCGTCGTCGGTGAGCCGGGCGAGGTCGTGCACGGCGGTCCGCTCGCCGAACGCGGCGCGGGCCCGCTCGGTCACGGCGGTCCAGTTCTCCGGGAGGCCCTCGCCCGGCCACAGCAGGGCGGTGTGCGCGCTCCGGTCGAGCACCGGGGAGCCGGGCTCGCTGCGGGAGGCGTGGAAGAACGGCACCCGGTCGCCGACGGTCAGTCGGCGCTTCAACTGCGAGCGCCACAAGGGTTCTTCGGATTCAGCATAGCTCAGTCCGAGCTGACTCATCAGGGGGGCGGCCACCTTCCGCAGGAAGCCGGAGCGCTCGGCGGCCACGACCGCCTCGTCGCGGCGCGCGGCGTCCTCGGGGGTCTGCGGCGCCGACAGCTCCATCTCGGTGCGGATGACGGTGCGGACCTGCTCCACCGCCTGCCGGCGCTCCCGGTCGTAGCTGTCGAGCAGGGCGTCGCTCCAGCCGTCGCGCACCACGCCGGCCAGCTTCCAGCCGAGGTTGACGGCGTCCTGGAGGCCCAGGTTGAGCCCCTGTCCGCCGAGCGGCACCACGCTGTGCGCGGCGTCCCCGACCAGGATCACCCGCCCGTCCCGGAACCGTTCGGCCACGCCGGGCCGCGGGAAGTAGGTGCGCTTCCACAGCGGTTCACCGAGTTCGTACGGCAGGCTGGCGCGCTGTTCGACCATCTCCTGCCAGTCGGCGAGCGGCCGGTCGGACCAGTCCGGCTCGCCGGGCAGCACCACGGTGGCCAGCCGGCACACCCCGTCGGGCAGGTGGACCAGCGGCAGCATCCCGGTCTCGCCGTAGTGGTACTCGACGCCGGACACGGCCGGCCCGCTGATCGGGAAGTCGCCGAGCGAGATGCCGAGCGGGAACGGCAGGCCCGGGTACGGGATGTCGAGCAGGCGGCGGGTGGGACTGCCGGCGCCGTCGGCTCCGATCAGCCACTGCGGCTCGGCCTCCTCCAGGGTGTCGTCCGCGTGGCGCAGGACGGCCCGGGGCAGCGGCCCGGAGTTGTCGAGCGCCTGGAGCTCGGTGCCGCACTCGACCCGGCCGCCGAGTTCGGCGAGGCGCGCCCAGAGCAGGTCCTCCAGCTCGCGCTGGACGATGCCGAGCCCGAACGGGTAGGCGGTGTCCATGCCGTGCATGGGGACGGTGCCGAGCCGGCGGCCGCGGGAGAAGAAGCTGACGTCGGTCGCGGGGCGGCCACGGGCGACCAGTTCCGCCGCGATGCCGGTCTTCTCCAGGAGTTCGAGCACCCGCGGCCAGATCATCACGGCCCGCGAGTGCGGGTCGCTCTCCTCCAGCGAGGGCTTGCTGTCGATCAGCCGGACCGGAACGCCCTGCTGCAACAGGTCGCAGGCGAGCAGCGAACCGACCGCTCCCCCACCGACGATGAGGATCTCAGGAGTGCTCATCCCGCCACCACCTCTCCTTCCGTGCGGCCCAGGTGCCGCTCGATCGCCTCCGCCGCGGCCACGGCGCCGCCCGCCTCGTGGACCTGCCGGCGCATCCCGGCCATCCGGGCCGAGATCCCGGGGTCGGTGCTGACCGTGCGCACCGCGTCGCGCAGACCGGCGGGGGTCACCGCCGAGGGGTCGATCCGCAGGCCCAGGCCCAGCTCGGCGACCCGGTCGGCGATGATCTCCTGCTCGACCATCTGCGGCACCACCACCATGGGCGTCCCGAAGGACAGCGCCTCCATCGTGCTGCCCATGCCGCCGTGGGTGACGAAGGCGGACGCCTCGTCGAGCACGGACAGCTGGGGCACGCTCGCGTGCACCTCGACGTTCGGCGGCAGCGTGCCGAGCTCGGCGGGGTCGGTCTGCGCGCCGATCGACATGACCACCGAGAACTCGGTGCCCTCGAAGGCCTCCAGGCAGCCGCGGTAGAACCCGGTCGCCCGGTTGAACACCGTGCCGAGCGAGACCAGGACCAGCGGGCGGCCGTCCTCGGCGCGCCGCCACCGCTCCTGCGCCTGTTCCTGTGCCTGTTCCTGCGCCGCCCGGTCGCCGAGGCTCGGGCCGACGAAGCGGTAGTGCGGGCCGAACGCGGCCTGCTCGGGCTGGAACGCCCGGGGCAGGAAGGCCAGGTTGAGCTCCTCCTCGAAGTCCATGAACTCCTCGGTGGCGGTGTCGCCGAGCCCCACCGCGGTCAGGAACTCCCCGAGCCGGCGGTCGAATTCGGCGCCGTTGGCCTCGTGGGCCGCGGAGCGGCCGGTCCGGGCCAGCATCGCGTCCATCAGGGCGAAGCCGCGGCTGGAGGCGATGCTGGGGAAGAACTGCACGGAGCGGCAGCCCCAGCGGCGCGCCAGCGCCCGGCCGACGAACGGCACCGTGTTGTCGTACACGACCAGGTCGGGCCGCCGGTCGGCGAACTGCCGCTCGGCGAGCGCGATCCGGTCCGTGCTGCCGTACAGGAAGAAGAGCGGCAGCGCGCTCAGGTCGTTCTCGGCGAAGGCGCGCGGCGACTGGCCGGAGGAGGTGGCGACGTCGTAGCGGCACACCGTCGCGCCGAGCCGGACGAGCCGTTCCTCGAACTCCTTCGTGGTGAAGTACGTGACCTGGTGACCGCGCGAGACCAGCTCCGCGACGATGCCGAAGGTCGGCGATACGTGGCCGTGGGCGGCCACACTGAAAAATGCGATATGGGCCATCAGTGTTCCTCAGGGTTTCGACCGGCGGGGCCGGTCAGATCCCGATCTCCCCGTCCAGGATTTCGAACAGCTCCTCGTCGGTGACGTCGTCATGGACGTCCGACTTCTTCGTGGTGCCGCCCAGTCGGGCCAGCAGGGCGCGCAGCCGTTGCTCGGCGTACCGGCCGGTCGCCGAGTCCGGCGCGGCCGCGCGCAGTTGTGCCTCCAGTTCGTCGAGCCCGCGGATCACCGGCTGCGCCGGGGCGTCCTCGCTCTCGCCCAGCTCCTCGTCGAGGTGCCCGGCGAGCGCGGCGGGGGTGGGGAAGTCGAAGACCAGCGTGGGCGAGAGCTTGAGCCCGGTCTCGGCGCCGAGCCGGTTGCGCAGCTCGACGGCCGCGAGCGAGTCCAGGCCGAGTTCGCGGAAGGACCGCTCACCCGGCACCTGGTCGCCGCCGCGGTGCCCGAGCACGACCGCCGTCTGCGCGGTCACGAGGTCCGTGAGCAGCCGTCGGCGCTGGACCGGGTCGGCGGCCGCGAGGCGCTCGGCCAGTCGCTCGGCCGGTGACGGCCCGCCGGCCGTTCCCGCCCGCCGGGGCGCCGGGGTCTGCGTGGCCGGACGGTCCGCCCGCCGCGACTGCCGGGCCGCGACCAGGTTCCGGTCACCGGGCCCGTCCAGCGCGCGGTCGAGCAGCGCCAGCGCCTCCTCGTTGGTCATCGGAACCGTGCCGTGGCGGGCCATCCGGGCGATGGCCTCGGCACCGATCCGACCGGCCATGCCGCGCTCCTCCGCCCACGGGCCCCACTGCAGCGAGAGGGCCGGCAGGCCGAGCGAGCGGCGGTGGTCGGCGAAGGCGTCCAGGAAGCCGTTGGCCGCGGCGTAGTTGGCCTGTGCCGGGCTGCCGTGCACGCCGGCCGCCGACGAGAAGAGCACGAAGGCGTCCAGGTCGTGCCCGGCGGTGACGGCGTGCAGGGCGAGCACGCCCTCGGCCTTCACCCGGACGACGCGGGCGAACTGCTCACGGCTGAGCGAGCCGAGCGCGCCGTCGTCGACGACACCCGCCGTGTGGAACACGGCCCGGAGCGGCCGGTCCTCGCCGAGGCCCGCGACGACCTCGGCGAGCGCGGACCGGTCGGTGACGTCGCAGGCCGCGAGGGTGACCCGGGCCCCGAGCGCGCGCAGGGTGTCGGCGAGTCCGGCGTGCTCCGGGTCGTCCGCCCGCCTGCTGAGCAGGACCAGGTCCGTCACGCCCCGGCGGCGCACCAGGTGCTCGGCGACGACGGCGCCGAGACCGCCGGTGCCGCCGGTGATCAGCACGGCTCCGTCGGCCGCCTCGGACGTGACGTCTTCGGCGGGCTCCGCTTGTTCGGCGGGGCTGAGCCGTGGTGTCAGCAACCGTCCTTCGCGCAGCACCACCTCACGCGCCGGGACGGCCAGGGCCGAGGCCAGCGCGGCCGGCGACCTCGGGTCGCCGTCCAGCTCCACGACCTGGAACTTGCCGGGGTGCTCGGACTGCGCGGTGCGCAGCATCGCCCGTACGGCGCCGGACGTGGTCCCCGGTTCGCCGGTCACCACCAGGGTGAGGCGGGCTTCGTCGTACAGGCCGCCGTCGATCCACTCCCGCAGCAGGGTCGCGGTCCGCCAGACGGCCTCGACCGCGTGCTCGCCCGACTCGTCCGTGCCCAGCGGACCGGACAGGTCCAGGAAGCGTACGACGGCCTCCGGCAGCAGGAACGAGTCCTCCAGGGCCGCCAGGTCCTGGTGGTGCTCAGCGGTGACTCCGCTTCCGTCGAGCGCGCGGGTGAGTCCCGCCGGGTCCGCGCCGAGGACCGCGACGGACCCGGCGAAGGTCCCGGCGTCCTCGACCGGCTCCAGGACCTGGGCCAGGAGCTCGGCCCCGGACTCCGCGAGGTCCTGGGGGCGGACCCGTCGCAGCGTCAGCGAGTCGACCACCGCGACGGTGCCGCCGGCCTGATCCGTGACGTGGAGCGCGAGTACGTCCTCGCCGATCCGGCGCAGCCGGACCCGGGCCCCGGCCGCTCCGGGCCGGTACACCGTGACACCCTGCCAGACGAACGGCAGCCGACCGGCCGCGTCCGACGAGCCGGGCGAATCGACGAATCCCGTGTGCAGCGCGGCGTCGAACAGCGCGGGGTGGAAGACGAAGCGCTCCGGCTCCTGCTCGGAGGCCGCCGCGAGGGCCACCTCCGCGAAGACGTCGTCGCCACGCCGCCAGGCGGCCCGCAGGCCCCGGAAGACCGGACCGTAGTCGAAGCCCATGTCCACGGCGCGGCCGTAGGCCTCCTCGGCCGCGACCGGCTCGGCGCCCACGGGCGGCCAGGTGAGGTCGGTGACGGGTTCCTCGCCGTGTTCCTCCACGAGCACACCCGCCGCGTGCGTGGTCCAGCCGCCGTCCGAGTCCACCGGACGGCCGTACACGGTCACCGACCGGCGGCCCGGCTCGTCGAGCGGCCGGACGGCCACCTGGACGTCCACCGCCGAGCCTCCGGACAGCCGCAGCGGCGCCTGCACGGTCAGTTCCCCGAGAGTCGGGCTGCCCACCGCGCGACCGGCGTGCAGCGCCATGTCGACGAAGGCCGTACCGGGCAGGATCGCCGTGCCGTTCACCACGTGGTCGGCCAGCCAGGGGTGCGTACGGACCGACAGCCGCGAGCTGTACAGGACCTCCTCCGAATCGGCGCGGGCGATGCCGCCGCCGATCAGGGGGTGCGCATCCGGCCCCTGCGGCACGCCGACCGGACGCGGGCGCGGCCAGTAGCGCTCCGGCCGGAAGGGGTAGCCGGGAAGGCCGGTGGCGCCGGTGACGGGCCCGAAGTAGGCGGGCCAGTCGACGGTGACGCCCCAGCAGTGCAGCGCGCCGAGAGCGGCCGCGAGGGCCTGGCCCTCGGGGCGGTCGCGGCGCAGGAGGGAGGCGAAGACGTGGCCGTCGGTGTCGGTGTCGGTGTCGGTGAGGCACTCCTGGGCGAGTGCGGTCAGGACGCCGTCCGGGCCGAGCTCGACGAAGCGGGTCGCGCCGAGCCGGGCCGCGGTGCGGACGCCGTTGTGGAACAGCACCGCCTGGCGGACGTGACGCACCCAGTAGTCGGGGGAGGTCAGCTCCTCCGTCGTGGCGAGCGCGCCGGTCACGTTCGAGACGATCGGGATCCTCGGCTCGGACGCCGCCAGAGCGCTCACGACCGCGTCGAACTCGGCCAGCATCGGCTCCATCAGCGGCGAGTGGAAGGCGTGGCTGACCGACAGGCGCTTCGCCCGGTGACCGGCCGCCAAGGCCTCCTGCTCGATCGTCTCGATCGCTTCCGCGTTGCCCGAGAGGACCACCGAGCGGGGGCCGTTGACGGCCGCGACATCGACCAAGCCGGTGAAGCCGTCGAGGAGTTCGGCGGCCGTCTCAGTCGTGACGGCCACCGCGAGCATCGCGCCACCCGAAGGCAGCGCCTGCATCAGCCGGCCACGCGCGGCCACCAGCGCGGCGGCGTCCTTCAACGAGAACACCCCCGCCACATGGGCAGCGACGACCTCGCCTATCGAGTGGCCCAGCAGCAGGTCCGGCGTCACGCCCCAGGACTCCAGCAGCTGGAACAGCGCCACCTCCAGCGCGAACAACCCCGCCTGTGCCCACACCGTCCGGTTCAGCAGCTCCGCGTCCGCGCCGAACACGACGTCCCGGACCGAGCCGTCCAGGTGCCTGTCCAACTCCGCGCAGACCGCGTCGAACGCGCCCGCGAACACCGGGAACGCCCCGTACAACTCCCGGCCCATGCCCAACCGCTGGGACCCCTGACCGGTGAACAGGAACGCCGACTTCCCACCGGGCGCCGTGCCGTGGGTCTCCACCTCCGCCAGTGCGGCCAGCGCCTGCGCCCAGTCGTCCGCGACGACGGCAGCGCGGTGTTCGAAGGTGGTCAGGCCCACCGCCAGCGTACGGCCGACGGCAGCGGAGCCCAGTTCGGGCCGGGCCGCGAGGTGCTCGCGCAGTTGCTCCGCCCGCGCGCGCAGCGCCTCGGGCGTCTTCGCGGAGAGGATCCACGGCACCGCCGGGGTCTGCATCGCACCTGCCGTCTCGGTCAACTCCTCGACCTGCGGAGCCTGTTCGAGGATCACGTGCGCGTTGGTGCCGCTGATGCCGAACGAGGACACCCCCGCACGACGCGGACGCCCCGTCTCCGGCCAGTCCCGGCGCTCCGTCAACAGGCGCACCTCGCCGGCCGACCAGTCCACGTGCGGCGACGGCGCATCCACGTGCAGCGTCCGCGGCAGCACCCCGTGCCGCATCGCCTGCACCATCTTGATCACACCCGCCACACCGGCCGCGGCCTGGGTGTGGCTGATGTTGGACTTCACCGAGCCGAGCCACAGCGGACGGTCCTCAGGGCGCCCCTGCCCGTACGTGGCCAGCAGAGCCTGCGCCTCGATCGGATCCCCCAGCGAGGTACCCGTACCGTGCGCCTCCACCGCGTCGACCTCATCGGCCGCCAGCCGTGCACCGGCCAGGGCCTGCCGGATCACCCGCTGCTGCGCAGGGCCGTTCGGCGCCGACAGGCCGTTCGAGGCGCCGTCCTGGTTCACCGCGGTGCTCCGGACCACCGCCAGCACCTGGTGCCCGTTGCGCCGCGCGTCCGAGAGCCGCTCCAGCAGCAGCAGACCAACGCCCTCGCCCCAGCCCGTACCGTCCGCACCGGCCGCGAACGCCCGGCACCGCCCGTCCGCCGACAACCCGCGCTGACGGGAGAAGTCGATGAACGAACCCGGCGTCGACATCACGGTGACGCCGCCCGCGAGGGCCAGCGAGCACTCTCCCCGCCGCAGCGAGTCCGCGGCCAGGTGCATGGCCACCAGCGACGAGGAACACGCGGTGTCCACCGTCAGCGCCGGACCCTCGAAGCCGTAGAAGTAGGAGAGCCGCCCCGAGGCGACGCTCAGCGCACCACCGGTGCCGAGGTACCCCTCCAGCTCCTCCGCGGACTGCGCGACGAGCGCGGTGTAGTCCTGGCCGTTGGAGCCCACGAAGACACCGGTACGGCTACCGCGCAGGGCACCCGGCAGGACGCCCGCGGACTCGAACAGCTCCCAGGAGGTCCGGAGCAGCAGTCGCTGCTGCGGGTCCATCGCCAGGGCCTCACGCGGCGAGATCCCGAAGAACCCGGCGTCGAACTCGGCGACGCCGTCCAGGAACGCGCCTCCGGAGGTGTACGTCGTCCCCGGAACGCCCGGGTCGTCGTCGAACAGCCCCGCCAGGTCCCACCCCCGGTCCTCCGGGAAGGGCCCCACCGCGTCCGTACCGGCCAGGACCAGGGCCCACAGGTCCTCCGCCGACCGCACGCCACCCGGGAAGCGGCAGGCCATGCCGACGACGACCACCGGATCGGCGTCGTCCACCGCGGTGCCCGCCACCGGGGCCTGCGCCGCCTCGGCGGAGCCGAACAGCTCGTCGCGGAGGAAGTCCGCCAGTCCTGCCGGGCTCGGGTAGTCGAAGGCGAGCGAGGCCGGCAGCCGCAGCCCGGTCGTCGCGACCAGCCGGTTGCGCAGCTCCACCGAGGCGAGCGAGTCGAAGCCCAGCGCGCGGAACGACCTGTGCGGGTCGATGTCCTCGGCGGAGCGGTGCATCAGCAGGTCGGCGGCGTGCGTGCGGATCAGCTCCGCCAGGGCGGAGCGCTGCTCGGCCGGAGTACGGCCCGCCAGGGTCCCGGCGAGCCCGGTCGGCTCGGCGGCGAGCGCGGCGGGCGCGGGGGCCGCGCCGACCAGGGCGCGCAGCAGCGAGCGCCGAGCGGCCGCTCCGTGCGCCTGGGCGTAGCGCTCCCAGTCGATGTCCGCCGCGAGAACAGCGGTCTCGCCGTACTGGATCGCGCCGTCGAGCACGCGCAGCGCGCTCTCCGGACGCATCGGGCGGAAGCCGGTGCGGCGCATCCGCTCGCGCACCACCTCGTCGGTGGCGGCCATGCCCTCGCCCGCCCAGGCGCCCCAGGCGACGGCGGTGGCGGGGAGTCCCGACTGCCGGCGCTGTTCGGCGAGTGCGTCCAGGGCCGCGTTCGCCATGGCGTAGTTCGCCTGACCGGCCGCGCCGACCACGCCGGCGAGCGAGGAGAAGAGCACGAAGGCGGAGAGGGGCAGGTCGCGGGTCAGCCGGTCCAGGTGCAGGGCGCCGTCCGTCTTGGCGGCGACCACGCGCTGGAGGCGTTCCGGGGTCAGGGCGGTGAGCACGCCGTCGTCCAGGACGCCGGCGGTGTGCACCACGGCGGTCAGCGGGTGCTCGGCCGGGATCGCGGCGAGCAGTGCGGCCACCGCCTCCCCGTCACTGACGTCGCAGGCGGCGATGGTGACCCTGGCCCCGAGCTCCGCCAGCTCGGCCGCCAACTCGGCGGCGCCCGGGGCCTCCTGGCCCCGACGGCTGGTGAGTATCAGGTGTTCCGCCCCGGCCCGGGCCAGGCGACGGGCGACATGGGCACCGAGCGCGCCGGTGCCCCCGGTGACGAGGACGGTCCCGGAGGGAGCCCAGCGGTTCGGTTCCGCCCGCTCCTCCCAGTCCGCCCGGACCAGGCGGCGGGCGTAGGCCGCCTCGGGCCGGATGGCGACCTCGTCCTCGGCCACCGCGCGCAGCAGCAGGGCGGAGAGGCGACGTGCGCCCTCGGCGTCCAGCCGCTCCGGGAGGTCGACGAGCCCGCCCCAGGTGTCGGCCGCCTCCAGGGCGGCCACCCGGCCGAGACCCCAGAGCTGCGCCTGCCGGGTGCTGACCGGAGCGTCCGGTCCGCCGACGCCGACCGCACCCCGGGTCGCCAGCCAGACGGGGGCCTCGGAACCGGTGTCCCCGAGCGCCTGCAGCAGCGCCACGGCGTTCAGCGGGGCGAGCTCACCGCGCAGCAGCGCGAACACGCCGGTCGGCGTGGCCTCGGCGGCCAGCTCGGCCAGGGCGGCGCCGAGGGCCGTGCGGTCCGCCGCCTCGGAGGAGAGGGACAGTCGGAGCACCCGGGCGGCCGTGCCGTCGAGCATGGTCAGGCAGTCCTGGGTGAGCGCGTCCTCGGTGTCCGTGACCAGGAGCCAGGTACCGGACGGCTCCGGCGCGGGGACCTGCGCGAGCGGCTCCCAGCTGACGCGGTAGAGCAGGTCGCCGGGCTCGGACGGGCTTCCGGCCACACTCTTCATCGGCGTCGCCGGCCAGTAGCGGGCGGCCTGGAAGGGGTACGTGGGCAGGTCGACGCGGTGCGCGCCCGAACCCTCGTACAAGGCGGGCCAGTCGACGGTGACGCCCCAGCAGTGCAGGGCGCCGAGGGCGGCCGCGAGGGCCTGGCCCTCGGGGCGGTCGCGGCGCAGGAGGGAGGCGAAGGCGTGTCCGTCGGTGTCGGTGTCGGTGAGGCAGTCCTGGGCGAGTGCGGTCAGGACGGCGTCCGGGCCGAGCTCCACGAAACGGGTCGCACCCAGCTGGGCCGCGGTGCGGACGCCGTCTCGGAACAGGACCGCCTGGCGGACGTGACGCACCCAGTAGTCGGCGGAGGTCAACTCCTCCGCCGTGGCGAGGGCACCGGTGACCTTGGAGACGATCGGGATCCTCGGCTCGGCCGCCGACAGAGCGCTCACGACCGCGCCGAACTCGGCCAGCATCGGCTCCATCAGCGGCGAGTGGAAGGCATGGCTCACGGACAGCCGCTTGACCCGGTGACCGGCCGCCGAAGCCTCCTGCTCGATCGTCGCGATCGCCTCGGCGTCGCCCGAGAGGACCACCGATCGGGGGCCGTTGACAGCCGCGACATCGACCAGGCCCTCACGGCCCGTGAGCAGTTCCCCAGCCGTCTCGGGCGTGACCGCCACCGCGAGCATCGCACCACCCGAAGGCAGCGCGTGCATCAACCGGCCACGCGCCGCCACCAGCGCGGCCGCGTCCTCCAACGAGAACACCCCCGCCACATGCGCGGCCACCACCTCACCGATCGAATGCCCCAGCAGGAAGTCCGGCACCACACCCCACGACTCCAGGAGGCGGAACAGCGCCACCTCCAGGGCGAACAGCCCCGCCTGCGCCCACACCGTCCGGTTCAGGACATCAGAGTCGTCGCCGAACACCACCTCGCGGACCGAACCGTCCAGGTGCTTGTCCAGCTCCGCGCAGACCGCGTCGAACGCGCCCGCGAACACCGGGAACGCCCCGTACAACTCCCGGCCCATCCCCAGCCGCTGGGACCCCTGACCAGTGAACAGGAACGCCAACTTCCCACCGGAAGCGACGGACTCCACCACCTCCTTGGCCTGACGCCCCTCGGCCAGCGCCGCCAACCCCCGCAGCAGCCCCTCACGGTCCGCCGCCACCACCGCCGCCCGCCGATCCAGCACGGCCCGCGTGGCCGCCAGGGAGTAGCCCACGTCGGTCACGCTCAGCGAGCTGTCCGCCGCGACGCGGACGGCCAGTCGCGCGGCCTGCTCCCGGAGCGCGGCCTCGTTGCGCGCGGAGAGCACCGAGACCGGCGGCACCGCCCCCGTGCCCCCCGGAGCAGCCGACTCATCGCCCTGCGGCGCCTGTTCGAGGATCACGTGCGCATTGGTGCCGCTGATACCGAACGAGGACACCCCCGCACGACGCGGACGCCCCGTCTCCGGCCACGCCCGCTCCTCGGCCAGCAGCGAGACCTCACCCGCCGACCAGTCCACGTGCGGCGACGGCGCATCCACGTGCAGCGTCCGCGGCAACACCCCGTGCCGCATCGCCTGCACCATCTTGATCACACCCGCCACACCGGCGGCCGCCTGGGTGTGCCCCAGGTTCGACTTCACCGACCCCAGCCACAACGGCCGGTCCTCCGACCGCCCCTGCCCGTACGTGGCCAGCAACGCCTGCGCCTCGATCGGATCCCCCAGCGAGGTACCCGTACCGTGCGCCTCCACCGCGTCGACCTCGTCGGCCGCCAGCCGTGCACCGGCCAGGGCCTGCCGGATGACCCGCTGCTGCGCAGGGCCGTTCGGCGCCGACAGGCCGTTCGAGGCGCCGTCCTGGTTCACCGCGGTGCTCCGCACCACCGCCAGCACCTGGTGCCCGTTGCGCCGCGCGTCCGAGAGCCGCTCCAGCAGCAGCAGACCAACGCCCTCACCCCAGCCCGTACCGTCCGCACCGGCCGCGAACGCCCGGCACCGCCCGTCCACCGACAACCCGCGCTGACGGGAGAAGTCGACGAACGAGGTCGGCGTCGACATCACCGCGACGCCGCCCGCGAGAGCCAGCGAGCACTCGCCCCGCCTCAGCGAGTCCGCGGCCAGGTGCAGCGCGACAAGCGACGACGAACACGCGGTGTCCACCGTCAGCGCCGGACCCTCGAAGCCGTAGAAGTAGGAGAGCCGCCCGGAGAGCACGCTGCCCGCGAGGCCGGTGCTCAGGTAGCCCTCCACTCCGGGCTCCTCGATGAGGCGGATCGCGTAGTCGTGGTACATCTGCCCGGCGAAGACGCCGGTGCGGCTGCCGCGCAGCGTTTCCGGGTCGATGCCGGCCTGCTCGAAGAGCTCCCAGGAGGTCTGGAGCAGCAGTCGCTGCTGCGGGTCCATGGCCAGGGCCTCGCGCGGCGAGATCCCGAAGAACTCGGCGTCGAACTCGGCCACTCCGTCCAGGAACCCGCCCTGCGAGGCGTACGTGGTTCCGGCCGTGTCCGGGTCTTCGTCGAACAGCCCCGCCAGGTCCCATCCCCGGTCCGCCGGGAAGGGCCCCACCGCGTCCGTACCGGCCGTGACCAGGTCCCACAGGTCCTCCGCCGACCGCACGCCACCCGGGTACCGGCAGGCCATTCCCACGAGCACCACCGGATCGCCGTCGTCCACGACCACGTCCGCCCCAGTCACCGCGACCTGGCCCGCCTCTCCCGCACCGAACAGACCGTCACGGAGGCACCGGGCCACGGCCCGCGGGGTCGGGTGGTCGAAGGCGAGCGAGGCGGGCAGCCGCAGCCCGGTCGCGTTCTGGAGCCGGACGCGCAGCGCGACGGACGCCACGGAGTCGAAGCCCAGCGTGCGGAAGGGCTTGCGCGGGTCGAGCGAGCCCGCTGCCGCGGTGCCGAGGACGGCGGCGCACTCGGCGGCCACCAGGTCCAGCAGCCGGAGCTCGACCTCGCGGTCGCTCAGGCCACGCAGCTCGTCGCGCAGTCGGGCGCGCAGCTGGGCGAGGACCTCGGGGGCGGACTCGGCCGCGACACCCCGGAGCGGTGCCTGGACGTCGACGGCCGAGGCCCGGACCACGGGCGCGTTCTCGATCAGTGCCGCGTCCAGCGCGTCGCGCAGGCCCTGCGCGCTGACCTCGTTCCCGGCGCCGAGCGAGACCGCGGTTTCTCCCGCACCGGCGAGTTCGCGGGCCAGCTCGTCGAAGGGGTCCGCCTCCTCGGCTCCGGTCAGCAGGACGAGGACGTGCCCGTCCCGGCCCGCCGTCGCGCGCCGCAGTGACTCGGCGTCACCGGGCTCGCAGCACTCGACCACCGTCTCGACGCAGCCGTGCGCGGAGCGGAGGTGCACCGCCAGCTCCTCTGCGCGCGCCGTGGCGCCGGCGTCGGCGAGCAGCAGGACGGGCTTGCCGTGCACGGGGCTCCGGTCGTCCGTCGGCAGGGAGGCCGGCAGGGAGACCGACAGAGAGGCTGGAAGCGCTGGGGAGTCGGGGGAACCTGTGGACTCGGGGGAACGGAAGGTCAGGCGTCCGTAGTGGATCCCGGTGTTCGCCAGCAGCCGGGAACCGTCGGCGCCGACGAGTCGGCGGACGGTCTTCCCGGACGGCGTGCGCGGGATCCGGTCGGTGAGGTGCAGTTCCGCCGGGACCTTGAAGTAGGCGAGGCGGTCGCGGAGCCGGGCGACCAGCTCGGCCACCGCCAGCGGGTGTCCGGGCTTCGGCACGAGGTAGGCGACCGGCACCTCGCCGAGCAGGCTGTGCTCGCGGCCGACGACCGCGACGTCCGCGAGTTCGGCGCTCGCGCGGATCGCGTCCTCGATCTCGGCGGGGTGCATGTTCTCCCCGCCGCGGATGATGAGTTCCTTGAGGCGCCCGGTGATGCTCACGAAGCCCTCGGCGTCCTGGCGGCCCGTGTCACCGGTGCGGTACCAGCCCTGGTGGAGGGCCTCGGCCGTCCGCTGCGGATCGTTGTGGTAACCCGTCATCAGACTGGGGCTCCGGACCCAGATCTCGCCCTCGTGGCCGGTGGGCACTTCGAGGCCGGTCTCCGGATCGGTGATGCGGACCGTCACACCGGGGACGGGCCGGCCGCAGGAGCCGGGCACCCGGTCGCCGCCGAGCGGGTTGCAGGTGATGACGCCGGTGGTCTCGGTGCTTCCGTAGCTGTCGACCAGCTGGACGCCGAAGGTGTCCCGGAACCGGGTGCCGAGGGCGGCGCTGGTGAGCGCACCGGCGACCAGGAAGGCCCGCAGACCACTGAGGTCGAGTTCGCCCTCGGGGACGGAGTCCAGCAGGTAGTGGCACATCGTGGGCACGGCGGCCATCAGGGTGTAGGAGGAGCCGCCGAGTTCGGCGACGATGTCGTCGGGGGCGAAGTCGGCCGCGATCCGGGCGGTCGCTCCGGCCGCCGTCACCCCGAGGACGCAGAGGTTGAAGGCGAAGCTGTGGTGCAGCGGCAGCGGCCAGAGCAGCCGGTCGCCCGGTCCGATGTCCAGCACGGCGGCGTAGCCGTTGACGGCTGACCACAGGCCCGCCTGCTGGGTGGAGAGAACGCCCTTGGGGGCACCCGTCGTTCCGGAGGTGTACAGCATCCAGGCGATGTCGTCCGGCCGCAGACCGTCCGGTGCCGGAGCGCTCGGTTCGTCTGCGCTCATTCGCCGGTAGTCGTGGACGTATCCGCCCCCTCCGGGGCTTTTCTGATCGTCCGTCACGACGATGAAGTGGAGGTCGTCCCGAAGGCCCTCCAGGCGGCGGATCCGCTCGAAGTTCGATTCCTCGGTGACGACGAGCGCGGCCTCGGAGTCGCCCAGGATATGCGCGAGCTCGCGGTCGCTCGCATGCGGATTGACCGGGACCACGACGAGCTCCGCGCGGGTCAGCGCGAGGCAGCTCTCCACCATTTCCACCCGGTTGCCCAGGCACACCACAGCACGCCCGAGCCGGGCGATTCCGAATTCGGCGATGTGGCCGGCCAGTCGCGCGGTGGACGCCTCCAGCTCTCCGTAGGTCACACTACGTGCCTGGTCAGAGTAGGCAATGACATGTGCACGCTCAGCCGCGTGCGCCCGGAGAGTCTCCACGACGGAACGGACAGGGATAGCCGACACGGCTGACTCCCAATCAGAAAAGGACGCGACTCGGCCCGATGACTCCGGGGCAGCACGAAGAAAGGCCCTCTTGAGCGCGTTCCCCCGTACAGCATCGCGTAGAGCTGATGATCTTTCGTCGGCGACGATATAGGAGGGGGAAGGCCGAGATCAATGGCCTTGTTGCGAGCGTCACACCGGCCGTCGTTTTCTCCCCCCACCACAAAGAATGACGCCATGTCAGATATCCAGGCGGCATAGTTACCCACTGTCAGATCCGCCGTCCGGCCTGTACGCTCGCCAATCGATCCCGGTGACGCATCGCGCACCGGACATTTGCGAAATCCACAACTTCTCTGATTTAGGAGTTTCCGTGTCCCTGCCGATCATGGATGAGGAGTTCCTGAGCAACCCCTATCCGGCCTACGACGCCCTGCAGAGCAAGGGGTCGGTGCACCGGATGCTGCTGCCGAGCGGCCTCAAGGTCTGGGCCGTCGTCAACTACGAGGAGGCCCGCGTCGCGCTCTCGCACCCGGCGCTGTCCAAGGACATCGACACCTCGGTCCAACTCGGCTACTTCGACCGGGAGATGTCCGAGGGCGGTACTCCGCGGCTGGAGCACAGCTCGGTGGGCCGGCACATGCTCAACATGGACCCGCCGGACCACACCCGGCTGCGCAAGCTCGTAAACAAGGCCCTGACGGCCCGCAACGTGCGGAAGCTGGAGCCGACCATCGAGGCGATCAGCACCGAACTCCTGGACGCCGCCGAGCAGAAGGCCGCCGCCGAGGGCGGCGTCGTCGACCTGGTCGAGGAGTACACGGCGCAGTTCCCCGTCCGGGTGCTCGGGCACCTGCTCGGCATCAGCGAGGAGCACTTCCCGGTCCTGACCGGGCTGACCGGCGCGATCATGTCCAACGACAACGAGAACGCGGGCCCGAACATGGCCCGGTTCGGCCAGCACATCGGGGAGATGATCCAGCTCAAGCGCGCCCAGCCGGCCGACGACCTGGTCAGCGCGCTGATCCACGCCAGGGACGAGGAGGACAAGCTCTCCGACATCGAGCTGGTCTCCACCGTGTTCCTGCTGGTGGTGGCGGGTTACGAGACCACGGTCAACATGATCGGCCACGGCCTGCGGGCCCTGCTCAACCACCCGGAGCAGCTCGCCGCGCTGCGCCGGGACCCGAGCGGGATCCCGGCCGCCAACGAGGAGTTCCTCCGCTACGAGGGCCCCGGCAACCGTGCGACGCTGCGCTTCGCCACCGAGCCCTTCGAGCTCGGCGGCGTGACGATCGGCACCGGCGAGTACGTCTCCGTCCTGCTGGGCGCGGCGAACCGGGACGGCGCCCAGTTCGGCTGCCCCCACCAGCTCGACGTCACCCGCTCCACCGCCGGACACCTGGGCTTCGGGCACGGCATCCACTACTGCGTCGGCGCCCCGCTGGCCCGCCTGGAGATGGAGATCGCCCTGCGTCACCTGCTGGGCCGCTTCCCCGACCTGGAGCTGGCCGTGCCGGACTCCGAATTGAAGTGGCGGAAGAGCTTCATGATGCAGGGTCTGGAAACCCTCCCGGTACGCCTGCACAAGAACTGACCAGGCGTCGGACAAGGCCGTTGGTCTCCGAATTCGGAGACCAACGGCCTTTCGCATTTCCGCCGCTTTTTTCGGGCGGCTTTCAGGGCGCCGGTCAGGACATCGGTCAGGACTTCGGTCAGGACATCGGTCAGGCCTTGCCGAACTCCTGCTGGATGAACGCGAAGATGTCGTCCGCCGAGGCCGACTCCAGGCCCGCGTCGGAACCCGCGCCGGAACCCGGGTCCGCACCGGCGGAGGCTCCGGCGGAGGCTCCGGCGGCGGCCGGAGCCGCACAGATCCGGGCGAGTTCCTGGAGCCGCTCGTACAGCTTCCCGCGCACCTCCTCGTCGCCGTCCGCGACCACGGCCCGCAGCGCCGTCTCGATTCCGTCCAGCTCACCGACGAGCGGCAGCGGCGCCTCCTCGATCGCCAACTCCCCGAGCAGGTACTCGCTCAGCGCCGTCGGCGTCGGGTAGTCGAAGACCAGCGTGGTGGGCAGGGTCACCCCGACCGCGGCGCCCAGCCGGTTGCGCAGTTGGACCGCGGTCAGCGAGTCCAGTCCCAGGTCGAAGAACCCGCGGCTGTCGTCGACCAGTTGACCGTCGGCCAGACCGAGCACGGCGGCCGCGTTGGTGCGGACCAGATCGGCCAGGATCCGCCCGCGCTCGGCCGCCGGCACCGCGGCGAGCTGCCGCGGCAGCGAGGCCTCGGCCGCCGCGACCGGAGCGTCCCGGCGCACCGGCGCCGGCAGCAGGCCCCGGAACAGGTGCGGGACGACACCGCCCGGCGCCTGCGCGCGCAGCTCCCGCAGGTCCACCCGGAACGGTACGAGTACCGCCTCCTCGTGACCGAGCGCGGCCGCGAACAGCTCCAGGCCCTCCGCGGTCGACAGCGCCCGCAGCCCGTCCCGTTCGATCCGGGCGATGCCCGCGCCGTCCAGGTGGCCGGTCATCCCGCTCGCCTCGGCCCACAGGCCCCAGGCGAGGGACACCGCCGGCCGGCCCTCGGCCCGGCGGCGCTGCGCCAGGGCGTCCAGGACGGCGTTGGCGGCGGAGTAGTTGCCCTGGCCGGGGGCGCCGAACAGGGCGGCGGCCGAGGAGTAGAGCACGAAGGCCGACAGGTCCAGGTCCCTGGTCAGTTCGTCCAGGTACAACGCCGCGTCCACCTTGGGACGCAGCACCGTGTCGAACTGCTCCGCGGTGAGCGACTGCACGATCCCGTCGTCCAGGACGGCCGCCGTGTGCACCACCCCGGTGAGCGGGTGCTCCTCGGGGACGGAGTCCAGCAGCGCGGCCAGGGCCGCACGGTCCGCGACGTCGCAGGCCGCGACGGTCACCGAGGCGCCCAGGGCGGCGAGTTCCTCCGGGAGCTCGCCGGCCGCTCCGCTCCTGCTGACCAGCAGCAGGTGCCGCACGCCGTGCTCGGCGACCAGGCTGCGGGCGACGGCGCGACCCAGCGCGCCGGTGCCGCCGGTCACCAGCACCGTGCCGTCCGGGCCGAAGGCCGGCCCGTCCAGGTCGGCACGGGGCGCGCGGGCCAGCCGGGGGGCGTGCAGCTCGCCCTTGCGGAGCGCGAGTTGGGGCTCGTCGGTGGCCAGGGCCGCGGCCAGCGCCCGGCGCGAGGCCTGGTCGCCGTCCGTGTCGACCAGCGAGAAGCGGCCCGGGTTCTCCGACTGGGCGGAACGGACCAGACCCAGTACGGCGGCCTGGGCGAGGTCGGGTGCCGGGTCACCGGGGAGCGCGACGGCACCCCGGGTGAGCAGCACCAGCCGCGAGCCCGCCAGCCGCGGCTCGGCGAGCCAGGCCTGGAGGAGTTCCAGCGCGGCGGTCGCCGCGGCGCGCACCGCGGTCGCCTCAACCGAGGCCAGGACGACGGCGGGGACGTCGCTTCCCGCATCGAGCGCCGCGCGCAACCGCGCGATGCCGTCCAGCCGTTCGGCGCCCTCCGGACCGGGGGTGCCGGCACCGAGCACGGTCCACGCCTGCGCTGCCGCGGCTCTGGGGGCTGCCGTCCGCTCCCAGCTCAGCCGGAAGAGCGAGTCGGCCCGTCGGGCCGCCGCCGCGAGCTGTTCCGTCTTCACCGGGCGCAGCGCCAGGGACTTCACGGTCGCGACCGGAAGCCCCGACTGGTCGGCGACCCGGATCGTGACGGCCTCCTCGCCGACCGGGGCGAGACGGACTCGCAGCGCGGTCGCGCCGGCGGCGTGCAGCGCGACGCCGTGCCAGGCGAACGGCATCCGGCCGTGCTCGATCCCGCCGTCCGGGCCGGCCAGCGCGCCCAGCGGAATGGTCTGCAGCACCGCGTCGAGCAGCGCCGGGTGAATGCCGAACCCCGTGGCGTCCGCCCGGAGTTGCTCGGGCAGCGCGACCTCCGCGAAGACCTCGTCGCCCCGGCGCCAGGCGGCCCGGATCCCCCGGAAGGCGGGACCGTACTCGAAACCGGCCGCCGCGAAGCGCTCGTAGACGTCGCCGACCTCGACTTCGGTCGCCTCCTCGGGCGGCCAACTGCCCAGCGGCACCGGGATCCCGGCCGCTGCGGGGGCGAGGACGCCGATGGCGTGCCGGGTCCACGGCTCGCCGACCGCGAAGGCCTCCGGCGCGTCCGGGCGGGCGTACACCTGCACCGTACGGCGGCCCGAGGCGTCGGGCGCCGCGACCGTCAACTGCACCTGGACGCCGCCCTGTTCGGGCAGCAGCAGCGGGTTCTCCAGCAGCAGCTCGTCGACCTGTCCGCAGTCGAGCAGCCGGCCGGCGTGCAGGGCGAGTTCGAGGAAGGCCGTGCCCGGCAGCAGCACGGTGCCGGCCAGCGCGTGGTCGGCGAGCCAGGCGTGGCTGCCACGGGACAGGCGCCCGGTGAAGAGGAAGCCGTCCGTCTCCGGCAGCGGCACGCCGGCGCCCAGCAGCGGGTTGTCGGCGTTGCGCAGGCCGAGCGAGTCGGCGTCCGTCCGGCCCTGCCGGGCCTGCGGCCACAGCCGCGCCCGCTGGAACGGGTAGGTGGGCAGCTGAACCGGCTGCGGCCGGCGGTCGCCGAGCGCGACGCTCCAGTCCGGCGCGAGGCCGTGGATCCAGGCCTGGGCGAGCGAGTTGAGCAGCCGCTGCGGGCCACCGTCCGTGCGCCGCAGGGTCTCCCCCAGGAAGGCCTGGCTGCCGGCCGCCTCGCAGGTCTCCCTGATCCCGACGTGCAGGACGGGGTGCGGGCTGATCTCCAGGAAGTGCGCGTACCCGTCGGCGACGAGCGCCCGGGTCGCCGGCTCCAGCAGGACGGTCTGGCGCATGTTGCGGTACCAGTACCCGGCGTCGAGCTCCTCGGTGCCGAGCGGGCCACCGGTGACGGTGGAGTAGAACGGGACGTCCGAGGCGCTCGGCGCGGTCTCGGCGAGGGCGGCCAGCATGCGCTCGCGGACCTCGTCGATGCGGGCCGAGTGCCCGGGCGTGTCCACTCCCGGGATGCGCCGGACCCACGTCCCGTGGGCCTCCAGCGCGAGCCGGAACTCCTCCAGCGCTCCGCTGTCGCCGGAGACCACCACCGAGTGCGGCCCGTTGACGGCGGCGACGGAGAGCTGCTCGTCCCAGGGCCGCAGCCGCTCCTCGACCGCCCGGGCCGAGAGCGCCACGGACAGCATGCCGCTGGTGCCGGACAGTTCGAGCAGGGCCTGGCTGCGCAGGGCCACGATCCGGGCCGCGTCGGGCAGCGAGAGCGCCCCGGCCACCACCGCCGCGGCGACCTCGCCCTGGCTGTGGCCGACGACCGCGGCGGGCTCGACCCCGCAGGCCCGCCACACCTCGGCCAGACCCAGCATCACGGCGAACAGCGCGGGCTGGAGCACGTCCACCCGGTCCAGCGAGGGCGTGCCCTCGGCTCCGCGCAGCACCCCGGTCGGCGACCAGTCGAGGTACGGGGCGAACGCCCGCTCGCACTCCGCGATGCGGGCGGCGAAGACCGGTGAGGAGTCGAGGAGTTCGAGCGCCATGCCGGTCCACTGCGAGCCCTGGCCGGGGAAGACGAACACCGGCCGGGCACCGGCCGGGGCGATCCCCCGCGGTACGGTCGGCGCGCCCTCGGCGAGGGCGGTCAGTTCCCGCAGCAGGGACTGCCGGTCCCGGCCGAGGACGACCGCCCGGTGCTCGAAGGAGGAGCGGTGGCGCAGCAGCGCGGCCGCGATGTCCGCCGGGTCGGCGGACGGCTGCGCCTCGATGCTCTCCCGCAGCCGCTCGGCCTGCGCCCGGAGGGCGTCCGCCGACCTGCCGGACAGCAGCAGCGGGACCACCGGCGGCGCCTCGGCGAGGGCGGCGGCCGTGGCCCGCGGCGCCTCCTCGGGCGCGGACGCCGGCTCCGCCTCGACGGCCGCCGGTTCCTGTTCGAGGATGGCGTGGGCATTGGTGCCGCTGATCCCGAAGGAGGACACGGCGGCGCGCCGGGGCCGCCCGGTCTCCGGCCAGGGCCTGGCCTCGGTGAGCAGCCGGACGGCACCGGAGGACCAGTCGACGTGCCCGGTCGGCTCGGCGCAGTGCAGGGACTTCGGCAGGACGCCGTGCCGCATCGCCATGACCATCTTGATGACGCCGCCGACGCCCGCGGCGGCCTGGCTGTGGCCGATGTTCGACTTCAGCGAACCGAGCCACAGGTGCTGGTCCGAGGCGCGCTCCTGCCCGTAGGTGGCGAGGAGGGACTGGGCCTCGATGGGGTCTCCGAGGGAGGTGCCCGTGCCGTGCGCCTCGACGGCGTCGATCTCGTCGGACCGCAGTCGCGCGTTCTCCAGCGCCTGGCGGATCACCCGCTGCTGGGAGGGGCCGTTGGGCGCCGTGAGACCGTTGCTCGCGCCGTCCTGGTTCACCGCCGACCCCCGGACCACCGCGAGGACGGGATGGCCGTTGCGCCGGGCGTCGGAGAGCCGCTCCAGCAGCAGCATGCCGACGCCCTCGCCCCAGCCCGTACCGTCGGCCGCGGCCGCGAAGGCCTTGCAGCGTCCGTCGGGTGCGAGTGAGCGCTGCCGGCTGAACTCGATGAACGACGCGGGCGTCGACATCACCGTGGCCCCACCGGCCAGGGCCAGGGTGCACTCGCCCCGCCGCAGCGCCTGCGCCGCGAGGTGCAGGGTGACGAGGGAGGAGGAGCAGGCGGTGTCGACGGTCAGCGCCGGACCCTCGAAGCCGAAGGTGTACGCGATGCGCCCGGAGGCGATGCTGCCGGCGCTGCCGTTGATGACGTAGCCGGCGAGCTCGTCCTGGCCTTCGAGCAGGCCCTCGTAGTCGTGGTACATCACGGCGGCGAAGACCCCGGTGCGGCTGCCGCGCAGCGTCGCCGCGTCGATGCCGGCGCGCTCCACGGCCTCCCACGCGGTCTCCAGCAGGAGCCGCTGCTGCGGGTCCATCGCGAGGGCCTCGCGCCGGTTGATCCCGAAGAACTCGGCGTCGAACTCGGTCACACCCCGCAGGAATCCGCCTTCCCGCGTGTAGGTGTGTCCGGCCCGCTCGGGGTCCGGGTCGTAGATGCCCTCGGTGTCCCAGCCTCGGTCGCGCGGGAAGGGCGAGATCGCGTCGGTGCCGTCGGCGACCAGTCGCCACAGGTCCTCCGGCGAACCGACCCCGCCCGGGTACCGGCAGCTCATCCCGACGATCGCGATGGGCTCGTGGGCGGAGTCCTCCGCCTCCTGGAGCTGCTGTCGGACGTTGCGAAGCTCGGCGGTCGCCCGCTTCAGATAGTCGCGCAGCTTCTCTTCAGCCGCCATGGTCTTGCTCCTTCTACGGAATCGCCACAGCCGGACGGCGGCCTCGGACCGCCGTCCGGACCTCGTTCACGCCTGTCTGGTCGCCTGCGTCGCTTCCGGCGTGGCGGAGCCCGGAAGGAGCATGAGGCGACTGGCGGTCCGGTTGATGTCGATGGGCAGGGCGGCGCCCCGCAGGCAGTCGGCCAGGGGGCCGTCGGCGACGAGGTAGAACTTCGCGTCCCGGTCGCACAGGACGTCGACCAGGTTGGCGAAGCGCTGCGCCGAGTCCCTGCTGCCGGACGTCAGCTCCGGCAGCCCGGAGAGCACCCAGGTGCCGAACCGGTCGGCCAGGCCCAGGTAGTCGATGGTCGAGGTGCGTTCGTCGCACAGCTCGTGGAAGTCGAACCAGACGAGGTCGTCGCGCACGGCGCGGGCCACCAGGTCCCGGCCGCCGATGTCGATCCGCTGCCGCTCGCCGTCGGTCGGCGGTTCGAGTCCGGCCTCGCGCAGCTGCTGCTCGGTGCCGGGCCAGATGTAGGCCCCGCGCTGGAACTGCGAACGGGCCGCTCCGGCGGTGCTCTCCGCGCGGTAGTCCTGCGGGCCCGCGACCTCCAGGACGTCCAGGTTGTCTTCGAGAAGTTTGATGGTCGGCTCGAACATGTGGTGGTAGACCGGGTTCGGCAGCAGGCCGTCGGGCGGGTAGTTCGAGGTGGTCACCAGGGTGACCTTCTGGTCGAACAGCGAGGCCAGGACGCGGCCCATCATCATGGCGTCGCCCGGGTCGTGCACGTGGAACTCGTCGAAGAACAGCAGCCGGCAGTCGCTCAGCAGCTCGGCGACGGCCAGGTCGCACGCGTTCCGCTCCTTGCGGTGCCGGGCGTAGACGGCGTGGAACTCGCGGAAGAACTCGTGGAAGTGCACCCGGCGCTTGTTCCGCACCGGCAGCGCCTCGTAGAAGACTCCGGTCAGCCAGCTCTTGCCGCGCCCGACCGGCCCCCATACGTAGATGCCGCGCGGCTGCTTTCCGCCGAAGAAACGGCGGCGGCCGGACAACTCGGCGGCCAGTGCGGAAAGCCGCTCGGCCGCGGCGATCTGTGAGGCGTCGAGAACGAAACCAGCTTCCTCGGCTGCGCGCTCGAACTTCTCGATCAACTGACGGCCCCCCCGGTTCCAGTCTGAGATAACGCCGACACCGGTGACGGTTACTCATCGGCGAGCGGTCGTGATCCTGCCAGAGTTCACGGCCCGCGACAATGCCCTACCGGGGAGTGATGATCATCACTCACGTCGGAAACCTCGCAGGTGGGACACTGTGCGCCATGAAAGAGCTCGATGGGCGACAGGTGGGTGTCGACGAGATCACTTCGCTCGCACTGGTCGGTTACGGCCATTTCACGACCATGCGCGTCGAGGGCGGCGCAATACGCGGACTCGCCCTGCATTTCGCCCGACTGGCCCGGGACTGCCGGACCGTTTTCGGCACCGAACTGGACGTGGAACACGTTCGTCAAGAACTGCTCCACGCACTGGATCTGACGGGTGATGAGAACGACGTCGTCGCCCGGATCACCGTTTTCGATCCGGACCTGATTCTCACTCACCCGGCCGGTCCGACCTCCCCTCGGATCCTCGTCACCACCCGTCCCGCACCGGAACTTCCGCAGGGACCGCTGCGCGTCCGGCCCGTCAGGCACCTGCGCCAGGTGGCCGGGGTGAAGCACACCGGGCTCTTCGACAGCCTGCACCTGCGCCGCGCGGCCCAACTCGACGGCTTCGACGACGCGTTGTTCCACGGTGACGAGCTGGGGATCTCCGAGGGAGCCACCTGGAACGTGGGCTTCTTCGACGGCCGCCGGCTGGTCTGGCCGCGGGCGGAGCACCTGCCCGGCGTGACCGAGTCGCTGCTGACCGAGGCTCATGACAGCTTCGTGTCACGAACCGTGACGCTGGACGACCTTCCGTCCATGGAAGCGGCGTTCGCCACCAACGCCGCCGTCGGTGTCCGGCCGATCTCCGCCATCGGCGCCGTACCTTTTGCGACGGATCACCCCGTCCTGGCCGAACTCCGCCACCGCTACGCGGAGATCACGGCCGAGGACCCGCGCTGACGATCCCGGATCCGCGGATCCCCACCGAAGCACCCGCGCCGGCCAGGCGCACCACGGAAGGACAGCACCACCCCATGACGACCACCGTCGCCACCGACCAGCTCTGGATACGCCGCTACCACCAGGCCGATCCCGGCGCGCCGACCCTCGTCTGCCTCCCCCACGCGGGCGGCAGCGCCACCTTCTACTTCCCCATGTCCCGTGCGCTGGCCCCCCGTTGCGACGTGCTGGCGGTCCAGTACCCGGGTCGACAGGACCGCCGCTCGGAGCCGCTGGTCGAGTCGATCGACGAGCTCGCCGACCAGCTCCTGCCCGTGCTCCGGCGGAACACGGACGGGCCGGTGGCGTTCTTCGGCCACAGCATGGGCGCCAGCCTCGCCTTCGAACTGGCCCGCCGCTTCGAGGAGGCCGGCACGGTGCCGAGCGCGCTCTTCGTCTCGGCCCGGCCCGCGCCCTCCCGCCTCCGCGAGGGCGGCACCGTCCACCTCGGCGACGACGGCGAACTGATCGCGAAGCTCCGGGAACTCAGCGGCACCGACGAACAGGTGCTCGGCGACGAGGAGCTGCTGCGGATGGCGCTGCCCGCCATCCGGAACGACTACAAGGCGGCCGAGACCTACCGGTACCGGCCCGGCCCCGAGCTGAACTGCCCCGTGCACGTGCTCGCCGGCACCGAGGACCCGATGGTCACCGAGGACGAGGCGGCCGCCTGGGCCGACCACACCACCGGCGCCTTCTCCCTCGACATCTACCCCGGCGGCCACTTCTACCTGATCCACCACCAGGCCCCGATCCTCCGCGCCGTCTCCGAGCGCCTCACCGGCGCCTGAGCCCCGGCGAGGTGCGCCTCCTCCGACCCGCCCGCGGGTCGGAGGCCGCCGTCAGAGGCCGAGGATCCGGACCGCCATCTCGCGCATCTCGACCTTGCGGATCTTGCCGGTGACGGTCATCGGGAACTCCTCGACCACGTGCACGTAGCGCGGGACCTTGAAGTGGGCCAGCCGCCCGGCGCAGTAGGCGGCCACGGCCTCGGCGGTGAGCGGCTCGGCGCCCTCGCGCATCCGGATCCAGGCCATCAGCTCCTCGCCGTACTTGGCGTCCGGGACGCCGATCACCTGCACGTCGAGGACGTCCGGGTGGGTGTACAGGAACTCCTCGATCTCGCGCGGGTAGAGGTTCTCACCGCCGCGGATCACCATGTCCTTGATCCGACCGGTGATCGCGAGGTAGCCGTCCTCGTCCATCACGGCGAGGTCGCCGGTGTGCATCCAGCGGGCCGCGTCGACGGCCTCCGCGGTGCGCTCGGGCTCCTCCCAGTAGCCGAGCATCACGGAGTAGCCGCGGGTGCACAGCTCGCCGGGCTCGCCGCGCGGGACGGTACGGCCGGTGGCCGGGTCGACGACCTTGACCTCCAGGTGGGGGCCGACCCGGCCGACGGTGGCGACCCGGCGCTCCACCGGGTCGTCGGTGCGGGTCTGGGTGGAGACCGGCGAGGTCTCGGTCATGCCGTAGCAGATGGACACCTCGGCCATGCCCATCCGCTCGATGACCTCCTTCATCACCTCGGTCGGGCAGGGCGAGCCGGCCATGATGCCGGTGCGCAGGGCGGTGAGGTCGTAGCGGGCGAAGTCCGGGTCGGCGAGTTCGGCGATGAACATCGTCGGCACGCCGTACAGCGAGGTGCAGCGCTCGGCGGCGACGGCGGCCAGGGTGGCGCCGGGCTCGAAGGAGGGCGCCGGGATGACCATGCAGGCGCCGTGCGAGGTGGCCGCGAGGTTGCCCATGACCATGCCGAAGCAGTGGTAGAAGGGCACCGGGATGCAGATCCGGTCCTGCTCGGTGTAGTCCAGCAACTCGCCTACGAAGTAGCCGTTGTTGAGGATGTTGTGGTGCGAGAGGGTGGCGCCCTTGGGGAAGCCGGTGGTGCCCGAGGTGTACTGGATGTTGATCGGGTCGTCCGGGGCCAACTCGCCCTGGCGGGCGGCCAGCAGGGCGGGGTCGGCGGCCCGGCCGGCCGCCAGTGCGTCCTCCCAGGCGGGGCTGCCGAACAGCAGGACCCGCTCCAACTGCGGGCAGCGCGGCCGGACTTCACCGATCATCCCGGCGTAGTCGGAGGTCTTGAAGCGCTCGGCGGCGACCAGCAGCCGGATCCCGGCCTGGTTCAGCACGTACTCCAGCTCGTGCGCCCGGTAGGCCGGGTTGACGGTGACCAGGATGGCGCCGAGCTTGGCGGTGGCGTACTGGGTGAGTGTCCACTCGGCGCAGTTGGGGGCCCAGATGCCGACCCGGTCGCCCTTGGCGATCCCGAGCCCCAGCAGGCCGAGGGCCAGCGCGTCGACGTCGGCGGCGAGTCGGGCGTACGTCCAGCGGCGGGCGGTGGGGCGGTCGACCAGGGCGTCCCGGTCGGGGAAGGCGCGCACCGCGCGGTCCAGGTTCTCCCCGATGGTGTCGCCCAGCAGCGGGACGTCCGCGGTTCCGGAGGCGTAGCTGCGCTGGGCGGGCGGTGTCGGCACGGGCTGGCTCCTGGGTGCGGCGGTGCGGGACAGGGGTCCATGGTCGCGGCCCCGGGCCCGCGCCGCCACCCCCGAACGGGGGTACGGACACGGCGCCGGGGCCGCCCGTCGGGTTCGACGGACGGCCCCGGCGCGCGGGTCAGGCGTTGATGCAGGTGTTGCCGAAGGCCGGGTTCGCGATGCCGATCAGGTCGATCGAGTTCCCGCAGATGTTGATCGGGATGTGGATCGGGACCTGGATCACGTTGCCGGAGAGCACACCGGGCGAACCGATGGCGGCACCGTTGGCGGTCGCGTCGGCCGCGGCGGTACCTGCACCGGCGAGCACGGCCACCGCGGCGAGCGCGGTGGCGGCGAGGGTGGTGCGAATACGCATTGCGTCACTCCTTGAGAGGGAGGCGGAACTCCGTGTGACGATCACACTCGCACCGATGGAACGCGACGGCAGGCCGGGAGCGGCCGAATTGGTCATTCGGAGGGCGTGTCGCCCTCCCCCGCCCCGGGCGCCGTCCCGTGGCCGGCTCCGGCGGCCCCGGCCACGCTCAGTGATTCCAGCAGCTCCCGGGCCGGTTCCAGCCCCGGCTCGGCCGCCACCGCGCGGTGCAGCAGCCCCAGCGCGAGCGGCCCGTCCCCGGCCGCCAGGGCGTCCAGCGCCCGGTTGTAGTCGATCCGAGCGGCGTAACGCAGCCGGAACAGCACGCTGAGGTCCTCGCGGCAGGACGGGCAGCCCAGCGACTGCCGGTCCGCCGGCACCTTGCAGAGCGGGCACTGCACCTCGGGCAGGGCCCCGGGCAGGCTCCCGGGCAGGGTCTCGGTGGTCATCGCGGACCGGCCTCCTCCGGACGGACCGGGCCGAGCGACTCGGCGGCCGGCTCGCTGCCCAGCTCCCGCTGCGCCTGCGCGTACAGGGCCAGCAGGTTCGACATGTGGGTGTTGACCGCCTCCATGTTGGGCGCCTCCACCGCCTCGTCCAGCCCGCGCAGCTCCGCCATGATCCGCTGGGCCAGGGCCGGAGAGATCATGTTCTGGCTGACGTAGACGTTGCACATGGTGAGCATCCGGAAGGTGTGGCCGAGCGCGTCGCACAGCTCGTCCGCCTTCTGGGCCGCGCGCATCGCGCCCTCCCAGTCGGCCGCCTCCCGGCGCAGCCGCAGCTCGGCGGCCACCGAGCGCAGCCGGTCGAGGTCGCTCGGGTCCAGGTGCTTCTCGCAGTAGTGGATGAACAGGCTCAGGTACGCCTCCGAGCCGCGCACCCAGCGCTGGGCCTTGAGCTGGCGCTGCGCCTTCTCCAGCGCCTCGTCCACCGACTGGCCGCGGGTCTGGCCGGCCGCCAGGTCGTCCAGGGCGTCCATCAGCCGCTGGGCCTCGCGCATCTCGGCCTCGGTCAGCTCGCCGCCCCAGCGGTCGGTGAAGGACTCGATCTGCCGCTGCTGCTCCTCGACCTGCACCTTCAGCTCGGGGTCGAGGCTGACCCGCTCCAGCTTGACGGTCTTCTCGCCGCCGCCCTGGATCCGGACCGACAGCGTGATGGTGCGGTCCCGGTCCAGGCCGAAGGCGACCTCCACCCCGGTGCGGCCGCCGAGGCCCTCGGGCAGGCGCAGGGTGAGGTGGCCGATCAGCTCGTTCTGCTGGGCGATCTCGTGCTCGCCCTCGTAGACCGCGATCTCCAGCCGCTGGCGGCCGCTGCCGGAGACCACGAACTCCCGGCTGACCGGCGAACTGGTCGGGTAGCTGGTGTTCTTGGGGATGATGACGGCCAGCCGGCCGTCGTTGAGCTCGATCCCCAGGTTCTTCGGGGTGATGTCGAAGGGGTTGGTGACCTGCATCAACTCCCCACAGCCCGAGCAGACTTCACTGCCCGGCGGGTTGACCACCGAGCAGGAGCCGCAGCGCAGGCCGACGTCCTCGGCGGCGGTGGAGGCCACCCTGGTGTTGCCCGGGGCGGCCGAGTTGAGCGGCTCGCCGCACAGCTCGCAGGCGGTGACGCCGGGGGCGGCCGGGGTGCCGCACTGCGGGCAGTTGTCGCTGCGCAGCGCGGTGCTGGTCTGGGACTGCCGGGGGATGGTCGCCCCCGACCCTGCGGCGCCCGAACCGGCCATCGACTGACCGCACTTGGTGCACTCGGCGGCCGCGGCGTCCACCGGGACGTGGCAGGTCGGGCAGGACACCCGGTCGCCGCCGAGCAGGGAGGTCGCGCAGTTGGCGCAGTTGGAGGCCGAGAGGTCGCCGGGGGCCCGGCACTCGGGGCACTCCACCTCGCCGACCAGGGCGGACTGCACGGCCGCGCCGAGCGCCACGCACTGCATCGGGTTGACGCCGCGCTTGATCCGGCGGGTGCCGAACACCTCGCCGAGCCGCCGCTCCACCAGCGGGATCGCGGTCGAGCCGCCGACCAGCACCACCTCGTCGATGTCCCCGACGGTCAGGTTGGCCTGCATGATCGCCTTGTGGGTCAACTCGATGGTCCGCTCGATCTGGGCCTCGATCAGCTCCTCGAAGCGGGCCCGGTCGAACTCCGTCTCCAGCACCAGCTGTCCGGCACCCAGGCCGGGCAGGATGACCTCGGAGGCCCGCTGGTTGGAGAGCTCGATCTTGACCGTCTCGGCGGTGGAGGCGATCTTCGGACGGTCCCGCAGGTCCGGCTGGTAGTCGGAGCCGTACTCCTCGCGGATGTCCTCCAGGAGGGCGCTGGTGATCGCCCGGTCGAAGTCGTCGCCGCCGAGCAGGTTGTCGCCCTCGATACCGAGCACCGAGACCGAACCGGGCACCAGCAGCAGGATGGAGATGTCAAAGGTGCCGCCGCCGAGGTCGTACACCAGGACGGTGCGGCCCTCGTCGCCGGCGTCGGTGGTGAGCCCGTACGCCAGCGAGGCGGCGGTCGGCTCGTTGATGATCCGCAGCACGTGCAGGCCGGCCATCCGGCCCGCCTCCTGGGTGGCCGCGACCTGCCGCTCGCCGAAGTACGCGGGGACGGTGATGACGGCCCGGTGGAAGGGCTCGCCGATGCGCTGCTCGGCGTCCTCCTTGAGCCGGTGCAGGATGATCGCGGAGATCTCGATCGGGGTGTAGGAGCGACCGTTGAACCAGACGTTGACGTCACCGTCGGTGCCCGCGGTGACCTTGTAGTCGATGTCCTTGAGCGCCGCCTGCACCTGCGGGTCCTTGAACTTGCGGCCCATGAAGCGCTTGACCGAGCGGATCACGTTGGCGCCGTCGATGGCGATCCGGCTGCGCGCGGTGGAGCCGACCAGCAGCTCGCCCTTGCGGCCGCTGCCGACCACGGAGGGTGTGGCCTCCTGGTTCTGCCGGTTGAAGATGATCTCCGGCGCGCCCCGGCGCAGGTGGGCCACCACGGAGTTGGTGGTGCCCAGGTCGATGCCGAGTGTGCGGTACATGTCGTTCCCCTCTTGCCCCTCGTGGTCCTGGCTACTTCTTGCGCTTGGCCCGCTTGGCCGGCCGGCCCGACGCCGCCGCCCTGGCCGCCCGCCGGGCCCGGGGCGGGACCGGCCTGGCCGGAGCCTCGCCCGGGACGGCCGCCGGCTCCTCCGGCTCCGCGGGCCCCGCGGCCTCCTCGGGCTGCTCCGCTTCCTCCGCCTTCACCGCTTCCTCGGCCTCCGCCGGCTCCTCGGCCTCCGCCGGCTCCTCGACCGACCCCTCGGCCGGCTCCGAGGCCGGCTCCGGTCCGGCGGCTTCCGGATACCCGAGCACCGCGAGCCGCGGGTCCTCGGCCGGCGGCTGCGCGGACTCCGGTGCGGCGACCACCACCTGGGCCCGGCGCAGCACCTCCTGCTCCCAGAAGAACCCGGTCACCACCGTCTGCACCACCGTCTCCGGCGCCACCCCCGGCCGTACCTCGGTGCCGACGATCTCGGTGAGCGCCGGGTCCGCCGCCAGCCCCTCCAGCCGCATCGGCCGCACCCCGGCCTTGGCGAGCCGGCCGAGCAGCCGCCGACGGGTGGCCTCCAGCCCGGCGCCGCGGCCGTGGGCGACCAGCTCCCGGTCCAGCCCGAGGGCGGCCAGCGCGTCGTCCACCTCGACCAGGACGCCCAGCAGTTCACGCTGCGCGGCCCGGGCCTGCTGCTTCTGCTCGGTCAGCTTGTTGCCCAACAGTGATGCCCGGAAGAGCAGTTGGGTGAACTTGGCCTCCAGGTCGACGGACTCGACGCCCGGCGGGACCTCCAGTCGCCGGTGGCCGGTGAGCGGGGATGCGGTCGGTGCGTCGGTCATTCCGGGACCTCGATCTGCGGCAGCACGGACAGGTCGGCCGCGTAGCGGGCGGGGACGGGCGGTTCGGGATCGGCGCCACCGGGCGCGGGTTCGGCGAAGTCGGCCGCGACCTCGGCCCGGTGGAGGGCGAGCAGGTCGGCGGCGGAGGGCGGGCCGGGGCGCTCGACCACCAGCAGCGGTTCGGCCAGCGCGGGGGCCAGCAGTTCGGCGGCCTGGTCGACCGGCTCGGGCGGCAGCGGCTGCTGGAGGTCGACCTCCAGCCGCCGGTCCGGGTTGCGCAGCAGCGCGGCGGCGTCCTGGATCTGCTGGCGGCTGTAGCGGCCCGCCTTCAGCGCCTTCCCGACCGAGAGGTTGATCTCGCGCACCCCGGCCGTGAGCGGGATGCCCAGGACCTCGTACGGCGACGGTTCGTGCAGTGGCATGACGGGCGGTCTCTCTCCTCACGACTCGGACGGGGCAAGGGGGTTGGCGCGGGCGGGACGCGGGCCCGGCGGGCGGCGCGCGCACCGACTACGACGAGGACGGCGGCCCGGCGGTTGCCGGGCCGGGCCGGTCAGCGGCGGCGGCCGAGGTTGTTGATGCGGCCCGCCAGGGCGCGCAGCTCGCGGTCGTGGGGATTGTGCTGGAGGGCCAGCTCGACCGCCCCCTGGGCCTCCAGGTAGTTGCCGGCGTTGGCCCGGGCGACGGCGAAGGAGCTGAGCACGATGCCGAGTTCGCTCTTGAGCTTGGCGGTGTCCTCCGGCGTGGCGGCCAGGTCGAGCGCCTCCCGCAGCAGGGTGATCGCCTCGGCGTAGCGGCGCTCCTCGTAGAACGAGATCGCCCGGCTGCGCCAGACGCTGACCATCAGACCGCGGATCTCGGGCGAGTTGTCGTAGGACTTGGCCTTCTGGAGCATGGCGGCCTGGGCCTGGAAGGTGCTGTTCTGCATGTGGTCGATGACGTGGTTGGCGAGCATCACCGAGATCCGGCGCATCGCCTCGGTGCCGGCCCGGGTGTAGTCGCCCTCCCAGTCCGGGTCGACGTCCAGGGCACTGGCCATCCGCCGGATGGCGAGGTTGCTGTCGTCGGCGAAGGCGGCCGAGCGGGAGAGCTGGCGCAGGACGAAGGCCAGGCCGCGGCGGTTCTCCGGGTCGTCGTCGAGCTCGATCAGCTGCTGCCACAGCTCGACGGACTCCAGCAGTTCCTCGTCGGAGGCGTCGACGCGGCTGAGCTGGCCGGCCCGGTTGCCGAGCGCGGCGCGCAGGAAGTGCCGGGCGGTCGGGTCGCCGGGGTTGAGGTCGAGGCTCTTGTCCAGCAGGGCGATGGCCCGCGGGTAGTCCTTCTCCTCGTTGTTGATCTTGCGGGCCCACTGGGCGTAGGTCGCGCCGAGGTCGCCCCGCACCTCCGGGTCGTCCGGGGCCAACTCGAAGGCCCGCTCCAGCAGATCGGCCGCACCCTGCTGATCGTCCACGGTGCTCTTCAGCAGCGCGCGGGCCGCCCGGACGCCGGACTCGGCGGCGATCCGGGCCACGTCGGCGGGCAACACCACCCCGGGGACGGTCCGGGCCCGGGTGAGGCACGCCAGCGCCTCGGGCCAGTCCTGGTTGCGGTGGTGCTCGCGGGCCTGGCTGACCAGCGACGCGCCGAGCAGCGACTGCCAGGCCGCGCCGCGGGCACCCTCGGCGACCGCGTCCAGCGCGGCGACGGCGGCCGCCTGCCGGCCCTGGAGGTGCAGGTACTGCTGCGGGCCGAGCGCGCCGAACAGGCCGAGGGCGCGGCCGAGCGCGGGCGTGCCGGGGCCCGCCGCCCGCCGCCAGGCCCCGACGGCCTGCTGGTAGGCCTCGCCCCAGCCGGGGGTCTCCGGCGCGGCGCGCAGCAGCCCGTCCAGGGTGGGGCCGACCACCAGGCGGCGCGCGGGGCGGCCGGGCAGGGTGATCCGGACGTCCTCCTGGGCGAAGGCGTCCGCGGCGTGGGCCTCCATGCCCAGGCGCAGCGTCCAGGCGGTGGTCTCGTCGCCGGTGCGCCCGGCGGCGCGGTCGACGGCGCGCAGGTCCTCGCGCAGCCGGTCGATGACCGCGGTGCGGGCGGCGGCCGTCCGCTGGGGTTCGGCCTCGCGGCCGGTGATCCGGGCGGTCTCGGCCCACAGCTCCTCGCCGTGCAGGGCGGCGACCAGGCAGCCGAGCGTCCAGGCCCAGACCTGCTCGTCGGGGCCGTCCTGGCCGTTCTGGCCGTCCGGAGTGACCTGGCTGACCTTGCCGCCCTGGCTGACCTGGCCGTCGGGACTGACCTTGCCGTCCTGGCCGTCGGCCGCCGGTTCGGCGGCGGCCGAGGCGGCGAAGCGGTATCCGGCCAGGCCGACGGCGTGCAGCAGCCGGGGGTGGGCCGGGTCCTTGAGCAGCAGTTCGCGGTAGCCCCGGAAGGCCTCGCCGGGCCGGCCCTCGACGGCGTGCTGGTGGGCCTCGTGCTCGCCGAGCAGCACCAGCGCGGCGGCCGCCTGGGGGTGGTCGGGGACGAGGTCGAGGGCCTGGCGCAGGTCGCCGGCCGCCCGTCCGGGCCGGTCGGCGGCGAGGGCGGTGACGGCCCGGCGGACCAGGACGGCGGACCGGGCGGTGACGGCGTCGGCCGGCAGCTCGGCCAAGGCCTCGTCGAGGCGGCCGAGTTCGGCGCGCAGCAGGGCGAGGTCGAGCCGTACGGGGGCGGCGGCGGGGCTGTCGCCGAGCGCCTCGGCCCAGGCCGCCAGGACGGGTTCGGCCTGTTCGGGGGTGCCGGCCCGGCGGGCGCAGTCCAGGACGGCGCTCAGCGCGGGGCCGGCGCAGCGTATGCAGCGCGGGGAGCCGGCGTCCGCAGGGGCGTGCAGGTGCTCGGCGCAGGCCTCGCGGCCGCAGCCGCCGCAGGCGCCGGTGGCGGGTCGGGCGCAGGCGGTGCAGTCCCCTACCGGGTCGGCGGCGGGGGCGGGGGCGGAGAGGAAATGGCCGTACCACTCCAGCGCGGTGGCCCAGTTGCCGGCCCGTTCGGCGAGCAGGGCGCGCAGCCGGGCGAGGGCCGGGTCGCCGGCCGGATCGGGGTCGAGCGGGCCGAGCAGGGCGATGGTCTGGACCGGACGGCCCGCCAGCAGGGCGACGGTGGCCAGGTGGTAGCGGTCGCGGAGCCCGGCGGCGGGGTCGAGCAGCGTGGTGAGCCGGTCGGTGGCGCCCTCGGCCAGGGCGAGGGCCGCGCGCAGCCGGGACTGCCGGTGGGTGAGCGCGCCGGGCAGGGTGTCGGCCAGGGCGAGCGCGGCTGTGGCCCGCTCGCGCGCCTCGGCGCGGTCGCGTCCGGTGACCAGCAGGTGGGCGGCCTCGCGCAGGGCGGCCTCGCGCAGCGCGGCGCGGTAGCCGGCGGCGGCGGGGTGCTCGGCGGCGGCCCGCTGCCACAGTTCGCGGGCGGCGGTCGGGTCGGTGGCCAGCCGGGTGCGGGCGAGCCGGTCGCGGACGAGGGCCTGGCGGTCGTGGAGTTCGGGGTCGTCCAGGGGTTCCCAGCGGGCCAGGGCGCCGGCCGGGTCGTCGGTGCGGGCGAGGGCGAGGCCGTGGTGGTAGGCGGCGATCCGGCTCCAGCGGGAGCCGGGTTCGGTGTCGGCCTCGGCGCGCAGGACCGGCTCGGCCTCGGCGGCCTGGCCGGCGGCGGTCAGGGCGGCGCCGAGCCGGACCCGGGCGGGGCGCCAGTCGGGGGCCTGGCCGAGGCCGGCCCGGTAGTCGGCGGCGGCCTCGGCGTGCCGCTCGGCACGCTCGTGGACCAGCGCGAGGCCGAACCGGGCCGGGGCGTAGGAGGGTTGGACGGTCAGCGCGGCGGTGAACTGCTCCCGGGCCTGGTCGTCGGCGCCGAGCAGCAGGGCGAGCCGGCCGAGGGCGTAGCGCGGGCGCGGGTCGCCGGGGGTCTCGGTGGCGGCGGCCGCGAGGTCGGCCCAGGCGGCGTCGGTGGCGCCGAGCCGCTGCCGGGCGAGGCCGCGGAAGAGCAGGCTGTCGGTGCGCAGCGCCGGGCCGCGCCCCCAGAGTCCGGGGTCGCCGGGGCTGCGGCGCAGCGCCTCGTCGAAGGCGGCGACGGCCGGTTCGTCCCGGTGCAGGGTGAACAGCTGGGCGCCCCAGCGGAACCAGAGTTCGCCGCTGCCGCCGGGGGCCGCGGCGGCGAGCAGCGGCTCGGTCTCCTCGGCGCGGCCGGTGGCGCGCAGCAGGGCGGCCCGGGCGAGCACCGGCCAGTCCTGGCCGGGCAGGGCGGCGAGGGCACCGGCGGTGGCCCGGTCGCGCTGTTCGGGGCTGCCGTCGCGGCACAGCTGCTGCAGCCACTGCCGGGCGCGGTCGGCGGTCTCGGCCTCCTCGCCGGGTTCGGCGCCGCCGGCGGTGGCCTGGAGCAGGGCGAGCAGCGGTCCGAGGTCGCCGTCCGGGGCCTGGAGGCGCTCCTCGGCGAGGCGGCGCAGGCTCCACCGGGGCAGTTGCCGGGCCGGGTCGGTGAGCAGCGGGAAGGCCTCGCGGTACAGGGCCAGGGTGGCCTGCTGGTCACCGGTGGGGATGGTGGCCTCGGCCTGGCCGAGCAGGGCGAGGCCGCGCTGGGCGCTCAGTTCCTCGGGCCCGGTGGCGAGTTGGCGGGCCAGTCGGGCGTAGCGGCGGCGGGCCTGGGGGGCCTTGCCGGCCGCGAGCCGCTCGGCGGCGGCGCCGAGGGCCTTGGCGACTCCGGCGGCGTCCAGGGTCGTTCGCCTGCGTGCCAGGACGACGGCGGCCCCTCCGGCCAGTGCCACTATGACCAGCAGCACCGCGATCAGCAGCATGCACCGTCCCCCTGTTGCTCCACAGTCGTCCACCCCATGATCAACAGCCCCCGCGTGATCATGAGTTGACGTCGTTTCGTGATGTTGCTCGGGCGCCCAACAGAATAGGCCCTCCCCGGGGCGGCCGAACAGGAACCCGGACTATCCTGGCTGCGCATCAGCAGCGGTCAGAAGCGTCGGGGGTCGTGTGTCCGAGTCACGTTGGGTGCCCGGGCTCCGCTTCGGGCCCGAGTTCGACCCCGAACAGTACGAACTGCTGGAGTTCCATCACCGGGGCGGCGAGGCCGAGGTGTGGCGGGCGGTGCGCACCGGACACAACGGGATCAAGGAACTCGTCGCCGCCAAGATCATGCTGGAGCGGGACCCGTCCGAGGTGCGGCGCTGGCTCGGCCGCTGGGACGACGTCTCGCACAACGCCCACCGACTCGGCGTCACCGACCTGGTGGTGCCCAGCTTCCTGCTCGGCCCCTCCCCGCACCGGCCCGGCGCGGTGCCCTCCGGCGGGCTGCTCGGCTACCAGATCTCGCCCTGGGTCGACGGCGTGCCGCTGCACACCTGGGCCCGCGGGCAGCGCGGCGGCCCGGCCGCGCTCGCCGAGGTGCTGGCCCGGCTCTGCCGGATCGTCGACGAGCTGCACCGCAAGCGCTGGGTGCACCGCGACATCTCCCCCGCCAACGTGCTGGTGGACGCCCAGGGCCTGGTCAAACTGATCGACCTGACCTTCCTCGCCCCGCTCGACCACACCCTGACCGTCGCGGTGTTCACCCCCGGGCACGTACCGCCGGAGGCCGAGCAGGTCGGCGGCTTCCCGACCACCGCCAAGGACCTCTTCGCGGTCGGCACCCTCGCCCGCATCCTGCTGCTGCCCGACCACGGCCGGCTCGACCACCGGCTCGCCGCCGAACAGGCCCGCGCCGAACTGCTCGCGGCCGGCTACGGCGAGGAACTCGCCCGCTGGGCCTGCGAACCGCTCGCCCGCGACCCCGAGCGCCGCCCCGCCCCGCTCGGCCCCTGGGCCGCCCGCGGCCGCGAGCTCCTGCGCTCCCACCGCCCGGTGGCGCGCACCGCGGGCCTGGCCGTGCTGCCCGACCGGGCCGGCCGGCCGCTGGTGGTCACCGGCGGCGCCGACGGCACCGCGCTGACCGGCCCCGGCCGCACCGGCCACCGGTTGCCCACCGGCCAGGGCCCCGGCCCCGTACGGGAGTTGGCCGCGGGCTGGGCCGGGCGCCAGGGCGAGCTGGTGGTCTGCGCCGAGGACCGCTCCGGCACCCTGTGGGTCGGCACCGCGGCCGGCTGGTGGGAGGCGGCCCGCGGGGTCAGCGGCCTGGCCGGGGCGGTCGGCGCGGCCGGCGAGCTGATCGTGTGGACGGCCGCCGCGGGCGCCCTGCGCTCCTACCGCTGGGCCCCCGGCCTCACCCTCACCGGCCAGGAGCACCCCGGCTGCCCCGCCGACCGGGTGCTCGCCGCCACCGAGGAACGGCCCGGCGCCTGGCTGCTGCTGGTCGAGCACCGCGAACGGGTGCTCAGCTGGCGGCCCGGCTCCGGCGAACCGCCCGTCCCGCTCGGCCCGCCCGGCACCCTGCGCGCCGGGGCCCTGGCCCGCGCCTCCGCCGGACCGCGGGCCGCCACGCTGCGCGCGGACGGCTCCGCCCAGCTGCACACCCTCGGCCCTGCCAACCCCGGGACCGGTACCCAGATCGACGACGGGGAGCCCTCGCTCGGCATCGCCATGATCGGCCACCGCGGCGGGCCCACCGTCGCCCTGGCCGGCGCGGGCGGCGTCCGGCTCCGACTGCCACCCGGCGGGGCCTCCCGGCGCCCCCGCTGGTGGCGCCCCACCCTGCGCCCGGCCACCCGGGTCGCCCTCGCCATGGGGGACGACTGGCGGCTGTGCCTGGCGGCGGTGGTGGAGGGCGAGCTACAGGTGTGGCAGGAGGACGCGGCCTACCGCTGGCAGGCGGTGGAGCTGCCGGAGGAGAGCTGACGCGTGCGCCCCGGGCAGCCGTGGAGGAGTTCGGCGAAGGCCGCGGCGGCGGCGTCCTGCGGGAGGATGCGCTGCGCCCGGTCGCCCTCCGGGGTGCTGATCACATAGTGCTCGGCGAGGTACGAGAAGTCGTCCCAGGGCTCCCAGCGGTGGGCGCGCAGCAGGGTCCGGCCGCAGCGGGTGCAGCCGATCCACGGCACCAGCACCAGCTCGGCCAGCTCCGGCTCGCTCCAGCCCGTCACCACCTCGGCCTCGTCGCGCTCGCCGTCCAGCAGCCGCACCGGGGCGGGCGCGTCGTCGCCCGGACAGCGCAGCAGGCCGGGGGCGAGCTTCTCGCGCTCGCCCCACTCCTCGGCGAGTACGGAGATCTGCGCCCGGTCCGTACCGCTGATCGGGATCTGGCGGGCGAGCAGGCCCTCGACCAGCAGACCCAGCCCGCACTCCTGCTCGCCGATCTCCCAGCAGTCCTTGACGCCCTGGGCGGCGTCCTCCGGGAGGAGGTCGGCGGTCCGGTACCAGAGGGCGGTGTTCTCGTCCATGGGTCGGACTCTACGTCCTCCCTGACATCCCTCCGCAGGCCAGGGGCCTTCCGGCAGCACGCGCACCGGGCCGTCGGCACGTACGTCTCAGCGAACCGTACAAGACGCACGTACGTCTCACACATTTGTGTAAGACGGCGCGCGAGCTTGCCCGCCGGTGGGCTCAACCCCCCGGCAGCAGGTGCACCGGCCCGACCGCGCTGACGTACGTCTCGCCGCCGACCGGCCAGGGACGGTCGGCGGAGGCGATCAGGGTGTCCGGCAACTCGGCCGCCTCGGGGCGGAGTTCGACCCGGTGGTCGTGGCCCCGGAAGTCGCTGCCGATGACCTTCGCCGGGACGGCGCCCGCCACCGGCGAGGCGGTGAGCCGGAGTTGGCCGGGGCGGAGCAGAGCGAGGCCGTTCCGGACGGTCGGGTCCGGGCCCGTCAGCGGCAGGGCGCCGAACGGCGTCCGGGCCTCGACTCCCTCGATGTCGGCGGGAATCAGGTTCGCCTCACCCAGGACACCGGCGACGGCGGCGTCGGCCGGGCGGTGGTACAGCTCGTCGGGGCTGCCGGACTGGGCGATCCGGCCGTCTCGCAGCACGGCGATGGTGTCGGCGAAGGAGAGAGCCTCGTCCTGGTCGTGGGTGACCAGCACCGCGGTGGTGCCCGACTGCCGCAGGGTGGCGGCGACTTCGCGGCGCAGTTCGGCCCGCAGGGCGGCGTCCAGGGCGGCGAAGGGTTCGTCCAGCAGCAGGAGCCGGGGCCGGGGGGCCAGTGCCCGAGCGAGGGCGACGCGTTGCTGCTGGCCGCCGGAGAGCTGGTGCGGGCGGCGCTCCCCCAGGCCCGGCAGGCCGACCAGGTCGAGCAGCTCCTCGACCCGGGCGCGGCGCTGCGAACGCGGCAGACCGAAGCCGATGTTGCCGGCGACGCTCAGGTGCGGGAACAGCGCGCCGTCCTGCGGGACGAGGCCGATGCCCCGGTGTTCGGCGGCGAGCCGGCTGCATCCGTCGTCCAGGACGCGGTCGTGCAGCACGACCCGCCCGGCGGCGGCCGGGTGGAAGCCGGCCAGCACCCGCAGCAGGGTGGACTTGCCGCAGCCGGAGGGGCCGAGGACGCAGGCGAGGGCGCCGTCCGGCACGGTCAGGTCGATGCCGTGCAGGACCGGGCTGCGCCCGTGCGCGGCGTGCAGGTCGACGACGGACAGACCGGTCATGAGGCACTCCCGAGGCTACGGCGGGTCAGCAGGAGGACGGACGGCACGGACAGCGCCACCATCAGCGCGGCGTACGGCGCCGCCGCCCCGTAGGCGAGGCCGCTGGTGTAGGTCCAGAACTGGGTGGCCAGCGTCTGGGTGCCGGTGGGGCGCAGCAGCAGGGTGGCGGTCAGTTCGGTGGAGGCGGTGAGGCCGACCATGGCGACGGCGGCGCCGAGGCCGGGCAGCACCAGCGGCAGGGTGACCCGGCCGAGGACGGCGAGCGGCCGGGTGCCGAGCGAGCGGGCCGCCTCCTCGACGCCGGGCGGTACCTGGGCGAGGGCGGCGCGTACGGCCGTCAGCGCCAGTGGGAAGAACAGCAGGACGTAGCCGAGGATCAGCATCGGCGGCTGCTGGTACAGGGGTCGGGCCCAGCGGACGGCGAAGAAGACCACCGCGAGGGCGACCGCGATGCCGGGCAGCGCCCGGGTGAGGTAGGCGATCCGCTCGACGGCGCGGGCCGGCCGGGTGCCGCGCCGCCAGCCGTACAGGGCGACCGGGACGGCGGCGGCGGTGGCGACCAGGGCCGCGCCCAGCGCGTACCCGAGGGTGGCCAGGGTGGCGCCGAGCACGGAGGCGGAGGGCAGGGTGGTGGAGCTGCCCTTGACCAGCCAGTACGCCAGCGCGTACAGCGGCACCCCGAGGGAGACGCCGACCAGCGCGGCGAGGGCGCCGAGCGCGGGGACGGTCCAGCCGCGGAGCCGTACCGGCTGGGCGGGGCGGGCGAGCGCGCCGTGCCGGGTGACCTTGGCCCGGCGGCCGGCCCAGGCCTCCAGCGCGACCAGCAGCAGGGCGAGGGCGACCAGCACCAGGGTGAGCAGCGAGGCCGAGGCGGCGTCGAAGCCCAGCTTGTACTGGGTGAACACGGCGGTGGCGAAGGTGGTGTAGCGCAGCATCGCGAAGGCGCCGTACTCGCCGAGCAGGTAGAGCGAGACCAGCAGCACGCCGCCGGCCAGGGCGGGCCGGGTGAGCGGGAGGGTGACCCGCCACAGGGTGGCGAGGCGGCCGCGGCCCAGCGAGCGGGAGACCTCCTCGGCGGCGGCGTCGCCGTGCCGCAGGGCGGCCGCGACCGGGAGGAACACCAGCGGATAGAGCGAGCAGGTCATCACCAGCACGGCGCCCCAGTAGCCGTGGACGGAGCGGAACAGCGAGACCCAGGAGTAGCCGCGGACGAACTCCGGTACGGCGAGCGGCAGGGCGAGTGCGACGGTCCAGGCCCGGCGGCCGGGCAGGGTGGTGCGCTCGACCAGGTAGGCGGCGCCGAAGCCGAGGACGGCGGTGGCGAGGGTGACGGCGGCGGCCAGCGAGAGGGTGTGCCAGAGCAGGGTGGCGATCAGCGGGCGCCCGAGCAGGCGCCGGGTCTGGTCCCAACCGGCCTGGGCGGCTTGGGCGGTGACGAAGCCGAGCGGGGAGGCGACCACCGCGACGACGGCGACGGCGAGCGGGGCGAGCAGGCCGGTGGCCCGCCACCGCCGACGCGGTGACGGGCCCTCGAAACGCTGGGGGAAGGTCACTGGAGCAGTCCGGCGTCCTGGAGCAGGCCCAGCGCCTGCTTGCCGTCGCCGAGCGCGGCCGGGTCGGCGACGGTGCCGAGGCCGTCCAGGGCGGGCAGTTCGGGCTTCCCCTGCACGCCCGGGACGAGCGGGTACTCGTAGCTGGCCGAGTCGGCGATGACGGTCTGGGCGGGGGCGGAGGCGAGGTAGCCGAGGAAGGCCTGGGCAGCGGCCTGGTGCTTGCCGTGCTTGAGGACGGCGGCGCCGGAGACGTCGATCAGCGAGCCCGGGTCGCCCTTGGGGAAGTAGTGCAGGATCGCGTGGGTTCCGGCGGCGCCCTTCTCGTCGCGCATCCGGTAGAAGTAGTAGTGGTCGATGACGCCGCCCTCGACCTCGCCGCTGTTGATCGCGGCGGAGAGGGTCTCGTTGCTGTCGTAGACCTTGGCGTTGCCCTTGAGGCCCTTGAGCCACTGCTTGGCGGCGTCCTCGCCCTTGGCCTTGAGGACCTGGGTGACGACCGGGGCGAAGTCGGTCTCGCTGGGGGCGATGCCCAGGCGGCCCTTCCACTCGGGCTTGGCCAGGTCGAGCACGGAGGCGGGCGGCGCGGTGTCGGCGGCCTTGCCGGTGCCGGCCAGGAAGGCGGAGCTGCGGGCGGAGACGCCGACCCAGTCGCCGTTGCCGGAACTGTCGGCGGCGGGAACGGACTTGAGGGTGTCGGGGGCGACCTTGGCGAGCAGGCCCTTGTCACCGAGGACGGTGAGCGCGGGCGGGTTCTCGGCGTAGAAGACGTCGGCCGGGGAGGCGTCGCCCTCCTGGAGGATCTGGTTGGCGAGCTCGGCCTCGTCGCCGGAGCGCAGTTCGACCTTGACGCCGGTGCGCTTGGTGAAGTCCTCGGTCAGCGCCTTGACGGTCTGCTCGTGCTGGCCGCTGTAGACGGTGATGGTCTGGCCGGCCAGGGCGGCGCCGGTGGCCTCGGGCGAGGCGGTGCCGCCGCCGGAGCTGCCGCAGGCGGTGAGCGCGAGGGCGCAGGCGGCGACGAGGGACAGGCCGGCGAGGGGGCGCACGGTACCGGGCATGGCGAGGGTCCTCCGGAAGGGCAGGGAGCGGCCGCCGTAACCCTCGGAAAGCGAGGGACGACGGCCCGACGGCACGAGAACCTAAGGCAGGAAAGGCTTGCCTAACAAGTGTCGGAGCGTCATATCTCGATCCGGTCGCGGCAGGTTAGGGCTTCGGTGAGCGAACCCCCAAGTACCCGCAAAACCAACGCCAAGCATTGGTCATGGCCGACAGGGACGGACGAATCAGCGTTCGAACCACTCTGCGCCCGCCATCACGGTGGGTAACGACCGCCGGTGCTGCGGGGAGGGCTCCGGACATACCGGGGCCCCGGACATGCCGAAGCTCCCGGACATACGGACATGCGGGAGCCCCGGAACCGATGTCGGTTCCGGGGCCCCGGCGCTCGCGGCGGGTGGTGCTCAGCGGAAGCGGCGCAGCCGGAGGCTGTTGCCGACCACGAAGACCGAGGAGAAGGCCATCGCCGCCCCCGCGATCATCGGGTTGAGCAGCCCGGCCGCCGCCAGCGGCAGGGCGGCGACGTTGTAGCCGAACGCCCAGAACAGATTGCTCTTGATGGTGCCGAGGGTCTTGCGGGAGAGCCGGATGGCGTCCGCCGCGGCCAGCAGGTCGCCGCGGACCAGAGTGAGGTCGCCGGCCTCGATCGCGGCGTCCGTCCCGGTGCCCATGGCCAGCCCCAGGTCGGCCTGCGCGAGCGCGGCCGCGTCGTTGACGCCGTCGCCGACCATCGCCACGACCCTGCCCTCGGCCTGCAGCCGCTTGACGGTGTCGACCTTGTCCTGCGGCATGACCTCGGCGATCACGTGCTCCGGTGCGATGCCGACCTCGGCCGCCACCGCCTCGGCGACCAGCGTGTTGTCACCGGTCAGCAGCACCGGGGTCAGGCCCAGGGCGCGGAGCTCGGCGATGGCCTCGGCGCTGGTCGGCTTGACCGCGTCCGCCACCTCCAGCACCGCCCGCGCCTCGCCGTCCCAGCCGACCGCGATCGCGGTACGGCCCGCCGACTCGGCCTTGCGCTTGGCCTCCGCCAGTACCTCCGGCAGGTACTGCGACCACTCGTTGAGCAGCGCCTCCCGGCCGGCCACCACCGCGTGGCCGTCCACCACGCCCTGGACGCCCAGGCCGGGCACGTTCTCGAAGCCCTCGACGGCGGGCAGTTCGCCCGCCTTGGCGGCGGCGTTGGCGATCGCCCGGGCGATCGGGTGCTCGGAGGCGTGCTCCAGGGCGCCGGCCAGGCGCAGCACCTCGGCCTCGGTGGTCGTGTCGGTGGTGTGGACGGCGAGCAGGGTCATCTGGCCGGTGGTGACGGTGCCGGTCTTGTCCAGCACGATGGTGTCGACCTTGCGGGTGGACTCCAGCACCTCCGGGCCCTTGATCAGGATGCCGAGCTGGGCGCCGCGGCCGGTGCCGACCAGCAGGGCGGTCGGGGTGGCCAGGCCCAGGGCGCACGGGCAGGCGATGATCAGCACGGCCACGGCGGCGGTGAAGGCGGCCGTCCAGCCCTCGCCGGTGCCCAACCAGTAGCCCAGGGTGGCCACCGCGAGGGTGATCACGATCGGGACGAAGACCGCGGAGATCCGGTCGGCGAGCCGCTGGGCGGCGGCCTTGCCGTTCTGGGCGTCCTCGACCAGCTTGGCCATCCGGGCGAGCTGGGTGTCCGCGCCGACCCGGGTGGCCTCGACCACCAGCCGGCCACCCGCGTTGACGGTCGCACCGGTGACGCCGTCGCCGACGCCGACCTCCACCGGCACCGACTCGCCGGTCAGCATCGAGGCGTCCACCGCCGAGGCGCCCTCTACCACCGTGCCGTCGGTGGCGATCTTCTCGCCGGGGCGGACCACGAAACGGTCGCCCACCGCCAGTTCGGCGATCGGTATCCGCACCTCGGTGGCACCGCGCAGCACCGTCACGTCCTTGGCACCCAGTTCCAGCAGCGCCTTGAGGGCGGCTCCGGCGGTGCGCTTGGAGCGGGCCTCGAAGTAGCGCCCGGCCAGGATGAAGGCGGTGACCCCGGCCGCCGCCTCCAGGTAGATGTTGGACGAGCCGTCACCGCGGGCGATGGTGAACTCGAAGCCGTGCCGCATGCCCGGCATCCCGGCGTCGCCGAAGAACAGTGCCCACAGCGACCACAGGAACGCGGCGCCCGTACCGAGCGAGACCAGGGTGTCCATCGTCGCGGCGCCGTGCCGGGCGTTGGTGAACGCGGCCTTGTGGAACGGCCAGGCGGCGTACGTGACCACGGGGGCCGTGAGGGTCAGCGACAGCCACTGCCAGTTGTCGAACTGGAGGGCCGGCACCATCGCCATCGCGATCACCGGGACGGCGAGGGCGATGGCGGTGAACAACCGCTGGCGCAGCGGCGCCAGCCCGTCGGCGGCCTCGGCCTGCCCGGCACCCCCCTGCTCGGCACCTCCCCGCTCGGAGACCGGCGGCTTGGGCAGGGCGGCGGTGTAGCCGGTGGCCTCGACGGTGGCGATCAGGTCGGCGACCTCCACCTCGCCCTCGAAGGTGACCTTCGCCTTCTCGGTGGCGTAGTTGACGGTGGCCGCTACGCCGTCCATCCGGTTGAGCTTCTTCTCGATGCGGGCCGCGCAGGAGGCGCACGTCATTCCGCCGATCGAGAGTTCCACCTCCGTGGAGGCGGGTGCCTGGGTGGTCATCGTTGCTCCTCGTGACAGTCGGTACTTCGAGGTCCATACCCGGCCGGGCCGTCATACCCTGGAGGGGTATCTGGCGGTGCCGGGTTCATTTATACCCCTGGGGGGTAGCAAGGGCAAGCCCTGGGCGATACCCCCACGAGGTATTTTTCGGCAAGGGGATCCCCTTGACTCCATACCCCCATGGGGTATTCACTTTTGGGCATCGGACCACTCCCCGCACCGCCCGCACCCTCCGCACTCCCGCACCGCCCCCTTGATCGAGGAGAACCCCGCCATGAACACCGCCCTGCGCATCACCGCCTTCACCGCCGGCCTCGCCGCCGCCTTCGGCCTCGCCCTCGGCGTCGGCCACGCCACCGGCAGCGGCCCCGCGCCCGAGCCCGCCGCCGAGCACGGCTCCGCGCACGCCGCGCACGCCGCGCACGGCTCCGACAGCGGAGCGGCCCCTGAACACCTGCCCGGCGGGCTCCAGATCTCCGAACGCGGCTACACCCTCAGCGTCGACACCCCGTTCGTCACCGCCGGCTCCCCCACCGACCTGCGGTTCCGCATCCTCGGCGCCGACGGCAAGCCCGTCACCGCCTACCAGCAGCAGCACGAGAAGGAACTCCACCTGATCGTCGCCCCGCGCGACCTCTCCACCTTCCAGCACCTCCATCCCACCCTCGCCGCCGACGGCACCTGGAGCGCCCCCACCGCCGTCCCCGCCGCCGGCGAGTACCGGGTCTTCGCCGACTTCACCCCGGCCGGGGCGAGCGAAGGCCTCACCCTCGGCGCCGACCTCCACGCCGCCGGCGACCTGCGCCCCGCCCCGCTGCCCGACACCGGCCGCACCGTCACCGTCGACGGCTACACCGTCACCCTCGGCGGCGACCTCACCCCCGGCCGCGGCAGCCACCTCACCCTGACCGTCGGCAAGGACGGCACCCCCGTCACCGACCTCCAGCCCTACCTGGGCGCCTACGGCCACCTGGTCGCCCTCCGCGCCGGCGACCTCGCCTACCTCCACGTCCACCCGGACACCACCACCCCGGGCCCCGAGATCGGCTTCACCACCACCGCCCCCAGCGGCGGCGGCTACCGGCTCTTCCTGGACTTCCAGCACCAGGGCACCGTCCACACCGCGGCCTTCACCGTGTCGACCGACGGCATCGCGACCACCACCACCGAGGAACCGGCCGCCGACCACCAGCACTGAGCACACGAAGAAACGCCGGGCGATCCCAGAATCGGGATCGCCCGGCGTCGCGCTGTCCGCGTTGGCACCGTCGATCAAGCACCAGATGCGTCCGCCGGCCATCACCTCGAACTGCCACTGCTCCAAGGCCTGCCCCTTGAACGGTGCCGAGGTGGCCCTTGAGCTGATGCCGGCGGTTGGGACTGTCGCCCCCGCAGGGGTTGGCGCGGCTCGATCTCCACGCTTGGGGCTCACTCATCCACCTCAGGCCTGGGCACGGGCCCGAGGTCTCCCTCGGGCCCGCGGCCGAGGATGGCGTACAGCGCCGGATCCGCGCAGATCTCGGCGCTGTGCTGCCACTGGGTCAGCAGGAGTGCGATCGGCACAAGGTTGTCCAGGGCCACCGCACCGCGTGCCGTGTCGATCAGCTCGGCAAGCAGGGTGTCGATGTCCTCGTCGGGCAGGAACGTGACCCACGGCAGGGCTTCCGGCAGCGCCTGACGGAGAGCGTCGGTGTTCTCGGTCCGCACCAGCCCCACGAGCAGGCGGGCGGTGAAGTCCACGACTGTCGCGTCGCTCTCCATCTGGTCGACGCGCATCAAGGCCAGATCCCCCGGCTCCTGGGGCATCCTCCGGCTTGCCGGGTCAGGCTTGGTGGCCCGGGCGTGCGGGGTCAGGCAGGGGGGCTCCGGTCTCCAGGAGGGTCTTGAGGCTGGAGAGGATGGGCGGCCAGCCCTGGCTGCACATGGCGTGCAGCCCGCCGGCGGGGTCGAAGTCGTGGGTGACGGTCAGCTTGACCAGGTCTCCCTGCGGCTCGAGGTCGAAGGCGACGGTCGAGCGGCGCTCGGCCGCGATCCCGGCGCGCACGTCCTCGCTGATGCCGACCGCCTCGGCCCACTCCGGGGTGAAGGTGTGCCAGGTGTACGACAGTCGGCGGTGGGGCTCGGAGACGAGGACGACCTGCTCGGGGTCGGTGATCCTGGCGCCGCCCTGCGACCAGACGAGCGGCGAGCCCGCTGCCCAGTCGGTGCCGAAGCGAACGCCCCAGTAGCGGTCCGTGAAGGCCGGATCGGTCAGGGCCTGCCAGAGGCGCTCGGGCGTGGTGCGGATGTAGGTGGTGTAGACGAACGTCTTGCTGTCCATGGGGCTCTGCTCCAATGCGCTCTTCAGGTCCGCGAGCGCGTTCACCCGCCCGCGGTCGAACCGGCTGATCCACCGCTCCGCGATGGCGTTGATCGGGGCGGCGTTCAGGTAGTGCAGCTTCTCCCGCCCCTGCCACACCGTGGTCACCAACTCGGCGGCCTCCAGTACCGCCAGGTGTTTGCTCACCGACTGCCGGGCCATGTCCAGCCCCGCGCACAGCTCCCGAAGGGTCTGCCCGTTGCGGTCCCGGAGCCGGTCCAGGAGCCGCCGACGACTGGGGTCTGCCAGGGCTTTGAACACCGCGTCCATCAATAATCACCCCCAGTGATGCACCCGGGCGGCTGCATCTCTTTCATCATGCACCCCTACGGCTGCATGTCAAACCACTCGGATATCGGCAGTGGCACCACGGGCCCCGTAGGAGCGAGTAGCGCAGACGGGGCGCGCGCGAGCGTGAATCGCGACAACTTCACTGATTCCAGTGAAGGTTGATGCCTTGTCAGTTTACCAACCATTGTTCTCGATCATGATGCCGATCGGTATCCGTCAGCAGAGAAGGTGGTTCAGCATGACCAGTGACCCGACACCGTCGGTCACCGAAGCGACGCTCACCGACATCGCCACCAACGGCGTCTGGGGCCCAGGCCACAGCGTCAGCCAGGCCGTCGTCGATGTGTCCCAGGCGCTGCTCGCCGCCGTCCAGGGTGAGGAGGGCGTCGAGCTTCCGCCGGAGCTCTCGGAGCTGGTGGCCGCGGTCCGGCGGATCGCCACCGTCGAATCCCCCCGCATCGACGCGGCCGAGGGCGTCCGGCTGTCGGCGTTCACGATCAAGCTGAACGACGGCGCCCCGCATCCGGTGGTGATCGTGCCCGCCGGCTGGAACCCGTTCGGCTGGCTGCCCTTCCTGTACGCGTACCTCAAGCTGGCGCAGCGCGGCTACCACGTGCTGGCCTACTCCCCGCGCGGCATCGGCATCAAGGGCTGGCTGTCCACGTCCGAGGGCTTCATCGACGTGGCCGGGCGCAACGACTGGTCCGACGGCTCGACCGTGATCGACTACGCGCAGCAGCACTTCGCCCCCAGCCGGATCGGCTTCCTCGGCGAGTCCTACGGCTCCGGGATCAGCCAGCTGGTCGCCGCCCACGACCCGGCCGGCCGGGTCGACGCCGTGGTCGCGCTGAGCACCTGGGGGAACCTCGCCACCAGCCTCTACCACCACGGCACCCGGCACCTGGAGGCCGTACAGGCGCTGATCGACTTCACCGGTGGCCCGCTGGAGGAGAAGTTCGACAAGGGGACCCAGGAGCTCCTCAAGGACTTCCTGAACGGCCGGAACCTCGAGGAGGTGGTCGCCTGGGGCACCGAGCGCTCCCCGCAGACCTACGTCGACCGGACGAACGAGCGGGGCATCCCCACGTTCATCTCGAACACCTGGCACGAGACGCTGTTCCCGATCAACCCGGTGGTCGACCTCTTCGCGCAGCTCACCGTGCCGAAGCGGCTGAACCTGTGGATCGGCGACCACGGCGCCCCCGAGGGCCCCGGCCTGGCCGGGCTGGTGGCCGGCCTGCCGTTCCCCGGGCTGGCGGAGCCGGTGCGGGAGGCTTACGCCTGGCTGGACCACCACCTGCTCGGCGCGGACAACGAGGTGCCGAACTGGCCGGTGGTGAGCAGCCAGAGCATGTTCACCTACCAGACGGTCGCCATCCCGGGCGGCACCAAGCTGATCACCGTGCCGGCCCGCCGCGAGACGTACGCGTCCTGGGACGAGGTCACCACCGGCACCGAGCGCTGGTACCTGACCGGCTCCGGCGACACCGGTGACGGCGCGCTGACCGACAAGCCGACCGTCGGCTGGTCGCGGGACTTCGCCGCGGGCGCGCTGACCTCCTCCGTCGCGGGTGAGCTACTCAAGACCGGGCAGCAGGAGTGGTTCGGCAACCCCCGGGCGTACGAGACGGCGAAGTTCGAGCGCGATCAGCTGCTGGTCTGGGAGACCGACCCGCTGACCGGCTCCGGTGAGGTGGCCCGCCGGATCCGGGGGGCCGCCACCGTGCAGCTCACCGTGCGTAGCAGCACCGACGCCGCCACCCTGATCGCCTACCTGTACGACGTCGCCCCGGACGGCTCCGCGCGGATCATCACCCACGAGCCGTACACGGCCACCGACCTGACCCCGAAGGTGAACAGCACCATCAGCTGGGACCTCCAGGCCGCGTCCTACGACCTGCCGGTCGGGCACCGCCTCACCCTGGTGGTCAACAGCCGTGACCCGCTGTACTCCTACGCGGGCTCGGACCTCACCGCCCTCACCACGACCACTGTCAGCTCGGTGAGCGGGAGCGAGGCCCGGCTGGACCTGCCGCTGGGCTGAGAGCTCCGGACCCCGAGGGCCCCGGGGCAGCAGAGGACTGCTGCCCTGGGGTCCTCGGGCCGGCCTGGGAGTCGTCAGTGGTGGCCGTGATCCCCGTGGGCCGGGCCGTCGGGGCCGCCGCCCATCATGCGGAGCATCGCGGCGCCGCCCGTACGGAAGAAGCGCAGCAGCAGGGCCGCCGCCAGAAGGAGGAAGGCGATGTTGAGCCAGGTGGTGTAGTTCCACTCGACGCCCGACATCGGGATCTCGGCGTCGCGTTGGTCCGGGATCAGGCCGAGGCCGCCGAAAAGGAACTCGACGACGTAGCCGGCGGCCACCATCGCCGTGTAGAAGGTGCCCAGGAGGAAAAGGGCCATCCGGCGGCCGTAGTACTTCCGGTAGATGTTGAGGATCGGCAGGATCAGCAGGTCCGCGAAGATGAACGCGACCACCCCGCCGAAGCTGATGCCGCCCTTCCAGAGCACCACCGCCAGCGGCACGTTGCCGATCGAGCAGACGAAGGACGCGACCGCCACCAGCGGCCCGACCAGCGGGCCCCACAGCTTCCCCGCCAGCGGGTGGTCGGCGAAGAAGAAGGCCTGCCAGAACGCATCGGGCACCCAGGCGGCGATCGCACCCGCGATGAGCAGGCCGATCACCAGGTCCTTGAGAATGGCGGCCCACTCCATCACGAAGACGTGCGAGACCGAGGTGAGGCCGCGCGGGGAGAGCAGGCGGCGGGCGAAGGACCCGGACCCGGCCACCGACATGTCCATCGCCGCGTGGCCCTCCATCGAGCCCGCCCTCCCGTACGACGCCTGTTCGCGGGCCTCGGCCAGCAGCCGGTCCCGCAGGAACAGCCGGAACAGCAGCGCGAGCAGCAGGATCATCACCGGACCGCCCACGAACTCCGCCGCCGTGAACTGCCAGCCCAGCAACAGCGCCAGGATCACGCCGAGTTCGACCACCAGGTTGGTGGAGGCGATCTCGAAGGCCATCGCCGCCGTGAAGTTCGCGCCCTTGCGGAACAGTGAGCGGGCCAGCGCGACGGCCGCGTAGGAGCAGGACGAGGAGGCCGCGCCCAGCGCCGAGGCGACGGCGAGGGTGCGCGGCCGGTCGTCGCCGAGCAGCCGCACCACCGTGGACTTGTGGACCACGGCCTGCACGACGGCGGAGAGCAGGAAGCCGAGGATCAGCGCCCAGGTGATCTCCCAGGTCATCGACCCGGCGATGGACAGCGCGTGCAGGATCGCGTGCATGGCAACCCACCTTCTCTCGGTCCCGGTCCGCGACCCTATACCCATACGGGGTATTCAAAAACCGTGACGCGCCGTCAGCCGCCGTCGCAGCGCCGATGACTCCCACCCTTCACGCGCGCCTGTCGCACTCCCCCACCGGTCGCCCACCGGTCGCTCCAGCCACACGCACGCCGGCCGACGCGGGGCTCGACACCGCTCAGATTACCCTAGGGGGGTATGGTACGTTCATCATCGAAGCGGCCGCCCGGGCCACTCCGGAAGGCGTCGCTCGCACTGGCGACACCCGCACTACCGACACCCGCACTACCGACACCCGTACTGACGACAGGAGCACACCCATGAGCGAGACCACCGTCACCGTCGAGCCGGCCGCCACCGAGGGCTCCTGCTGCGGCTCGTGCGGCACCGGCGCCGCCGAGGCTCCCGCCACGGCCGCCGCCGAGCGCACCGTGTTCCAGGTGAAGGGCATGACCTGCGGCCACTGCGTCAGCTCGGTGACCGCCGAGCTGAAGAAGGTCGCCGGCGTCACCGAGGTCGCGGTCGACCTCGCCACCGGGCAGGTCACCGTCGACAGCACCGCGCCGCTGACCGACACCGACGTGGCCGCCGCCGTCGACGAGGCCGGTTACGACCTGATCGGCCGCCTCGGCGCCTGACCGCCCGTCGGCCCGGACGGCGACTCCGGACGGCGGCCCCGGACGGCGACTCCGGTACGTCAACTCCCGTCCGCCGGCGCCCGTCCGGGCCGACTCCCCTCCCCCCGCGCCCCGGTAGAGTGAGGAACCTCCTCACCGCACAGGAACCGGAGACGGCCATGGCCAGCTACAGCCCCCACAAGGACGACTTCCTCAAGCGGCTCCGCCGCATCGAGGGCCAGATCCGCGGCCTGCAGCGCATGGTCGAGCAGGACACCTACTGCATCGACGTCCTCACCCAGGTCTCCGCCGCCAGCCGCGCCCTCCAGTCCTTCGCCCTGCAACTCCTGGACGAGCACATCGAATGCTGCGTCCGCGACGCCATCGCCGAGGGCGGCCAGGACGCCAACGCCAAGATCCGCGAGGCCAATCAGGCCATCGCCCGCCTGGTCCGCTCATAGGGCCAGCGCCTCGGGCGCACCCCCGCAGCACCCCACACCCCCCGCATCCCGCCACCCCCGACGGCATTCCGCCCGCCGGGGGTGCGGCGCGTTACGGGGTAGGGGTATCCACTCCGCCCGCACCCGCCATCGGCGCTGTCAGTAGCGGCAGGACGATCTCGTCCAGCACCTCGGCCACCACCTGGTCCGAGGGCACCTCTCCCGCGATCATGAAGGCGTCGCGCAGCAGGTCGAGCGGCAGCGCCACGACCCGCGGGGTGAGCCGGGCCGGGTCGACCTCGCCCCGGTCGGCGGCCCGGCGCATCATCACCCCCAGGGTTTCCACCGGCCCGCCGTGGGCGAGCCCGGCGCGGAAGACGCAGCGCAGTTCGGGGTCGCGCATCAGGTCGACCAGGAATCCGTGGACGCCGTCGACCGGCAGATCGTCGAAGCGGTGCAGCAGGCTGCCGAGGAACTGCGACAGGTCGGTGCGCAGGTCGCCGGTGTCCGGCGGCTCCTGGTAGTCGGGGGCGTTGCGGCCGAGGGCGGCCATCACCAGTTCGACCCGGTTCGGCCAGCGGCGGTAGAGCACCGGCTTGCTGGTGCGGGCACGGGCGGCGACGCCGTCCATGGTGAGCCGGGCGTAGCCGTGTTCGGTGAGTTCGGCCCAGACGGCGTCCAGGATCGCCTGTTCCAGTTCGCCCCCGCGCCGCCGCCGCGGGGCGCCCGTTCTGCCGCTCGTCACCGGTTTCCGTCCCCGACTCTCGTAGATACGTTGCGTTTCTTAGTAGGGGGAGTCTACAGTCCAGGGCAGGAAACGCGCCGTATCTTACGACCGACTGGACAGGGGGCGTCCACCATGCGCGCCGCACTCACCGACGACTTCACCGCCACCACCGCACCCGCCACCGACGTCCTGGTGGTCGGCGCCGGCCCGGTGGGCCTCACGCTCGCCATCGGGCTGGCCCGCGCCGGGGTCGACTGCCGGATCATCGAGCGGGACGGGGAGTTCCGCACCGCCGGCGTCCGCGGCAAGGGCGTCAACCCGCGCACGCTGGAGGTGTTCGACGACCTCGGCGTGGTCGAGCCGATCCTCGACCGCGGGGCGCTCAACCTCGGGATCCGCGCCTACCAGGGCACCCGACTGGTCGAGGAGGTCGACCCCGCGGCGACCAACCCGCCCACCCCGGACCGCCCGTACGCCGGGATGCTGCTTATCGCCCAGCACCAGACCGAGGCCGTGCTGCGCGACCGGCTCGCCGAGTACGGCCTCGAGGTGGAGACCGGCACCGAGCTGGTCGATCACGCCGCGGACGCCGACGGCGTGCTCGCCACCCTCCGCCAGGACGGCCGGACGACGACGCTGCGCGCCCGGTACCTGATCGGCTGCGACGGCGGCCGCAGCAGCGTCCGCAAGCTGGCCGGCATCCCCTTCCTCGGCGAGACCTGGGAGGAGGAACGGTTCATCATGGCGTCGATGGACCTGGACGGCTTGGACCCGGAGCACCTGCACATCTGGAACCACCCGAAGTTCGGCGCCGGCGCCATGACCCTCGTCCCGATGCGCCAGGACGGCAAGTGGGCCGTGCACGCCGCCGTCGAACCGGACGAGCACGGTGAACTGCCCGCCCCCACCCTGGACACCTTCCGCCGGCTCTTCGCCGAACGGGCCGGCCTGCCCGGGGTCCGGATGCACGAGCCGATCTGGTCCACCGTCTGGCGCCCCACCGTCCGGCTGGTCGAGCGCTACCGCGACGGCCGGGTGCTGCTCGCCGGGGACGCCGCCCACTGCCAGTCCGCGGCGGGCGGCCAGGGGATGAACACCGGCATCCAGGACGCCCACAACCTCGCCTGGAAGCTGGCCGCCGTACTGCGCGGCGCGCCCGACACCCTGCTCGACAGCTACCAGGAGGAGCGGATGCCGGTCGCCCGGGCGAGCCTCGCGGCCACCGCTGCCCACCACAAGGCGGCCTTCGGCGGAGCGGACGGCGGCGGCGCCGGCGTGCTGACCGCCCAGTTCCGCACCATGGCCGTCCAGGGCGCCGACCTCACCGGACTCTCCATCACCTACCGCGGCGGACCGCTCGGCCGCGACCTGGACGCGGCCACCGGCATCCGGGCCGGCGACCGGGCCCCGGACGCGCCGTGCACCACCGCGGACGGCACCCCCACCCGGCTGTTCGACCTGTTCCGCGGCCCGCACTTCACCCTGCTGGCCTTCGGCGACCACCCGGGCCTGACCGAACTCCCGAGCCCGACCGGCCTCCCCGACCTCCGGGTGGCCACCGTCCGCGACCCCGACGGCCACGCCGCCCGGGCCTACGGCCTGCGCGGCGACGCCGTGGTGCTGGTCCGCCCGGACGGCCACGTCTCGCTCACCGGCGCCACCGCCGACCGGGCCACCGTCACCGAGCACCTGCGGGCGTTCGCCGGGTGACCCGGGCCGAGCCCGCCCGGAGCCCACCCCCGTTCGGGGCCCCGAACGGGCTCACCCGGAGCGGGACTCAACCCCGAGCGGGCGCAACCGGCCCGCTCACCCCCGCACCGCCGCCCGCTCGTCCGCGTCGGCGAGCCACCAGAACACCGCCGGCAGCCCGAGTTCGAGCCCCATCAGCACCAGCTGGAACCAGTGCGGCCGCCCGTCCACCATCAGGCCCAGCACCCGGCCGAGGCCGCCCAGCAGGAGCAACGCCGTCAGCCACCGCACCACCCGCGCGGGCACCGGCGCCTGGCGGGCGGCCCAGATCCAGGCGGCGCCGTACCCGGCGAAGATCGCGCCCATGAAGCGGCCGAAGCTGTCGACCGTCGGGCCCGGATCGGCGATCCCGGGGAAGCCGAGGGCTCCGCCCAGCAGGTGTTCGAACCCGATCGCCACGCAGACGACCCCCATCGTCCACACGAGCACCCGCAGTGTCTTCGCCATGAGCCGACCACCATCCCTCGAGCGCTCGACGGGCCGTCACACGCTGGTTGACACGTGTCTACCAACGCTCCCACCAAGCTAGCCCCGACTGGTAGACACGTGTCAAGTACCCTGTCCGGCATGCCAGTCCACGAACGCCGCCGACGCCTCTCCCCCGACGAGCGCCGCGCCCAGCTGCTCGCCGTCGGCGCCCGGGCCTTCGCCGCCCGGCCGTACGAGGAGGTGCTGATGGAGGAGGTCGCCGAGCAGGCCGGGATCTCCCGCGCCCTGCTCTACCGGCACTTCGGCAGCAAGCACGAGCTGTTCGCGGCGGTCCACCGGCAGGCCTCCGAGGACCTGCTGGCCCGCACCAGGCTCGACCCGGCGGACACCCTGGTGGAGCAGCTGATCGAGGGCATGGACGCCCATCTGGACTACTTCGTCGCCAACCGGCACACCGTGCTCGCCGCCAACCGCGTACTGGCCGGGGACCCGGTGATCCAGACCATCATCACCGAGGAACTGAACGCCCTGCGCGGCCGGTTGCTCACCGTACTGCCGCTCGCGGACGAGAGCGCGCGGCTCGCCGTCTCCCAAGTCCTGCGCAGCTGGCTGGTGTTCGTCCGGGTACTGGTCGTGGACTGGCTGACCGAGCCCGGCTGCACCCGCACCGAGCTGCGCGACGCCTGCATCGGCGCCGTGCTGGGCGCGCTGCGCCCGCTGCTGCCGGTCGACCCGGCACCCGAGTGGGGGCGTTGAGACACCGTACGGAGGGTTCGGGGGCGTACCATCGGGCCGAAACGGGAAAACCTCCCGAAGGATCCAATTCCCTCAGAAAATATGACAGTTGGATGCCCGTGCCCAGCAGCGCCGCCGACCCCGAAGGATTCCATGGACTCCGCCGCAGCCGACACCGGCACCGACACCCCGCCCGCCGCACTCCCCCCGCTCCCCCCGCTCCACCGCCTCCCCGTCACCCCCGCCCAGCCGCCGCACCCGACCACCCTCCCGGACGGCACCCCCGCCTGGCTCGTCACCCGCTACCACGACGTCCGGCAGGTCCTCGGCGACCCCCGCCTCACCCGGAGCGACCTGCACGAGGTCGGCACCGCGGGCGCCACCGCCGACGTCGCCGCCAACCCGGCCTCGCTGTTCAACCAGGACGGCCCCGCCCACCGCCGGCTGCGCGCCACCGTCCAGAAGGCGTTCACCCCGCGCGCCATCGCCGGCTGGCAGCCCTGGGTCGCGTCCGCCGTCCAGCAGGCGGTGGACGCGCTGCTCGCCGCCGGACCGCCCGCCGACCTGGTCACCGCCTTCACCCGGCCGGTGCCCTTCGCGGTCACCACCCGGCTGATGGGGCTCGACGGCGACGGCCCCGACCGCCTGGACGAGCGGCTACTGCGGCGCTGGACTCTCGCCCTGCTCGCCCAGGGCGGCGACGCGAACCCGGAGCAGAGCCAGGCACTCGCCGAATTCGGCGCCTTCACCGAGGAGTTGATCGAACGCCGGCGCCGCGCACCGGGGCCGGACCTGGTGAGCCGGCTGGTCCGGGCCGCCGACCAGGACGGCGGCATCCCCGCCGACGCCCTCGCCTTCCTCGTCCTCGGGCTCACCGCCAGCGGCAACGAGAGCGTCACCGGCGCCCTCGGCAACGCCCTGGTCTACCTCCTCGGCGAGCGCCCCGAGCACTGGCCCCGGCTGGCCGACCCGGGCATCACCGAGCACACCGCCGAACGCCTGCTGCACTTCATCCCGTTGGGCGACGACGAGGCCACCGTGCGCCGCGCCACCGCCCCGGTCGAGGTCGGCGGGGTGACCATCCCGGCCGGCGCCGTCGTCGCCGCCAGCCTCGGCAGCGCCAACCGCGACCCCGCCGTCTACCCCGCCGGGATCTCGGCCGACCTCGCCGCCCCGCTCGACGCCCCCACCCTGGCCTTCAGCGTCGGCCCGCACTACTGCATCGGTGCCTGGCGGGTCCGCCTCGAACTGCGCGAATCGCTCCGCCGACTGGCCACCGCCCTGCCCGGCCTCCGCCTCACCACCCCGGTGGACCGGCTGAGTTGGCAACTGGGCGGCACCACCCGCAGCCCGGCGGCGATCCCGGTCGGCTGGTGACGTCAGCCGTCCAGCAGCGCCCGCTCCCAGTCCGCCACGCGCTCCCGGTGGCTCATCGCGCCACTACCCCCACAATCCCTCGCCCAGTACCCCGCCCTCCCGTGCCCCCGGCAGGACGTACGCCACCGCCGAAGCCGTGTGCACCAGGAAGGGGTTGAGCGCGTCCTTGGCGGCCAGCCGGTTCTGCACCCGGGTGAACTGCTCCGGATCCCGGACGAAGGCGCAGAACAGCAGGCCCCGGTCGTCGGGGGCGTCGTCGTAGCTGTAGCCGCGCCGCAGCATCCGGGCGCCGGAGTCCAGCCGGGGGCTGGTGAGGCGCACGTGGGCGCTGTTGGGGATGACGTACGAGCCGTCCGGGTTCTTGGCGTAGATGTCCGGGTCGTCGTGCTCGGCCGTGCCGGTGAGCGGGGTGCCGTCGGTGAGGCGGCGGCCCATGGCCAGGTTGCGGCGGTCCTCGGGCAGGGCGGCGAAGCCGGCGGTGTCCATCCGGATGCGGCGGTAGACCAGGACGGTGCCGTTCCGGTGGGGGCCCGGCGGGCCCCAGACCCACTGGTCGGCCTCCGTCGGGTTCGGGTTGGCGGTGCCGTCCTTGTAGCCGAACAGGTTGCGCGGGGTGGTGCCCGGGGGCGTGCGCGGCAGGAAGCCGGGCTGAGTCCAGCGCACGCTCGCACCGGCCGATCGCGCGACCGCGCCGAGGAGTTCGGCGACCACGGTGAGCGGCCAGCGGTCGGCGGCGCACAGCTGCACCAGCAGGTCGCCGCCGCCGCGCGCCGGGTCGAGCCGGTCCCCCGGGAAGGCCGGGAGGTCCGCCAGCGCGGGCGGCACGTTCAGGCCGAGCCGGGTGGCCAGCGCCGGTCCGACCCCGACCAGGGTGCTGAGCCGGGCCGGCTCCCCGCCCTGGAGGCGCGGGTCGGCCGAGCCGCCGTCCGCCGCCTCGGCGAGCACCCGGGTCAACTCCCCCAGCAGGGACCGCAGGGCGGCCCGGCCGTCCGAGGTCGCGGCGGGCGCCAGATCGAGGGCCAGCAGCAGGGTGGCCGGCTGCTGCGGGGCCGTCACCCCGGCCTGCCGCTCGCCGTGGAACGGCACCACGGGGGCTTCCGGGGGCGGTGGTTGGGAGCTGGAGTTCCCCCGCCCCAGTGCGACGACCCCCGCGCCGACCCCGGCGGCCAGCACCGCACCCCCGCCCGCGATCAGTGCCCTCCGGTCCACACCGCCCCTGACGGCCTCCGGCTGTTTCCGCGCCTTTCCGGTTTCGGCATGCATGACCGACATTGGAGACGATAGAACACCCCGTATGCAACTTTTGACTGCCCGTCAATCCGCCTCCGAACCACCGCCCCGCCCCGGGGCGCGCCGGGCTCGTACGCTCCCCGCCCTGCTGGTCGCCGCCCTAGCCCTGGCCGGCTGCTCCTCCGCCGGCGGTTCCTCCTCGGACGCCCGGCACCCGGAGGGCACCGTGGTCCGCGTCCCGCAGGACTTCCCGTCGGTCCAGAAGGCGGTGGACGTCGCCCGCGAGGGAGACACCGTCCTGGTCTCCCCCGGGACGTACCAGGAGAGCGTGCGGATCACCAAGCCCCGGATCGTGCTGCGCGGCACCGACCGCAACACCGTGGTGCTGGACGGCGGCGTCCGGCTGGTCAACGGCGTCACCGTGACCGGGCCCGGCTCGGTGGTGGAGAACCTCACCGTGCACGGCTACCTCGCCAACGGCGTGCTGTTCACCGGCGTCACCGACGAGAAGCTCCAGCAGCGCGGCGCCGGCGGCTCCGCCTACAACCCGCTGGACACCACCCGCTTCCCGCCCGTCCAGGGCTTCCGGGCGACCAGGGTGACCGCCTACAACAACGGCCTGTACGGCGTCTACGCCTTCGACGCCCGGGCCGGGATCATCGAGGACTCCTACGCCTCCGGCGGCGCCGACTCCGGCATCTACGTCGGCCAGTGCAAGCCCTGCGACACCCTGGTCCGCGGCAACACCGTGGAGCGCAACGCGGTCGGCATCGAGATCACCAACGCCTCGGACAACCTCTGGTTCCTCGGCAACCGGGTGATCGGCAACCGGGTCGGCGTCACCGTCAACTCCAATGACCTGGAGGCCCTCGCCCCCCAGCACGGCGCGGTGATCGCCGGCAACGCCGTCACCGACAACAACGCCTCCGACACCCCCGAGCAGGCCGACGGCGGCTTCGGCATCGGCATCGGGATCGGCGGCGGCACCGCGAACCGGGTCGAACGCAACCTGGTCAAGGGCAACCGCTCGGCCGGCGTCATCATCACCGACCCGCCCGGCCACCCCGCCGGCGGCAACCGGATCCAGGGCAACCACGCCGAGGGCAACGGCGCGGACCTCGTCCTCGCCTCCGCCGACCCGGGCAACTGCTTCGCCGGCAACTTCGCCCCGGGGCAGCCCGGCACTCAGAGCCCGGACGGCCTGGAAACCCTGGCCGCCTGCGACGCCAAGAGCCGCAGCCCGCTCACCGCCGGCCGCGCGGCCCCGGTCCAGGCCCCGCCCGGCGTGCCCTTCAACCAGGTCCAGGCCCCGCCCGCCCAGCCGTCACTGCCGGACCCGAACGCCCCGGGCCGCCCGGCCACCGACCTGCCGGGCCCGGTCGACCCGGACGCCTATCCGCTGCCGGCGACCGCCGACGCCGTCCTCACCCACTGATCCGCCTGATCCGCCCGGCCCCCTAGGAGTTCCGCTCACGGCCGCCGGAGCAGCGCCGGCGGCTTCACCGCCTCCACCGCCGCGACCAGCGGGGCCAGTTCGGGGTTCCGGCCCGCCTCGTCGAGCGCCTCGCGCAGCGCGGCGTCATTGGTCGGCCGGGCCTCGGCCAGCAGCCTCAGCCCCTCCTCGCTGACGTCGGTGTAGATGCCCCGGCGGTCGGTGGGGCACAGGTAGCGGGCGAGCAGACCGCGGTCCTCCAGCCGGGAGACCAGCCGGGTGGTGGCGCTCTGGCTGAGCACGACCGCGTCGGCGACCTGCTTCATCTGGAGGTGGCCGCCCTCGCCGTCGTGCTGGCGGCCGAGCACCTCCAGCAGCGAGTACTCGCGCACGCTGAGTTCGTGCTTCGACTGGAGGGCCCGCTCGATGTGCGCCTCGATCCTGCCGTACAGGACGTAGAGGGCGGCCCATCCGTTGGCGAGGGCGGTCAGTGCGGGATCCGTCGCGGTCATCGGCCCGGTCTCCTTCCGAGTACGTGCAGGACTCCAGGATAGGCCTGGGCAGGAAATATTGTCCTTGCCACATATAGCGCTTGTGCAACTACTTTCGCCACGGCCCAGCCCGCGACTCCTCCCGCCGGGCCCCGCCCGCCTGCCCGAACCACCCGCCACCCGCCACCCGCCACCCGCCACCCGCCACCCGCCACCCGCCCAGTCCTTGCCCGTTCCTTTGCCCAAGCACAACTCGGCCGTGCGGCATGATCGGTACGGATCGACCGCCGACCGAGGAGCCCGGATGAACCGCCCCGCGCGCACCGCCGCCCTGGCCGCCCTGGCCGCGCTGGCCGCGCTGGCCCTGCTCGCCACCGCCGGCTGCTCGACCGCCCCCGCCCGGGCCCGCGACCGGACGGCCACCGGCTCCACCCCCGCATCCGCCGCCGCATCCCCCGCACCGAGCGGAGCCGTCGCCTGGAGCGCCGGATTCCGCGGCTACGGCACCCCGCAGTGGCAGCACACCTGGGGCGTGGCCGGCCAGGGTGCTTGGGGCGCCGCCGACTTCGGCGCCGTCGACGACCCGGCCGCCCCCGGCGGCGGCCCGGCCCTGCGGGTGACGTACGGCGCGGGCTCCTCCGCCAACACCTGCACCGACTGCCCCAACCCCGGCGGCGGCCAGTTCTACACCGACCTCAACGCCCTCGGCCTGTCCGCCCTCGCACAGGGCCCCACCCTGGACCTCAAGTACTCCGTCCGGTTCCCCGCCGGCCGCGACTGGGGCAAGGCCGGCAAGCTGCCGGGCCTGTACGGCGGGACGATCGGCCAGGAGTCCGGCGGCACCCACGGCGCCGGCTGGTCCACCCGCTACATGTGGCGCACCGCCAAGGGCAGCCCCGACAACGGCGAGGTCTACCTGTACACCCCGAGCAACTCCGGCCCCACCGGCTACGGCGTGGACGAGGGCCTGGGCGACTGGCACTTCCAGGCGGACGACCGCTGGCACACCGTCGAGCAGCTGGTGAACCGCCGCACCGGCGACATCACCGTCTGGTACGACGGCCGCCAGGTGCACGCCGCCACCGGCACCGCCTCCGGCATCGGCTCGATCCCCTTCGGCGGGGTGCTGTTCTCCACCTTCTACGGCGGCCACGACACCAGCTGGGGCCCGGCGAGCACCCAGCAGGCGTACTTCGCCGGCTTCTCGCTCTCCGCCGGCGTCCAGCACTGATGGGCGGCTGGGCCGGTGAACTGCTGCTGGGCCTGGTGGTACTGCTCGGCGCGTCCGTCCAACGGCTGGCCGGCATCGGCTTCGCCCTGGTCGCGGCGCCGGTCCTGGTGCTGCTGCTCGGCCCGAACGGCGGGGTGACGCTGGCGAACTGCGCCTCGCTGGCGATCAGCGCCATCGGCCTGGCCGGGAGTTGGCGGCAGGTCCGGCCGGGGGCGATGCTGCCACTGCTGGCCGCCGCCGCCTGCACCGTCCCGGCCGGGGCGTGGGTGGCGGCGTCCGTCCCGACCCCGGAGCTCCTGGTCGGCATCGGACTGCTGACCAGCGCGGCGGCCCTGCTGGTGATCCGTGGGGTGCGGGCCTCGGCGCTGCGCGGGGTCGGCGGGGCGGTGGTGGCGGGGGCGACCAGCGGGCTGATGAACTCCGCGGCCGGGGTGGGCGGTCCGGCGGTCTCGCTGTACGCGGTGAACTCCGGCTGGACGGCCCGGGAGTTCGTGCCGAACGCCCAGCTGTACGGTGTGGTGGTGAACGCCGTCTCGCTGGCGGCCAAGGGACTGCCCGAACTGACCGCGCCCGCCTGGGGGTTGGTGACCGCGGCGGTGGCGGGCGGGGCGGTGGTCGGCCGGCTGCTGGCCGCCCGGGTGCCGGAGCGGCGGGCCCGCACGGTGGTGCTGGGACTGGCCCTCGCGGGCGGTCTGACCACCCTCGTCAAGGGGGTTTCCGGACTCTGAGACTTCCGGCTGGGAATGCTCTGTGAAGGGGCGACCAAATCTGTAGCGGTCATGCCATACTGCGTCGGTGACCTCAGCCAGCCCCACGACATCCGCGCGCCGCAGCAGGCCCCAACTGGGCCGGAAATTCGCCATGCTGTGGTCGGCATCGTCGATCTCAGCAGTCGGCGACGGCATGCGGGACTCGTCACTGCCACTGCTCGCCCTGGCCATCTCGGACTCCCCGTCCTCGGTGTCCGTCGTCGCGGTGGCCGGATCACTGCCCTGGCTGCTGATGGCCCTGTTCGGCGGCGTCATCGCCGACCGCTTCGACCGCCGCCGACTGATGTGGACGATCGACCTCGGCCGGGCCGCCATCGTGCTGGGCTTCGCCGCCTGGGTCTTCTCCACCACCCCGCCGCTGGCCCTGCTCGCCGCCCTGGCCTTCATCCTCGGTTGCGGCGAGACGGTGTTCGTCAACGCCGCCACCTCCGCCATCCCGGACGTGGTCCGCTCCGACCGACTGGACGTCGCCAACGGCCGGCTCCAGGGCGGCCTGCTGGTCGGCCGGATGATCGGCCCGCTGGTCGGCACCACGCTGTTCGCCGTCGCCGCCGGCTACCCGTTCACGGTGGACGGCCTGTCCTTCGCGCTCGCCGCCGCCCTGGTCGCCGCGACCGGCCGCTCCGGCGCCCCCCGGGCGAAGTCCGAGCGCCGGGTGATGACCGAGGTCCGCGAGGGCGTCCGCTGGCTGTACCGGCACAAGCAACTGCGCCTGGTCGCCTCGCTCTCCGCCCTGGCCGCCGGCGCCTCCTCGCTCGGCATCACCATGATGGCCCTGCTGGTCACCCGGACCTTGAACGAGCCCACCTGGGCGTACGGCGCCGTCCTGGCCACCGGCGTGGCCGGCGGCACGGCGGCCAGCATGCTGGCCGGCCGGATCAGCGAGCGGCTGGGCCGGCGGGCCCGGATCACCCTCTCCTTCGTGCTGATGGGCTCGGCGCTGCTGCTGATGGGCCTGAGCCCCTCGGTGTTCGTGGTGGCACCGCTGTTCGCCGTCGGCAACTTCGGGGTGGTCACCTGGAACGTCCAGGCGATCTCGCTGCGCCAGCAGACCGTGCCGAAGGAACTGCTCGGCCGGGTCAACAGCTGCTACCTGATGCTGATGCGGATCGGGATGCTGATCGGCGCGTCCCTCAGCGGCCTGATCGGCTCCACCATCGGCATCCGCGTCCCGGTCGTCATGGCGGGCGCGCTGATCCTGGCCGCGCTGTTCGCGATCCCGCGACTGGGCGACCTCGAACCCGCCCCGGCGCCCGCCGACGCCGAGCAGCCGGTCGAGCAGCCGACCCGCTGACCCCATCGGGGCGCCCCCACCCGACCCGTCCTCATGAACGCACCTGCGCACCCGCCCTACGATGGCGCCATGAGCTCCGGCACCCCGATGGCAGATGCACACCGCTCGCAGCAGCGGGCCGAGGCGCGGCTGGACGTCGCCGCGTCCGTGCTCTCACTGCTCGCCGACCGCACCCGACTGGCGCTGCTGGAACGCCTCGGCCGGGGCGAGGCGGACGTGACCACGCTGACCGAGGCGACCGGCGCCGCCCGGCCCTCGGTCAGCCAGCACCTGGCCAAGCTGCGACTGGCCGGACTGGTCGCCACCCGCAAGGACGGCCGACGGGTGGTCTACTCCCTGCGGCACGGACACCTGCGCCGCCTGGTGGACGAGGCGCTGAACGTCGCCGACCACCAGATCGGCCACCTGCCGCCGCACGACTGAGCCCGGCGCCGGGCCGGCGTCCGGCCGGTTCCTCGCAGACAGGTGCACAGGTACGCACACATTGCCTATCATGGGTCCGTCACCCCCCATCGCCCCCCTTCGCCCCCTCATCGCCCCGGGACGGGCCATGCCGACCGTGCTGCGCAACCGCACCTACCGCCACCTGTTCACCGCCCAGGTCGTCGCCCTGGTCGGCACCGGCCTGGCCACCGTGGCGCTCTCGCTGCTGGCGTACTCGATCGCCGGCGCCGACGCCTCGGCGGTGCTCGGCACCGCACTGGCGATCAAGATGGTCGCCTACGTGACCGTCGCACCGCTCGCCGGAGCACTCGCCGGGCGGATCCCCCGCCGCACCCTGATGGTCGCGATGGACCTCACCCGAGCCACCGTCGCCCTCACCCTGCCGTTCGTCGACCGGGTGTGGCAGGTCTACGTCCTGATCTTCCTGCTCCAGGCCGCCTCCGCCGCCTTCACCCCGACCTTCCAGGCCACCATCCCGGACGTACTGCCCGCCGAACGCGACTACACCCGGGCGCTGTCGATGTCCCGGCTGGCCTACGACCTCGAATCACTGTTCAGCCCGGCACTCGCCGCACTGCTGCTGTCCGTGGTCACCTACAACTGGCTGTTCATCGGGACGACGGCGGGCTTCCTCGGCTCCGCCGCCCTGGTCCTCTCCGCCGTCCTGCCCAAGCCCGCACCCTCCCCCAAGCCCGCGCCCTCGCCCGGTCCGGTCGGGCGCACCGGCGGGATCTACCGCAAGGCCACCTTCGGCACCCGGCTGTTCCGGGCCACCCCACGACTCCGGGCGCTGCTCGCGCTCGACCTCGCGGTGGCGGCGGCCGGCGCGATCGTCTTCGTCGACACCGTCAACGTGGTCCGCGACCACTTCCACCGCCCGGCCGGAGCCGTCTCGCTGGCCCTCGGCGCGTACGGCGTCGGCTCGATGCTCGCCGCACTGCTGCTCCCCCGGCTGCTGGCCCGGGTCGGCGACCGGTCCGTGATGCTGCCCGCCGCCTACGCCCTGCCCTGCGTCCTGGCCGCCGTCACCGCGATCACCGCCGCACCGGCCGGCCCGGGCAGCTGGTACGCCCTGCTGGCCGCCTGGGCCCTGGTCGGCGCCGGCAGCTCGGCCGTGCTGACGCCCGCCGGCCGGGTCGTCCGCCGCTCCGCCTCCGACCCGGACCTGCCCGCCGCCTTCGCCGCCCAGTTCTCCCTCTCGCACGGCTGCTGGCTGCTCACCTACCCGCTGGCCGGCTGGCTCGCCGCCGGCGCCGGCCTCCCGGCCACCGCCCTCGTCCTGGGCACGGTCGCCCTCGCCGCCGCACTGGCCGCCACCACCCTGTGGCCCGCCCGGGACCCGGACGCCCTCCCCCACCTCCACACCGACCTGCCCGCCGGCCACCCCCACCTCACCGGCGCCCGCCCCGCCGCCGACGGCGCCTGGCAGCACGGCCACCACTACGTCATCGACCAGCACCACCCCGACTGGCCCCGCCCGCCCCGCGCCGCGCTGGGCTAACCCCGGGTCACCTCGATCCGGTGCGCGGCCATCGCCGCCACCAGCCGCTCCGGCTCGTCGGGGGTGATCACCGGCTTGACCCGCCCGCCGAGGTCGAGGACGAAGGCCACGCTCTTGTCCACCCGCCCCAGGTCGAGGTTGAAGTAGTGCACGAAGTCCCCGGAGCCCCAGATCCGCCAGCGCCCGCCGAGCCGGGTCAGCGGCACCTGCTGCAGCCCCCGGATCCGCGAGTACGGGATGCGCTTGGCGGACGCCAGCGGGAAGTAGTACCGGCGAATCACGAGCTCACGCGCGGTGCACGTCACCAGACCGTCGTTGTACATGCGGGCCAGGCTAAACCCGCGCCCCGCCGCGCCCCCTTCCATCCGAAGCCGTTCCGCACAGGTCCGCCCGAACGCCGCATCAGCGCGACCACCGGGCCACGGCGCGGGACGAGGGCCGGCACTCCGGCGGGCGGACCGGCGCACCCGGACATCGTTCCGCCCGCCACGCGACACCCGGGTCAGCGCTCGCGACCGCGGGCCTTCAGTGGGGTGGCGGGGAGTTCCGGGGCGGCCAGTCGGGTGCCGGCGTAGCCGTGGACCGCGCCGAAGCGGTCGGTGCTCATCCAGTCCGAACGGGCTTGCGCGATCTCGTCGTTCGAGCGGCCGATGAAGTTCCACCACATGACGATCCGCTCGTCGAAGGGCTCGCCGCCGAGGAGCAGCACCGAGGCGTCGGAGCGGGCGAGGAGCGGGAGTTCGCGGCGGCCGCAGCCGAGGTAGAGCATCGAGCCGGGTTCGACCGGGACGCCGTCGACGTCGATCCGGCCGGTCATGGCGAGGACGGCGTACTCGAACCCGGGGACCAGTGGGAGCCGGAGGTCCGTCCCGTCGGTGAGGGCGAGGTCGGCGCCGACCAGCGGGGTGTGGGTGGTGCCGGGCGAGGTGGCGGTGTCCAGGGTGCCGAGGATGACGGTGGCGCGCAGGCCCGGGGCGGTGACCTCGGGCAGTTCGGGGTGGTGCTCGAAGGAGGGGGCGGTGTGCCGGTGGGCGTCCGGCAGGGCGACCCAGAGCTGGGCGCCGTGCAGGAAGCGGGCGTGCGGGCGCGGGGACTCCTCGGAGTGGGAGATCGCCCAGCCGGAGGTCATCAGGCCCAGTTCGTACGGCCGGACGGTTTGCAGGCTGCCGAGGCTGTCGCGGTGCAGCACCTCGCCCTGGTGGAGCCAGCTGACCGTCTGCAGGCCCATGTGGGGGTGCGGCGGCACCTGCATGCCGGGCTCGCCGGCGATGTCATCCGGCCCGTAGTGGTCCACGAAGCACCAGGCGCCGACCATCCGGCGGCCCAGATTGGGGAGCAGCCGGCGGACCACCGTGCTCTCGCCGAGCGGGACTTGACGACCCGTCAGCAGATCCTTCACCGGTCCGCCGCTGGCCTCGCGGCCGCAGTCGGTCGGGGCGGGCCTGAGGTCGAGGTTGCTCATCGCGGTTCCACCACCGTACGAGGAGGGCTGGGCGGGAGAGGGGTCGCACCGTCACCGATCATCCGTCACGGTGCGACGTTCCTCCACCCGCGCCCGGCCATCCGGCGGTCCCGGATCCGACGCCCGGCCGCCCGGCGGTCCTGCCGGACCGGTCCCGCAGGACCGATCTCAGTGCTCGCAGGCCCACCAGGCGTCGGCGGAGGCCTTGGCGGCCAGCTCGCGCAGGTTGCGGACGGCCGCGGCCGGGTCCTCGGCCCCGTAGACGGCCGAGCCGGCGACGAAGACGTCCGCGCCGGCCTCGGCGCAGCGCTCGATGGTGGCCGCGGAGACGCCGCCGTCGACCTGCAGCCACAGCTCCAGGTCGTGCTTGGCGATCAGCTCCCGGGTGCGGCGGATCTTGGGCAGCATGATGTCCAGGAAGGCCTGGCCGCCGAAGCCGGGCTCGACCGTCATGATCAGCAGCATGTCCAGCTCGGGCAGCAGGTCCTCGTACGGCTCGATCGGGGTGCCCGGCTTGAGCGCCATCGAGGCGCGGGCGCCCTTGGCGCGGATCTCACGGGCCAGCCGGACGGGCGCGGCGGCGGCCTCGACGTGGAAGGTGATGGAGCCGGCGCCGGCCTCGACGAACTGCGGGGCCCAGCGGTCCGGGTCCTCGATCATCAGGTGGCAGTCGAGCGGGATGTCGGTGGCCCGGGCGAGCGACTCGACCACCGGGACGCCCAGGGTCAGGTTCGGCACGAAGTGGTTGTCCATGACGTCCACGTGCAGCCAGTCGGAGCCCCGGACGGCCTCGGCCTCGTCGGCGAGCCGGGCGAAGTCCGCGGACAGGATGCTGGGGCTGATCTGGGGCATGGCCGACTACCTTCGTGCGGGGGCTTGCGAGGGCTGGACGCCCGGAGGCGCTTCGTCCCATCATCTCGCGCCCGACCACCGGCGGACGCACCCCGGTGCATCGCGTGACGGTGATCACACCCGGTCCGGGGGTTACCGGGGCTGCCGCGGTGGCCATCAGCACCTGTGCGGCCGGCGCCCGCCGGCCGCATCCCCGACCTCACGGACGGAACAGCAGCCGTCGAGCCCCCGTCCAGGAAGGCCCCCGATGTCCGATCCCGCCGTTCACCCCGCCCGCGCCCTGTGGTGGCTCTACGAGCCGGTGTACGCCGTCACCTTCCTGCAGCCCGAGAGCCGGGCGGCCTTCGAGGCGGCCGGGCTGGACGGCGGCTGGCGCGGCTACTTCGCCGGCCGCTCGGCCCCGTTGGGCGCGGTGGACGCCCCGCCGGTGATCGCCGCGTTCTTCAGCTTCGCCCCGGTGATGGTCGAGCGCGCCCTGCCCGAGGTGTGGACCAAGGCGAGACCCGAACAGGCGCTGGCCGCCCGGACCGCCGGCTCGACGGCGGCCCTGACCCGGCTGCTGGCGCCGGTGGAGCCCGAGCGGATCGAGTCGGCGGCGACGGCACTGGAGCGGGCGGTGGCCCGGCTGGACTGCGCCGGCCGGGTGCTGGCCGCCGCCAACGCCGCGCTCCCCCGGCCGGAGAAGGCCCACGGCCGACTGTGGCAGGCCGCGACCGTGCTGCGCGAGCACCGCGGGGACGGCCATGTGGCCGCGCTGGTCGCGGCCGGGCTGGACGGCTGCGAGGCCTCGGTGCTGCACTGCGCGGTGGACGCCCGCCGCGAGGTGCTCCAGCCGATGCGCGGCTGGACGGACGCCGAGTGGGAGGCCGCCGCCGGTCGCCTGGCCGAGCGCGGCTGGCTGACCGCCACCGGCACGGTCACCGAACTCGGCCGGATCCGCCGTCAGTCCCTGGAGGCGGCCACCGACCTGGCCGCCGGCCGGGTCTGGGAGGGCCTCGCGGACGGCGAACTCGACCGCCTGGCGGCCCTGTTGCGGCCGATCGCGGCACTCTGCCGGGCCCAGCTGCCGGTCAACCCGCTGGCGATGCCGCCGGTGCAGCCGTAGTCCCCCGCGCGCTCCTTCGCACCCCCAGGGCCACCCCCGCAGCCACCCCCACGGCCACCCCCGCGGCCGTCCGAGTGACCGGCATCACACCCCGCCGGGGGATTACCGGGGCCGACCCGGTGGTCATCAGCAGGTGAACGGATCACGCACCCGCCCGAGCGGCCCCGAACCCCGCCGCTCGGGTGGTCGCGCGGCCGTGCTGTGCCGTGCCGACCAGTCGAGCTCCCCGCACCCGCCCGGGGCTCCGTCCGAGGAAGGTCCCCGATGGCCGAGCTCGTCCATCCCGCCCGCGCGCTCTGGTGGCTCTTCGAGCCGGTGCACGCCGTCACCTACTTCCAGCCCGAGTGTCGCGACGCCTTCGAGGAGGCCGGACTCCGCGGCTTCTGGCGCGGCTACTTCGCCGGCCGCTCGGCGCCGCTCGGCGCGGTGGACGCCCCACCGGTGACCGCCGCGTTCTTCAACTTCGCCCCGGCGATGGTCGAACGCGCCCTGCCCGCGGTCTGGTCGCTGGCGAGCCCGGAGGAGGCGCTGGCCGCCCGCGGCAAGGGCGCGGGCGCCGCGCTGGCCCGGCTGCTGGAACACGTGGACCGCGCACAGGTCGAGCGGGCGGTGGAGACGCTGGAGCAGGCCGCGGCCCGACTGGACTGCGTCGGCCGGGTGCTGGCCGCCGCCAACGCCGGGCTCCCGGCGCCGACCGGGCTGTACGAGCGGCTCTGGCGGGCCGCCACCGTGATGCGCGAGCACCGCGGGGACGGCCATGTGGCCGCGCTGGTCACCGCCGGGCTGGACGGCTGCGAGGCGCTGGTGATCCGCTGCGCGATGGACATGCGGCGCGAGCAGCTCCAGCCGGTGCGCGGCTGGACGGACGCCGAGTGGGAGGCCGCCGCCGGACGCCTGGTCGAGCGCGGCTGGCTGACCGCCGCCGGCGCGGTCACCGAACTCGGCCGGATCCGTCACCAGTCCCTGGAGGCGGCCACCGACCTGGCCGCCGCCCGGGTCTGGGAGGACTATCCGCGGGCCGAACTCGACACGCTGGCAGCCGCGTTGAAGCCGATCTCGGCCCTGTGCCGGAGCGGCCTGCCGTTCTACCCGGTGGGGCTGCCGGACAACGGCTGACCGCCACCCCGGGCCACCGGCCCCGCTACACCGGGCCGGTCGCTCCCCGACCGGACGACACCCGGCCCTCGACGGCGCCGGGCGGGCCGAGCACGATCCCCCGCCCGGCGTAGAACGGCCCGAAGGAGCGCCACGGCACCCGCGCGAAGGCCTGCGACTCCCCCGGGAACCCGGAGGGGTTGTGGATCAGCAGCGCCGTCTCGGTGGCGCCCACCGCCAGCACCAGGTGGCCGCCGCGCCGGACCGGCTCCGGGCCATCCGGCTCCCGGATCGACGGGTGCACCGACAGCATCACCAGCCGCCCGCCGGCCACCTCGGCCCCCACCTGGGCGGGCGTCAACTCGGCGGCCCGGGCGGCCAGTCCCCAGCGCCGCCGGGCGTAGTCGGCGAACGGCGTGTGGACCAACCCGCGCAGGCTCTCACCGTCCCGGACGTACGCACCGGCGGCCAGGCACTCGGCCGCCAGCACCATCGCCGCCGGGGTCACACCCCACCAGTGCTCCAACGCCATCCGCAGACAGGCGACCCCGCACAGCCGCCAGGACCACCACGCGTACTCCTCCGGGGTGGCCGCCCCCGACTGGCCCCAGCGCGGGTCGCGCGCCGCGTCCAGCCGCCCGTCCACGATGTCCCGCACCAGCTCCGCGGACTCCCACTGCGCCCGGTACGGCACCTCGTGCACCACCCGCGCCGGTCGCGCGGCGCCGTCCTGATCGACCATCCCCCGACGCTCCCACACCGGGGCGGCCGGACGGACTCACGACACTCCTGGAGCCTCCGCCCGGGCGTCCGCCTCGGCCTCCACCTGGGTGTTGCCGTTGCCGCCGTCGGCCTGGGCGTCCGCCTCGCCCTCCGCCTGGGTGCCCTTCTCGCCCTCCGCCCGGGCGTCCGCCTCGCCCTCCGCCTGGGTGCCCTTCCCGCCGTCCGACCGGAAGGCCAGGCGCTGGGCGGCGTGCCGGCCGCGCGCCTCCAGCGGCAGCTGGCCGGTGGCGCCGGCCAGGCCGAAGGCCGGCATGTCGAAGTAGATCGACTCGTAGCCACCCTCCGGCACGACGTACGTCTCGTGCCAGAGCCCGACGTGCCGGTGCGTCTTCCCCTCCCGCACCATCCGGTTGGCGATGCCCCACACCGTGTGGTGGAAGCCGTCCGGTGCGCTCGCGTAGCGGTACAGGTGCTCCTTCGACTCCCAGTACTGGACGACGTAGTACGTCCGCGGCGAGGCGGTGAGCAGTATGCGCCCGCGCAGGCCCCGTTCGGGGCTGCGGCGCAGCTCGTACAGCATCCGGAACATCGCGAACATCACCGGGCCCCAGTGGTGCACCGCCCAGAACCGGTTGATCCGCATGCCGATCAGCAGCACCACGGTGTCGCCGGTGGCACCGGCGGTGGTGTAGCCCGGCAGTGGCTTGGCGAACAACGGCATCTGCGCCTCCCCCGACTCGCCCTCATGTAATCGGTGATTACATCAGCGCGCACCGGGCCGGTCAAGGCTCGCCGCAACCACAATTCCGTTATCTGTCAGGCTGGTTGACGGTCCCGGCGATCCCTGCACGGAAGGTGTCCAGCACCCGGACGGCCAGCTCCTCCGCCCGCTCGGCCGGCAGGTAGCCGTCCACGATCATCTGCGCCAGCCCGTACACCAGCGCCTGCCCGGACAGCAGCACCAGCTCCGGATCACCGGGCCCCACCCGGCCCGCCGCCTGGTCCGCCGCGATCAGCCCGGCGAACGCCCGCTCCAGGCCGTCCACCCGCTCCCGCAGCTCCGGATCCCGGGCGGCCGTGAACACCCGCGAGCGCACCAGCTCGAACCGCCGCGGATGGCGCAGCGCGTACCGCACGAACCCCAGCCCGAGCGCCCGCATCGCCGACCCCCCGACCGCCTCGGCGGCCGCCACCTCCGCCTCCTGCCAGCGCGCGAAGTCCGCCAGCACCCGGTCCGCCACCGCGGTCAACAGCGCCCGCCGGTCCGCGAAGTGCCGGAACGGCGCCCCCGCCGACACCCCCGCCCGGCGCGCCACCTCCCGCACGCTGACCTTCTCCTGCCCCTGCTCGTCCACCACCTCGAACGCCGCCGCCACCAACGCCTCCGGCAGCGCCCCGTGGTGGTACGCACTCCGCTCCGTCATGCCTGCCTTGCTACCACAGCCGGACGGGCCGCCGGGCCGGCCTCGACCCCTGACCGGGGGCCGAGGCCGCCATGGTCTACCAGGCGTAGTCCTCCGGGGCGGGCTTGTGGCCGGGGAAGAGTTCGTCGAGGCGGTCCAGGGTCTTCTGGTCGAGCGTCAGGTCGAGGGCCGCGAGGGCGGCGTCGAGGTGGGCCGGGGTGCGGGGGCCGATGATGGGGGCGGTGACGGCGGGGCGGGACAGCAGCCAGGCGAGGGCGAGCTCGGCCGGGTCGGTGCCGAGTTCGGCGGCGAAGTCCTCGTAGGCCTGGAGCTGCTCGCGGTGCTTCTCCAGCAGTTCGTTCGCGTAGCCCACCGCGCTGCGGCCGCGGGTGCCCTCGCGTTCCTTGCGCAGGATGCCGCCGAGCAGGCCGCTGCGCAGCGGGGACCACGGGAGCAGGCCGAGGCCGTAGTGCTGGAGGGCGGGGATGACCTCCAGTTCGATCGCCCGGTCGAGCAGGTTGTAGAGGGACTGCTCGCTGACCAGGCCGAGGAAGTTCCGGGAGCGGGCGGCCTCCTGGGCCTGGGCGAGGTGCCAGCCGGCGAAGTTGCTGGAGCCGACGTAGATGATCTTGCCCTGGGCGACCAGCACCTCCATCGCCTGCCAGATCTCCTCCCAGGGCGTGTCCCGGTCGATGTGGTGCATCTGGTACAGGTCGATGTGGTCGGTCTGCAGCCGCCGCAGGCTGGCCTCGACGGCCTTCCGGATGGCGAGCGCGGAGAGCCGGCCCTCGTTGGGCCAGTCGCTCATCTCGGCGTAGGCCTTGGTGGCGAGCACGGTGCGCTCGCGGCGGCCGCCGCCCTGGGCGAACCAGCGGCCGATGATCTCCTCGGTGCGGCCCTTGAGGTTGCCCTCGGGGTCGCGGCCGTAGGCGTTGGCGGTGTCGAAGAAGTTGATGCCGCGCTCGTGGGCGGTGTCCATCAGGCGGTGGGCGTCGGCCTCCTCGGTGTGGGGGCCGAAGTTCATGGTGCCGAGGCAGAGGCGGGAGACGGTCAGGCCGGTGCGGCCGAGGTGGGTGTACTCCATGGCGCCCCACCTAAGGCCACACCGGCCACGGTGTCCAGCACATTCGGCGGAACGGGCGGGTCACCGCCCGTCGACGGCCGACTTCACCGCCCGTCGACGGCCGACTTCACCGCCCGTGGGTGGCGAACTTCCGTACGGCCAGCGGCCCGCAGAGCACCAGCAGCACGGCGCTCCACAGCAGCGTGGCCAGGACGGCGTGCTGCATCGGCCAGGCGGTGCCGGGCGCCGTCGGGTTGCCGAACAGCTCGCGGGCGGCCTCCACCACCGAGCTGATCGGGTTCCAGTCGGCGATCACCCGCAGCCAGCCGGGCATCCCGCCGGTGGGCACGTACGCGTTGGTGACCATCGCCAACGGGAAGACGACGACGGAGAGTTGGCCGGCCGCCTCCTCCTTGCCGACGGCCAGGCCGAGCAGCGTGCCGACCCAGGTCATCACGAACCGGAAGAGCAGCAGCAGTGCGAACGCCTCCAGCGCGTCGGCGGCGCCGTGCCGGGCGCGCCAGCCGGTGGCCAGCCCGACCAGCGCCAGCAGGGTCAGGACGACCACGGTGACCAGCAGGTCGGCGAGGGTCTGTCCGAGCAGCAGTCCGGTGCGGGAGACCGGCATCGAGCGCAGCCGGTCGGTGACCCCGCGACCGACGTCGCGGGCGGCTCCGACCATGGTGGGCATGATGCCGTTGGTGGCGACCATGGCGAACAGTCCGGGCATCAGGAACTCCCGGTAGTCCCCGCCGCCGGGCACCTGCATGGCGCTGCCGAAGACGTACCCGAAGACCACCACCATGACCACCGGCACGCCCAGCGAGGCGGCCAACAGGCCTGGCGAGTGGCGGTAGTTGAGCAGGATGCGGAGCATCGAGGTGCCGGTGTCGGCGACCAGCCGGGCGCCGAGCGAAGGGCGCGCGGCGGTGGGCGCGGTGGTGGGGACGGCGGTGGGGACGGTGGTGGGGACGGCGGCGGACATCAGGCAGCCCTTCCCAGGTCGGCGGTCTCCCGGGACTTCCCAGTGAGCGCGAGGAACACATCGTCCAGCGAGGGCGCCCGGACGGCGACGTCCTCGGCGATGACCCCGGCGGCGTCCAACTCCCGTACCAGCGCGGGCAGCAGGACGTTCGCACCGGGACTGGTGAGCACCGTGACCGCCCGCTCGGCCAGGTCCACCTGGGCGTCGCCACCGGACAGCGCGGACAACACCACGGCGGCGGCGCCGAGTTGGCCCGGATCGGCCAGGGTGACGGAGACCTGGCTGCCGATCGCCGCCTTGAGCCTGGCCGGTGGGCCGGTGGCGATCGCGGCGCCGTGGTCGACCACCACGACGTCGTCGGCCAGCCGGTCGGCCTCCTCCAGGTACTGGGTGGTGAGCAGCACGGTGGTGCCGCCGTCGGCCAACTCCTTGACGGTGTCCCAGATTCCCTGACGGCTGCGCGGGTCGAGCCCGGTGGTGGGCTCGTCCAGGAAGAGCACCGGCGGGCTGGTGACCAGGCTGGCGATCAGGTCGAGGCGCCGGCGCATGCCGCCGGAGTAGGTGCGGACCAGCCGGTCGCCGGCCTCGGCGAGGTCGAAGCGGGTCAGCAGTTCGTCGGCGCGCGCCCGGGCCCGGCGGGCGCCGAGGCGGTGCAGTCGGCCGAACAGGTGGAGGTTGTCGCGGCCGGTGATGCCCTCGTCCAGCGCGGCGTGCTGACCGGCCAGGCCGATCGCCCGCCGGACCTCCTCGGCCTCGCGGACGGCGTCGTACCCGGCGACCCGGGCGGTGCCCCGGTCGGGGGCGACCAGGGTGGCGAGGACGCGCACCGCGGTGGTCTTGCCGGCCCCGTTGGGGCCGAGGAGGCCGCAGACCGCGCCGGCCGGGACGGTCAGGTCGAGACCGCGCAGGGCCTCGGTGGCCCCGAAGCGCTTTTCGACGCCCACCATCTCGATGGCGGGTCGGGTGGTGTCGGACATGGCTCTGCCCTTCTCTAGGTACAGCGTACGTAGAAGCTGGGGACGATGCTACTACGTACGCCGTACGTATCTAAGATGGGGGAGCGAGGTGATCTTCCAGTGCCGTCCAGCAAGCCCCCGAACAGTGCAGCGCGACCCGAGGAACCCCAGAAGCCGGTGCCCCCCGAGGCCCCCGAGCTGATCTGGCTGCGCCCGGAGCGCACCGGCCGCGGCCCCCGGCCCGCCCACAGCCGCGACTCGATCGCCGCGGCGGCGATCGTGATCGCCGACGCCGAGGGCCTGGACGCCGTCTCGATGCGCCGGGTCGCGGCCGCACTCGGCGCGGGCACCATGTCGCTCTACAACTACGTGCCGAAGAAGGAGCACCTGCTCGACCTGATGCTCGACGCCGCCTGCGGCGAGTACCGGCTACCCCCGTCGCCCAGCGGCGACGTCCGGGCCGACCTCGCGAGCCTCGCCCACGAGCAGCTGACCATCTTCCGCCGCCACCCGTGGCTGCCCGGTCTGGTCATCGCCCGCCCCGGCATCGGCCCCAACGCCCTGCGCTACACCGACCACTTCCTCGCCGTCACCGCCCCCACCGGCCTGCCGGGCGGGGTGCGGATGGAGGCGATGGCGATGTTCAACGGCTTCATCTGCCAGTTCGCCCAGTACGAGCAGACGGCCGCCGCGGGCGCCAAGTGGCAGGCGGAGATGGTCGGTTACCTCACCCAGGCGGCGATGAGCGGCGCCTACCCCAACCTCGCCCACGCCTTCGCCACCGCCGGCCCGCCGGCCGACCCGGACCAGGCCTTCGACCGCACCCTGGACCGGGTCATCCTCGCCATCCTGGCGACCCCGCAGGGCAGTCAGGCCCCCTAAAGGCCCACTAGCTCAGCAGCTCCCGCGACAGCACCCCCGCCACCCGGCCGTCCACCAGCACCGCCACGGCCGGGTGGCCGCCCGCCAGCGCCGCCCGGGCCAGCGCCGCCGGCTGCCCGACCCCCACCGTCGGCAGGGCCGGCCCGAGCAGCGGGCGCACCGGGCCGTCCGGCTCGGCCCCGCCGTCGGCCAGCGCCGCCGCCAGCACCTCCCGGGACACCGAGCCGATCACCTCCCCCGCGGCCACCCCGTACGGCCGCGCCGCCCGCGGCAGCACCACCGGCGCCACCCCGCCCGGTGCGGCCCGCAACGCCGCCAGCGCCTCGGCGACGCTCGCATCGGCCCCGACCGTCACCAGCGGCCCGGCGGCGTCCAGCAGCGCCCGAAGGCCGTCCTCCTCCTCCAGGAAGCCCCACTCCCGCATCCACACGTCACTGTGCACCTTGGACAGGTAGGACCGCCCCGAGTCGGGGAGCAGCACCACGACCAGGTCCTCCGGCCCCAGCCCACGCGCCACCCGCAGCGCCGCCGCCACCGCCGTACCGGAGGACGGACCGGCCAGCAGGCCCTCCTCCCTTGCAAGTTGACGTGCCATCAGGAGCGACTCGCGGTCCGGGATCCGCTCGAAGGAGTCGACCACCTCCGAGCGGTAGGCCTGCGGCCAGCGATCCTCGACCGTCTCGGGGTGGAGGAAGTGGCCGATGCTCTCGACGAACCACGGGCTGCCGTCCCCGCCGCCGTACGAGGAGGACTCCGGGTCCGCGCCGATCACGGTCACGGCGCCGCCGGACACCTGCTTCAGATACCCGCCCGTGCCGGTGACGGTGCCGCCGGTGCCGACGCCCGCGACGAAGTGGGTCACCCGGCCGCCGGTCTGCTCCCAGACCTCCGGGCCGGTGGTCCGGACATGGGCATCGGGATTGGCCAGGTTGTCGTACTGATTGGCCAGCCAGGCGCCGGGGATCTCCTCGGACAACCGCGTGACCACGTTGAACAGGTGCCGCGGATCCTCCCGCGCCACCGAGGTCATCGCGAGCACCACTTCGGCGCCGTAGGCCCGCAGGATGTCCGCCTTCTCCGGCGCCGCCTTGTCGGACACCCCGGCGATCACCCGGTACCCCCGCTGCCGCCCGACCAGGGCCAGCCCGATGCCGGTGTTCCCGGAGGTCGCCTCGATGATCGTCCCGCCCGGCTTCAGCAGCCCGTCCCGCTCGGCGGCCAGGACCATCGACAGGGCGGCCCGGTCCTTCACGCTGCCACCGATGTTGAGGAACTCCGCCTTGGCATAGATCGGCGCGGCGATCCCGGCGCCGAGCCGGGCGAGGCGGATCAGCGGCGTCCCGCTGATCGCGTCCAGAACGGATTCGTGCACTGCGGCCATCGTGGGCCCCCTTCGCTCGGTATGTCCGAACGAATCTGCCCACACCCGAGGCCGGATAGCCGCCGGCCACACCCGGGACGGCCGGAGCGGAATCCCCGGCCGACCGTTCGCCCCGGCCCGGCCTACCTGTTCTCCACCAACTCCTTGAACTGCTCCAGATCCGTCCGCACCGCCTCCTCGACGGCCCGCACCTGGGCGAACCCCTTCGGGCCGCCGAACGCCTCCTGCAGCTCCGCCCCGTCGTACTCCAGCCGCGCCTGCAACGCGCAGTGCTCGCCGTCCAACTCCCGTACGGTGAAAGCGCCTTTCAGCTCCGGGCTGCCGCCGACCGTCTGCCAGGCCAGCACCTGCTCGGCGCCACGATCGGTGAGCTCGGTCTCGAAGCCGCGCCGCTCACCGCCGACGCCGACGTCGAAGTGCGCCCGGTTGTCGTGCTCCGCGAACGCGCTGCGCACGCCGTCCACGAACTCCGGATACTGGTCGAAGCGGTGCAACTGGGCCCAGACGTCCTCGGCCGGGGCGTTGATCTCGATCTGCTCCTGCAGTCTGCTCATCGGATGTCCCACCTCCCGAAACCCCCCGTACCGGCGGCCCGGTCGGACTCGGCCGGGCCGGCACGCTCCTTCCAGCCTGCGCCGCCCCACCGGCACCCGCACCTTCGTACGGAACATCCGACGGTGGGGAACGCCGCATTATCCGCCCGCTGTCAACACCGCCTCCGGCTTATCCGGACAAACGGGACCGGTCGCCCGGGCGTGGGGGGAACGCACGAGACGGCGGAACCCCTGTGGCCCGCGTGGCGGGAGGGGGCGACGGCCCGCGATCCCTTGGCGTTCCCGCTCGAGCACGCCCGGTGGACCCGCCGCGTTTCCGCTCGTCCACGGCCCGTGAGCCTGGCCCAAACTCCCCCGCGCCATCCTCCACGAACCCTTCGCCGAAAGCCCTCGAAACCCCCGAGAGGGCTGCCCAGCACCTTTGAACGTCAACGTCAAGCACGCCTGTCCGAAATGGACAGAACGAACGCGACCGAATATCGGTTACACCACTAAAATTCTGATAAAACCCCAGCTGCGACCGCCCGCTCGGCCAGTGTGATCTAGATCACAGAACGATCTCTGTAGGCCGTCGCCGGTCGACCTTGCTAGAGTTCCTTTTGGCACGTTCAACTCAGATCAGATTCCTGGCGAGGGGTGACGATACCGGCGACCGCTATCCACGGACAGCCATTCTCGCCTACTTCATCCTTTCGATCATCGGCACCATTCTCGCCGGGAGTTATTGGGGGAGGCCTGAGCTTGAGATACGAAATCCTTGGCCCGGTGCGCATTGCCATCGACAACGATTCGCCGCCGGTGGGCACGCACAAGATGGAGATGCTCCTGCGGACGCTGCTGATCCGCAACGGCCAGATCCTCTCGCTGGACCAGCTGACCAGGGAGTTATGGGGCGAGACGCCGCCCGTCCGGGCCCGGGCATCGATTCATGTGTACGTTTCGCAGTTACGCAAGATCCTCAACCGGTTCTCGCGGAACGAAGGCGTCATCACCACCCGCACCCCCGGCTACGTCCTGAACCTCGGACACGACGAGCTCGACCTGGAACTGTTCCTGGCCCTGTCGGAGAAGGGTCGGGTGCAGATGGGCATGCACCGGTACACCGCGGCCGCCCAGACCCTCACCGAGGCGCTCCGGCTGTGGCGCGAGCCGGTCCAGGCGACGTCCTACGAGGGCCCGATCATCCGGGAGTTCGCCAACTGGGCGGAGGAGCTGCGGGTCGAGTGCCTCGAGATGCTGGCCCGTTCACTGCTCTCGGCGAACGAGACCAGCGAGGCCGTGCGCATCCTCTACTCGCTGATCTCCGAGTACCCGCTGCGGGAGAAGTTCCACGCGTTCCTCATGGAGGCGCTCAGCCTGTCCGGCCGGCGGGCGGACGCCCTGGAGGTGTACCAGGCCGCCCGGAACCAGATCCGCACGGAACTCGGGCTGGAGCCGTGCCGATTCCTCCAGGAGACCCACGAGTACATCCTGCACGACAGGCTCGACAACCTCAGCGTCATCCGTGCCCGCCACGACCGGTTGGCGCAGGCGCACACCGCCTGACCCCGCCAGCCCGTGGCGGGGCCCCCACCCGTTCAGCCGGAGGAGGCCGTTGTGGACAGTATGGATATCACCGAGATGTCGATTCCCGGTGCGTACCGGATCGGCACGAGACACATTTCGGACCGCCGGGGTAAATTCTACGAGGCGTGGCGGGTCACCGAGCTGCTCCAGCAGACCGGCCACCATTTCGAGATCCGCCAGGTGAATTACTCGGTATCGAAGAAGAACACGGTGCGCGGAATCCACGGCACCACCATTCCGCCCGGTCAGACCAAACTGGTCACCTGCGTCCGGGGGGCGGCACTCGACGTCGCGGTCGATCTGCGGGTCGGCTCCCCGACCTTCGGGACGTTCGACATGACGCTCCAGGAGGCCGACTCCGGAATCGGTGTCTACCTCTCGGACGGCATCGGGCACGCCTTCCTCGCCCTGACCGACGACACCTGCATGAACTATCTCTGCGGCGCCGAGTACGTCCCGGGCACCATGCTCGACATCCAGGCGTTCGATCCGGCCATAGGCATCCCCTGGGACCGGGACCTGGAAGGCCCTCCGATCATGTCCGAGAAGGACGCGGCGGCACCGACCCTCGCCGAGGCCGCCGCCCTGGGGCTGCTCCCGACCTACGAGCAGGCCCTGGCGTTCACCGCCCCGCTCGCTCGCTGAGGTGCCCCGTAACCGGCCCCAACGGCCGTCCACCGACCGAAACCTCGTTCAAGGAGTTCCGATGGAGCAAGCGGGGAATGCCAGACCGGTCCGAGTCGGGGTGATCGGGTGTGCCGACATCGCCTGGCGGCGCACGCTGCCGGCCCTGGCCGCCGAACCCCTCATCGCGGTCACGGCCATCGCCAGCCGGCAGGAGGAGAAGGCCCGGCAGTTCACCGACCGCTTCGGGGGCGCCCCGGTCGAGGGCTACGTCAGCCTGCTGGAGCGCGACGACGTCGACGCGGTGTACATTCCGCTGCCGGCCGTCCTGCACGCCGACTGGATCGAGCAGGCGCTGCGGGCCGGCAAGCACGTGCTCGCGGAGAAGCCGCTCACCACGGACCGGAAGCAGGCCGAGCGGCTCTTCCGGATCGCGGACGAGCAGGGCCTGCTGCTGATGGAGAACTTCATGTTCCTCCACCACCACCAGCACCGGCGGGTCGCCGACCTGCTGGCCGACGGCGTCATCGGGGAGGTCCGGTCGTTCTCCGCGAGCTTCACGATCCCGCCCAAGCCCCAGGGCGACATCCGCTACCAGGCGGCGGTGGGCGGCGGGGCGCTGCTGGACATCGGCGTCTACCCGATCCGCGCGGCCGGGCTGTTCCTCGGCCCGGGGCTGGACGTCGCGGGCGCGGTGTTCCGCCGCGAACGGTCCCGGGACGTGGTCGTCGGGGGCAACGCCCTGCTGACCACCGACCAGGGCGTCACCGCGCAGCTGGTCTTCGGCATGGAGCACTCGTACACCAACAGCTACGAGTTCCGGGGCAGTCTCGGGCGGCTCTGGCTGAACCGCGTCTTCACACCTCCGGCGACGCACCAGCCCGTGGTCAGCATCGAGCGGCAGGACCACCTGGAGCAGATCGTGCTGCCCCCGGACGACCAGTTCGCCAACATCGTCCGGGCGTTCGCCCAGGCGGTGCTGGGGGGCGAGCGTCCGCCGGAGTGGACCGAGAACTCGCTCCACCAGGCGTCCCTGGTCGACGCGGTGCAGGCGAACGCGCGGGACTTCGTCTTCTCCGGGGAGGGCTGACGCCGCGTCGGCCGACCGGCAGCCGAAGGACGCCTGCGGGCCGGGGGGGGGGAGGGGAGGGGGGGGGGGGGGAACCCCAAAAACCACACCAACAAGACCGAACCAGCCCAAAAAAACCCGACCAGACAACCACAAAGAAGTCCACCCCCGCGACCCCCCC
>NZ_JBVIFM010000025.1:122821-136381 GCF_055571335.1 Kitasatospora sp. NPDC030952
GGGGGTTTTTTTCTCTCTTCCCCTTTGGAGTATCTGCTCCCGCGTCGACCACCATAGCCCCGAAGACTCCCCACCAGGCGGCCGGAACCCCCCTCCCCTCCCCCCCCCCGGCCCGCAGGCGTAGAACAGGGGGCCGGGCACGGGCCGAACAGGCCGGGCACGGACGGCTGAGCGCCGCCCGGCCCAGCCGCCCCTGCCCGACCGACCGCTACCGACCGACCGCTACCGACCGGCCGCCAGGGCGCCGAGCGTGGCGACCAGCTGCGTCGGGTCGGGCCGGGCGGCGTTCCGCTCGGCGAGCACCCGGGCGGCGGGCCCCACCGAGCCCCCGTCGAGCAGTTCGGTGACGGTCTCGACGACGGACTCGGCGGTGAGCTCGTCGGGCCTGAGCGTCAGGCCCGCCCCGCTCTTGGTGAGCAGCTCGGCGCCGAGCGGCTGGGCACTGATCTGCGGAACGACCAGCTGGGGCACACCGTTGACGAGGGCGGCCAGGACCGTCCCGGGGCCGCCCTGGCTGATCAGGGCGTCGCAGGTCGGCATCAGCATCGACAGCGGCATCCAGTCGACCACCCGGACCTGCTCGCTCCCGTCGCCGAGCAGCTCCCGGCCGGCCTTGCCGAGCGCCGCCACGATCTCGACGTCGAGGCCGGCCAGCGCCTCGATCGCCAGCAGCGGCGGGCGCAGCACCTCCGGGCCCATGAACTCGCTGGTGGTGCCCCAGGTGATGCAGACCCGCGGCCGCCGCTTCGGCTCGTCCAGCCAGGCCGGGGTGACGGCGGCGCCGTTGTACGGCACGTACCGCGCCTCCTGGCGCTTGGCCATCCGGATCGCGAGCAGCTCCTCCGGGCAGGGGTCCACCACGAGGTCCGCGTAGTCCGGGCCGAGTTCGACGTTCCAGGTGTCGAGGAACGCCACCAGGTCCTTGGGCCAGTTCTCGCGCACCGCGCGCTCGGAGGTGAGGTCGGCCCACAGCTGGTGGGGCATCGGCCCCCAGGTGTGCAGGACCAGCGGGACCCCGGCGGCCTTGGCGATGGCGGGCGCGGCGAACGCGGCCGGGTCCGCCACCACCAGGTCCGGCTTCCAGTTCCGGGCGAACGGGAGCAGGTCGGCCACCACCGCCTCGGCGATCCGGATGTGCGGCACGACGATCTTCTCGATGCTCGGCGCGGTGCCCGGCGGGGTGCCGCCGCCCGAGTCGATGGACTTCTTGAGCTCGCTCATGAAGTCCGGGCCGCTGCCGACCTCGACGGCCGGCAGGCCGGCGGCGGTGACGTCGCCCACCAGTGACGGCTGGACGGCGATCCGCACGTCGTGTCCCGCCGCGCGCAGCGCCCACGCCAGCGGGACCAACGGATAGAGGTGCGACCGGAAGGTGGCCGCGGTGATCAGAACCCGCATGACAGGATCCCTTCGCAGGTGCCGGAGGCCATCAACTCGGACGACGCCCGATGAGGTGGAACATGCGCGCGGTGGACGGGTAGGGCTGCCGGCCCGCCAGGGCGATCTCCAGCTCCTCCAGCCGGGCGAAGAACCGCGGGTCGTGCTTGATGTCGTTGTCCGCGATGAGGTTGCAGACGTTCATCACGCCGTGCGTGCCGACGACGTCGAGGCCGGACTCGCGGTACAGGCCGGCGATCTCGTCGGCGGTCAGGACGTCGATGTCCTTGCCGTACACGACGTTCGGCTTGGTCCGGGCGTCGACGGCGCGCAGGGCCGCTTCGAGGTCGAGCTCGCGCACCGCGGCCTCCAGCGGCACCGCGTAGGTGTTGGGGCAGACCACGGAGAGCAGGCCGCCCGGCTTGAGCAGGGTCGTGATGCCCCGGAAGACCTCGGCCCGGTCCGACACGTACTGCAGCAGGTTGTGGCAGAGCACGAGGTCGAACTCCTGGCCCGCGAAGAGCTTCGGGACATCATGCGCGTCGCCCTCGCGGACGTCGACGCGGTCGGACACCCCGCGCTCCTCGGCCAGCTTGCGCGCCCCGTCGAGGGAGACCGGCGCCACGTCGAAGATCGTCACCCGGTGGCCGGCCAGCGCGAGCCGGACGCCCTCCTTGCCGTTGCCGCCCGCGACGTCCAGCACGCGCAGCGGTCCGTCGCCCAGGTGGCGGGCCAGGTTGGCGGCCACCACCGAATAGCGCAGCTGCCCCCACGGGGTTTCCTGCCAGTTCTGGAAATTGGCAAGGCGCTCGTCGAAAACCGCATTGTCGACCGCGCCGACGCTCTCGGCCATGCTACCTCCGGGGTGCGCTGGACGACCGGGCGCTCGCCCGGCCGGGAACTTCGTGATCTCCCAACGGATATCCCGGCCGACTGAAGCACCCCTAAAACCGGAGGGTTCGGCCGAGGTTTAGGACACCTTTAGCCGGACGTCCGAAACTCGGCCTATCCATGTGCGCCGCCCGGTGGTTGTCGGCACATCATCCGAGCCGCCGCCGACCACCGTACCCCTCGATCCGGAGACGCGTAATGATAAATGTGACCCAGCCAAGTATCGGGGCGGAGGAACTCGCCGCGATCAGCGCCGTGTTCGACAGCAAGTGGCTCGGGTACGGGCCGCGGACCGAGGAGTTCGAGGAGCTGTTCGCCCAGCACCTCGGAGTGTCGGCCGACAACGTGCTGTTCCTCAACTCGGCGACCTCCGGGCTGTTCCTCACCATGGACCTGCTCGGCGTCGGGCCGGGCGACGAGGTCGTGCTGCCGTCGAACGGCTTCATCGCGAACGCCAACTGCGTGGTCGAGGCCGGCGCCCGTCCGGTGTTCTGCGACATCGACGAGGAAACCCTCAACCCTCGGGTCGAGGACGTCCTCGCCGTGCTCACCCCGCGGACCAAGGCCGTGATCGTCCTGCACTACGGCGGCTACCCCGGTGAGGTGGAGAAGATCGCCGCGCTCTGCGCGGAGCGCGGCGTCGCGCTCATCGAGGACGCGGCCGTGTCGGTCGCCTCCAGCGCGCACGGCCGCCGGTGCGGCACCTTCGGGGACTACGGCATCTGGAGTTTCGACGCCCGCAAGGTCATCACCACCGGCGACGGCGGCATGCTGTACGTCCGGGACCCGGAGGGCGCCCGCCGGGCGCGCCGGCTGGCCTACCACGGCCTGGAGGACCGCAGCTCGTTCACCACCGCCACCAAGTCCAAGCACCTGTGGTGGAGTTTCGAGGTGGAGGACATCGGGCGGCGTCTGGTCGGCAACGACATGACCGCCGCGATGGGCATGGTGCAGCTGCGCAGGCTCGGCGGTTTCGTCGAGCGGCGGCGCACCATCGCCCAGCGGTACGACCGGGCGCTGGCCGGCGTGCCGGGGGTCCGCACCCCGTGCGCCGTGCCGGAGGGCCACGAGTCGACCCACTACTTCTACTGGCTGCGGTTCGACTCCCAGGAGATCCGCGACGGGGTCAGCGAGGACCTGCTCGCCCACGACATCTACACCTCCTGGCGCTACTACCCGCTGCACCGGGTCCAGCGGTACGGCGCCACGCAGACCGTGTTGCCGGTCACCGACACCGTGTCGGACACCGCCCTGCTGCTGCCCGCGCACCAGGACCTGCTCGACGAGGAGGTCGACCTGGTCGCGCGCGAGGTCATCAAGTCGGTCGAGGCCCGCCGCTGACCCGCGGGGCACGGTCCGGGCCGGCCGGGGACGCCCCGGGCCGGTCCCGTGACACGCCCTAGCCGGGGACAAGACCGGCTTTAGCGGACCCGGCGACCGTGAACAGGACAACACCCGAGCGGCCGCGACCGGCCATGTGCACGACGTGAATCACGACTGTGAATCCCGAGACAGGAGCGTACACATGGCAGTTGACGAGACCAGGGTGCGAAGACTGGACTCCATGACCGGGCTGCGGTTCCTCGGCGCCCTGGGCGTGTTCCTCTTCCACGCGGCATCCATGAGCGTGTTCCGCACCTCCACGCCCGGGTCCGACCCGTTCGCCCGGATCACCGAGCACCTCGGGTCGCTGGGTGTCACGTTCTTCTTCGTGCTGAGCGGCTTCATCCTGACCTGGTCGGCGCGCAAGTACGACGCCGTACGGCAGTTCTGGCGGCGGCGGATGTTCAAGATCTTCCCCAACCACCTCGTGGCGTTCGTGCTGTCGGTGGTGCTCTACGCCTCCGTCAGCGCGGCGGTGGTGCCCGCGGTGTTCAACGTGACGCTGCTGCACGCGTGGGTGCCGAGGATGGACACCTTCCTCAGCTTCAACTACGTGACCTGGTCGCTCTCCTGCGAGGTGCTGTTCTACCTGCTGTTCCCGTTCCTGCTGAAGGCGATCCGGCGGATCCCCGCCGAGCGGCTCTGGTGGGCGGCGGGCGGGATCGTGGTCCTGGTGCTGTGCGTGCCCCTGGTGGCGGAACTGCTGCCCACCGAACCGAGGTTCCAGCTGGCCCTGGGCAACACGGGGCTCCACGACCCGATCGTCCAGTACTGGTTCGTCTTCACCTTCCCGCCGGTCCGGCTGCTGGACTTCGTGCTGGGCATCCTGATGGCGCGGATCGTGCTGGAGGGCCGCTGGATCCGCCTCGGGCGGCTCCCCGCGCTGGCGCTGCTCGTGGCCGGCTACATCGCCGCGGGCTACACGCCGTACCACTACTCGCTGAACGCGGTGCTGCTCGTCCCGATGGCGCTGTTCATCCCCGCGGTGGCGTTCCACGAGGCGAACGGGGGGCGCTCGTTCCTGTCCAGCCGGCCGATGCTCTGGCTCGGGGAGACGTCCTTCGCCCTGTACCTGCTGCACGTGCTGGTACTCGTCCGCGCCCGCCAGGAACTCGGCTTCCGGAAGGTCCTCTCCCCGCTGGAGGGGATCGGCTGGATCGTGCTGACCTTCGTGATCGCCCTGGTCGCGGCGCGGCTGCTGTACGTGCTCGTGGAGCGGCCGGGTTCGCGGTACCTGGGCACCGCCCGGCGGCCGCGGCCGACCGCGGAACCCAGCCCCGCGAGCGGCCTGTGAACGACCGGAAAGAGCTCGGCCCCAGTATGCGGACCCAGTATGCGGACCCAGTATTCCGACGCCCGACGTATTCCGACGCCCGATCCCAGGTAGCAGAGGTGCCGCCCGTGAAGGGAATAATTCTGGCCGGGGGAACAGGTTCTCGGCTCCATCCGCTGACCGTCGCCTTCTCCAAACAATTGCTCCCGGTCTACGACAAGCCCATGATCTACTATCCGCTGGCCACGCTGATGATGGGCGGGATACGGGACTTCCTCATCATCACCACCCCCAGCGACGCCCCGATGTTCCGGAAGGTCCTCGGCGACGGCGCGGAACTCGGCCTGGACATCAGCTACGCCCAGCAGTGGCAGCCCGCCGGAATCGCCGACGCCCTCCGGATCGGCGCCGAGTTCGTCGGCACCGGACCGGTGTCGCTCATCCTGGGCGACAACATCTTCTCCAGCCCGAACCTGCCGGACCTGCTCACCCGTAGCCTGGCCGAGGTCGACGGCTGCACCCTGTTCGGCCACACCGTGCCCGATCCGCGCCCCTACGGCGTCGCCGAGAAGGACGCCGCGGGACGCCTGATCGGCCTGGAGGAGAAGCCGGCCCGGCCGCGCAGCTCCGAGATCGTGACGGGCCTGTACGTATACTCCGGCGACGTCGTCGACGTGGTGCGCGACATCACCCCGTCGGCCCGCGGCGAACTGGAGATCACCGACGTCAACCGCGCCTACCTCGCCCAGGGCCGCGCCCGCATCCACTCGCTGGGCAGCGGCACCAGGTGGCTGGACGCGGGCACGTACGACGGACTGCTCGACGCGGCCGCCTTCGTCCGGGCCGAGGAGCAGCGCGGCGTACGGCTCGGCTGCCTGGAGGAGATCGCGCTCAACCTCGGGTACATCGACGCGGACACCTGCTACGCGCTGGGCAGCAAGCACCAGAAGTCCGGCTACGGCCGGTACGTCATGGCGATATCGGGCAAGACCGACTGAGACGGGTACTGGGACATGTCGTCGAACCAACGCGTGGTGGTCACCGGGGGTGCCGGGTTCATCGGGTCGCACTACGTGCGGCAACTGCTCACCGGCGCCTACCCGGCGTTCGCCGACGCCCGGGTCACCGTCCTGGACAAGCTGACCTACGCCGGGAACACCGAGAACCTGGCGCCGGTCTCGGCCGACCGCCGGTTCGAGCTGGTGGTCGGCGACATCTGCGACCCGGAGCTGCTCGCCGAACTGCTGCCGGGCACGGACGTCGTCGTGCACTTCGCGGCGGAGTCCCACGTGGACCGCTCGATCAGCCGCCCCGACGACTTCGTGCACACCAACGTGCAGGGCACCCACACTCTGCTCCAGGCCTGCCTGGACGCGGGCGTGGGACGGGTCGTGCAGGTGTCCACCGACGAGGTGTACGGCTCGATCGAGGCCGGCTCCTGGACGGAGGACCAGCCGCTGGAGCCCAACTCGCCCTACTCGGCCTCCAAGGCGAGCGCCGACCTGCTCGCCCGCGCCTACCACCGCACCCACGGGCTGTCGGTCTCCGTGACCCGGTGCTCGAACAACTACGGCCCGTACCAGTTCCCGGAGAAGGTCGTCCCGCTGTTCGTCACCAACCTGCTGGACGGCCTGCCCGTCCCGCTGTACGGCGACGGCGGGAACATCCGGGACTGGCTGCACGTCGACGACCACTGCCGCGCGGTCCAGCTCGTGGTGGAGGGCGGCCGGCCCGGCGAGGTCTACAACGTCGGCGGCGGCACCGAGCTCTCCAACCGCGACCTGACCGTCCGGCTGCTGGCGGAGCTGGGCGCGGACTGGTCCGCCGTCCGGCAGGTCGCCGACCGTCCGGGACACGACCGGCGCTACTCGGTCGACTGGACGAAGATCCGCACCGAACTGGGGTACCGGCCGCGCATCGGCCTGGAGTCGGGGCTGTCCGACACGGTCCGCTGGTACCGCGACAACCGGTCCTGGTGGGAGCCGCTGAAGAAGTAGCGGCCGGCCGCGGCCGACGCCCGGGGCCGGCCGGAAGCACCGCGCACCGGGCACACCGGACCACCGGGAGCACCGAACCACCCGACGCAGCGACGACCGGGAGCACCGAACGCCGATGACCGCCGACGGAAAGAGTACGGAGCACACCATGTCCACACCGACGGCACGCCAGACCCCGCCAACGGGGCTCCACGAGCCGGTGACCCCCGAAGGCCGCGCCCTGGTCGAGCGGCTCGCCGGCTACCTGCCGCAGATCCGGGCCACCGCGGCGGAACACGACCGCACCGGCGCCTTCCCCACCGCGACCTTCGACGCCTTCCGCAAGGACGGCCTGATGGGCGCGACGGTGCCGGCCGAACTCGGCGGTCTGGGGGTGGACCGGCTGTACGACGTCGCCACCGCGCTCGTGCACGTCGCCCACGCCGACGCCTCCACCGCGCTCGCGCTGCACATGCAGTTCAGCCGGGGCATCACCCTCGGCTACGAGTGGCGGCACGGCGGCCCGGCGGCCCGCGCCCTCGCCGAACGGCTGCTGCGGATGATGGTCGCCGGCGAGGCCGTCGTGTGCTCGGGCATCAAGGACCACCACACGGCGGTCACCCGGCTGACTCCCGACGGTGCGGGCGGCTGGCGGCTGTCCGGCCGCAAGACCCTGGTGAGCATGGGGCCGATCGGCACCCACTTCGTCATCAACGCGAAGACCGAACTGCCCGGCGAGGCGCCCCGGCTGGTGTCCCCGGTCGTCACCCGCGACACCCCCGGGTTCAGCGTGCTGGACAACTGGGACGGCCTGGGGATGCGGGCCTCCGGCACCGTCGACATCGTCTTCGACGACTGTCCGATCCCGGCCGAGGACGTCTTCGTCCGCGACCTGGTCGGCGCCCGCAACGACGCGGTGCTCGCCGGGCAGACGGTCAGCTCGATCGGGATGCTGGGCGCCTACGTCGGCGTCGCGCAGTCCGCCTACGACCTGGCGGTGGCAGCGCTCGCCCGCCGCAGCGAGCCGGCGCCCGCCGCCGCGCGCACCCTGGTCGCCGAGCTGAGCGCCCGCCTGTACGCGCTGCGCGCCACCGTCGCCACCGCGCTCACCACGGCCGACGCCCGCAGCGCGGACCTGACCGGGGACTCCGCCGAGCGCGGCCGGCAGATGATGCAGCCGTTCCAGTGCGCCAAGCTGATCGTCAACCAACTGGCCCCCGGAATCGTGAACGACTGCCTCACCCTGGTCGGCGGCGCGTCGTTCACCGCGGCCCACCCGCTGTCCCGGCTCTACCGGGACGTGCGGGCCGGCGGGTTCATGCAGCCGTACGCCTACGCCGACGCCGTGGACTTCCTGAGCACCCAGACGCTCGGCATCGAGCGGGACAACGACTACATGAGCACCTGGGCGACCCGCGCCACCAAGGACGGAACATCCGTGGATGCACCGCATCCTGACCCGAGGTCACGGTGAGGAACATGACGACTCGCGTATGGGATTACCTTCCGGAGTACCGGGAGGAGAAGGCGGACCTGCTCGCGGCCGTCGAGACGGTGCTGGAGTCCGGACAGCTGATCCTCGGCAGAAGCGTGCACGGCTTCGAGGCCGAGTTCGCGCAGTACCACGGACTGGCGCACTGCGTCGGCGTCGACAACGGGACCAACGCCGTCAAGCTCGGGCTCCAGGCGCTCGGCGTCGGCCCCGGCGACGAGGTGATCACCGTCTCGAACACCGCCGCGCCCACCGTGCTCGCCATCGACGGCACCGGCGCGACCCCGGTCTTCGTCGACGTCCGCGAGGAGGACTTCCTCATGGACACCGAGCAGGTCGCCGCCGCGATCACCCCGCGCACCAAGGTCCTGTTGCCGGTCCACCTGTACGGCCAGTGCGTCGACATGGAGCCGCTGCGGCGGCTGGCGTCCGAGCACGGGCTGGCGATCCTGGAGGACTGCGCGCAGGCCCACGGCGCCCGCCAGCACGGCCGGCTCGCCGGGACGATGAGCGACGTCGCCGCGTTCTCCTTCTACCCGACGAAGGTGCTCGGCGCCTACGGCGACGGCGGAGCCGTCCTCACCGACGACCCGGACATCGCCAAGGACCTGCGTCAGCTGCGCTACTACGGCATGGACAAGGTCTACTACGTCGTCCGGACCCCCGGGCACAACTGCCGGCTCGACGAACTCCAGGCCGAGATCCTGCGCACCAAGCTGCCCCGGCTCGACACCTACCTCTCGCGCCGCCGGGAGATCGCCCGCCGCTACCAGGAGGGCCTGGGCGACCTCACCGGACCGGGCGGCCTGCTCCTGCCCGCCGTCGCCCCCGGCAACGAACACGTCTACTACGTCTACGTCGCGCGTCACCCGCGCCGCGACGAGATCATCGACCGGCTCAAGCGGCACGACATCGAGCTGAACATCAGCTACCCGTGGCCCGTCCACACCATGAGCGGGTTCGCCAAGCTCGGCTACGCCCCGGGCTCGCTGCCGGTCACCGAACGCCTCGCCGACGAGGTCTTCTCCCTGCCCATGTACCCGTCACTGCCCCCGGATCTCCAGGACAAGGTCATCAGCGCGCTGCGCGAGGTACTGACGGAGCTCTGACTCACCACGAAGGAGTTCGATCATGACCGATCCAGCCGATGTGACCGCACCGGTCGCCTGCCGCGTCTGCGGCGGCGAGGTGACGGAGTTCCTCGACCTGGGCCGCCAACCCCTGTCCGACCGGTTCCTCGAACCGGACCGCACGGACGGCGAGTTCTTCTACCGGCTCGCCGTCGGCCAGTGCGGCGGCTGCCGCATGGTCCAGCTGACCGAGGAGGTCCCCCGGGACCTGATGTTCCACGAGGAGTACCCGTACCACTCGTCGGGCTCCTCCGTCATGCGCGAGCACTTCGCCGGCCTCGCGCAGCGCCTGCTCGACACCGAACTGACCGGGCCCGATCCGTTCGTGGTGGAGATCGGCTGCAACGACGGCATCATGCTGAAGGCCGTCCAGGACGCCGGCGTGCGCCACCTCGGGTTCGAACCCTCCACCGGCGTCGCCAAGGTGGCGCAGGCGAAGGGGGTGCGGGTGCGCACCGACTTCTTCGAGGAGGCCACCGCCTCGGCCGTGCACGCCGCCGAGGGCCCGGCGGACGTCATCTACGCCGCCAACACGATGTGCCACATCCCGTACCTGGAGTCGGTGTTCCGCGGCGTCGACGCACTGCTCTCGCCCGACGGCGTGTTCGTGTTCGAGGACCCGTACCTCGGCGACGTGGTCGCCAAGACGTCCTTCGACCAGATCTACGACGAGCACTTCTTCGTGTTCTCGGCCGGCTCCGTGCAGGCCGCCGCCCGGCGGTTCGGCTTCGAACTGGTCGACGTCGACCGGCTGCCCGTGCACGGCGGCGAGGTGCGGTACTGGCTCGCCCGCCAGGGCGCACGCACCCCGTCCGAGGCCGTCGGCCGGCTGCTCGCCGAGGAGGCCGCGCAGCAGCTCGGCGAACTCGCCACCCTGCGGGCGTTCGCGGCGAACGTCACCGCGATCCGGGACGACCTGAAGGCGCTGCTGACCCGGTTGCGGGCGGAGGGCCGCACCGTGGTCGGATACGGCGCGACCGCGAAGAGCGCCACGGTGACGAACTTCTGCGGGATCGGCCCCGATCTCGTCCGGTTCGTCTGCGACACCACGCCGGACAAGCAGAACCGCCTGACGCCGGGCATGCACATCCCGGTCCGGCCGGCGGCGGCCTTCAGCGACCCCTACCCGGACTACGCGCTGCTGTTCGCCTGGAACCACGCCGAGGAAATCATGGCCAAGGAGCAGGAGTTCCAGCAGGCCGGCGGCCGCTGGATCCTGTACGTGCCCGAAGTCCATGTGATCTGACGGCGGAACACCCGGCCGCGGCGGACACCGGGCGCGCGAAGCGCCCGTGCTGTCCGCCGCGGCTTTTCACCGTTCGCGCACGGCTCCGCACCGCCCCGAATTCCCGTCCCGCGCCCCGCGGGCGCTCCGCTCTTAGACCGACCGGCAAATGGTGAGTGGGTGAAGGAGCGGCGTTGGGGTGCGTGCATCGCAAGGCGGAGGAGGGAGCCCAATGCAGCGCATTGGCGACCGACGACAACGCGGCGAGGTGCGTGCCCCGGCGTCGCGACGCCGCTCACCATTTGCCGGTCGGTCTTAGGACCGTTTAAGGCCTGTTGACCATGATTTCCTGACGGGCCCGGAAGTGCCGGTCCACCGCCACCGTCCGGAACGGAGAACGGAATTCCATGTATCTGGAGAATCTCCACGAGGTCTGCCACACCACGGTGCACCGTGAGACCCGGCCCGGCGTCGGGCACCACCTGACGTTCACCGAGGAGCTCTACGACGCGGACGGCAAGCTCGTGTCCACGTCGGAGGGCATGGCGGTGGTCTACGGGAACCCCGCGGACGGCGGCCTGATGCAGCTGATGACCGCCACCGAGACGCTCGCCGACGGGGTCATCAGCTGGACCGGCCCGGTCGCCCAGGAGGACCCGAACGGGACCGAGTTCCGCGTCAACAGTTTCCCCGCGATCGGCGTCAGCGGACGCTACGCCGGAAAGACGGGAACGCGGACGTTCAAGTTCGTCGAACGGCCCGACGAACACACCACGATCTGCGAGGCGACCATTTCCATGGAGGACTGAGCCGCGCGGTTCCCGCGTTTCCCCGAGCGGCGAGGAAATGACCTGGCCGCTCGGTTTCCCCATGTCACCCGACGATCTTCAGCTGTGCGAGGAAGGCGGCCAGGACCCATGCCCGACGACTTCACCGTCCCCGGGGGAGCCCTCCCCGAACAGGGCGCCGCGATCGCCATCGTCGGGCTGTCCTGCCGCCTGCCGCAGGCACCGGACCCGGCCGCGTTCTGGCAGCTGCTCACGGACGGGCGGAGCGCCGTCTCGGCGACCCCGCCCGACCGCTGGCCCGGCGGGGCCGGCCGGACCGCCGGGCTCCGGCACGGCGCGTTCCTCGACGGCGTCGACCGGTTCGACGCGGCCTTCTTCGGCATCTCGCCGCGCGAGGCCGCGAGCATGGACCCGCAGCAGCGGCTCATGCTCGAACTCGCCTGGGAATCCCTCGAAGACGCGATGACCGTCCCCGCCGACCTGGCCGGCCGGGCGGTCGGCGTCTTCGTCGGGGCCATCGGCGACGACTACGCCGCCCTGCTGCACGACCACGGCCCCGAGGCCGTCGACCAGCACTCGCTGACCGGCACCAGCCGCGGCATCATCGCCAACCGGATCTCCTACGCGCTCGGACTGCGCGGCCCGAGCCTCACCGTGGACGCCGCGCAGGCCTCGGCGCTGGTCGCGGTGCACCTGGCCTGCGAGAGCCTGCTGTCCGGCGAGTCGGACGTGGCGATGGCCGGCGGCGTCAACCTCAACCTCGCGACGGCGACCGCGGTGGAGACCGAACGGTTCGGCGGACTCTCGCCGGACGGCCGCTGCTACACCTTCGACGCCCGCGCCAACGGCTACGTCCGGGGCGAGGGCGGCGGCTTCGTCGTCCTCAAGCCGCTCGCCCGGGCGGTGGCCGACGGCGACCGGATCTACTGCGTGATCCGCGGCTCCGCGATGAACAACGACGGGGCGACGGACGGCCTGACCGTGCCCAGCGCCGAAGCCCAGCGGGACGTCATGCGCCTGGCCCACGACCGGGCCGGCCTCGCCCCCGGCTCCGTCCAGTACGTGGAACTCCACGGCACCGGCACCAAGGTGGGCGACCCCGTCGAGGCCGCCTCGGTGAGCGCCGCGCTCGCCACCGCCCGCACGGACGGGCCGCTGCAGGTCGGCTCCGCCAAGACCAACGTCGGCCACCTGGAGGGCGCGGCGGGGATCGTCGGCCTGATCAAGACCGCGCTCAGCGTGCGGCACCGCCGGCTCCCGGCCAGCCTGAACTACGAGACGCCCAACCCGATGATCGACCCGGTCGCGCTCAACATCGAGGTGCGCACGGCGCCGGGGCCGTGGCCGCGGCCGGACGCGCCGCTGGTCGCGGGGGTCAACTCGTTCGGCATGGGCGGTACCAACTGCCATGTGGTGGTCACCGAACCGCCCCGGGCCGCCGGGGAGCCGGTCGGGGACCCGGCACCGGAGGCGGAGCCCGCAGCCGGGGCAGCCGCCGCCGGCGGGCGGGTCGTGCCATGGGTGCTGTCGGCGCGGGACCGGAACGCGCTGCGCGCGCAGGCCGCCGCCCTGCGGACCGCCGTCGAGGAGCGGCGGCTCGACCCCGTCGAGGTCGGCTGGTCGCTGCTGACCACGCGCTCGTCGTTCGAGCACCGCGCCGTCGTCCTCGGCTCCGACCGCGAGGAACTCCTCGACGGCCTCGCGGCGGTGGCCGGAGAGGACGCGGCGCCCCTGGCGGTGACCGGCCGGACCACCGGGGTTCCGGGGAAGACGGTGTTCGTGTTCCCCGGCCACGGCACCCAATGGCCCGGCATGGGCCTCGCGTTGCTGGACACCTCACCCGTCTTCGCCGAACACCTCCACGCCTGCGCCGACGCCCTCACCCCCCACACCGGCTGGTCCCTCCTCGACGTCCTACGCGCCGAACCCCACGCCCCCGACCTCAACCGCACCGACATCGTCCAACCCGCCATCTTCGCCATCACCGTCGCCCTCGCCCGCACCTGGCAACACCACGGCATCCAC
>NZ_JBVIFM010000026.1:0-126202 GCF_055571335.1 Kitasatospora sp. NPDC030952
GCCGCCTGCCGGGAGGAGCCCCGCATCCCAGGAGGCCGCCACTGTGGCCTCCTCACCTCGGCCAACAGAACCGCCCCCACCCGAGGTTCCCGGGCAGGGGCGCCAGTCGTGTCGAACGCCTACTGGACTTCGGCGCCTGGAGGGCCCCGCGCCGGCGGGGGCGGGGTGGCGGGCGCGGGGTGGCGGGCGCGGGGTGGCGGTGAGCGTCGGCGGCGCGGGGTGCGACCTCGCGGCTGCGGGGCGCCGGTGCCCGGCCGCCTGCCGGGAGGAGCCCCGCATCCCAGGAGGCCACCACTGTGGCCTCCTCACCTCGGCCAACAGAACCGCCCCCACCCGAGGTTCCCGGGCGGGGGCGCTGGGCTTCCCGAACGCCCGCCGGGCTTCGGTGGCTGGGGGCTACCGCGCTGCCGGGCGGGGGCGCCGCTCACCCAGCCGTCGGCCGGGAGGTGCCCCTGATACCGTCCCCGCCCCGGGACTCCCGGGGCGGGGGCGGATTCGTGGGGGTTCGAGGTTCTGTCAGAGGTGGGGGGAGGGTGGGGTGCCGCCGAGGCGGAGGTCGCCGATGGCGTCGAGGAGGGGTTCGGCGGAGGCGATGTGGCGGGTGGCGGTGATGAGGTCGCGGAGGTTGCGGTCGAGGGGGGTGCGGTCGGTGTAGACGGCGGCGGATCCGGCGAGGTCGTAGAGGAGCTGGACGGCTTCCCGGCAGGCGCGGTGGGCGAACTGGCGGGCGAGGGCGGCGGTGCCGCGCTCGGGGGTGCGGCCGGCCGCCTGGGCGGCCCAGGCGCGGTCGAGGGTGGTGTAGACGTAGGCGTCGGCGGCGCCGATGAGGGCTTCGGCGTGGGCGAGGTCGGCCGGGGCGGAGGGCCTGGGGAGGTTGCCGCGGCGGCCGGTGAGGAGGTCGCGGGTGCAGGTCAGGGCGGAGCGGGCGATGCCGAGCGGGATGCCGGCCATCTTGAGGGCGAGGTTGTCGGCGCGCAGGTGGAGCGGCTGGTGGTGGCCGGTGCCGGCGGGCGGGGGTGCGAAGGTGTGGTGGTCCGGGACGGGGAGGTCGGTGACCTCGATGTCGTGGGAGCCGGTGCCGCGCAGGCCGGTGGTGTGCCAGGTGTCGAGGATCCGGACGTCGGCGGCGTCGAGGACGGCGATCCGCGGGGTGCCGTCGGGGGTCCGGAAGCCGGCCAGCACCCGGTCGGCGTGGGTGATGCCGCTGGCGTGCGTCCACCGGCCGGTGAGCAGGTAGCCGTCGCCGTGCCGGACGGCCCGCCCGGTGGGGGGCAGCACGGTGGCGGTGATGAGGTCCGGGTCGGGGAAGAGTTCGGCGTGCGTCTCGGCGGACAGCGAGACGACCGCCAGGGAGGCGTTCAGGGCGACGGCCGCGCACCACGCCACCGAGGCGTCGCCTTCGGCCAACAGGTCGATGGCGCGGGTGAGTTCGGGCGCGGTCAGTTCGACTCCGCCGAGGGCGGGCGGCAGGGCGGCGCGCAGCAGGCCGGTGGCCTTGAGGCCGTCGAGGACTTCGGCGGGGATGCGGCCGTGCCGCTCGGTGTCCGGTGCGCCGGCCGGCAGGCCTACCGCGTAGGCCTGGACCCGGGCCAGCACGGTGGCGGCAGTGAGACCCGATTCGGCGAGGCCCGGTTCAGCGAGACCCGGTTCGGCTTCGGTGAGACCCGATTCAGCTGCCCGGGACGGGAGTTCGACGATGGTCATCCAGTTCTCCTGACGGGGGTTCACAGGTCGGTCAGCGCTTTGTCGAGTTCGGCCGCCAGCGTCCGGAGGTACGGGGCGCGCATGACGCTGTAGTGGTCGCCGGGCAGGTCGACGGCCTCGGCGCGGTCGCCGAGGAGGTCCAGCCACTGCCGGGTGGTGGCGGTGGTGGCGCCGTCCATGGCGCGCAGCAGCCGGACCCGGCCGGGGTACGGCGTGGGTCGGTGTTCGGCCAGGGCGCGGCTGAGGTGGAGGAAGCGGCCGGTGAGGCGGTCGAGGGTGGCGGTGTCGAGGTCGTCCGGGAGGACGCCGGCCTGCCGGGCGCGGGTGCGCAGTTCCGCGATCGGGGAGCGTCCGCCGGTGGGCTCGAACTCGGCCGGCCGGGGGTTCCAGTCGCGGCCGGCGAGTCCGGCGAGGTCGCGGGCGAAGTGGGCGAGCAGGGCCGGGTCGGGGAGGGGTTCGGTGCGGCCGGGCGGTTCGAGCAGGTCGATGGCGGCGACGAGTTCGACGGTGGCGCCCCGGTCGGTGAGCAGCCGGGCGGCCTCCAGGGCGATCACGCCGCCCATGGACCAGCCGCCGAGCCGGTAGGGGCCGTCCGGGAACCGGGCGGTGATCGCGTCGGCGTAGTGGGCGGCCAGTTCGGTCACGGTCCCTGAAGCGGGTTCGAGGTCGGGGTACTGGAGCGCGTGCACCGGCTGGTCCGGGTCCAGCAGGGCGGCGAGCCCGGCGTAGCAGAGCACGTCGCCGCCGACCGGGTGGACCAGGAACAGCGGCGGCCTGGTCCCGCCGGGCCGGACCGGGACGAGCGCCGCCCGGCCCTCGTCGCCGGTCGGCTGCTCGCGCAGCGCCTCGGCGAGGGCCTCGACGGTCGGCCGGGCGAGCAGGGTGGCGACCGGCAGCGCGCGGCCGGTTCGCTGCCGGATCCGGGCCATCATCCGCACCGCGAGCATCGAGTCGCCGCCGAGGTCGAAGAAGTTCTCGGTGACGCCGATGCTCCAGCTCGCACCCTGGCCGGTGCGCTGGCCGGTGGGCTGGCCGGTGGGCGGGAAGAACTCGGCCCAGATCTCCGCGAGTTGACGTTCGGCGGCGTCGCGCGGCGGGACGGCTTCGGCGGAGCGCGGGGCCGTCTCGCCGGGTGCGGGCAGCCGGCGGCGGTCGACCTTGCCGTTGTCGGTGAGCGGCAGTTCGTCGAGCAGGACGATCCGGGCGGGCACCAGGTAGCCGGGCAGTTCCCGGCCGAGGGCCTCGCGCAGCTGCTCCTCCGTGGCGCCGTGGCCCGCCACCGCGTAGCCGACCAGCCGCCGGGGCCCGCCCCGCTCGCCCTCGGCGACCGCCGCGGCGGCCCGGACGCCCGGCGTGCGCAGCAGCGCCGCCTCGACCTCGCCGAGTTCGATCCGGTGCCCCTGGATCTTGACCTGGAAGTCGGCGCGCCCGAGGAACTCGATGTCGCCGTCCGGCAGGTAGCGGCCGAGGTCGCCGGTGCGGTAGAGCCGTTCCCCGGTCACCGGGTGGCGCAGGAAGGCCGCGCGGGTCTTGGCCTCGTCGCCGAGGTAGCCGCGGGCCAGGCCGGTGCCGGCGATGTACAGCTCGCCGGGGACCCAGGCCGGGCGGGGCCGCAGTGCCTCGTCCAGGACGTGGAAGCGCTGGTTGCGCATCGGCCGGCCGTAGGGGATGCTCGCGCGCTCCGGGTCGGCCTGGTCGATCGGGTGCTCGATGGACCAGATGGACGCCTCGGTCGCGCCGCCCAGGCTGCTGGTCCGCGCGCCCGGCAGGAGTGCGGCGATGGTGGCGGGGAGGGTGACCGGGATCCAGTCGCCGCTCAGCAGCACCTGGCGCAGCGGGGGCGCGCCGCCGACGGCCCGCAGGTGTTCGGTGAACAGCTCCATCAGCGCGGGGACGCTGTTCCAGAGCGTCACCCGGTGCCGTTCCGCCAGGTCCAGCCAGGCGGCCGGTTCGCGGCGGGCCGACTCGTCGGGCAGGACGACGGCCCCGCCGGCCGCGAGCAGGCCGAACAGGTCGTAGACCGAGAGGTCGAAGTTGAGCGCGGACAGGGCGAGGACGCGGTCCTCGGCGGTGACGCCGTAGCGGTCGTTGACGTCCCGGACGGTGTTGACCGCGCCGGCGTGCTCGATCATCACGCCCTTCGGGACGCCGGTGGAGCCGGAGGTGAAGATGACGTAGGCGAGGTCCTCGGGGCGGGCCGGGGAGGGCGGCAGCGGGCCGTCCGCGCCGTTGCACTCGGGCTCGGTGTCGACGTTCACGTGTCGTGTGCCGTCGGGCAGTTCGAGGCCGTCGGCGAGCGCCGAGCGGGTCAGCACCAGGTCGATTCCGGCGGTCTCGACGATCAGCCGGAGCCGGCGGGCGGGCGTCGCGGCGTCCACCGGTACGTAGGCGGCGCCGGCCTTGAGGATGCCGAGGGCGGCCACGACCTGCTCCCAGCCCTTGTCGGTCACGATGCCGACCAGCGCGCCCGGGCCCGCGCCGTGCTCGATCAGCCGGCGGGCGATCCGGTCGGAGCGGCGGTCCAGTTCGCGGTAGCTCAGCGTCCGGGTGGCGGTGATGACGGCGGGCGCCTCGGGCCGGGCCGCGGCCTGCCGCAGGAAGCCGTCGTGCAGCAGCTCGGCGGGGGCGGGCGCGTCGGTGGCGTTGACGGCCCGTCGCAGCGCGAGGTCGGCGGCCGGGACGGGTACGGTCGCCGGGCGGCGCCAGGCCGCCTCGTCGCACAGCTCCCGCACCAGGTCCTGGTAGGCCTGCCACATCCCGTCGACCACGCCGTCGGGGAACACCTCCTCGACCACGTCCCAGTTCAGGACCAGCTCCCCGGCCTCCTCCAGGGCCTGGTGGTCGAGCCACACCTGCGGGGTGCGGACCGAGCTGGAGGCCAGCCAGCCGGAGGTGCCGAGCGTGGTGAGGGCGGTGAGCGCGCCGCCTGCGCCGCCGCTGCCCGCACCTCCGCCGGCCGCACCTCCGCCGCCCGCACCTGCACTGCCCCGGCCCGAGAAGCCGATCGTGCTGGTGAACACCACCGGCATGCTCGCCAGGCCCGTCCCGCCGCGGGTGCGGTTGAGCTCGCGCAGCACCTCCACGCCGCTGACGTGCCCGTGGTCGAGGTCGGTCAGCAGCCGGTGCTGCAGCCCCCGGGCGCCCGCCGCGAAGCCCTCGGCGGGGGCGGCGTCGACCTCCAGCAGGGTGGTCGAGCTGAGGTTCCCGAGGACCCGGCCGACGTCCTCGTGCAGCGGACGCCGGTGGAAGGCCAGCAGGTTGAGCGTGAACCGCGGCGACTCGCTCCAGGCACCGAGCACCTGGGCGTAGGCGGCGCACAGGGCGGCCGAGGGCGAGACGCCCGCCGCATCGGCGTTCGCCCGGAAGCGCTGCCAGGCCGCGGGCTCGATCCGGGCCGTGCGGTGGCCGAACACCGGCCGGCGCGGCGCCGGGCCGGGCCGCAGCGGCAGCCGGGGCGCGGGCGGCAGGGCGGCGAGGCGCGGCTGCCAGTAGGCGAGCGACCGGGCGCGCTGCTCGGTGTCCGGCCGCGCCGCGGCGAGGACGTAGTCGCGGTAGCTGACGCCCGGGGCGGGCGTCCCGGGGGCGCCGGAGCGGTAGGCCTGCGCCCACTCCCGGAACAGCAGGCCGGAGCTGCGGCCGTCGATGATCAGCGCGTCGAAGCTGAGGTGCAGCCGGGTGGTGCGGTCGTCGAGCAGGCTCGCCCGGACGTCGAACAGCGGCCAGACCTCGGTGTCGAAGGCCTGGTCGCGCAACTCCCGGTGGATCCCGGCGAGCCGGCGGGCGCGCTCGGCCTCGTCGTGGGCCCGCAGGTCGACGGTGGCGATCCGGTAGTCGGGGACCTCGGCCAGCACTCGCTGGTGGCCGTCCGGGGAGACCACCGCGCGGAGCATGTCGTGCCGGTCGATCAGCTGCCGCAGGGCGGCGGCGAGCCGGTCGAGGTCGGTGTCCGTCAGGTCGACCTCGACCAGGAAGGAGGTGGGGACGTTGCCGAGCTCGAAGGCGTCGGTCCGGCCGACCAGGTAGGCCTGTTGGAGGTCGGTGAGCGGGAACGGCTCGTAGCGGGCCGCCGGGTCGGCGACCAGTGCCGGGCCGGACCGCTCCGCCTGGTCCGCGTCGGCGGCCCGGACGTCGCGGACGTCGCGGGCGTCGCGGGCGTCGCGGGCGGCCCGGACGCTTCGGGCGAGGTCGGCGACGCTGCGGCCGTCCAGCAGGTCGGGCAGCGGGAGGTCGACGCCGAGCCGGCGGGCGAGGGTCTGCCGGATGTCCATCGCGATCAGCGAGTCGGCGCCGAGGCTGCGCAGCGGCAGTCGAAGGTCCTCGCCGGTGACGGCCGCGCCGCGCGCCCGGCCGACGATGCCGGCCACCAGCGCGTCGACGTCCTCGTCCGGCGGCGGGGTGCCCCGGGGTGCGGGCTCGGGTGCGGGCTCGGGTGCGGGCTCGGGTGCGGCCTGGGGCGCGCCCTCGGGTGCGGCCACCGCCTCCAGCCGTACGCCCTCGGCCAGCGCCACCGGCGTGCCGTCGGCGCCGACCAGCCGGACCTGGGCGACCAGCGGCCCACCGGCCGGTGCGGGCGCCTCGTCCCGGCGGGGGTTTCCGCTCCACAGCCAGTACCGCTCGCGCTGGAACGGGTAGCCGGGCAGCGGCACCGGCGGTCCGACCGGCTCGCCGTGCACCCGCGCCCAGTCGATCCGCGCGCCCCGGACGTACAGCGCGCCGAGGCCGTCCAGCAGGGTGTGCCGGGCGTCCTCCCCCGCGCGCAGGGAGGGCAGGAACTCGGCGTCCCCGGCCGTCCGGGCCGGGTCGAGCAGCGGCGAGGCCGGCCCGATCTCCACGAAGGTGCGGTGCCCGTCGCGCAGCAGTGCGGCCAGGCCCTCGGCGAACCGCTCCGGTACGGCGGTGGTGACCGCGGTCCGGGCCGCCTGCTCCGGGCTCGTCGTGCCCGCGACGCAGGCGGCCGGCGGCTCGCCGTCGCCGTACCCGAGGACAGCGGCGGGCCGCACGCCCCAGGAGCGCCACAGCTCGGCGAGCGCGTACTGCACGGCGAACGACGAGGGCCGGTCGCCGGGCGCCTCGGCGCAGCACTCCAGGGCGCTCCGGAAGACGGGCTCGGACTCGGCCAACTCCATGGCGGAGTCGATGAGTTGATGATCGAGAGCGCCGGTGAACAGGAACACCGGCCCCCGGCCGCCCTCGGGGCCGCGCACCCCGCGGCGGACGCCGGACGGCGGCTGCCCGCCGGCGCCGGCCCGGGCCAGCCGGTCCCGCAGCTCGGCGCGGGAGGAGGCGACGGCGGTGAGCCGGTGGGCGAAGTGCGCCCGCCCGAGGGCGGTGGTCCGGCAGATCGCCGCGAGCGACGGAGCGGCGGCGCGGTCGGAGAGCAACTCGGCGTAGTCTGCGGCGAGTTCGGCGAGGGCGGCCGGCGTCCGGGCCGACAGGGTGAGCAGCCGGGGGCTGTCCTCGTGCTCGGGCCGGGCCTCCGGCTCGGACCGAGCCTCCGGGACGGCCGGAGCCTCCTCCAGGATCACATGGGCGTTGGTCCCGGTGATGCCCTGCGAGGACACCCCGGCCCGGCGCGGCCCGGCGGTCTCCGGCCAGGCGCACTCCGCCGCGACGAGTTCCACCGCCCCCGCCGACCAGTCCACGTGCGGGGTCGGCTCGGCCACGTGCAGGGTGGCGGGCAGCCGCCCGTGCCGCATCGACAGCACCGTCTTGATCACCCCCGCGACGCCCGCCGCCGCCTGGGTGTGCCCGATGTTGGGCTTGAGCGAGCCGAGCCGCAGCGGCCGCTCCCGGTCGCGCCCGTAGGCGGCCAGCAGGGCGCGCGCCTCGATCGGGTCGCCGAGCGGGGTGCCGGTGCTGCTCGCCTCGACCACCTGGACGTCGCCGGGCGACAGCCGGGCGTCGGCCAGCGCCTGCCGGACGACCCGCTGCTGGGCGGAGCCGCTGGGCGCGGTGAAGCCGTTGCTGGCGCCGTCCTGGTTGACGGCGGTGCCGCGCACCACGGCCAGCACGGGGTGGCCCAGCCGCCGGGCGTCCGACAGCCGCTCCAGCAGCAGCACGCCCACGCCCTCGGCGAGCCCGCTGCCGGTGGCGGCCGCCGAGAACGGGCGGCACCGGCCGTCCGGGGCCAGGCCCTGCATCCGGGTGAACTCGGTGAACAGCTGCGGGGTGGCCATCACCGTCGCGCCGCCCGCCAGCGCCATCGCGGACTCCCCGCGGCGCAGCGACTGGACGGCCAGGTGCAGCGCCACCAGCGAGGACGAGCAGGCCGTCTCCACGGTGAGCGACGGCCCGCGCAGACCCAGCGCGTAGGAGAGCCGGCCGGAGGCGGCGCCGCCGACCGAGCCGGTGGTCAGGAAGCCCTCGGCCTCCTCGGGCACCTCGCCGCGCCCCTGCCCGTAGTCGAGGCAGGACAGCCCGGTGAACACCCCGGTCTCGGTGTCGCGCACCGACTCCGGGTCGATCCCGGCGTCCTCGAAGGCCCGCCAGGCGGTCTCCAGCAGCAGCCGCTGCTGGGGGTCCATGGCCAGGGCCTCGCGCGGGCTGATGCCGAAGAAGGCCGCGTCGAAGTCCGCCGCGTCGTGCAGGAAGCCGCCGGTGCCGGTCAGGCTGCGGCCGTCGCCGGTGGCGGGGTCGTGCAGGCCGTCCTCCCAGCCGCGGTCCCGGGGGAACGCGCCGACGGTCTCGCCACCGGTGGCCAGCAGCCGCCACAGGGCGTCGGGCGAGTCGATCCCGCCCGGGTAGCGGCAGGCCATGCCGACGATCGCGATCGGCTCGCGAGCGCGCTCGTGCTCCCCCTCCTCCAGCTCGCGCAGGCGCTCGCGGGCCTGGTGCAGGTCGACGGTGAGGCGCTTGAGGTATCCGAGCAGCTTCTCGTCGGCTGCCGCGGCTGGTGCTGATGCCATGACGGATCGGTCCTTGCTGGGGGTCGGGGTGAAGTCAGGGCGGGGTCAGGCGAGTTGGCGGTCGATGAAGGCGAACAGCTCCTCGGCGCTCGCGGCTTCGACCAGCGCCGCCACGTCCGCCCCGGGGTCGGCCGGCGGCTCCGGGACCACCGCGGGCACCTCATGCCCCTCGGGCTCCTCGGGCTCCTCGGGCTCCTCGGACTTCGCAGCCGAAGGCTCCGGGACCGCCGCGGGCCCGGCGGCCGGCGGGGCGAGTTCGGCGTCCAGTACGGCGACCAGTTCCGGCAGCGTCGGCGCCTCGAACAGCAGGGTGACGGGCAGCTTGACGTCGGTGGCCGCGCCGAGCCGGTTGCGGAACTCCACCGAGGTGAGCGAGTCGAACCCGAGCTCGCCGAACGGCCGGTCGGCGGGCACCGCCTCGGGCCGGCAGCCCAGTACGGCGGACATCTGGGCGCGGATCAACTCGGCCAGCACATCGGCGCGTTCACCGGCAGACCGCCCGGCCAGCTCCTCCCGGATCGGTCGCCGCCGGGCGGGGGCGACCCCGGTCCGGTCCGCCGGAGCCGCCGCCACGACCTCGCGCAGCACCGGCGGGAGGTCCGCGCCGAGTTCGCGCAGCGCCGCGCGGTCCAGCCGGGCGGGCACCAGGGCGGGGTGCGGTGAGGGCAGCGCCGCGTCCAGCAGGGCCAGGCCGAGGCCGGGCGCCATCGCGACCAGTCCGGCGCGGGCGAAGCGGGCGCGGTCGGCGTCGCCGAGGGCGCCGAGCATGCCGTCCGGGTCGTCCCACAGGCCCCAGGCCAGCGCGAGGGCGGGCCGGCCCTCGGCGCGGCGCTGCCGGGCGAGCGCGTCGAGGAAGGCGTTGGCGGCGGTGTAGCCGCCCTGGCCGGCGCCGCCGAGGGTCCCCATGACGGAGGAGATCAGCACGAAGGCGGTGAGCGGGTGGCGGGCGGTCAGTTCGTGCAGGTGCCAGGCGGCGTCGGCCTTGGTGCGCATCACCCGGTCGACCTGTTCGGGGGTGAGTGTGCCGATCGGGGCGTCGTCCACCACGCCCGCGGCGTGCACCACGGCGGTGAGCGGGTGCCGGGCGGGGACGGCGTCGATCATCGCGGCGACGGCGGCCCGGTCGGCGACGTCGACGGCGGCGAACCGCACCTCGGCGCCGTGCCCGGCCAGTTCGGCCGCCAGCTCGGCGGCTCCCGGCGCGGTGCCGCCGCGGCGCCCGGCCAGCAGCAGCCGTCGGGCGCCGTGCGCGGTGACCAGGTGCCGGGCGAGGGCCCGGCCGATGGCGCCGGTCCCGCCGGTGATCAGGACGGTGCCGTCCGGGTCGAGGACGGGCGGCACGGTCAGCACCACCTTGCCGATGTGGCCGCCCCGGCGCAGCAGCCCGAAGGCCTCGGGTGCGCGCCGGACGTCCAGGTCGGTGACGGTGGGTCGGCCGAACGCTCCCTCGGCGGACAGCTCGACCACCCGGTGCAGCAGCCGGCCGAGGTGCTCGGGCGCCAGCCGGAGCAGGTTCATCGCGTGGTAGCGGGCACCCGGGTGGGCGGCGGCCACCGCGGCGGGGTCGCGCCGGTCGGCCCGGCCGAGGTCGACCAGCAGGCCGCCGGGGCGCAGCAACCGCAGGGACTCGTCGAGGAGTTCGCCGGTCAGCGAGTTCAGTACGAGGGCCATCCCCCGGCCGCCGAGCCGCTCGCCGTGCCGCCCGCCGTGCCGCCCGCCGTGCCGCCCGCCGAGCCGCTCGGCGAAGCGGGCGCCGAAGCCGGGCTCGCGGGAGGAGGCGAGGTGGTCGTCGTCCAGGCCGAGGGCGCGCAGCGCGGGCCACTTGGCGGGGGCGGCGGTGGCGAACACCTCGGCGCCCAGGTGCCGGGCGAGCCGGACGGCGGCCGTGCCGACGCCGCCCGCGCCGGCGTGGATCAGGACGGCGTCGCCCGCGCGCACCCCGCCCAGTTCGACCAGGGCGTGCAGGGCCGTCAGATGGGTGACGGGCACGGCGGCGGCCCGGGGGTACGACCAGTCCGCGGGGATCCGGACCAGGGTGCGGTGGTCGGCGTGGGCGACGGTGCCGAAGGCGGCGGGGATCAGGCCCATCACCCGGTCGCCGACGGCCAGGCCGGTGACCCCGGGGCCGGTCGCGGTGACCACGCCCGCGCCCTCCAGCCCCAGGGCCCGTCCGGCGGCCGACCCGAGCGGGCCGGGGTCGTCCTGGTGCAGGTCCAGGGCACCCAGCACGTCGTGGAAGGTGAGCCCGGCGGCGCGGACCGCGATCCGCACCAGGCCGGGGCCGGGTTCGGCGGCGGCCTCGGGGCAGGGCCGGAGTGCCAGGCCGGTGAGGGTGCCGCGTTCGGACGGCTCCAGCCGCCAGGCGGTGGCGTCCTCGGGGGGCCGCAGCGCGGGGTCGCCCGCGGCGGGCACCAGCCGGGGCACCAGGACGGCGTCGCCGCGGACCGCGAGCTGGTCCTCCGCCGGCGTCAGCGCCGCGGCCGGCACCTCGGGGGCGTCCGGCGCCAGGTCGACCAGGACGAACCGGCCCGGGTGCTCGACCTGGGCCGTCCGCACCAGGCCCCAGACGGCCGCCTGGGCGAGGTCCCGGACGCTCTCGCCGGGGCGGACGGGGACGGCCCCGCGGGTGACCAGCACCAGCCGGGAGCCGGCCGGGCGGTCCTCGGCGAGCCAGCGGCCGAGCAGTTCCAGGGTGCGGCGGGTGGCGGTCCGGGCGGCCGTGGCCGGGTCGGTCCCGTCCTCGCCCGTCGGGCAGGCCACCACGGTGTGCGCGGGCCGGGCGGCCGGGTCGAGGGCGTCCCAGCGGACGGGCCGGAGCCCGGCCGCCGACGGCGCGGCCGGCGCCCCGGGCAGCGGCTGCCAGTCCAGCGCGAACAGCGCGTCGCGCGCGGCGGCGGCCGGGTCGACCGGGCCGCCGGTGGTCGCGACCGGGCACAGTTCCAGCGACTCGACCAGCCCCACCGGGGCTCCCGAGGCATCGGTCAGGGTCAGCCGGAAGCCGTCCCCGGCGGGCGCCGCGTGCAGCCGCAGGGCGGTCGGGCCGGCGGCGCCGGTCAGCGACACCCCGCGCCAGCGCAGCGGTTGCAGGCACCGCCCCGGGCGGCCCGGGGCGTCGGCCAGCAGGCCGTGCAGGGCGGCGTCGAGCAGCGCGGGGTGCAGCCGGTGGGCGCCGGCCCCGGCGGCGGCCGGCTCGGGCAGCTCGGCCTCGGCGAACAGCTCGCCGTCGCGCCGCCAGGCGGCCCGCAGGCCCTGGAACACCGGTCCGTACGCGTGGCCGTGCAGGGCGAGGTCCTGGTGGACGCGCTCCACCGGGACGGGCGTCGCACCGGCGGGCGGCCAGGCGACGGCCACCGGGGCGGCCGCCGCGGCGGGGTCGGCCGCCGGGGCGGTGCCGGGGCCGAGGGTGCCGGTGCCGAGGGTGCCGGGGCCGAGGGTGCCGGTGGCGTGCTCGGTCCACTCCCCGCCGGTGGCCCGGCCGAGGATCCGGCAGGTCCGCAGCCCGTTGCCGTCCGCGCCGGAGACCCTGACCCGCAGCTCGACGGCGCCGTCCTCGGGCAGTGCCAGCGGCACGGTGACGGTCAGTTCCTCGATCCGGTCCGCCCCGGCCCGGGCGCCGGCGTGCCGGGCCAGGTCCAGGTACGCGGTGCCCGGCAGGACGGTGACCCCGCCGAGGGCGTGCTCGGCCAGCCAGGGGTGGCTGCGGGTGGCCAGCCGTCCGGTGAACACCGTTTCGCCGTCGCCGAGTTCGACGGCCGCGCCGAGCAGCGGGTGGTCGGCGGGGGCCTGGCCGAGGTCGGCGGTGCCGGCCGGTCCGGCGGTGGCGGCCGGTCCGGCGGTGGCGGTGAGCCAGTGGCGGCGCCCCTGGAAGGGGTAGGTGGGCAGCTCGGGGTGGGGGTCGGCGGCGGTGCCGGTGAGCCGTTCCCAAGCGACCGGCAGGCCGCGGACGTGGGCCTCGGCGGCGGAGGTGAGGAAGCGGCGCAGGCCGCCGTCCTCGCGGCGCAGCGAGCCGGTGACGATCCCGTCGGTGCCGGCCTCCGCCAGGATCCGGCCGATGCTGCCGGTCAGCACCGGGTGCGGGCCGACCTCGACGAAGGTGGTGTGGCCGGAGGCGATCAGCGCCTCGACGGCCTCCTGGAAGCGCACGGTGTGCCGCAGGTTGCGGTACCAGTAGCCCGCGTCGAGTGCGGCGCCGTCCTGCCAGTCGGCGGTGACCGTGGACATCAGCGGCGTCCCGCCGGGGCGTGGGGCCAGCGGCGCCAGCCCGGCCAGGATCCGTTCCCGGATCGGTTCGACCGCCGGGCAGTGCGAGGCGAAGGCCGCCGGGATCACCCGGGCCTCGACGCCCTCGGCCCGGTAGCCCTCGACCAGGGCGGCGATCTCCTCCGGGGCCCCGGCCACGGCGGTGCTGCCCGGGCCGTTGACGGCGGCGACGCTCAGCGTGCCGAGCCGTTCCCGCACCCGCTCGGCGGGCAGCGGGACGACGGCCATCGCGCCCCGGCCCATCAGTTCGACGGCGACGCCGCTGCGCAGCGCGATGGCGCGGGCGCCGTCCTCCAGGGAGAGCGCCCCGGCGACGACGGCGGCGGCGATCTCGCCCTGGGAGTGGCCGACCACGGCGTCCGGGACGACCCCGGCCGCGCGCCACAGCTCGGCCAGCGACACCATCACGGCCCACAGCGCGGGCTGCACCACGTCGATCCGGTCGAGCAGCGGGGCGCCGACCAGTACCTCGGCCAACGACCAGTCCACGTACGGGGCGAGGGCGCGTTCGCACTCGGCCAGCCGGGCCGCGAAGACCGGGCTCTCGGCGGCGAGCGCGGCCGCCATGCCGCGCCACTGGCCGCCCTGGCCGGGGAAGACCAGGACGGTCCGGCCGGGTTCGCCGGCCCGGCCGGTGACCACGCCGCGGACGTCCTCGCCGCGGGCCAGGGCCGCAAGCGCCTGCTCGGCCTCCGGCCGGTCGGCGGCGATCACCACGGCGCGTTCGTCCAGGGTGGCGCGGGCGGTCAGCGCCGGTGCGGCGTCGAGCGGGTCGAGCGGGGCGTCGGCCAGCCGGCCGGCGTGGGCGCGCAGCGCGTCGGGGGTGCGGGCCGACAGCACGACCGGGACCACGGCCGGGCGTACCGGCTCGGCCGCCGGGCCCGGCGCGGCCGGGGGCTCGGTGAGGATCACATGGGCGTTGGTGCCGCTGATCCCGAAGGAGGAGACACCGCCGCGCCGGGGCCCGCCGGTCCGCGGCCAGGGCCGGGCCCGGTCCAGCAGGGCCACCGAGCCGGCCGTCCAGTCCACGTGCGGGGACGGCCGGTCGACGTGGAGGGTGGCGGGCAGCGTCGCGTGCGAGATCGCCTGGACCATCTTGATCACGCCGCCGACGCCCGCCGCCGCCTGGGCGTGCCCGATGTTGGACTTCAGCGAGCCCAGCCACAGCGGCCGCTCCCGGTCGTGCTCCCGCCCGTAGGCGGCCAGCAGGGCGTTCGCCTCGATCGGGTCGCCGAGCGCGGTGCCGGTGCCGTGCGCCTCCACCGCGTCGACCTGCCGCGGGGTGAGCCCGGCGTCGGCGAGGGCGTCCTCGATGACGCGCTGCTGGGCGGGGCCGCTGGGCGCGGACAGCCCGTTGGAGGCGCCGTCGGAGTTGACGGCGCTGCCGGCGACGACCGCCAGCACCGGGCGGCCGTGCCGGCGGGCGTCCGAGAGCCGCTCGACCACCAGCATGCCCGCGCCCTCGCCCCACCCGGTGCCGTCGGCCTCGGCGGAGAAGGCCTTGCAGCGGCCGTCGGCGGCCAGCACCCGCTGGCGGGAGAGCTCCACGAACATGCCGGGCGTCGCCATCACGGTGACCCCGCCGGCCAGCGCGAGCGAGCACTCCCCGGAGCGCACCGAGCGCACCGCCTGGTGCAGCGCCACCAGCGAGGCCGAGCAGGCGGTGTCCACGGTCAGCGCGGGCCCGTTCAGGCCGAGCAGGTAGGCGATCCGGCCGGAGACCACACTGACGCTGGTGCCGGTGAGCAGGTGCCCGGAGACGCCGGGGCCGGCCGTCTCCATGCCGGGCCCGTAGCCGGAGTGCATCGCCCCGGCGAACACGCCGGTCCGGCTGCCCGCCAGGGTCGTCGGGTCGATCCCGGCGCGCTCCAGCGCCTCCCAGGCGACCTCCAGCAGCAGCCGCTGCTGCGGGTCCATGGCGGCGGCCTCGCGCGGGCTGATCCCGAAGAACTCGGCGTCGAAGTCCGTGACGCCGTGGACGAAGCCGCCCCGGCGGACGTAGGACGTCCCGGTCCGCTCGGGGTCGGGGTGGTGCAGGGCGGCGAGGTCCCAGCCGCGGTCGTCGGGGAAGTCGCCGGTGGCGTCGGTGCCGGTGGCGACCAGGCGCCACAGGTCCTCGGGCGAGCGGACCCCGCCGGGGAAGCGGCAGGCCATGCCGACGATGACCACCGGGTCGTCGTCCTCGGCCTGCTCGGCCTGCTCAGACCCGGCCGGCACGGGTACGGCCTGCTCGGCCTGCTCGGCCTGCTCGGCCTGCTCGGGCGCTGCCACCGGCGGCTGCTCGGTGGGCGCGTCCGCCGACGCGCCCACCTGCCGCCCCCCGATCGCACCGGCCAGGGCGGCCGGGCTCGGGTGGTCGTAGAGGACGGTGCTCTCCAGGGTCAGCCCGGTCGCGGCGGCCAGCCGGTCGCGCAGTTCGAGCGCCATGGCCGAGTCCAGGCCCAGCTCCCGGAACGTCCGCCCGGGCCGGACGTCGGCGGCCGATCCGGCGCCCAGCACCACCGCCGTGTGACTGCGGACCAGCTCCAGCACGGACCGCGGGTCCACCGCCGACGCGACGTGCGCCGGGGCCGCTTCGCGAGTCTGCGGCACGGCCCCGGCCGGCGCGGCCCCGAGCAGCCCGGCCCCGAGCAGCCCAGTCGGCCCGTAGGAGCGGCGCTGGAACGGGTAGGTCGGCAGGTCCACCAGCGGTGCCGTACCGGGCAGCAGCGCGGCCCAGTCCACCGCCACCCCGTGGACGAAGGCCTCGGCCGCCGCCGTCAGGAAGCGCCGACGGTCCCCGCGTCCGCGCCGCAGGGTGCTCAGCGCGGCGCCGTCCACGCCCCGCGCCTCGATCGCCTGCCGGACGCCCATCGCCAGCACCGGGTGCGGGCTGACCTCCAGGAAGGTGCGGTGACCGGCGGCCAGCAGCGCCTCGACGGCCGGGCCGAACCGGACCGGCTCGCGCAGGTTGCGGAACCAGTAGCCGGCGTCCAGCTCGGCGGTGTCGATCGGCGCCCCGGTGACGGTCGAGTGGAACGGCACCGCGGTCGCCCGCGGGGTGAGCCCGGCGAAGGCCGTGCGCAGTTCCGCCCGCAGCTCCTCGACGGCGGGGCTGTGCGAGGCGTAGTCGATCGGCACCCGCCGGGTGCGCACCCGCGGCCCGTAGTGGGCGGCCAGCGCGTCGAGCGCGGCCACCGGCCCGGCGACCACGGTGTGGGCGGGGCCGTTGACGGCCGCGACGGACAGCCGGGGGTCCACCGCCGCCAGGCCCGACTCGACCCGGCCCGGCGGCAGTTCGACGGACAGCAGCCCGCCGCGGCCCGCGATCCGCCGGAGCGCCCGGCTGCGCAGCGCCACGATCCGGGCGCCGTCCGCCAGCGACAGCGCGCCCATCGCGGTGGCGGCGGCGATCTCGCCCTGCGAGTGGGCCACCACGGCGGCGGGCTCCACCCCGGCCGAGCGCCACAGCGCGGCCAGCGAGACCATCACGGCCCACAGCGCGGGCTGGATCACCTCGTCGCCCGCGAGTGCCGGGGCGCCCGGCGCCTCGGCCAGCACCTCGGTCAACGACCAGTCCACGTAAGGGCGGAGGGCTTCGGCGCACGCCTCGATCCGCTCGGCGAACACCGGCGAGGTCGCGATCAGCCCGGCCGCCATGCCCGTCCACTGCGAGCCCTGGCCGGGGAAGACGAAGACCGGCCGGACCGGCGGGCCGTCGTGCCGGCCCGTCACCACGGCCGCCGACGGCTGACCGGCCGACCACGCGCCCAGTTCGGCGAGGAAGCCGGCCCGGTCCTCCGCGAGGAGGACGCAGCGCTGCTCGAAGGTGCTGCGGGTGACGGCCAGCGAGCGGCCCACCGGGGCCGGCTCCAGCTCCGGCCGCTCGGCCACCCGGGCCCGCAGCCGCTCCGCCTGCTCGCGCAGCGCGGGTTCGTCCCGGGCGGACAGCACCCAGGGCAGCACGCCGGCCTGGTGGTCACCGGTGGCCTGCTCGACGGCCGACTCGACGGCCGGCTCAGCGGCCTGCTCAGCGGCCTGCTCTGAGACCTGCTCGGCGGCCTGCTCGGCGGCCTGCTCGGCGACCGGCCAATCCGCCAGCACCACATGGCAGTTGGTGCCGCCGATCCCGAAGGAGCTGACGCCCGCGAGCAGCGGCCGCTCCGGCGACGGCCAGCCGCCGGTGGCGGTGTTCACCCGCAGATTGAGCTCGTCCAGCGGGATCCGCCCGCCGGGGCCGGTGTGGTTCAGGCTGGGTACCAGTTCGCGCGCACCCACGCAGAGCACGGCCTTGATGAACCCGGCGATCCCGGCCGCGCCCTCCAGGTGGCCGATGTTGGTCTTCACCGACCCGACCAGCAGCGGGTCGCCCGCCGCCCGGGCCGAGCCCAGCGCCGCACCGAGCGCGGCGGCCTCGACCGGGTCGCCGGCCCGCGTCCCCGAGCCGTGCAGTTCGACGTACTGGACCTCGCCCGGCGCGACGCCCGCGTCGGCGCAGGCGGCGAGCAGCACCCGCTGCTGGGTGGCCCGGCCGGGGGTGGGCAGGGTCTCGGTGGCCCCGTCGTTGTTCAGGGCGCTGCCGCGGATGACGGCGTGGATCCGGTCGCCGTCCCGGACGGCGGCCGCCAGCGGCTTCAGGACGACGACCCCGCCGCCCTCACCGCGGACGTAGCCGTTGGCGCGGGCGTCGAAGGTGTAGCAGCGCCCGTCCGCCGACAGCGTCCCGGCCCGCTCCAGGGCCAGGGTGCTCTCCGGCGCGAGGATCAGGCTCACCCCGCCGGCCAGCGCCAGTTCGGACTCGCCGCTGCGCAGGCTCGCGCAGGCCAGGTGGACGGCGGCCAGCGAGGACGACTGCCCGGTGTCCACCACCAGGCTCGGCCCGTTCAGGCCCAGCGCGTAGGAGATCCGGTTGGCGGTGACCCCGCGCTGCAGCCCGGTCAGGGTGTGCCCGGTCACCGCTTCGGGGCCGAGGCCGTGCAGCAGGGTCGCGAAGTCGTCGGCGATCACCCCGAGGAAGACGCCGGTCCGGCTGCCACCGAGCCCACCGGGTGGGATCCGGGCGTCCTCCAGCGCCTCCCAGGCCAGCTCCAGGGCCAGCCGCTGCTGCGGGTCCATGGCGGCGGCCTCGCGGCGCGAGATGCCGAAGAACTCCGGGTCGAAGCCGTCCACCCGCTCCAGGAAGCCGCCCCGGGCCGGGCCCCGGCCGCCCCGGCGGTCGGTGACGGCGTCCCCGCCGGCCCGCAGCAGCCGCCAGAACGCCTCCGGCCCGTCCGCCTGCGGGAAGCGGCAGCCGATGCCGACCACGGCGACCGCGCCGGACGGCAGACCACCCCCGTCGTACCTGGCCATGTCCTTCATCGACGCACCCCCGTGTCCCCGGACGATCGGACAGCGGCCGATCGGAGGTGGCTCAACAGGCCTGCGAATCAAGCGACCTGACGTACCGTCGACCAGCCGGGCTCAGATCCGGCCCGACCCGTTCCCGGTAGTCGGCGCGCACCTCTGAGCTGTCTGCATGATCGCAAGAGTATCAGCGTCCTTAGTCACGTCAATGCCTCACCGAGTATCGCGACCGATAGGAGTGGACGCGCCCGTGACCAGCACGGGTGGTGCGTACCCCGCCCACCGGAGACCGGCCGGGGCATGGACAGGACCGGTCAGCCCTCGCGGCCCGCGGGCGCGGCCCGGCCGTCGCGGTAGTGGAGGACGAAGGTGGTGCCGTCGCCGATGGCCCGGCGCCGGAGGTAGAGCACGGGGCGACCGTCCGGGGCGCAGTTGACGCCCTCGCGGACCAGCAGCGGGGTACCGGCCGGCACGTCGAGCCGCTCGGCGTCCGCGATGTCCGCCGCGACCGCGGAGAAGCCCCGCCAGTCGACCTCCAGCCGGAGGCCGGTCGCCCGGGTGACGGCCTCGGTCACGTCCCGGGACACCCCGGGGTCGGACAGCTCCGCCGCGGCCTCGCCCAGCAGTTCGGTGGCGGTCCAGTAGCTGCTGACCACCCAGGGGCGCCGGTCGATCCGGGCCAGTGCGTCGATCCTGGTCAACTCCTCGACGGCGCAGCCGAGTTTGACAGCGGCGAGCTGATCGGCCGGGCCGGTCGCGGCGGCGGTGAGCCCCAGCACCCGCTCCTCCGCGCCGCGCAGTGCGGTCGGCGGCAGGCCGCCGCTCCGGTTGCCCACGTCGATCCTGGCACTGGCCGGGTCCACCGTGACGTCGACGGTGTGCCGCAGCACCGGACGGCGGACGAAGGTGCCCACGCCGCGACGGATCTCGATGGCCCCGGCCCGGGCCAGCTCGGCGACGGCCTGACGGATCGTCAGGCGGTTGGCGCCGAACTCGGCCGCGAACTCGTTCTCGCTCGGCAGCCGGGTGTCGGGGGCGTACTGACCGGCGTCGATGCGGTCCTGGATCCGGCGGGCGATCTGGAGGTACAGCGGTCCGCTGCTTCGACGTGTGGGCACGAATCGATCCTAAACGCCCCCTCCATGACCATGCCCGCGACCGTCCCTGCCCGTCCGCACCCGCCCCGCGCGGGGCGGGGCAGGTGCGGGCAGGGACGGGCGGGGACCGGGGTCAGCGGCTGCCCAGCAGCAGTTCGCGGTGGGTGGTGAACTCGGTGTTCGCCCGGTCGTAGTCCTCGGGGCGGCCGATGTCCATCCAGTAGCCGTCGAACGCGTAGGTGGCCGGGTGGGTGCCGCGCGCCAGCAGGTCCAGGACGAGTTCGTCGAAGCCGAGCGGCAGGCCGGGCAGGTAGCCGTCCAGGGTCGCGCGGCTGAGGCCGTAGACGCCCATGGACACCTGGTAGGCCAGGCTGGGCTTCTCCTTGAAGCCGGTGACGTGCCCGTCGTCCGTGGTGGTGAGCACCCCGAAGTCGATGTTCACCTGGCGGTTGTGGGTGGCGATGGTCAGCGGGGCGCCGGCCGTCCGGTGCCGCTCCAGGACGGCGGCGTAGTCCAACGAGGTCAGGATGTCGCCGTTCATCACCAGGAAGTGCTCGGGGAGGCGGTCCCGCATCATCACCAGCGGACCGAGGGTGCCCAGCGGGCTGTCCTCGACCGCGTACTCGACCTCCAGCCCCCACTGGGTGCCGTCGCCGACGTAGGCGCGGATGATGTGGCCGAGGTGGCCGATCGCGAGGGTGACCTTGGTGAAGCCGGCCGCCGCGAGCTGGCGCATCACGATCTCCAGGATCGCGTGCTGGTCGCCGATCGGCACCAGCGGCTTGGGCAGCGCGGTGGTGTAGGGCCGCAGCCGGACGCCCTTGCCGCCGGCCATGATGAAAGCGTGCATGATCAAGTCCTTCCGCTGGGGTGGTGCGGTTCGTGCCGAGTGGTGGAGGTCAGGCGCGGGTGCCTAAGGTGAGCGGGAACGTGCTGTCAAGTTCCAGGTGATGAGGTCGTGTTGTTCCCCTACATCGGCTCCGGCCCGTACTGCTTCTCCAACTCGCTCGCCATGGCGCTGGGTCCGGACACGCCCGGTCCGCAGGTGCTGGAGGTACTGACCGGGTCACCGTTCGGATTCCAGCTGATCGACGGGGTGCTGCCGTTCTTCGACCCCTTCGGCTGGGACCCGGAGCAGGGCCTGGACGCGGCGATCGGGCTGCTGGGCCGGGAGTGCCGCCGCACCGCCGGTGACGACCCCGAGGACGCGGAGCGCCGGCTGCGCGCGGCCGTCGCCCAGGGGCCGGCGCTGGCCGGACCGCTGGACATGGGCCTGCTGCTCCAGCAGCCCGGCTCCGGCGAGCCGATCGGCGCCGACCACTACGTGCTGGTGGTGGCGGTCGACGGGGACACCGTGGTCTTCCACGACCCGCACGGCCACCCCTGGGCGACGCTGCCGGTGCCGGCCTTCCTGGCCGCCTGGCAGGCGGAGAAGATCGACTACGTGGAGCAGCCGTTCGTGCTGCGCAGCGGCTTCACCGTGGTCCGGGAGACCACCGCGGCCGAGGCGGTACGGGCCTCGCTGCCGCGCGCCGTGGAGCTGCTGGCCGGCCGGGGCGCCGGCGCCGCCGAGATGCCGCCCGGGTCGCTCGGCACCGCGGCCGGCCTGGAGCGGCTGGCCGAGCAGGTGATCGAGGGCCTGGACCCGGACATCCGGCAGGTGATGGAGAAGTTCTCCGTCCGGGCCGGTGCCCGCCGGCTGTCCGACGCCTCGACCGCCCTGGCCGGGATCGGCTTCCGGAACGCGGCCGAGGTGCTGGGCCGGCAGGCCCGGATCCTCGGCGGGATCCAGTACCCGCTGGTCGTCCAGGACGACGCCGCCGTGATCGCCGGCCTGCGCGCGCTCGCGCCGACCTACGAGGAGCTGCGGGCCGTCCTGGCCGCGGAGCTCGCCGAGCACGACGGCGGCCCCGCCGCCGCGGTCGCCGCGGGCTGAGCCGACCGCCCGGTGCGGCGGACCGGCCACCAGCCGGTCCGCCGTCCTGCGGCCGGGGTCAGTCCGCCGCATCGAGCCGGTCCTCCAGGCGGCGCAGCTCGGCCTCCGGCGGCACCGGGGCGCCCTCCGGCAGCTCCGCGAGGATCCGCAGCGCGGCGCAGGCCGGCCCGGCCACCCGGCGTCCGCCGTCCCGCAGGTCGAAGGCGGAGTGGTGCAGCGGGCAGCGGAGCAGCATCCGGTCGGCGTCCAGGTGCCCGTAGCGCATCAGGCCCCTGCGGTGCGGGCAGGCAGCGTCGGTGATCAGCCGCCGGCCGCCCGCCTCGACCAGGATCAGCCGCTCGCTGACCTGCAGGACCCGCGGGTCCTGGGCCTCCTCGACAGCCACCTCGGCCCCGGCATCGGCCACGGGATCGGCCCCGGCATCGGCCCCGGGAGAGGCCCCGGGAATCGTCTCGGTCATGCGCGTCCCGCCTCCCGGGCCAGGGCGATCGCGGTCTCGGTCGCGTCGCCGACGATGGCGCTGGTCAGCTCGACGCCCGCCCACACCTTGGCGAGGTCCAGTCCGCCGGCCGCCTGGGTCTCCCGGATCGCCACCCGCATCTGCTTGCTGTGGTAGGTGTCGATGTACAGGTGCTCGGTGTAGTACCTGCCCGACTTCAGGCCGAGCCGCCGGGCGGCCTGGGCGAAGCTGCGGAACCCGTACAGCACGCTGGCCTCGAAGTAGGCGTAGCCGCCGAGGAAGTACTCCGGGGTCTCGGCCCGGGAGGCCAGCCAGTGGAACATGTTGACGTAGGCGTGGGCCTGCGGGCTGGAGCCGGCCCGGTACGCCGCCACCTCGGTGGGCAGGTCCAGTTCGCGCAGCAGCTCGCGGTACAGCTCGGAGTGCGCCTGGTCGTCGTTGCCGCAGCCGAGTTCGTCCACCATCACGCGGAAGACGGCCATGCCGGCCTTGTACGGCAGCCGCGGCACCACCGGCAGCAGGTTGAGCGATTCGGTGAGCCCGTCCATCGCGAACTCGCCGACCACGACGCGGAACTGGTCGAGGGTGGCCTCCTCGGCGAGGAAGCGGTGGCCGTCGGAGGCGGCCGTTCCCTCCCGGGCCAGGAAGGCGGACAGCTCCCGCAGGAGTTCGGTGTGCGAGGCGAACTCCGGGGCGGTGCGACGGTGGCCCTCGGCGATCGCGCCGATCCAGCGCTCCTCCATCCCGGCCATCTCCCGGTACCCCTCCGGCGTCGGGACGGACGTGTAGAGGTCGTACAGGCGGCTCTGGTCGATCACCGTGCAGGGTGTCCAGTGGTCGGTCGGTACCGTGCTCATGCGGTGCTCCAGGTCGGCTCGGGGCGAAAGTCACCGGTCGGCGTCGCGGCGCCGGTTGGTAGGGTGACGCCGTTGATCAAGTGGCCGGTCGTCCTCCCGCTCACCGGGGGCTGCGGGACGCGGTCCGGAACGGGGTGGTCATGGTCGTGCCGCGGCTTCCGAAGGTGGACAACTCCGACCCGTGGCTCCGGCGTTACCCGGTCGAGGACGCCCGGGTGCGACTGGTGTGCTTCCCGCACGCGGGCGGCGCCGCGACCAGCTACCTCGGCTGGCCGCAGCTGCTGCCGCCCGACGTCGAGGTACTGGCCGTGCAGTACCCGGGCCGGCAGAACCGGATCGCCGAGCCCTGCATCGAGTCCCTGCCGGAGCTGGCCGCCGGGGCGGCCCGCGCCCTCAAGGCCCACACCGGCCTGCCGTTGGTGCTGTTCGGGCACAGCATGGGTTCGGCGGTCGCCTACGAGGTCGCCCGCGGCCTCCGGGCGGACGGGCAGCCGGTGGCCCGACTGCTGGTCTCCGGCCGCGGCGCGCCGCACGTGGGCTACGGCGACCGCCGCCGGCCCGGACTGGACGACGACTCGCTGATCGCCGTGGTCCGGGTGCTGTCCGGCAGCGACGCCGACGTCTACGAGCACCCGGACATGCGGGAGTTGCTGATGCCCTCGCTGCGCGCCGACTACACCATGCTGGACCGCTACCGGCCGCAGGCGCCCACCGAGCTGCTGGACGTGCCGGTCAGCGTGTTCGGCGGCGAGGACGACCCGGCCTGCCCGGTGGCCGAGCTGGACAGCTGGGCCGAGGTCACGACCGCCGGCCACGAGGTGCTGACGTACCCCGGCGGGCACTTCTACCTGCGCGAGCACGAGCGGGCGCTGGTCGCCGAGGTGGCCCGCCGGCTGCCCGCCCCGGACGGACACCGCCCGGTCTGACCGCGGCGCGGGCCGGCTCATGCGGCACCCACCCGGTGCCCGGGGTCGGCCACGGCCCGCTCCAGCAGCGCGAGGTAGTCGTCCGCGAGCTGCCGGACGGCCTGCGGCCCGTGCCGGTGCAGGTCGTGCTCCAGCCGGCCGGTGAGGCCGCCCGCGCCGTCCTCGTCCAGCGCGAGGCTGAGGTCGAACTTCGCGGTGCCGGTGTCGCAGGGCACCACCGTGGTGACGGCGTCGGGCAGTTCGGGCCCCCGGGCGGGGGTGCTGCCGAAGGTGAACATCAGCTGGAAGAACAGGCTGTGCCCACGGCCGCGGGCCGGGCGCAGCTCCTCCACGATCCGCTCGAAGGGCACGTCCTGGTGGGCCAGCGCCTCGCCCACCGTGCGGCGCACCCGGCCGAGCAGCTCCCGGAACGGCCACTGCGGCTCCAGTTCGGTCCGCAGCGCCAGGGTGTTGACGAACATGCCCACCACGCCGTCCAGTTCGGGCCGGTCCCGGCCCGAGGTGAGGGTGCCGACGACCAGGTCGCGGGCGCCGGTGGCGCGGTGGACCTGCTCCTGGAAGGCGCTCAGCAGGACCATGAACAGGGTGGCCCGCTCGGCCCCGGCGAGCTCCCGCAGCCGGGCGGTGAGCGGGGCCGGCACCGTGAAGGTGTGCACCGCGCCGCGCCCGGGGGCGGCGGCCGGGGCGTCCGGGGCGGCGGGCAGCCGGGTGGTCGCCGGGGCGCCGGCCAGCTGCTTGCGCCAGTACCCGAGCTGGGCCTCGTGGCCCAGCTCGGCGGCCTGCCGGCGCTGGGCGCGGGCCCAGTCCCGGTAGTCCGCGGCGGGGGCGGGCAGCCGCGGCTCGGCGCCGGCGAGCGCGGCCGCGTACAGCGGGCCCAGCTCGTCGAACAGCACCTCCATCGAGCGGCCGTCGAAGACGATGTGGTGCAGGACCAGGACCAGCAGGTGGTCCTCGGCGCCCCGGCGGACCAGGGTGGCGCGCAGCAGCGGGCCCCGGGTCAGCTCGAAGGGCTCGCGCACCAGCCCGGCGACGGCCTCGGCCACCGCCTCCGCGCCGCGGCCGGTGAGGTCCAGCAGCGGCAGCTCCGGCCGGTACGGCTCCCCCGGCAGCTGGACGGGCAGGCCGTCCTCGGTGGCGAACACGGTGCGCAGGGCGCCGTGCCGGGCGACCAGCCCGCCGAGCGCGGTGTGCAGCGCGGCGGTGTCCAGCGCTCCGGCGATCCGCAGCACCACCGGCTCGTTGAACCGGGGCGAGCCGGGGGCGAGCTTGTGCAGCAGCCACATCTGCTGCTGGGCGTAGGAGGTGGGGGCCGGGCCCCCGCCGCTCTCCGCCGGCGGGGCGGCCGGGCCGTCCGCCGGGGTGGCGCGGTCGAGTTCGGCTGCCAGCGCGGCCACCGTGGGCGCCTGGAACAGGGTGCGCTGGCGGACGTCGGCGCCGAGCCGGGCCCGGCAGGCCGCGGCCAGCCGGACGGCGGTCAGCGAGTCGCCACCGAGCTCGAAGAAGTCGTCGTCGACGGCGATCGGCGCCGTGCCGAGGACCTCCTCCCAGACCTCGGTCAGTTCGGCCTCCAGCGCGGTCCGCGGCGCGGTCGCGCCGGGGCCGGGCCGGCCGGAGGTGAGGTCCAGCTCCAGGGTGCGCAGCGCCCGCCGGTCCACCTTGCCGTTGGCGTTCAGCGGCAGCGCGGGCAGCGCGGCGAACCGGGCCGGCACCAGGGCCGGCGGCAGCACCTCGCGCAGCCGGGCGCGCAGCGCCCGGACCGCCGGCTCGCCCGCCCACACCACGCAGGCGACCAGCTGCTCGGCGCCGTTGTCGTCGGGGCGGGCCAGCACGGCGCTGTCCAGGACGCCGGGGAACTGGCCGATGGCGTTCTCGACCTCGCCGGGCTCGACCCGGATGCCGCGGATGTTCAGCTGGTAGTCGATCCGGCCGAGGAACTCCAGGGCGCCGCCGGGGAGTCGGCGGGCCAGGTCGCGGGTGCGGTACATCCGGCCGCCGGGGCGGTCGGTGAAGGGGTCGGGCAGGAAGCGGTCGGCGGTGAGGGCGGGCAGTCCGAGGTAGCCGCGGGAGACGCCGGGGCCGCCGAGGTACAGCTCCCCCGGCTCGCCGTCGGGCACCGGGTGCATCCGCTCGTCCAGGACGTGGGCGTGCGTTCCGGGCAGCGGGGTGCCGATGGGCAGCCGGTCCCAGCCGCGGATCTCCTCGGCGCCGGCCGCGGTCTCGTGCAGCAGTTGGGAGACGGTGGCCTCGGTGGCGCCGTACTCCTGGACCAGCCGGACGCCGGTGGCGCACCAGTCGGCGACCTTGTCGACGGCGACGGGCTCGCTGCCGACGACCAGCAGCCGCAGCGAGGACGGGGCCACCGGGCCCTGTCCGCGGTCGAGTTCGCGCAGCCACTCGTACCAGTAGGACGGGGTCAGCTGGAGCACCGAGACGCGTTCGCGTTCGATCAGGGCGAGCAGCCGGGCGCTGTCGGCGAGTTCCTCGGCCGGGTCCAGCACCAGGCAGGCGCCGGCCGCCCAGGTGGACAGCACCTCCTCGGCCGCCACCGAGAAGCCGATGGAGGCGAACTGGAGGACCCGGTCGGTGCCGGTGAGGTCCAGCCGGCCGGCGATGCCGAGGGCCAGTGCGGCCAGCGCGGCCTGGCCCAGCGGGACGCCCTTGGGGCGGCCGGTGGAGCCGGAGGTGTAGGCGATCCAGCCCAGGTGCTCGGGGTGCACCGCCGCGCCCGGCCCGGTCTCGTCGAGCGGGCCGTCGGCGGGGTCGGTGGCCTCGTCGACCAGCAGCACCCGGGCGTCGTGCCCGGGGAGCCGGTCGGCGAGGCCCGCGGTGGTGAGCAGGACGGGGGCGCCGACGTCGCCGAGGACGAAGCCGAGCCGCTCGGCCGGGTAGCCCGGGTCCAGCGGCACGCAGGCGCCACCCGCCTTGAGGACGGCGAGCAGGGCGACGGCCAGTTCCACCGAGCGGCGCAGGTGGATGCCGACCGGGACGTCCGGGCCGACGCCGGCGCCGCGCAGCCGGCGGGCCAGCAGGCCGGCCCGCCGGTCCAGTTCCCGGTAGCTGAGCCGGGTGCCGCCGCAGTCCAGCGCGGGGGCGTCGGGCGTGCGGCGGACCCGTTCCGCCAGCAGGGCGGGGAGGGTGGCGGGCCCGGCCGCGGGGAGGAGGAGGGTGCTCACGGGACCAGGACCACCTTCATGGCGTGGCCGGCGTCGAAGAGCTCGAAGCCCTCCACCGCCTCGGCCAGGGGCAGCCGGTGGGAGATCAGGAAGGTGGGGTCGATGCGTCCGGTGCGGATCAGCCGCATCAGCCGGTCGCGGGAGCTGATCGGGTCCCCGACGGCGAACCGCAGGGTGAGTTCCTTGCCGAAGGCCAGGCCGGTGGGCATCGGCATGGCCGCCGAGGCGTGGGCGCCGACGGCGCAGACGGTGCCCAGCGGCCGGACGATCTCCAGCGCGCTGCGCAGCGAGGCGTCCACGCCGACGGCCTCCAGGGCGACGTCGGCGCCGCGCCCCTCGGTCAGGGCGCGGACCCGCTCGGCGAGGTCGTCGCCGGGGGCCAGCGGCAGCGCGCCCTGGGCGGCGGCCGTCGCCCGTCTGCCCTCGGCCGGGTCGATCGCCAGGACCTCGGCGGCGCCCATCAGTTGGGCCGCCTTGACGGCCATCAGGCCGACCGGGCCGCAGCCGACCACGGCGACCACGTCGCCGGGCCGGACCCCGGCGCGTTCGGCGGCGGCGTAGCCGGTGGCGAGGATGTCCCCGACGAACAGGGCCTGTTCGTCGGTGACCTCGTCGGGGATCGCGGACAGCACGGTGTCGGCGAACGGCACCCGGACGTACTCGGCGTGGCCGCCGGCCACCGGGGTGGTGCCGACCACGGTGTCGTAGCCGAACAGCCCGACCTCGGCGCACTGGTAGTGCCAGCCGCGCTCGCAGTACCAGCAGGTGCCGCAGGCGATCACGTCGGAGGCCACGACGCGATCGCCGGGGCGGAAGCCGCGCACCGCGGCGCCGACCTGCTCGACCACGCCGGTGAACTCGTGGCCGGTGACCGTGCCGGGGGTGAAGCCGGGTATCTCACCGCGGTAGGGGTGCAGGTCGGTGCCGCAGACGGCGGAGCGGACCACGCGGACCAGCGCGTCGCCGGGGCCGGTCAGCGCGGGGACGGGCGCGTCGACGATCCGGACGTCGTGGGGGGCGTGCCATTGCAGGGTCTTCACGGGTGCGTTCCCCCCTGGGTCGCGGTGAGGAGCCCGGCCGCCGCGCCGCCCATCAGGGAGGCGTGTTCGGCCGGGGTGAGTGCGGTGCCGTCGGGCCAGAGCGAGTCGTCGGTGGCGAGTTCGCGCATCCGGGTCACCGAGTCGGTCATGGTGCAGAAGGGGTGGTCGGTGCCCCACATCAGCCGGTCCATGACGCCGAGGCTCCGGGCCCGGGCGAGGGCGGCGGCGACGGTGGGGGCCGGCCGGTACCAGCTGAAGATGGACAGGTCGGCGTACACCCGGGGGTGCCGGGCCATCATCTCCAGGGCGGTGTCGGTCCAGGGCGTGCCGAGGTGGGCGAGGATCAGCCGCAGGCCGGGGAAGTCGGTGGCGACCCGGTCGAGCAGCCGGGGGTTGAAGAACCGCGGGTCGGCCTTCTTCGCCGGGGTGTAGCCGGTGTGGACCAGCACCGGGACGTCCAGTTCCTGGGCGACCTCGTAGACGTCGTTCCAGAGCGGGTCGGCGGGGGACATCCGCAGGTAGCAGGGGGCGGTCTTGAGGCCGGCGAGCCCCAGTTCGGTGACGGCGTGGCGCAGTTCGGCCGCGGCGCCGGGGGTGCCGGCGTCGACCGAGGCGAAGCCGGTGAACCGGTCGGGGTGACGGGCGCAGATCCCGGCGACGAACTCGTTGGGGACCTTGAACCCCTCGATCCGCTGGACGTCGAAGGCGAGCAGGAAGGCCCGGTCCACGCCGGCCTCGTCCATGTGGGCGAGCAGCGCGGCCTCGGGCGCGGTGAGGGCCTGCGGCGGCATGCCGGTGGTGGCCATCATCTCCTCGGCGAAGGCGGCCGTGTAGTGCCGGTAGTACTCCCCCGCGTGGACGTGGGCGTCGATGATCACGCGTCGGCCTCCCCTCGGTGCGTCCAGCCGGTCAGGTGCACGGCCTTGGGGCCGAGCTCCAGGATCTCGGCGGCCCCGCCGGCGTGGTGCAGGGTGGTGCGGACCACGCGGGGGGCGTGGTTGACCACCAGCGCGCGCCGCTCGTCCCCGCGGCCCAGCACGGTGACCTCGACCTCGGGGCTGTCCACGGTGGGCCGGCCGACGAGTGCCTCGGTGAGGCCCTCGGCGGCGACGACGTCCGCGTAGAGCCGGTGCCAGGGCTGCTCGTCCAGCCGGTGCGGGGCGTTCAGCTGCTGCTCGAACGGGGCGTTGAGGTGGTAGGCGACGCCCCGGCCGTGGCGGTTGCGGGTGAGCGCGGGCGAGCCGTCGGGGAAGACGGCGAGCACGGTGGCGGTGGTCGCGGCGAGCACCGGCAGCTGGCCAGCCTCTCGGGCCAGCGGGTAGCGGGTGCCCTGCCAGCTGAAGGAGTCGGCGTCCTCGGCGCGCAGGGTGAAGTCGGTGATCCGGACGCCGAACAGTTCCTCGCCGCCGAAGCCGTGCAGCAGGTCGCCGCCGGTGTAGAGCAGCACGCCGCCGGCCGCGACGTAGTCGGCCAGGGCCCGCTGGCCGTCGAGGGTGATGTGCCGCACGGAGGGGCAGACCAGTAGCCGGTGGCCGCCGGGCGTGCCCGGGGCGGCCGGCGGGCCGGCCGTGAACTCGTACCGCAGGTGGGCGCGTTGCAGCAGCTGGGCGGCGTAGAAGCCGGCCGCCGCCGCGGAGCCGCCGGAGGCCAGGTAGCCGGCGTCGCCGTCCTCCCGGTGCTCGGGCAGGTGGACGCCGACGGGGGCGGGCAGCGGCCGGAACCCGGCCAGGTCGCCGGTCGCCCGGTCGGCGAACTCCCGGAAGGCCGCCATGGCGGGCTTGGCGGTGCCGTCGGCGCGCAGCAGGCCGACGAAGCGCTCGTTGGGGCGCAGCGCGTACGGCTTGGCCTCGGTGGTGAAGTCCTGCCAGCACCAGACGATCACCCCGCAGGCGCCGGCGGCCAGCGCGCCGTGGGCGGCGGCCCGCAGGTAGTCCCGGGCGGTGGCCTCGTCGCAGCCGTAGCTGCCGAGTTCGTCGACCAGCACCGGCCGGTGCGCCCGGCCGCGGCGGACCAGGTAGGGCACCAGGGCGGTGGCCTTGGGGGCGGCGACGGACTCGATGTGGAACGGGGTCCACACCGGGAAGCCGTGCAGGCCCACCAGGTCGAGCGGTTCGGCGTGCTCGGGCCGGAAGGCGTGCGCACCGGTGATCGCGGACGCCTCGTTGGCCTGGAGCACCAGGGCGCCGGGGTGGGCCTCCCGGACGGCCTCGGCGAGCAGGCCCCACCAGCGGCGGACCCCGTCGGGGCCGAGCGCGCCGGAGGCGGCCTGGTCGACGTGGATGACCTCGTCGCCGAGGTCGTAGGCGAGGACGTCGGCGACCCCGCCGAGGGCCTTGGCCACGTGCCGGACGAAGCCGAGCTGGCGCTCGGTCATCTCCGGGTCGTGCCAGAGGTCCCGGCCGGCCCGCCAGGGCGGGTCGAAGCGCTGGCCGTTCATCCAGATGGTGAGCAGCGAGGGCAGGCACTGCAGCCCGTGCCGGGCGGCGAGCGCGCCGAACTCGCGCAGCCGCTCGGTGGCCACCGGGTCGTAGACGCCGGGCTCGGGCTCGAAGTCGGCCCAGAAGACGAAGAACCGGACGGTGTTGAAGCCGAGTTCGGCCATCCGGGCGAAGTCGGCGGCCAGCCGCTCGGCGTCCCAGTCCCGCCAGTAGTCGCAACCGGCGGTGGACGGGTGGTAGTTGAAGCCCACGCTGAAGTACGGCTCGCCGTCGCGGCGGAACCCGCCGTCGACGAGGGTGTAGCGGTGGGCGGTGGACGGGCTCACGCGCCGGCCCCGGGGACGTCGGCCAGGGCGTCCCGGAGGGCCTGGACCACCAGGTCGGTGTCCTGGTCGGTCATGTCGACGTGCAGCGGCAGCGAGAGCTGGCGGTCCATCACCTCTTCGGTGACCGGGAGGTCGCCCTCGCGGTGGCCGAAGCGCTTGCGGTAGGCGGTGAACAGGTGGCTGGGCGGGTAGTGCACGCCGCTCTGGACGCCGGCCGCGCGCAGCGCGTCCTGGATCGCGCCGCGGGAGTCGCCGTCCGGCAGCAGCACCGCGTACAGGTGGTGGGCGGCGAGCTCGGCGGGGCGGTCCTGGAAGGGCAGGCCGAGGCCCTCGGTGCCGGCCAGGCCCTGCCGGTAGCGGGTGACGATCTCCTGGCGGCGCAGCTGGCGCTGCGGCAGGTCGGCGAGCTGGACCAGGCCGATCGCGCTGCCGAGCTCGGTGGGGCGGTAGTTGAGGCCGAAGGAGTCGACGTCGTAGAGCGAGGGGCCGCCGCGGTGGCGGTCCTGGGCGCTGACGGTGAGCGAGTGCGAGCGCAGCCGGCGGATCCGTTCGCGCACCTCGGGGTCGCGGGCGACGACCATGCCGCCCTCGCCGGTGGCGAGGTTCTTGGTGGCGAAGAAGCTGTAGCAGCCGATGTCGCCGACGGTGCCCAGCACACCGTGCGCGGAGCGGGTCGCGGGGGCGTGCGCGGAGTCCTCGACGAGGGCGATGCCGTGCTTGCGGGCCAGGGCGGCGAGCGCGGGCAGGTCGGCCGCGTGGCCGCCGTAGTGCATGGCGACGATCGCCTTGGTCCGGGGGGTGATCCGGGCGGCGACGTCGGCCGGGTCGACGCAGAGGTCGTCCGGGCCGGTGATGTCGGCGAAGACGGGGGTGGCGCCGCACAGGGTGACCATGGCCGCCGCGGAGACGAAGCTCAGCGACGGGAGGACGACCTCGTCGCCGGGGCCCAGGTCGAGGGCGAGGAAGGCCAGGTGCAGGGCGGCCGTGCCGTTGCTGACCGCGACCGCGTCCTCGGCGCCCGCCGCGCGGGCGAAGGCCTCCTCGAACTCCCTGGTCACGGGCCCGTTGGACAGCCAGCCCGAGCGCAGCACCGCCGCCACGGCGTCGGCCTCGGCCTCGCCGAGCCGGGGCCGGTACAGGTTTACCTTCCAGTCGGACATCTCTGAATCCACCATCCCCCCGCGCGCCTGTGGTGCGCGGTGTTCGTTCGGGTGCCGCGTGCGTGTGCATCGGGCACGGTGCGGTGGTGCCGGCGGTGGGCCGCTCGGCAGCACGCGCGGGTCGCCCCCTCGGCCCCGCGGTCGGGCGGGAGCCGGAAGGTGCGGCCCTAAGGGGTGCCGGGCCGGCCGGCGGGGTGTGCGGTGAGCCGGTCGTAGACGGCCTGGTAGCGGTCGGTGACCGCGTCCCAGCTGAGCTCCCGCTCGGTGCGGGTGCGGCCGGCCGCCCCGAGGGCCGCCGCCTCGGCGGGGTCGGCGAGCAGCCGGAGCACCGAGGCCGCGACGGCGTCCGGGTCGGGCTCGCAGAGCAGTCCGTCCACGCCGTGCCGGACGACCTCCTCGCCGCCGTCGAAGCGGACCGAGACGACGGGCTTCCCGTTGGCCCAGGCCTCGACGAAGACCAGCGGGAAGATGTCCACGGTGGACGGCAGGCAGAACACGTCGCAGGCGGCGAGGGCTTCGGCCTTCTCGTCCTCCTCGACCATGCCGAGGTCGAGGATCCGCGGGTCGCGGTGGGCGGCGAACACCTCCGCGCAGTCCTCGTCCCAGTCCGGGCCGGCGAACACGAACCGGGCCCCGGGGTGCTCCGCCCACACCTTGCGGGCGGCCTGGAGCAGCAGGTGGTAGCCCTTGCTGCGCATCTTGCGGCCGAGGAAGAGCACCATCGGCCCGTCGATGCCGTGGCGGGCCCGGAAGGCCGCGCCGTCGGGCAGCGCGGTGACGTCCAACTGCGGGCCCTGGCCGTTGAGGTGCAGGGCCGCCGGGTCGACGCCGGCCTCGACGAACAGCCGCCGCTCGGCCTCGGTGAGCACGAAGACGGCGTCCGCCTGTCGGGCGACGTCCAGCACCGCCTCCCGGTCCTGCCACACGCCGGCGGCGGAGGCCGGGGTGAACACCAGCGGGACGTCCCACTCGCGGGCCAGCCGCAGCGCGGCCTGCGGGTAGTCCGGCCAGACGCTGTCGAAGGCGTGCACCACGTCGGGCCGGTCGGCGGGCGGGGTCGAGTCCGGCAGCACCCCGACCTCGACCCCGGCGCCGGCCATCCACCGGGCCGACTCCTCGTCCGTGCCGCTGCAGTACAGCCCGACCCGGTGGCCGCGCCGGGCCAGCGACTCGGCGAGGTTCTGGGCCATCGCCTCCGCGCCGGCCCGGGCCGGGAAGTAGCCGCGGTGGACGATCCGCACGTGGGTCATGACCGCTGCTCGCGGGCGGCCCGGTCGCGGGCGTACCACTCGTAGGTGCGGCGGACGCCCTCGCGCAGGTCGGTCTTCGGCTCGTAGCCGGTGAGCGAGCGCAGCAGCGAGATGTCCGGGACGCGGCGCTCCGGGGAGAGCGGCGGGGCGGGGTGCACGTCCAGCTCCGGGTGGCGGTCGACCACGTCGAAGACCACCCGGGCGAGGTCGTCGATCCGGATCTCCTCGCGGTCGTTGCCGACGTTGACCAGCAGGGTGTCCTCGGTGGGCAGCGCGGTCAGCTCGGCGATGGCCGCGACGGCGTCCTCGACGTAGCAGAACGCCCGGAACTGGTCGGCGCCGTAGATCTCGAACGGGTCGGCGCCGCCGAGCAGCCGCTCGATGAACTGCGGGATGACGTGCTCGTAGCCCATCCGCGGCCCGTACACGTTGTGGAAGCGGACCATGCGCAGCGGGAAGCCGTACGCCTGGGCGTAGTTGCGGCAGAGCAGCTCGCCGGCGATCTTGCTGAAGCCGTACGAGGAGCGGGCCACCGTCGGGTCCGAGACGACCAGCTGGACGTCCTCGGGGGTCGGCACCGGGGCCACGCCGGCGGTGACGCTGCCCGCGTAGGCCTCGGAGGAGGAGGCGAAGCAGAGGGTGGCGCCGTCCAGCTCCTTGAACCAGTCCAGGACGTGGATGGTGGAGAGCAGGTTGGTGCGCAGCACCCGCTGCGGCTCCTGGTTGGAGTAGACGACGCCGACGACGGCGGCGAGGTGGTAGACCTCGTCGAAGTCGCGGGGCAGCTCCGCGGGCAGCGGCAGGGTCAGGTCGTGGGTGAAGACCGTGACCTTGGAGCGGAGTTCGTCCAGCTCGTCGTCCTGGCGGCCGCGGCTGAAGTCGTCCACGACGGTGACGTCGTGCTCGTCGGCGAGCCGGCGGGCCAGGTGCATGCCGATGAATCCGGCGCCGCCGGTGATCAGGATCTTCTTACGCATGGCCGAGCCTCATTACGTCGGAAGTGGCGGGGAGGATGCGCCAGGTGTCGTAGACGACGGCGGGCGGGGCCATGGTGGCCACCAGCGCGTCGATGTCCTGGTCGCGGTAGGAGAGGTGGTTGTTGAGGATGACCGCGGCGTGGGCTCCCTCGAAGCCCTCCGCGAGGTCGACCGGGCGCACGCCGAGGGCGGCGAGGCGCTCGTGCGGGACGGCGAAGTCGTGGCCGACGATCTCGCCGACCCGGTCGCGCAGCACCTCCAGCAGGCCCTCGTAGGCGGAGCCGCGCAGGTCGTCGGTCTCGGGCTGGCCCTTGTAGGCGAAGCCGGAGACCAGCACCCGGGCGGTGGCCGGGTCGCAGCCCTGCTCCCACAGCGCGGCCAGCACCCGCTCGCCGATCCGGCGCGGCAGCGACTCGTTGAGCTGCCGGGCCGCGGCGATCATGCCCGGCGTGTGGCCGTGCGGCTTGAGGGCGTGCATCAGCAGGTACGGGTCCTTGGTGAGGCAGCTGCCGCCGACGAAGCCGGGCAGGCTCAGGTCGGGGCGCGGGTAGCCGAAGTTGGCGTTCTTGATCAGCTCGACCGCGTCCAGGCCGAGCTTCTCGGCCATCAGCGCCACCTCGTTGCCGTACCCGTAGATCAGGTCGGTGTGGCAGTTGCAGATCAGCTTGATCATCTCGGCGGCCTCGACCGAGGAGACCGGCACCACGGTGGGCGTCTGCGAGCCGAACAGCTCGGTGGCGCGGCGCACGGCCTCGTCGTTGATCCCGCCGACGATCTGCGGCAGCGACAGCAGCTCGTCCAACGCCTTGCCCTGGATGGTCCGTTCGGGGCAGAAGGCGACCAGCGGCTCGGCCACCCGGCGGCGCAGCGCGGGCAGCACCAGGTTGCGGGTGGTGCCGACCGGCACGGTGCTGCGGACGATCACCAGGGTGTTCTCGTCGATCCCGTCGGCGATGGTCTCGACCGCCGCCTCCAGGTGGCGCAGGTTGGGGTCGGTGCCGTCGACCTCGATCGGGGTGCCGACGCAGATGATGACCACCGGCGGCAGCGCGCCGGCCGCCAGCTCGGAGGTGACCTTCAGCCGGCGGCCGCCGGCGGCCTCCCGGAAGACCTCCTCGACGCCGGGCTCGGCGAGCTGCAGCACGCCCGCGTCGAGGTCCTCGGCGACCGCCTTGTTGTACTCGTACCCGAGGACGCTCTTGCCGGTCTTCAGCAGGGCCGCGGTGAGCGTGACGCCGACGTACCCCAGACCCACGACACAGACGTCGTAGTCGGCATTGGACATGGTTGACTCCATCACTTCCCCTTCGGGTTCGGAACGGGTGGCATCAGGCGGTCGACGGGTCGCCGGCGGCGGGCCCGACGACCCAGAAGGTCTTCTCCGGCTTCCCGCCCAGCTGGCGCTTCTGGTCGTCGAGGCCCTTGACCTCGGAACCGCCCGCGTCGACCTCGCGGATGCCCTGCTCCCACATGAGCCGGAACACGGTCAGCCAGACGTACTGCGGAATGGCGGTGAATCCGGTGCTGTCCTTGAAGAGCCCGGTCAGCCTTTCCCGGAAACGCATGGTCATGGTGCAGTAGAGGGCGGCCCGCTGCTCCCCGATGCGCTCCCCGGCGAAGAACATCGCGGGGAATTTCTCGCCGTCCTCGGTGACGATGTTGCCGAGGTAGGAGAAATAGTCCTTCTCGTTGTCGCCGCCGGGCCGCACCCGGACGATGGCGAGGTAGTCCTCCGGGGTCGAACCGACCACGGTGCCCTGTTCGCGGCGGGCCTGGAAGTAGCTCTCCACGACGCCGCGGGCGCTCTCCTTCTCGGGCCCGGAGTAGTGGTAGGGCTCGATCTGGAAGGAGAGGTGGGGGTTGCGCTCCAGGAAGTTCTGGAAGCGCCGGTAGGCCATCTTGTTCTTGTTCTTGTACTTCCGCCGCTCCTCGCCGGCCAGCTTGGCGACCTGGAGCGTGCCGTCCTCGGCCTGGTCGAACACCTCGTCCAGGTAGTAGACGCGGTTCGGGTAGGTCTCGTCCTCCTCCGGGGCCCCGAGGTGCCACGGGTCGGTGTCGATCCCGTCGAACCCGGCGGCCAGGAAGGCGTCCCGGTCCTCGGCCGACAGGTGCCGGACGTACACCGACTCCCGGGCCAGGCCGGCCGCGCGGACGGTGGCGATGAACTCCCGGACCGCCTCGAAGCGGGTCGGGCCCTTCGGGGCGACGATGTGGAGGTGCTTGGCGACGTGCCCCTCCTTGCTGAAGTACCCGACCCCGAAGATGTTGGTCCCGTCGTGGTAGACGAGCCCGTTCGGGTACTTGCTGCTGGCGCCGCGGAGGTTGTAGCCGTTCGCGTAGAGCATGAGGCCGATGTGACCCATGGCGAACGAGCCGTCCTTGTACTTCTGGATGGTGTCGAAGGATTCCTCGACCGGCGTGATCCGCGGCCCGAACATCTCCCTGAGACGGTCCTCGAATTGGTCCCGTTCGATCGCGAGAAGGCGCACAGGTATTCAACCTCCAACAGGCTCGGGAATTGATTTCCAGGAGCCCTGGTCAGTATGCGGCGAGCTTATCGTGTCCGGCTCGTGCAAGAAAGGTGGGAATTGGAATTCCGGCTTTTCCACGGAATGGACCGCCCGCGGTCACCGGCCCGGCAGCACCTCGGCCCGGGACCGGCGCAGGGCCGGCGCGGGCAGCGCCTTGCGGTCGAGCTTGCCGATGGGGGTGAGCGGCAGTGCGTCCAGCGGGACGAACTGACTGGGCACCATGTGCTCCGGCAGGCTGCGCCGGAGGTGGTCCCGCAGCTGCTCCCCGCTCGGCGCGGAGGGGCCGGCCGGGGCCGTGTACGCCACCAGGCGGGGACCGCCGGGAAGATCGTCACGGAGTACTACCGCAGCCTGTACGACACCGGGGCACGATGTCAACGCCTCTTCGACCTCTCCGAGTTCGACCCGGAAGCCACGCACCTTGACCTGCGCGTCCAGCCGTCCGAAGTAGTCCAGCAGACCGCTCTCCGGACGCCGGCACACCCGGTCCCCGGTCCGGTACATCCGGGCGCCGGGCAGGCCGGAGAACGGGTCCGGCAGGAAGCGCTCGGCGGTCAGCCCGGGGCGGCCCTGGTAGCCGCGGGTGACCTGCTCGCCGCCGACGAACAGCTCGCCGGAGGTGCCGTCGGGCACCGGACGCAGCTCCTCGTCCAGCACGTAGGCGCGCACCGCGGGCAACGGCTCGCCGATGGACACCAACCGGTCGTCCCAGTCGAGCAGGCAGGCGGCCGCCGAGACGGTGGTCTCGGTCGGCCCGTAGATGTTGAACACCTGGGTCACCCCGCGGGCCCGCAGCTCGGCGAGCAGCGCCCTGGGCATCGCCTCGCCGCCGGTCAGGACGGCCTTGACCCGCGGTGGCGGGCCGCCCAGGGCGACCATCTGGGCCAGCGCGGAGGGCACCGCGCAGACCGCGTCACCGGTGACCCAGCCGTCCGGTTCGACCAGCGAGAAGACGTCCTGGGCCAGCATCACATGGCCGCCCGCGTACAGCGGGCCGAAGATGTCGCAGACCGAGAAGTCGAAGGAGGTCGGGCAGGTCGCCACCATGGTGGCCGAGGCGACCGGCCCCAGCAGGGCCACCGCGGCGGCGACGAACTCGCTCATCGCCCCCCGGGGCACCAGCACGCCCTTGGGCCGGCCGGTGGAGCCCGAGGTGTAGATCACGTAGGCGAGTTGGTCCCCCGACACCGGTGGGGCGCCGGCCGCCGGGGCCGCCGGCCCGTCCCGCACCAGCTCCTCCAGCACCAGCTCCGGGCCGTCGTACGCCAGGGTGCCGGCGTGCCGCCGCTCGGCCAGCACCGCCGCGGCGCCCGAGTCGGCCAGCATGTAGCCGATCCGGTCCTGGGGGTAGGCCGGGTCCAGCGGGACGTAGGCGGCGCCCGCCTTGAGGACGCCGACCAGGGCGGCCAGCATCTCCGGGCTGCGGCCGGCCAGCACGGCCACCCGGCTCTCCGCGCCGATGCCGAGGGCCCGCAGGTGGGCGGCCACCCGGTCGGCGGCGGCGCCCAGTTCGCCGTACGTCCAGCTGCGCCCCTCGCCGGTGACGGCGGGCCGCCCGGGCTCGCGGGCCGCCCACCGCTCGAACGCGGCGACGACGTCGATGACCGGTTCAGCGCTCGGTGCGGGCACTGTTGCCTCCTCTGCTCTTCATGACGTGGAGCTGGCGGTCCAGATACGGCGCCAGCGCGCTCTTCGGGTGGGCGGCCACCTCCTCGGGCGGCCCGGCGGCGACCAGTTCGCCGCCGTTCTCGCCGCCGCCGGGGCCCAGGTCGACGATCCAGTCGCAGGCCGCCGCGAACTCGACGCTGTGCTCGATGACCACCGCGGTGTTGCCCAGGTCCACCAGGTCGTGGACGACCCCCAGCAGCACCTCCACGTCGGAGAAGTGCAGTCCGGTGGTCGGCTCGTCGATCAGGTAGAGCGTCCGGCCGTCGTCCCGACGCATCAACTCCCGGGAGAGCTTCAGGCGTTGGGCCTCGCCGCCGCTGAGGGTGGTGGTGTCCTGGCCGAGCGCGAGGTAGCCGAGCCCCACCTGGCAGAGCATCCGCAGCGGGTGGGCGACGGCCGGGACGTCCCCGAACACCTCCAGCGCCTCGGCCACCTCGAGGTCCAGGGTCTGGGCGATGTCCCGCCCCCGGTAGGTGACTTCGAGCACCCGCGGGTGGTAGCGGCGCCCGTCGCAGGAGGGGCAGCGCACCGAGAAGTCCGCCAGGAACAGCATCTCGATCCGGATGGTGCCCTTGCCCGAGCAGCGGTCGCAGCGCCCGCCCTTCTCGGTGTTGAAGCTGAACATCGCGGTGGACCAGCGGCGGCGGACCGCCTCCTCGGTCTTCGCGAACAGCTTGCGGATCTCGTCGAAGACGCCCACGTAGGTGGCCGGGGTGGAGCGCGAGGAGGCGCCGATGGACTCCTGGGTGACGGTCACCACCCGGCTGAACCGCTCCCAGCCGGACAGCTCGGCGAACGGCCCGACCGGCGCCCGGCGGTGGGTCAGCGCCTGCTCCAGGGCGGGCTGCAGGGTGCGGGTGATCAGCGAGCTCTTGCCGCTGCCGCTCACCCCGGTGACGCAGGTCAGCAGGCCCACCGGGATGGCGGCGTCCACCCCGCGCAGGTTGTGCAGCCGGGCGCCGCGGATGCTCAGCCAGTGCTCCCCGGGGCTGCGCCGGCCCTCCCGGGGCGAGCCGACGACCAGCTCGCCGCGCAGGTAGGCGGCGGTGCGCGACTCCGGGTGGGCGATCACCTCGGCCGTCGGGCCGGCCGCGATCACCCGGCCGCCCCGGACGCCCGCGCCCGGGCCCAGGTCCACCAGGTGGTCGGCGGTCTCCATGGTCTCCTGGTCGTGCTCGACCACCAGCACGGTGTTGCCCGCGTCGGCCAGCTGCCTCAGCAGGGCGATCAGCCGGGAGTTGTCCTTGGCGTGCAGGCCGATGGACGGCTCGTCGAGCACATAGGTGACGCCGACCAGCCCGCAGCCGAGCTGCCGGGCCAGCCGGAGCCGCTGGCCCTCGCCCGCCGACAGGGTGGGCGCGGAGCGGTCCAGCGAGAGGTAGCCCAGGCCCACGTCGAGCATGAAGGTCAGCCGGGCGCCGATCTGGACCAGCAGCTCCTCGGCCAGCTCGGCGAGGAAGGTGGTGGCGAGTTCGGCGCGCACCGCCGCCAGCCACTCGGCCAGCCGGGCCACCGGCAGGGCGTTCACCTCGGCGATGTTGAGGTCGGCCAGCCGCACCGCGAGCGCCTCGGCGTGGTGCCGGGTGCCGCCGCAGGCGGTGCAGCCGCGGGCCGCCATGAACACCTGGTAGAAGGACTTGCGCTCGGGCGAGTCCGCCTCCCGGAACAGCCGCTCCAGGTGCTGGGCCAGCCCGTCGAAGGGCTTGCGCGCCAGCTCCCGGGCGAGCGGCTCGGGCAGCGGGTGCGCGGTGGCGCCGGTGAGCACCAGCTCGCGCACCCCCTCGGGGAGCAGCCGCCAGGGCGTGTCCAGGCCGGCCCCGGCGAGTTCGAGCACGGTGGGCAGTTCGCGCAGCGGCCACCAGGTCTTCTTGCTGCGGGTGCGGTCCCCGAAGAAGGTCAGCGCGCCGGAGCGGACGGAGGCCTCCGGGTCGCCGACCAGCAGCGCCGGGTCGACCTGGTAGGTGAAGCCGAGGCCCTGGCACTCCTCGCACATCCCGGCCGGGGAGTTGGGGGTGAACCAGTGCGAGGAGGTGGCGCGGGCCTCGGTGCCGCAGTCCGGGCAGATCCAGCCGGCCGTCAGGTGGCGGACGGTGGCGCCGTCGCGCCGGGCGACCAGCGGGCCACCGTCGCGGTGGGCCGCCTCGACGGCCTGCCGGGCCCGGGCCAGGTCCTCCTCGTCGGGGGCGGCGGGCAGCAGCAGTACCCGCCCGCCGGGCTCCTCGCCGGCGGCCGGCCGGTACAGCTCGACCGGCTCGGTGGCGGCGGCCAGGGCCAGCGCCGTGAGGTGCTCGCCGACGTCGCGCGGGTGGATGTGCTGTCCGCAGCCGCGGCACTCGTGCCGGCCGGCCCGGGCGAACAGCAGCCGCAGCCGGTCCGAGATCTCGGTGATGGTGCCGACGTTGGAGCGCGGGTTGCGGCTGATGGTGCGCTGCTCGATGGCCACCGTGGGGCTGAGGCCGCTGATCCACTCCACCGCGGGCTTGGGCACCTTGGGCAGCTTCCGGCGGACGTACGCGGACAGGCTGTCCAGGTACTGCCGGTAACCCTCGGCGTAGATGGTGTCGAAGGCCAGCGAGGACTTGCCGCTGCCGGAGACGCCGGTGAACACCGTGACTCCGTGCCGCGGCACGGCCAGCTCCTCGATCCGCAGATTGTGCTCCCGTACTCCCCGGAGCACGATCCAGTCGCGCGGATCGGGTACGGCGGGAGTCGTCCCGCCGCCGTGGTCGGCCTTGCTCAATGCGTTCACCGCTTCTCTCTCGGCGTCGTTCGGTGGTGCGGGTTACGGAGTGTCCGGCCGGTCCAGGACCAGCCGGGCCGGGCGCAAGTAGCCGGGCAGCAGGGTGCGCAGGCGTGTGGTGAGCGCCGCCGCGTCGGAGGCCTGGTCGGCGCCCTCGGCCGGCCGAAGGGTGATCCGGGCGGTCAGCTTGCCGTCCTCGTCGAACTCCACCCGGGCGTCGGCGACTTCGGGCAGCGAGCTGAGCGCCCAGCGGCTCTCGGCGGGCCGGACGGTGTAGCCGGCCGGGTCGATCCGCTGCTCGGCGGCGGCGCCGAGCAGTTCGATGCCGCCGTCGGCCGCCTCCCGGGCCAGCAGTGCGGTGGCCAGCTCGCCACCGGGCACCGCCGGTCCGCCCAGGCGCAGTTCGCCGACGGCACCGGGCAGCACCCGGCGGCCGGCGGCGTCCGCGGGCCACAGCCGCAGCCGGTCGGATCCGGCGGCGACGGCCAGGGCCGGTCCGCGGCCCCGGTCGGCGCCGGCCGGGACGGGCCAGAGCTCCAGGCCGGCCGGGCCGACGGCGCGCAGCACGGTCGGGTGGGCGGCGTCGGACATGGGCGCCGGGAGCCGGCCGTGCCCGCCCGTGAGCACCAGGGTGCGCAGCCGGGCCAGGGCGGCCGGGGCGGTGCGGTGCAGGGCCTCGGCGGGCAGCACCGCGACGTCCACTCCCCCGTCCTCGGGCAGCCGCCCGGCCGCCCCGGCGGGGACGACCACGGCACCGGCCGCCAGCGGTGCCAGTAGCTCCAGCAGGGCGGTCACGGTGCCCGCGGGGGCGGCGGCCAGCCAGCGGGTGCCCGGCCCGGCCTGGCAGCGGCCGGCCCACAGCCGGGCCAGCTCGGCCAGTACGGCGGGCTCCAGCAGCGGGCCGGTGCCGGGGTCGACGGCCCGGCCGTCGCGCAGCGCGGCGAGCAGCCGGGCGGCGGCGGCCGGGGTGGGCGCGATCCCGGCGAGCGCCAGCGGGCCGTCCGCCGGGGAGCCCTGGGGCACCTCGGTGACCAGCTGCCACAGCTCGCGGTAGCCGAGCGGGCCGGCCGCGGTCTCCAGCGCCTTGTCCTGCGGGCGCAGTTCGGCGGTGCGACGGACCGCGTCGGCGACGCCCTCAGCTGACTCGACGGACGCGGCGGGCTCGGAGGCCGGGAACTCCTGGGCAGGAGCGGCCAGTTCGGCGGTCGGGGCGTCCGGGCGGTCCAGCGCGGCGGTGAGCAGCTGCTCGTACTGGCCGACCAGCCGGGCGGCGCCTTCCGCCGTGAAGAGGTCCTCGGCGAGCACGAACTGCACGGTGAGGGTGGAAGGCTTCTCCACCAGCCGGACCTCCACGTCGAAGGCGCTGGAGGCGGTGGGCTCGCCGATCCGGGCGAAGCCCACCCGCAGCTCCCCGAGGTCCGCGCCGGCCACCGAGTTCATCGCGTGCACGCTGAGGAACATCGCCTGGGTGAGCGGGTTGTGGCTGTCCTCGCGGCGCGGCCGCAGCCGGCCGGTGATCCGGTGGGCGGGCATGTCCGCGTGCTCCTGGGCCTCCAGGACGGCGCCGCGGGTGGCCGCCAGCAGATCGGTGAAGGTGGTGCCCGGTCCGTTCGGGGCGGCCACGACCGCGATCATGTTGCCGAAGTCGCCGATCACGTGCTCCACCTCCGGACGGGTCCGGTAGGCGGTGAGCGTACTGGTGGCGAACGCGGGCTGCCCGGTGGCGCGGCCGAGCAGCAGGTGGAACACCGCGGTGAGGGCCATGTACGTGGTCACGCCGGTGCCGCGGCACAGCGCGCGCAGCCGTTCGGTGACGGCCTCGTCCAGCGGGAGGTCGAGGACCCGGCCGCGGAAGGACCGCTGGGCGGGCCGGGGCAGGTCGGCCGGGAGGTCCAGCAGGGCGGGCAGGCCGCCCAGTCGGGACTCCCAGTAGCCGAACTCGGCCTCCATCCGGGCCTCGTCCATCCACTGCCGCTGCCACAGCGAGAAGTCCGAGTACTGCACCGGCAGCGGGGCCAGCGGGGAGGGCCGGCCGGCCCGGAAGGCCGCGTACAGCTCGCCCACCTCGCGCACCAGGATGCCGATCGACCAGTCGTCGAACGCGATCTGATGCGTCGTCAGGACGAGCAGCGAGCCCTCGTCGGCGGTGCGCAGCAGCAGCGCCCGCAGCAGCCGGCCCTCGGCGAGGGCGAACGGGCGGGCCCGCTCCTGCCCGACCAGGGCGAGGACCTCCGCCGCCCGCTCGCCCTCCGGCACCGCGCGCAGGTCGCGCTCGGTGATCAGCGGGCCGGCCGGGGGCTCCTCGGCGGCCTGGACGGCGGTGCGGCCGAGGACGTGGAAGCCGGTGCGCAGGACCTCGTGCCGGGTGACGATCTCGCGCAGCACCCGGTCCAGCAGGGCGGGGTCGAGCGGGCCGTCGAGCCGCAGCGTGGCGGAGACGTTGTGCATCGGCGAGGCGGGCTGCAGGCGGCTGTTCCACCACACCCACTCCTGGGTGTAGGAGAGCGGGAAGAGGTTCATGACGCTCCCCTCCTGCTCCACCAGCCGGCCCAGCCGGTTGCGGTCGGCGGCGGCGAGGGCGGCGAGCTTCTCGGTCCAGCGCATCCGGTCAGCCCTCCCCGTCGGTCAGGGCGCCCAGCCGGGCCAGCAGGTCGTCCAGGCCGGCGTCGGTGCGGGCCACCGAGCGGATCGGGCCGGGGGCGCCGGCGCTCACCGCGTCGCCCTGCTGCTCGACCAGCTTGGCCAGGCCGGCCACCGTACGGTCCTCGAACAGGGCGCGGACGGCGATCTCGGTGCCCAGCGCCTCGCGCACCCGGTGGGTGACCACGGTGGCCAGCAGCGAGTGGCCGCCGAGGGCGAAGAAGTCGTCGTTCAGGCCGACCCGTTCGACCCCGAGGACGTCCTCCCAGATGGCGGCGAGGGCCTTCTCCACCTCGGTGACGGGGGCGGCGTACGGCTCGTCCGCGTCACGCTCGGCGGCGGGCGCGGCGGGCAGCGCCGCCAGGTCGATTTTGCCGGTGGGCAGCAGCGGGAGCGCGTCGAGCCGGACGAAGGCGGCGGGCACCAGGTGGTCGGGCAGGACGGCGCCGGCGTGCTCGCGCAGCTCCCGGGCGGTCGGCGCGGCCGCCCCGGCCGGGGTCCAGTGGGCGATCAGGCGCGGGCCGCCGGCGCCGCTCTCCCCGCTCCCGGTGTCCTCGGCCCCCTGGAGGCCGACCACGCAGTCCGCGACGCCGGGGTGCTCGCGCAGCCGGGCCTCCACCTCCGCGGGCTCCACCCGGAAGCCGCGGATCTGGATCTGGCGGTCGGCGCGGCCGCAGAACCGGATGGTGCCGTCGGGCAGGTAGCGGCCGAGGTCGCCGGTGCGGAACCAGCGGTCCGCCGGGTCCCCGGTGACCGGGCTGGTGCGGAAGCGCTCGGCGGTCAGCACGGCGTCCGCCGGGTAGCCCGCGGACAGGTGGGGCGAGCGGACGTGGATCTCGGCGAGCTCGCCGACGCCGGCCGGGGCACCGGCCGGGTTGAGCAGGATCAGCTGGGAGCCGGGGGTGCCGGGGCCGAGCGGGATCTCGGCCGCGGGCTCGCCGGCCGGCACCCGGTGGGCGCTCATCGCCTGCGGGGTCTCGGTCGCGCCGTAGAAGTTGACGCAGTTCACGTCCGGGTTCAGCGAGCGGGCCAGGGTGACGTGCTGGCCGCGCAGCCGGTCGCCGCCGAAGAACAGGTGCCGCAGGGCGGGGGCGGTGCGGGCGGCGGGGCGGCCGGCCAGCAGGTACTCCAGGGTCGCCGGGGTCAGGTTGGCGACGGTGATCCGCTGCGCCTCGGCCCAGTCGGCGAACCGGCCGGGCAGGGTGGCGTGGTCGGGGACGCAGATGGTGGCGCCGAGGGCGAGCGGGACGAGCACGTCGCGCAGCATCGGGTCGTGGCCGGGGGCGGACAGCAGGGCGAAGCGGTCCTCGGCGGTGAGCGCGTACTCGTCCCGGTACCAGGCGGTGAAGTGCGCCAGCGGCCCGTGGGTGCCGAGCACCGCCTTGGGGCGGCCGGTGGAGCCGGAGGTGAAGGCCAGGTAGGCGGGCGAGTCCGGGCCGGGGGTGAACCGCGGTGCCTCGGCGGGCGGTTCGGCGAGCTCGTCGCGGCAGGGCAGCACCGGGGCGGCGCCGAGCCGGGCCAGGAGTTCGGCCGGGGCCTGGGCGCCGTCGGTGTGCACCAGGGCGGCCGGGGCGGCGAGGGCCAGCTGCTCGGCGAGCCGGGCCGCGGGCTCGGCGGTGTCCAGGACCAGGAAGGCGGCTCCGGCGGCGAGGGTGCCGAGCATGGCGCAGGCGAGTTCGGCGCCGCGCGGCCCGTACAGGGCGACGACCTCGCCGGGGGCGACCCCGGCGGCGCGCAGCCGGTGGGCCAGCCGGTCGGCGTGCTCGGCCAGCTGCCGGTACGTCCAGGGGCCGCTCGGCTGCTCGACGGCGATCCGCTCCGGGGCGGTGCGGGCCCGCTCGGCGAAGGCCTCGGCGAGGCCGCCGTGCCAGTCGGCCGCCAGCGGGCGGGCCGGGTCGGGGAGCACCGCGCGGGCCCGGTCGGTGACCAGGCTGTACGCCGAGACGGGCCGGTCGGGGTCGGCGGCGATCTGCTCGACCAGGGCGACGTACTGTTCCAGCAGCTGGGCGGCCCGCTCCTCGGTGAAGAGGTCGGCGTTGTGGACGAGGGTGAGGTCGCGGCCGTCCAGGCCCGCGTAGAGGGTCAGGTCGAACTTGGCGCCGGCGTCCGGGACGTGCAGGAACCGGGCGGTCAGGCCGGGCAGTTCGAGCCGCTGCTCGGCGAACGGGACCATGTTGAAGAAGACCTGGAAGACCGGGGTGCGGTCGAGCCGCCGCTTCGGCTGGAGGTCGATCAGGATCCGCTCGAACGGCAGGTCGCGGTCGGCGTAGGCGTCGTAGGCGGTGTCCCGCACCTGGCCGAGCAGTTCGCGGAAGGCCGGGTCGCCGGAGAGGTCGGTGCGCAGCGCCAGGGTGTTGACGAAGAAGCCGACCAGGGGCTCGATCTCGGAGCGGGTGCGGCCGGCCTCGGGGATGCCCACGATCAGGTCGTCCTGGCCGCTGAGGCGGTGCAGCAGCACCTTGAAGGCGGCCAGCATGACGGTGAAGCGGGTGGCCCCGGTCTGCTGGGCGAGGCGGTTCAGGGCGTCGGCGGTCGCGGCCGGGACGCCGCGCTCGGCGCGGCCGGCCCGGAAGCTCCGGACGGCGGGCCGGGGGAAGTCCAGCGGCAGGTTGAGGTCGGGCAGTTCGCCGCCGAGCCGGGTGCGCCAGCGGTCCAGCTGGGCGGCGCAGGCGTCGCTGTCCAGCCACTCGGCGTGCCAGGCGGCGTAGTCGCCGTACTGGACCGGCAGGGTCGGCAGTTCGGCGGGCCGGTCCTCGGTCAACGCCCGGTAGTGGGCGGCGAGTTCGTCGGCGAGGACGGACACCGACCAGCCGTCGGCGACGATGTGGTGCAGGGTGAGCAGCAGCACGTGCTCGTCGTCGCCGGTGCGCAGCAGGGTGGTGCGCAGCAGCGGCTCCGCGGCGAGGTCGAACGGAGCGGCGGCCTCGGCCTCGGAGCGGCGGGTGACCTCGGCGGTGCGCTCGGGCTCGGGCAGGTCGCGCAGGTCGTGCCGGACCAGCGGGATGTGCCGTTCGGCGTCGACCCGCTGGCGGGGGCGGCCGCCGTGGTCCTCGAAGGAGGTGCGCAGCACCTCGTGCCGGGCGGCGATCAGGTTGACGGCCCGCTCCAGCAGGGCGGCGTCCAGCTCGCCGGTCAGCCGGACGGCCGCCGGCATGTGGTACGAGGGGTTGCCGGGCTCCATCCGGTCGAGCAGCCACAGCCGCTCCTGGACCGGCGAGGCCGGCAGGGTGCCGTCGGGGCGGCGCGGTACCGGCCGCGGCCCGTCGGTGGCGGTGCCCGCGGCGAGGAAGGCGATCAGCTCACCCTTGTGCGCGGTGATCTCGGCGCGCAGCCCGTCGGGGAGTCCCGCGCCGGGGGCGCTGTAGCGCAGTTTGCCGTCCTCCACCCGCAGGTGGATGTCCTGCTCACGCAGGCGGGCCAGCAGATCGATCAGCGACATGGTGCGTCGCACTCCTTACTTGTCCACCGCGATGACGCGGAACTCGCTGGTGTACCTGTGTCCCTGACGGTCCTTCAGCCAGGTCTGCTCGCTGGTCGGGAGCATCTCGCCGACCGAGATGGTCAGCCGGCCGTCCGGCTGTTCCGGGGCGCCGCGGACGACGTGGGCGAAGGCGTTGACGAACAGCGGGCTGTCCAGGTCGACGTAGAACGGCTTGCTCTCGTGGGCGGCCTTGACGAAGACGAACCGGGGGATGCCGTGCTCGCGGGCCCAGGCGCGGGCGGCGGTGAACCGGGCCGCCTCGTCCTTCTCCCGGGCGAAGGCGAGTTCGGCGGGGCTGAAGCGCCAGGACTCGCGGCCGACCACCAGCCGGTCGACGGTCACCCGGGGGGTGTGCCGGCGGGCGGGCATCGGCTGGAAGCGGCTGGTCACCTTGAAGCCGATGGCCTCGGCGAGGAGTTCGACCAGGTCGAGCTCGATGCCGTCGGTGCCGTCGGTGCCGTCGGTGCCAGTACTGGGGCCGGTGCCGGGGCCGGTGCGGGCCACCACCCGGCCGTCGCGCAGGCCGATCCGGACCTCGGCGGCGTTCAGCGCCCGGGGGTGGCCGGTGAGCCAGGAGGCCTCGTCGCCGAGCAGCAGCCGGTGGTCCCGGTCGGTGAACAGCCGGGTGGTGGTGCGGGTGGAGTAGAACCACTCCTTGGGCAGCACCGGCTGGACCCTGGGCGCCGTCATGTCGGCCAGGGTGGCCCGCTCCAGCGCCTGCGGGTCCGGGTGCTGGTCGACGAAGAGCAGGTTGCGCAGGGTGTTGACGCCGACGTGCAGCTCGCCCATGACCAGCTGGTAGTCGCCGGCCGAGACGGCCTCCGGGCTCGCCGCCGCGATCATCACGTCGGGCGCCTGGTAGCGGGCGCCGGGCCAGCCGGGGGCATCGGCCGCGAAGGCGCGGTCCACCAACGGGCGCAGCTGCTCGGTGGTGAAGTCGACCCGGCGTCCGTCGAGCGGCCCGAGCACGCTGCTCCAGCGCTCCTGGAGTTCGGTGACGGCCTGGTCGACGATCCGCTGGTCGGGGCCGAGCAGGGCGGTCTGCAGCCGGGCCCAGATGTCGGTCAGCCGGGGTTCGGTGTCCGGGCGGTCGGTGACCAGCCGGTCGTAGGTGCGCCGGAACTCCTCCCGGTAGGCCTCCGCGACCCGGGCGGTCAGCCAGCGGGCGGAGTCCAGCATCAGGGAGAGCGGGCCGCCGAGTTCGGCGAGCAGTTCGGGGCCGACCTCGACCCGGCCGTCCCGCCGGCAGTCCTCGTAGACCAGGGTGCGGGCGCCGTAGGTCTCGCCGTGGGCACGGGTGGCGGCGGCGCCGGTCAGTTCGGTGAAGACGGACTCCAGGTCGGCCAGCGCCCGGTCCAGTTCGTCGGGCCGCCCGGCCGCGGCGGCCACCCGGTCGCGGGCGCCGGTGAGCCGGTCGAGCCGCGCCAGGGCGTCGGCGCGCAGCGCCGGGTCGCCGATCCGCTCCAGTTGCTCGCGCAGGGCCAGCTCCGGGCGCGGCTGCACCGGGAGTTCGAGGTCCCAGGCGATCAGCCCGGTGGCGCACAGCGACTCCAGCAGGGCGACCGCCTCCGCCTCGGCCAGGCCGAGGTCGGCGGCGACCTGGACGGCGGTGCGGCTGCCGTCGCACAGCGCGAGGACGGCGCGCAGCACGGCGGCCTTGGCCGGCGGCAGGTCGACGGTGCGGCCCGGCAGGCGCAGGGTGGCGCCCTCCAGGGCGGCCGAGGGCAGCCGCCGGGGCGGGAACCAGCGGCGCAGTTCGGGGCCGGTGCCCAGGGAGCGCACCAGGGCGTCCAGGCACCACTGCTCGAAGTACACCTCGCGGCGGGCCACCAGGCCCTCGCCGGGGGTGACGGCCAGGGCCGGCCCGGCGGGGACGGCCTCGGCCCAGCCGACCGGTCCGAAGAAACCGATGGAGTCGTTCTTGACGGTGTAGCGCTGGAGGTAGCCGGCCACCAGCGCCTCGTGCTCGCGCCGGCGGGAGTTGCGCCGGCCGTCACCGCCGACCTTGCGCACGCCGTCGGCGTAGGCCTTGCGGTTCTGCCAGATCACGGCCTCGCGGAAGCGCGGGTCGGCGGCGGTGCGGTCGAGCACGGCGGAGAGCCGGCCGAGGTCCTCGGCGAAGACCTTGTCCAGCTCGCGTTCGGCGTCGGCGACCCGCTCCTCGGCCTCGACCAGCGCGGTCACCGCGGGCAGTGCGGCGAACTCGGGCCCCGGCAGGCCGCCCTTGTTGAGCCGGCTGATCGCCTTCAGCAGCGGGCGGCGCAGGGCGGTGTCGTCCCACTGCCCGGCGGCGCGCAGCTCGTCGAGCGCGGTCCGCAGGGCGTCCAGCGCGCCGTCCCGGGCGGCCGCGGCGCGGTCGCGGACCCGCAGCAGCCGGTCGGCGGCTTCGGCCGCGCCGGGCGCGGCCAGGTCGAGCACCTGCCCGGCCGGGAAGCCCGTGCCGCGCAGGCCCATGGTCCGCCAGATCCGCCAGTCGCCGGACGGCAGGGGCACCAGGTGGCCGCCGGGGTCGGTCACAGCTCGCCGTCCTCTCGGGACGCGTCGGCGGCGGCGCCCTCCTTGGCCCACAGCAGCGCGTCGATGATCGCGGCGCCCTGGGCGACGGTGCGGGTCTGCATCACGCTGCGGACCGGGACGTCGACGCCGAGGGCGTCCCGGACTCCGGAGATCAGCTGGACCGCGAGCAGCGAGTGCCCGCCCAGGTCGTGGAAGTCGTCCTCGATGCCGATGGGTTCGACGCCGAGCACCTCGGACCAGATCTTGGCCAGGGCGCGTTCGGTGTCGGTGCGGGGTGCCACGTAGCCGCTCAGGGCTTCCTCCTCGGTTGCGGCGTCGCGGGCCGCGCGCCGGGTCAGCAGTTCGGCCGGGCAGAGCTCGGCGACGGGGGTGTCGGGCCGCTCCAGGAGGTCGTCCAGGACGGTCCGGTAGTGCGCCGCCAGCCGCTCCGCGGTGGCCGCGGCGAAGATGTCGGTGCTGTACTCCAGGGCCGCGTGCAGTTCGGGCCCGGCGTCCACGAGGGTGAGCATCAGCTCGTACTGGGCGGTGCGGTGCGCCAGCGGGTACGGCGCCAGGCGCAGCGGCCCCCACTGGACGGCGGCGTCGCCGGCGGTGCCGAGGACGAACCCGGCGGTCTCGGCGTGGGCGTGCGGACGCTGCAGCACGAACACCGCCTGGAACAGCGGGTTGCGGCCGGGCTCGCGGCGCGGCTGGACGGTCTCCAGGACGAGGGACATCGGGTACGCCTGGTGGTCCAGGGCGGCCAGCACGGTGCGGTGCAGTCGGCCGGTGAAGGCGCGGGGCGTCACGCCGTCCTCGAAGGCGGCCCGGACGGCGACCATGTTGGTGAAGTAGCCGACGGTGGACTCGGCTTCCTTGGCGCCCCGGTTGGCGGCGGCGGTGCCGACGATCAGTTCCGGCCGGCCGCTGGCGTGGTGCAGGGCGATCTGGAAGGCGGCCAGCAGCACGGTGTAGAGGGTGGTGCCGGTCTCCTGGGCGAGGGCGCGCAGCCGGGCGGTCCGCTCGGCGTCGACCCGGAACGGGATCCGGGCGCCCCGGTAGCTGGGGGCGGCCGGGTGGGGCGCGTCCAGCGGGAGGTCGAGCAGCGGCAGCGGCCCGGCGAGTTCCTCCCGCCAGTAGGCCTGGAGGGCCTGACCGGCGGGGCCGGCCAGCAGTCGGCGCTCGCGGCGGACCTGGTCGGCGTAGCGGCCGGCCGGGGCACTCTGCTCGGGGGCCTCGCCGGCGGCCAGCGCGGTGTAGCGGCGGCCGAGTTCGGCGGTCAGGTTGACCATCGACCAGAGGTCGGCGGCGATGTGGTGGACGGTCAGCAGCAGGACGTGGGCGTCCTCGGCGCGGACCAGCAGGTCGGCCCGGAGCACCGGGTCGTGGGCGAGGTCGAACGGGCGGCGGGCGAGCGCGGAGAGCCGCTCGGACAGCTGCTCCGGGTCGTCCCCGGTGGCGTCGGTGACGCTCAGCTCGACCGGGTCCGCGCTGAGGAAGGGGACGGTCTCGCCGCCGCTGACCCGGTAGCGGGTGCGCAGCGTCTCGTGCCGGTCGGCGACCTGGCGCAGGGCGGTGCCGAGCGCCTCCCGGTCCAGCGGGCCGGTGAGTTCCAGGGCGACCGGGATGTTGTAGGCGGAGGCGGCCGGGTCCTGCTGCTGGACGTGCCAGATGGAGCGCTGGCCCAGCGTCATGCCGGGGTTCTCGTCCTGCGCGCCGTCGGCGTCGGGGCGCGGCTCGTCGAGCGGGGTGGCCGCGGCGGCCAGGGCGTCGAGGTCGGCGCCGCCGAGCATCAGGCTGAGCGGCAGTTCGACGCCGAGGTCCTCGCGGATCCGGTTGGCGAGCAGCACGGCGGCCAGCGAGTCGATGCCCAGGCTGGTCAGCGGCACCCCGGTGGTGGCGACCTGCCCGGCGGCGCCGCCCAGCGCGTCGGCGATCCGCTGCCGCAGCACCCGGCGGACGAGGGCGGTGCGCTCGGCGGGGGCCAGCGCGGCCACCTCGGCCGGGCCGGGCAGGGTCTCAGCGGCCGGCTCGGCCGGGCCGCCGCCGAGCGGCTCGAACTCCCCGGCGGCGTAGCGCTGCCGGCTCAGCGAACGCTGGATCTTGCCGCTGGTGGTCTTGGGCACGGTGCCGGGCCGGAGCAGCAGCACCTCGTGGACGGCGACGTCGCAGCGGTCCATCACCGCGGCGCGCACGGCCGCGGTGGCCCCGGCGACGTCGAGGGTGGCCAGCGCCCGGCCCTCGACCTCCTGGAGGACGACCAGCACCTGCTCGCCGTCGTGCTCGGCGGCGACGGCGGCACCGCAGCCGGAGCGGAAGGCGGGGTGGGCGCCCTCGACGGCGAGTTCGACGTCGGTGGGGTAGAAGTTGCGGCCGCGGACGATGATCAGGTCCTTGCTGCGGCCGGTCACGTACAGCTCGCCGTCGGCGAGGAAGCCGAGGTCGCCGGTGCGCAGCCAGGTGCGCGGGTCGCCGTCGGCCTGGCCGGCCGGGCGGGCGGCGAAGACCTCGGCGGTGGTGTCCGGGTTGTCCCAGTAGCCCTGGGCGACGCTGGGGCCGTGCACCCAGATCTCACCGACCCGGCGCTCGGGCAGCGGCTGCCGGGAGTCGGGCTCGACGATCAGCAGCTGCTGGTCGGCGGCGGGCCGGCCGGTGCCGACCAGGGCGCGGGCCGGGCGGTCGGTGCCGGGCTGCTCGGCCCGGCCGGCCTCCAGGCCGGCCGCGTCCACCGCCAGGACGGTCGGCTCGGCGGCGGCCGGGGTGCCGGTGACGAACAGGGTCGCCTCGGCCATGCCGTAGCAGGGCAGGAAGCTGCTGCGGCGGAAGCCGCAGTCGGCGAAGGCCGCCTCGAAGGCGTCCAGGGTGGCGGCGCGGATCGGCTCGGCGCCGTTGAAGGCCACCCGCCAGCTGCTGAGGTCGAGTTCGGCGCGGTCCGCGTCGGTGGCCAGCCGGGCGCACATCTCGTACGCGAAGTTGGGGCCGCCGCTGAGTTCGGCGCCCTCGGCGGAGATGGCCCGCAGCCACTGCATCGGGCGGCGCAGGAAGCTCATCGGGGACATCAGGGTGACCGGGAAGCCCGCGTACAGCGGGGTGAGGATGCCGCCGATCAGGCCCATGTCGTGGTACGGCGGGAGCCAGACCACGGCGCTGGTGGACTCGTGGCAGTCGAAGGCCGCGCTGATCGTGCCGAGGTTGTGCAGCAGGTTGCCGTGGCTGAGCACCACGCCCTTGGGCGCCGCGGTGGAGCCCGAGGTGTACTGCAGGAAGGCGGGGCTGTCGGCGTCCGGCCGGTGGCCGCTCCACCGCTCGGCGAGCCCGGTGTCCAGTCCGTCGGTGGCGGCGGTGCGCAGCCCGTCCAGGCCGAGGCCGTCGCCGTCGCGGCCGAGCAGGTCGAGCACGGGGGTGACGGTCAGGGCGAAGCCGGCCCGGGCGTCGGCGGCGATCGTGCCGAGCCGGGAGGCGTTGCGCAGCGAGCGCGGCGGGTAGACCGGGACGGGCACGACGCCGGCGTAGAGGGCGCCGAAGAAGGCCCTGATGTAGTCCAGGCCCGGCGGGTAGAGCAGCAGGGCGCGGTCGGTGGCGGCGGCGCCCTGTTCGCGCAGCAGGCCGGCCACCGTACGGGCGTCGCGGTCGAGTTCGGCGTAGCTGATGGTCTCGGCGGCGTCGCCGTCGCCGAGGAAGCGGTAGGCGGTGCGCTCCGGGGCCGCTTCGGCCCGGCCGCGCAGCAGCCCGACGAGGGTCGAGGTCATCGGCGGGGTCCCCCCTGGTGGGTGGTCGGGCCGGGGCGGCCGGCGGCCGCGGCCACCTCGGCGCGGCGGATCTTGCCGGACGAGGTCTTCGGGAGTGCGGCGGTGAACTCGACGCCGCCGGGCACCTGGTGCGGCTGGAGCCGGTCCCGGCACCAGGCGCTGAGTTCGGCCGCGGTGAGCGGCCCGGTGGCCACCACGGTGGCCCGGACCCGCTGGCCGCCGTCGGCGAGGGTCTCGCCCCACACGGCGGCCTCGGCCAGCAGCGGGTGGTCCAGCAGGACCCGCTCGACCTCCACCGGGTTGACCTTCTTGCCGCCGACGTTGACGAAGGTGTCCTTGCGGCCGATCAGGTGCAGCCGGCCGGCCCGGTCGAGCCGGGCGAGGTCGCCGGTGCGGTACCAGCCGTCGTGCAGTACGGCGGCGGTGGTCTCCGGGCGGTCCAGGTAGCCGAGGAACATCGCGGGGGTGCGGACCAGCAGCAGGCCCTCCGCGCCGGGGGCGACGTCCTGGTCGGCGTCGTCCACCAGCCGCAGGTCCACGCCGGGGACGGGCCGGCCGACCCCGTCGGCGGTGGCCGGGGCGCCCGGGGCGTCGGCCTCCGGTCGGCGGCAGGCGATGATCCCGGCCTCGGTGCAGCCGTAGACCTCGCTGACCCGGACGCCGAAGCGCGCGGCGAACCGGTCGGCGGTGTCCGGGTGCAGGGCCGCGCCGGAGGACAGGCAGAGCCGCAGCGGGAGCGGGCCGGCCGGGGCGGTGGCGCCGGCCGAGCGGGTCAGCAGGTCGCAGGCGAGCGGGGTGGCGACCAGCACGGTGGCGCCGGTGCGGTCGAGTTCGGCGACGAGCCGGCCGGGGGTGAAGCGGCCGAGCAGCACCAGCCGGGCGCCGGTCAGCAGCGAGGTGACCAGGCCGGCGACCATCCCGAAGGAGTGCAGCAGCGGTACGGCCGTCAGCACGGTGTCCTGCGGGCCGTAGCCGAAGGAGGCGCGGTAGATCAGGCCGCCCTGCACCAGGTTGTGCTGGGTGTGCACGGCCGCCTTGGGCTCCCCGGTGGAGCCGGAGCTGAACTGGTGCAGGAACGGGGCGTCGCCGTCCGGCTCGGCCGGGGCCGGCCGGTCGGCCGGACCGGCCTCGGGCAGTGCGTCGGTCGGCACGGCCTGACCGGGCCAGCCGCCGGCCCCGGCCAGCGCGGTGAGCCGCTCGGAGCGGCCGATCAGCACCGCCTCGGCGGCGTCCGGCGCCAGCCCGGTGAGCTGGGAGAGGGTGGCGCCGGGCTCGGCGGGCACCAGCCGGACGCCGGTGCGGGCGGCGGCCAGGAAGGCCAGCAGGCAGTCCGGGGTGTTGTCGAACAGCAGGACGGCGGTGGCGCCCGGGGCCGCGCCGGCCTCGGCGAGCCGGGCGGCGGCCCGCTCGGTCTGCCGGTGCAGGGTGGCGAAGTCCATTGCGGTGCCGGCGAGTTCGACGGCGGTGCGGTCGGGCCAGCGCTCGGCGGCGGCGGCCAGCAGGCCGCCCAGGGTGCGCGGGGTGTCAGCTGCGGACGGCATCGGCGTCCTCCTCGGCGGCCTGGAAGTCGAGCGCCTGGTGGCGGAAGTAGTGGTCGTACAGCTCCGCGTACCGGCCGCCGGCCGCCAACAGGGCCTCGTGGGTGCCCTGTTCGACGATCCGGCCGGCGTCGACGACGAGGATCCGGTCGGCCTTGCGGACGGTGGGCAGCCGGTGGGCGACCACCACGGTGGTGCGGCCCGCGGAGACCGCGTCCAGTCCCTCCTGCACCTGGGCCTCGGTCAGCGGGTCCACGCTCGCGGTGGCCTCGTCGAGGACCAGCAGGGACGGGTTGCCGAGCATCACCCGGGCCAGCACGATCAGTTGCCGCTGGCCCGCGGACAGGGTGCCGCCGCCCTCGCTGACCGGGGTGTCGATGCCCTCGGGCAGGACGTCCAGCCAGTCGCCGCCGGCCACCGAGCGGGCGGCGGCCAGGATCTCCTCGGGGGTGGCGTCGGCCCGGCCGAAGCCGATGTTCTCGCCGACGGTGCCGGTGAACAGGAACGGCGCCTGCGGGACGATGCCCAGGTGGCTCTTGTAGGCGTCCAGGTCCAGGGTGCGGATGTCCTGGCCGTCGACGAGCAGTTCGCCGCCGCCGAACTCGTAGGCCCGGGTGATCAGCCGGATCACGCTGGACTTCCCGGCGCCGGTGTGGCCGACCAGGGCGACCGTCTCGCCGGCGTCGATCTTCAGGTCGAGCCCGGTCAGCACCGGCCGGTCGGCGCGGTAGCCGAAGTCGACCGCGCGGAACTCGATGGTGCCTTCCAGCCGGGGCACCGGGCGGGCGTCGCTCTGCCGCACCGAGGGCTCCACGTCGACCAGGGCGAAGATCCGCTCGGAGGCGGCCAGGCCCTGCTGGAACTGGTTCCAGAAGGAAGCGATGCTGGTCAGCGGGAACCAGAACAGCATCAGGGCCTCCAGGAACAGCGACCACTCCCCCGCCGTGACCGAGCCGTCGGTGAGCAGGCTCCCGCCGAGCACCACCACGCCGACGGTGCCCAGCCCGGTGAGCGTCAGCAGCAGCGGGAAGATCCCGCTGAACAGCCGGTTCAGCCGGACGGTGGCCCGGAACCAGCGCTGGTTCACCTCGACCAGCCCGGCGTGGGTGGACTCCTCCCGCTGGAAGTTGCGGGCCACCGCGATGCCGCGCAGGGTCTCCTGCACATAGCCGCTGATCTGCGCCAGCGAGCGCTGCTGCTGCTGGGAGGCGCGCCGCGACACCCACCGGAAGCCCAGGCTGACCAGCACGATCAGGGCGGCGGTGGCCGCGGTGACCGCCGCCAGCGGGACGTTGATGACGAACATCGCGACCAGCAGCAGCCCGATCATCAGGACCTGGCCGACCAGCCCGAGGGTGAGCGTGGCGAGGGTCCCGAAGGCCTGGGTGTCGGCGGTGATCCGGCTGGCCACCGAGCCGGAGGCCTGGGCGTCGTGGAAGGCCATGGACTGCCGGAGCACCGCCTCGAACGCCCGGCGGCGCATCTCCAGGACGACGTCGCCGACCAGGACGCCGACGGCCCGCTGCTGGAAGAAGGTCAGCAGCCAGGAGACCAGGCCGGTGCCGAGCGCGGCCGCGGCCAGCGGCAGCACCGCCGCGCCGACGCTCTCGCGGGCGGCGTCGTCCACGATGGAGGCCACCAGCAGGGGGAACGCGGCCCCGGCCACCGCCGCGCCGACCACGGCCAGCGCGATCAGCGCGACCGTGCCGCCCTTGGCGGCGAACAGCGGACGGATCCGGCGCAGCAACTCCCGGTCGCCGTAGGCGCGGTCGTAGTCGTCGGCGGTGATCCCGTCGAGTATGTCTGCCATCAGTGGACTTCCTCTCCGGACCGGCCGGCCGTCTCCCGCAGGTGCGGCGCGAAGATCCGGTGGTACAGCTCGCAGCTCTCCAGCAGGTCCTCGTGCCGCCCCTGGCCGACGATCCGGCCCCGGTCCAGGACCAGGACGAGGTCGGCGCTGCGGATCCGGGACAGCCGGGGGGTGACCATGAAGGTGGTGCGGCCCGCGGCGGCCCGCCGCACGGCCTGCTGGATCTTCTCCTCGGTGGCGCTGTCCACCGCGCTGGTGGAGTCGTCCAGGACGAGGATCCGCGGGTCGGCCAGCAGGGCGCGGGCGATGGCGATGCGCTGGCGCTGGCCGCCGGACAGGGTGGCGCCGCGCTCGCCGACCATGGTGTCGTAGCCGTGCTCGGTGCCGGTGATGAACTCGTGGGCGTGGGCGGCCCGCGCGGCCCGCTCCAGTTCGTCCCGGGTGAGGTCCCGGTCCGCGCCGAAGGCCAGGTTGTCCGCGATGGACCGGGAGAACAGCACCACGTCCTGCTCGATCACCGCGATCTGCGAGCGCAGCGTCTGGGCGTGCCAGGCGGTGGTGGCCACCCCGTCGACCAGCACCTCGCCGGAGTCCGGCGCGTAGGTGCGGTTGAGCAGGTGCAGCAGCGTGGACTTGCCGCTGCCGGTCGGCCCGACCAGGGCCACCGTCATGCCCGGCCGCACGGTGAAGGAGACGTCCGCCAGGACCGGCTGGTCGCCGTGCCCGAAGGAGACCCGGTCGAAGACCACGGTGCCGGTGATCTCGGCCCGGTGGCCGGCCTCGGTGTCCTCGGTGCCGGAGCGGTCGGTGATCACCTCCAGGATCCGCCGGGCGCCGGCGATGCCGAGGAAGATCAGGCCGACGCTGAACGAGGCCAGCTGGGTGGGTGCCCGCAGGGCGCTCATCAGGCCCAGGAAGGCAACGAACTGACCGATCGTCAGCTCGCCGGTGGAGACCAGGTGGGCGCCGTGCAGCAGGGCGGCCGCCAGTGCGGCCACCAGCAGCAGGGTGGGCAGGTAGAGCGCCTGCTCCTTGGCCTGGCGCACCGAGGCGTCCCGGTAGGCGGTCGCCTTCGCCATGAACCGGCGCTGCTCGGCGGCCCGGCGGCCGGTGGCGTCGACGGTCTCCATCCCCGCGATGGTCTGCGAGACCTGGGCGCTGAACTCGCCGAAGCGGGCCCGGGTGGCCCCGGCCGCCGGGTCGAGCCGGCGGCCGTACTCGGCCAGCGCCACCCCGAACAGCACCAGGAACACCAGCGGCACCAGCAGCAGTTGGGCGTTGATCGTGCCGATGACCACCACCGGCACGATCAGCCCGAGCAGCATGTCGAGGGTGAGGTCCAGGCCGGGCGAGAGCATCAGGTTGACGGCCTGGGCGTCCCCGGTGACCCGGGCCGAGAGGTCGCCCACCCGGCGCCGGTTGAAGAACTCCTGGCCCTTCTGGAGCAGGGCCGAGAACAGCGTGGAGCGCACGTCGCGCTCCAGACCGCAGGCGTACGCCTCCAGCGAGTAGGTGGCGATGAAGCCGGCGATCCCACGCACCGCGACCAGCGCCAGCAGCACCAGCACCATGGCGTCGAACCGCCCCTGGTCACGGGTGTGGCCGAGCAGGGCGTCGAAGGCGGCGCCGATCACCACCGGGACCGCCGCGGCCAGCAGGTGCCACACCACCGAGCCGGTCAGGTGGGCCGCGATCCAGCCCTTGGACCGGGCGAGGTGGGACTTCAGGAACGGGCCGACCCGCTCGCCGGGGGCCGGGGGCGGGGCCGCGCGCCGCTGCTTCGCGGTGGTCGCGGTGGTCATGCGATCTCCAGGGGGGTGTCGTCCGGGGCCGAGCCGGGCTCCCGCAGGTAGCCGCTGCGGACCAGCTCGGTGAGGTACGTGTGCAGCAGCCGCTCGTCGATCGGCGGACAGTCGGTGCCGGACTCCCGGTACGCCGACCGGGCCGGGCCGGGGGCGACCGCTGCCAGGCCGCCGGGGGCCGCGCCCGCGCCGGGGGCGGCGAACAGCGGCAGGAACGGGAAGAGGGCGTTGTCCCAGGAGCGCGCGGCGGACTCCCGGAGGGCGCTCAGCCAGTCGTCGTAGGAGACCTCGCGGAGCGGGTAGCCGTAGCCGGTGACCCAGTCGAAGACCGTGCCGAGACCGACCGGCTCGGGGTGGGCCAGGTCGTACGAGGCGGGCTCCGCCCCCGGGCGGGAGGCGAGCGCCAGCACGGCGCCGGCGACCCGGTCCACCGGCACCAGCTGCACCGGGAGGTCCAGGTCGGGGTAACACCCCAGCTGAACACTGCCCTTGATGATCGCCCAGATCAAGTCCTTGGGGTTGCCGATTCCGGTCGCGCTGTGGCCGCCGATGTAATCGGGCCGGTGCACGTCGACCGGGACGCCCCGCTCGCGGGCGGCGACCGCCAGGTGCTCGGCGGCCCACTTGCTCTGGTTGTAGCCGCCGGTGACGGCCGTGGCGGCGGTGCCCGGCTCGGGCACCGAAGCGGTGGAGACGTGGTGCACGGGGATGCCGCCGCCCAGCGCGGCCAGCCGCAGCACCTCCTGGGTGCCGTCCACGTTGGCGGCCTTCAGGGTGGCGTACGGCAGGGTGAAGCTCACCCACGCGCCGCTGTGGTGGACGGCGTCCACCGTGCGGGCGAGTTCCCCGAAGCGCTCGGCGGACAGTCCCAGCAGCGGCTGCGCCAGGTCACCGGCCTCGATCACCACCCGGCCCGGCGCGGGCTCGGGCAGCCCGTAGCCGGCCAGGGCCTTGACCAGCCGCCGACGGCCGTCCTCGGCGTCCTCGGCGCGCAGCAGGCAGTGCACGGTGGCCCGGGTGCCGCGCAGCAGCCCGTCCAGCAGGTGGGCGCCCAGGAAGCCGGTGGCACCGGTGAGCAGCACCGCCGAGGGCTCCCCGGTGCGGGGCCGGGCCGCGCCGGGGGCCACCCGGATCTCCGGGTCCAGCTCCGGCGGGGCGGTCGGCCCGGCGCCCTGGTCGACGGCTTCGGTACCGGCCGGCGCGGTGCGGGCGGCGTCCACCCGCTGGGCCAGTTCGGCCACCGTGGTCGCCTCGAACAGGGCGATCAGCGGCAGGTCCACCGCGCAGGCCCGGCGTAGTTCGAACAGCACCCGGGGCACCAGCAGGCTGTGCCCGCCGAGCTGGAAGAAGTCGTCCTCGGCGGTGACCTCCCGGCCGCCCAGCACCCTGGCCCAGATCCCGGCGACCAACTCCTCGGTGGCGGTGGCGAACACCGCCTCCGCGGGCCGCTCGACCGGCTCCTCGGCGGGCGCCGGCAGGGCCTTGCGGTCGTGCTTGCCGTTGGCGTTCAGCGGCATCCGGTCGAGCAGCGTGATGGTGGACGGCACCATGTAGTAGGGCAGTTGGGTGCGCAGGTGGTCCTGGAGGGCGACCGGCTCGGGGGTGCGGCCGGCCCGCGGCTCGACGTACCCGGCGAGCCGCCGCTCGCCCTTGGCGTCCACGTGGACGACGACCGCCGCGGCCTGCACCTCGGGGTGCTGGCCGAGGACGGACTCGACCTCCTCCAGCTCGATCCGGAAGCCGCGGATCTTCACCTGGCGGTCCACCCGGCCCAGCACCTCGACGTCGCCGGTGGGCAGCAGCCGGGCGAGGTCGCCGGTGTTGTAGAGGCGGTCGCCGGGCCGGTCGCCGAACGGGTGCGGCAGGAACCGCTCGGCGGTCAGCGCGGGCCGGCCGACGTAGCCGCGGGCCAGCGCCAGGCCGCCGATGTAGAGCGTGCCGTTGACCCCGACCGGCACCGGCTGGAGCCGGTCGTCCAGGACGTAGAACTGGGTGTTGGGCAGCGGCCGTCCGATCGGGACGGGCTCCTCCTCGGAGCGCTCCGGCATCGGGGTCTCGAACAGGCCGCTGTCCACGGTGGATTCGGTGATCCCGTAGGAGTTGACCAGCCGGGTGCCGGGCGGGCAGAGCTTCTTGAGGTTCCAGTAGTCGCGCATGAACCAGATGTCCGCGCCGACCGCCAGCACCTTGAAGTTGTCCAGCAGCCTGCCCTGTTCGGTGACGTGGGCGCTGAGCAGCCGGATCACCACCGGGACGAGGTCGGCGAAGTCGACCCGCTCGCGCTGGAGCAGGTCGTACAGCTTGGCCGGGTCGAGCAGGGTCTCGCGCTGGCAGAGCACCAGGGTGCCGCCGGAGCCCAGGGCGCGGACCATGTCGCCGGTGAACACGTCGAAGGCGATGTTGGCGGCCTGGAGGTGGCGGCGCACCACGGTGCCCAACTCGTAGACCCGCTCCCAGGAGCGGTAGGCGCTCATCAGCGCGCCGTGGGTGAGCATGGCGCCCTTGGCGCGGCCGGTGGAGCCGGAGGTGTACACCAGGAAGGCCAGGTTGCCGGCCACCGGCTCGACCGCGTTGGCCCCGTCGGCCCCGTCGGCCGTGTCGGTGCCGGCCTCGGCCAGCCAGTCGTCGAACCAGCCGACGGTCATCCCGTCGGTGAGGCCGGGCACGGTGCCGGCGATGTCGTGCCGGGTGAGCAGCAGCCGGACGGAGGCGTCGGTCAGGATGAAGCGCAGCCGGTCCACCGGGTTGGCCGGGTCCAGCGGCACGTAGGCGCCGCCGGCCTTGAGGACGCCGAGCACCGCGGCCACCGAGTCGGCGCAGCGCGGCGCGCACAGCCCGACCCGGACCTCCGGGCCGACGCCGAGGGCGCGCAGCCGGGCGGCCACGATCCCGGCCCGGCGGTCGAGTTCGCGGTAGCTGACCCGGTCCTCGCCGTCCACCACGGCGACGGCGTCGGGGGTGGCGCGGACGTGCTGCTCGAACAGCCGGTGGACGCACTCGTCGGGGCCGACCTCGACCGAGATCCGGTTGTCCCGGGTGAGCGCCTCGGTGCGCTCCTCCGCCGAGAGCAGCGGCAGCTCGGACACCCGCAGCGCCGGGTCGGCGACCGCGGCACGCAGCAGCCGCTCGAAGTGGCCGGCCATCCGGGCGATCGTCGCGTCGGTGTACAGGTCGGTGTTGAACTCCCAGTCGCAGCGCAGCCGTTCGCCCTCGTCGACGACGTCCAGGCTGAGGTCGTACATGGCGGTGCGCTTGCCCTCCCCGGTGAACGGGGAGATCCGCAGGCCCGCCAGGTCGAGGTCGGCGCGCGGCACGTTGTGCAGCGACAGCATGGTCTGGAACAGCGGGGCGCGGCTGAGGTCGCGGTCCGGCTGGATCTCCTCCACCACCTGCTCGAACGGCACGTCGAGGTGGGCGAAGTCGGCCAGGCAGGCCCGCTTGGTGCGGGCCAGCAGCTCGCCGAAGGCCGGGTCGCCGGAGAGGTCGGCGCGCAGGGCCAGGGTGTTCACCAGGAACCCGATGAGCGGCTCGGTCTCGGGCCGGCCGCGGCCGGCCACCGAGGTGCCGACCACCAGGTCGTCCTGCCCGGAGTAGCGGTGCAGCAGGGCGGTGTAGCCGGCCAGCAGGGCCATGAACAGGGTGGCCCCCGCGTCGGCCGCGACGGCCCGCAGGCCGGCCGTGGCCTCGGCGGACAGGTGGATCGAGCGGGTGCGCCCGGCGTAGGTCTGCACCGGCGGGCGGGCCCGGTCGGTGGGCACCGCCAGGCTGGGCAGTTCGCCGCGGAAGCGCTCGCGCCAGTGGGCCAGGCCCGCGGCCCGGCTCTCGGCGCTCTGCCCGCGCTGCCAGTGGGCGTAGTCGGCGTACTGGACGTCCAGCGGCGGCAGCGGGTCGGTGCCGCCCGCGTGCAGCGCCGCGTAGACGGCGGCGAACTCCCGGGTGAGCACGCCCATCGACCAGTCGTCGGTGATGATGTGGTGCAGGTTGAGCAGGGCGACGGTCTCGTCGTCGGTCAGCCGGACCAGGGCCACCCGGAACAGCGGGCCGCGGCCGAGGTCGAACGGGGTGGCCGCGTGGGCGGCGGCGAGCCGCCGCACCTCCGCCTCGGCGTCGGCGGTGCCGCGCAGGTCGACCGTCTCGGGCCGCCAGTCGACGCCCTCGGCCGGGGCGACCAGCTGCACCGGTTCACCGTCGACCGAGCCGAAGGTGGTGCGCAGGGTCTCGTGCCGGCGCACCAGCGCCTGGAAGGCGGCGGTGGCCAGGCCGAGGTCCACCGGGCCGGTCAGGCGCAGCGCGTACGGCATGTTGTACGCGGTGTCGCCCGGGTTGAGCTGGGCGAGGAACCACAGCCGCTGCTGGGCGTAGGAGAGCGGGGCCCCGCCGTCCGAGGGGCGACGGGTGATCCCGGCGGGGGCGGCGGCGGCGCGCTCGCGCAGCCGGCTCATCAGGAGGGCGTACTTGGCGGGCGACTGCTCACGCAGCCGCCGCAGCTTCTCCGGGGTGTCGGTCATGCCGCGCCCTTCCCGGCCGTCTCGGCGAGCCGGCCGAGGGCGGCCTCGGTGGCCTCGGCCGCGGCGGCCGGTGCCGGGGTGCCGGTCCAGGCGAGGTGGAGCCGGCCGTCGCGCAGGTGGCTGACGACGTACGGCGCGTCGGGGCGCGGGCCGAACGGGGCGACCAGGTCGTGGTCGGCGGAGCCGGCGTGCCGCAGCGGGCCGTCGGCGCCGGGCATCGGGTCGAGGTCGCCGAGGTGGGTGAGGGAGACCGGGACGGCCCCGGCGGGGGCGGTGACCGGGGTGGCGAGGGCGGTGCGGACCCGCTCCAGGGTCGCCTCCGGGCCGGTGCCGGGCTCCGCCGTCGGCGCGGCGACGGCGAACAGCCCGGCCGGGTGCGGGAGTCCGGCGCTCTGGTCGTCGACGGCGAGCAGCAGGGCGCCCGCCGCGCAGGCCTCGGTGAGCCCGTGGGTGACGGCGGCCGCGACCAGCGCGGCGAGCGGGGTGCCGGTGGCGGTGAGCGCGGCGGTGCGGTCGGCGTCCAGCACGGTGCGGTGGACCGGGTCCGGGGCGCCGTCGGCCGGCGCGGCGGGCGGGGTCCAGAGCTCGCCGGCGACCGGGGCCGGGGCGGTGTGCTCCGGCACGGCCCGCGGGGCGGGCGCGGCGGGCAGTCCGGCGGGCTCGCCGGCCGCGATCCGGCCGAGCGCGGTGCCCAGGTCGTCGAGCAGCCGGCGCCAGCCGGCCGTGTCGGCGGCCAGCTCGTGCGCGATCAGCAGCAACTGGGGGGCGCGGTCGCGCTGTTCGGCCAGGGCGGCGGTGAACAGCGGTCCCTGCTCCGGGTTCAGCCGGGTGCGCAGCCGCTCGGCCGCGACCCGCAGCGCGCCGGGGACCCGGGCGGGCTGGTAGCCGGTGAGGTCGAGGACGGCGACCGGTACGCCGCCGGTCAGCCCGGCGACGTCGCGCCGCCACTCGCCGTCCTGGCGGCGGAACCTGGTGCGCAGCGCGTCGTGCCGCTGGACCAGGGCGAGCACGGCCTTGCGGACGGTGTCCGCGGTGGTGCCCGCCGGCAGGTCGAGCAGCAGGGCGCGGGCCCGGCCGGCCAGGGTGGCGCCGGCCTGCTCCAGCAGCAGCCGCTGGGCGGCGGTGGGCCGGTGGTCGGCGCCCGGCGCGTCCTCGGTGTCCGGGGCGAGCCGCTTGCCGGTCCCGGGGGCCGGGTCGGGCAGGGCCCGCCGGTCCACTGCGCCGTCGGCCTGGCGCGGGATCTCGGTCAGCTCGACGAAGTGCTCGGGCAGCAGGATCTCCGGCAGCCGGGCGCCGACGGCGGCACGGGCCGCGTCCGGGGTGAGCCCGGTGCGGGGCACGTAGTAGGCGGCCATCCGGCGGCCGAGCCGGCCGCGGTCGCCCGGGTCGGTGTAGCCGATGGTGGCGAGCATCGAGCGGACCCGGCCGGTGTTGACCGGGGTGCGCAGTTCGGCGTCGGCCTCGGTGCGGGCGAGGTGGCCGAGCCGGACCTCCCAGCGGGTCGGCGACTCGTAGTTGTGGTAGCCGCGCTCCAGCCGGTGCACGTACACGCCGACGTCGTTGATCATGCAGTTGGAGCTGCAGAAGCCGGTGTCCTTGGGCGCCGCCCAGAGCGTCTCGGCGGAGGCCAGGAAGGCCCGGATGTCGTCCTTGGTGACGTCGGAGTAGCGGTAGTAGTCGACCACCTCGACCCGGTCCAGCACCCCGTCGGAGAGCTCGGAGCCGACCTGGTGGTAGACCTTGCGGCCGACCTCCAGCTGCTGCTCGATCCGGGCCGGGTCGAACTCGCCGTTGCGGTAGAACCACAGCAGCCGCTCGTCGATGATCTGGCCCCGGGACAGTCCGGTGACGATGCTCGGGATGCCGCGCTCGTGGGCCAGCTGATGGCTGAGGTCCAGCAGCGAGCGGAAGCAGCCGTTGCAGACGCTCTTGTGCTGTTCCAGGCTGCGCAGGAAGATCCGGTTCTGGTCGGCCCGGGTCATCGTGACGTGCTCGATGCCCAGCGCCTTGGTGATGGTCTCGACGTTCTCCAGCGCGGTGCGGGAGATGAAGCCGTTGTCGAAGGTGAAGGTCATCACCCGCAGGCCCATCCGGACCAGCTGGTGCAGCACGTAGGTGCTGTCCTTGCCGCCGCTGAACAGCAGCAGGGCGTCGTACTCGGAGCCGGCCGCCGCGGCGCGCTCGCGCAGGATCCGGGTGAACTCGTCGATCTCGCCGAAGTAGGAGAGGATCTCGGGCCCGTGCTCGGCCTGCATCAGGCACAGGTCGCAGACGCCGTCGGCGTCCAGCCGGGTGCCGGGGTAGGCGGCGTCCATGCCGCAGCGCACGCAGTGCTCGGCCGGGACGGAGTCGACGGAGACGCCCTGGAAGACCACGGCGCAGTCGGCGACCCGCTGGTCGGCGAGCAGGGCGTCCTCGATCTGCCGCTCCAGCACGCGGATGCCCGCGCGGTCCAGGGAGTCGGCCGGCTCGGCGGCCGTGGCGGTGTCGGCCGGCTCGGTGTCGGGGGCGGTGTCGGCCGGCTCGGTGTCGGGCGCGGTGTCGGGGGTGGTGGTCACGTCAGTTACCGCCGTTCTGGGCCAGCAGCCGCTCGGCCTCGGCCTCGTCCAGGTCGTCGAGGTCGGCGAGCAGGTCGTCCAGGTCGGAGCCTGCCGAGAGCAGGGCCGTCTCGATCTCGATGGCCAGGCCCTCGATGGTCGGGGCGGCCAGGAACTTCTGCAGGTGGACGTCCACCCCGAACTCGGCGGTGATCGCCGCGATCAGCCGCATGACCAGCAGCGAGTGGCCGCCGATCTTGAAGAAGTCGTGCCGCACGCCCGGCGTGTCGACCGGCAGCAGCTTCGCCCAGATCCCGGCGAGGGTCTCCTCGGTGGCGGTGCGCGGCGCGACGTAGTCCTGCTCGACCTGCTGCTGCGGGGGCAGCGGGACGGGCAGCGCCCGACGGTCCACCTTGCCGCTGATGGTGCGCGGCAGCTGCTCCAGCGGGACGAACACCCGGGGCAGGTGGGAATCGGGCAGCCGGGGGGCCAGGTGGTCGCGCAGGTCGGCCGCCTCGACGGGCTGGATCTGCTCCACGAAGGCGCACAGGTAGGCCGGGTCGCCCGCGTCATCGGGGACGACGGTGACGGCCGCGTCCTTCACCGAGTGGTGGGCGCGCAGCAGGTGCTCGATCTCGCCGAGTTCGACGCGCACGCCGCCCAGCTTGATCTGCTGGTCCCGTCGGCCGACGTACTCCAGGCTGCCGTCCGGCAGGGCGCGGGCGAAGTCGCCGGTGCGGTAGACGAAGTCCTCCGGGTCGTCGCCCAGCGGGTTGGGCACGAAGGCGGCGCGGGTGGCGTCCGGCTGGTGGAAGTAGCCCAGCGACATGTACGGGGTGCGAATGTGGATCTCGCCGACGGCGCCCTCGGCGCACGGCCGGTTGCGCCCGTCGAGCAGCACCACCCGGGCACCGGGCATGGCCTTGCCGATCGGGACGCTGGAGCGCTCGGTGTCCGCCGGGGTGACGAAGTGGAAGGTCTTGGTCATGGTGGTCTCGCTCGGCCCGTACAGGTTGAGCAGGCCGATCCGCTCGCCGTACCGCTCGAACCACCGGGCGGCGTCGCTCGGCGCCACCGGCTCGCCGGCCAGTGCGACGTGGCGCAGCGCCGACAGCTCGGGGCCGCCGTTGGCCGGCGAGGGCAGCATGCCGCGCCAGACGGTGGGAACGGTGTGGACCAGCTCGATCCGCTCCTCGTCGATCCAGCGGGCCAGCGCCGGGCCGTCCAGGGTCAGGCCGGCCGGCGGGACGCAGACGGTGCCGCCGGTGGTGAGCGGCACGAACAGGTCGCGCAGGATCGCGTCGAAGGCGGGCGAGGCCAGCTGGCTGACCCGGGTGCCCGGCCGCACGTCGAGCAGTTCGCTCTCCCAGCGGACGAAGTGGTCGATGCCCTGCATCCGGCCGACGATCGCCTTGGGCTGCCCGGTGGAACCGGAGGTGAAGAAGATGTACGCCGCGTCGTCCGGGTCGGGCCGGTGGATCCGCTCCGGGGCCGCGCCGGTGGGCTCGGCGGAGAGGTCCAGCGGGACCCGCCGGGCCAGCGGCAGGGACGGCTCCAGGATCTCGTCCGCCCGGCCGGCGGCCGAGGCGCCGGCGATCACCCACTCGGGGGCGGTGGCGGTGAGCATGGTGCGCAGCCGCAGCGGCGGGGCGGTCAGGTCCACCGGCACGAAGACGCCGCCCGCCTTCAGCACCGCCAGGATCGCGACGACCAGCTCGCGCCGGTCCTCGGCCAGGATCGGCACCACACAACCGGCGCCGGCGCCGGACTCGCGGATGGCGACGGCGAGTTCGTCCGAGCGGGAGTCCAGCTCGGCGTAGGTGAGCCGGCCGTGCGGGCACTCGACCGCGGTGTGGTCGCCGAAGCGCTGGGCGGCCTGCTGTACGAGACCGTGGACTGCGTGGAAGGCCATCGAGCTTCCTCCAGGGACGGGCGGCAACACGGGCCGCACCGGTGATCAGGCGTCAGGAAGGGAAAAGGTGTCGAGCAGCACGCCGAAGGTCAGGACGACCAGCAGCAGGTCGTCGCCGAGGTGCGGGTGCACCTCGTGACCGGGCTGCCGGTACTGCTCCTTGAGGTGCTCGACCACGTCGGGGTCGAAGTAGCCCTGCCGCTTGATCCGGTCGTAGGACAGCAGGTCCTCGACCCAGTCGATCCGCTCGCGCAGCAGGGCGGGGCTGCCCTGGGCCCGGAAGCCGAACTTCTCCCGGTTGATGATCTCCTCGGGCACCAGCCCCCGGGCGGCCTCCTTGAGCACGTACTTCTCGGTGCTCGCGGTGACCTTCAGCCGGGGCGGCACGGTGGTGGCGAAGCGCACCAGGTCCGGGTCGAGGAACGGGTACCGGGCCTCCACCGAGTTGGCCAGTGCCATCCGGTCCCCGTGGTCGGAGAGCAGGTGGTCGGCGAGCCGGAGCTTGAAGTCGAGGTAGGAGCGCTGGTGCACCGGGTGGCGTCCGCGCAGCATCTCCGGGTCGACGACGGGCCCGGCCAGGCAGTCGAACTCGGCGTGGGCGTCCCGCAGGGCGGGGGCGTAGAGGTCGAGCTTGGACTCCCGCCAGGCGTGGTAGTCGCGCTCGTAGAACACCTGCGGGTCGCCCCAGATGGTGCGGCGCAGCTCCGCCTCGAACGGGTCGCCGCCGGTGCGCCGGCCGCCCAGGTCGAAGCGGTAGCCGAGGTAGCCGGCGAACAGCTCGTCGGCGCCCTCGCCGGTGAGGATCACCCGGGTGCCGGACTCCCGGACGGCGGCCGACAGCGCCATCGAGCAGGTGTTGTAGGTCTCCTTCACCGGGCACTCGGCGTGGCCGACCATGCCGCGCAGCCGGGCGGCGATGTCGCCCGGGTGGAACTCGGTCTCGGTGTGCTCGGAGCCCAGGTGGCGGGCCATCAGCCGCTGGTGGCGGGACTCGTCGATGCCCCGGTCCGGGAAGGTGATGGAGAACGAGCGGGGCACCGTCGCGCCGCTGTTGCGGTGCACCAGGGCGCCGATCAGCGAGGAGTCCAGCCCGCCGCTGAGGTAGTAGCCGACCGGGACGTCGGCCTGGAGCCGGCGGCGCACCGACTGCTCCAGCAACTCCCGTACGGTGTCCACGTAGTAGCGGTCGGGGTGCTCGGCCGGCTCGCCCGGAACGTCCACCGGGTAGTCGAGGTCCCAGTACTTCTCGGTGCGGACGGCACCGTCCTCGACCAGCAGGAAGTGGCCGTTCTCCAGGCTGCTGACCCCCTCGAACAGGGTGCGCGACCCGACCGTGCCGGGGAAGGTGAGCACCTGGTCGAGGCCGGTCAGGTCGGCCCGGCGGGGCACCGCCGGGTGCGCCAGCACGGCCTTGATCTCCGAGCCGAAGACGAACCGGCCGCCGGCCACCGCGTAGTACAGCGGCAGGATGCCCATCTGGTCGCGGGCCAGGAACAGCCGGCGCCGCCGGGTGTCGTGGACGGCGAAGGCGAACTGGCCGTTGAGCCGCTCCAGCAGCCCGGTGCCGTACTCCTCGTAGAGGTGGACGATCACCTCGACGTCGGTGCGGGTGCGGAACCGGTGGCCCTTGGCCTCCAGTTCGGCGCGCAGCTCCCGGTGGTTGAAGATCTCGCCGTTGCAGACCATGGCGATCGAGCCGTCCTCGTTGAGGATCGGCTGGTCGCCGTCGTCCAGGCCGACGATGCTCAGCCTGCGGAAGCCCAGGGCCACCCCGTCGCGCACCAGCCGGCCGCCGGAGTCCGGGCCGCGGTGCAGCAGGGTCGCGGTCATCCGGTCGAGCACCTCGTCGCCCTCGGCGAGGCCGGTACCGGCCAGGTCCAGGTATCCGGTGACTCCGCACATCTCAGAACCCCCCGAGGTCGTCGTTGAAGCCCGCGGCGGCGTCCGTGCCGGAGCGCTCCCGGCCGTCGGCGCCGAGGTCGAGCGCGGAGACCGGGCGGTCCGGGTCCGCGCACGCGTCGGCGAGCAGCGCCAGGTACTGCCGGGCCGTGCGCTCGATCGTCGATCGGTCGAACAGCCGGGTGCTGTACTCCAGTTGGCCGCGCATCTCGTCCTGGAACTCGAACAGGTCGAAGCGCAGGTCGAAGATCGAGGTGGTGCGCACGTCGTCCAGCCGGGTCATCACCACGCCGGGCAGCTCGGCCTGGCGGCGGCGCGGCGGGATGTTCTGCAGGATGAACATCACCTGGAACAGCGGGTTGCGGTTGACGGCCCGCTCCGGCCGCACCGCCTCGACCAGGGTCCGGAACGGCAGGTCGCGGTGGACGAAGCCCTGGAGGGCGGTGGTCCGGGTGCGGCCCAGCAGCTCGCGGAAGCTCGGGTCGCCGGAGAGGTCGCCGCGCATCACCAGGGTGTCCGCGAAGTAGCCGACCAGCGGCCCCCACTGGGGCTTGTCCCGGTTGCCGACCGGCGTGCCCACCAGCAGGTCGTCCTGGCCGGTGAGCCGGTGCAGCAGGGCGGTGAACCCGGCCAGGGTGACCATGAAGGTGCTGGCCCGGGAGGTGCGGGCCAGCCCGGTGAGGGCCGTGCGCAGCTCGGCGGGCACCTGGAAGACGTACCGGTCGCCGGCGAAGTCGGCGGCGCCGGTCCGCGGCCGGTCGGTGGGCAGGTCCAGGGTGACCGGGGCGCCGGCCAGCTGCCGGGTCCAGTAGTCCAGCAGGGCCCGGCCGCGCGGTCCGGCGAGCCGCTCGCGCTGCTCCCGGGCGTAGTCGGTGAACTGGACGGACAGTTCGGGCAGCGGCACCGGCGCGCCGGTGACCTCGCCCGCGTACAGGTCGGCGACCTCCTGGAGCAGCACCTGCACGGACCAGCCGTCGGAGACGATGTGGTGGATGACCAGGGCCATCACGTGCCGCTCGGCCCCGGTGCGGACCAGCTCCACCCGGAACAGCGGCGGGCGGCCCAGGTCGAAGGGGCGGTGGGCCGCCTCGGCGACGGTCCGCTCGGCGGCGGCCGCGCGGTCCGCCTCGGGCAGGCCGGTCAGGTCGGTGACGGTGAGCGGCACCGGGACGTCCTCGGCCACCCGCTGGTACGGGACGCCGTCGACGGCGACCACGGCCGCCCGCAGCATCTGCTGCCGGCGGACGGCGGCGGCCACCGCCCGGCGCAGTGCCTCGGTGTCCAGCGGGCCGTCCAACTGCCAGAGCACGGTGGAGTTGTAGCCGGCGTTGCCCGGGTCGAGCCGGTCGAGCAGCCACAGCTGCTCCTGGGTGACGGAGACCGGGGCGAGGCCCGCCGGGGGCGTGAGGGCTGAAGTCTGCGTGGGCGTGGAGCTATTCGGCACGGTGCACCCCTGTGGTCGCCATGAGTGTGTCCAGCGGGATCCCCGGGTCCTGCGCCACCTCGGCGAGGACGCCGGTCAGCTCGGCGAGCAGCGCCACCGCGTCCTGGTCGGAGCAGTGGGCGCGGCGGTGGCTGAGCAGGGCGCGCAGGTCGCCGTCCTCCTCGTAGAAGACCAGGTCGAGGTCGTAGAGGGTGCCGGGGTCGTGGTTGAGCAGCCGGGCGGTCAGCCCGGGGAAGGCCGGTGGGACCTCGGGGGTGCTCTGGTGCGAGAACAGCACGTTCACCGGGGAGCGGAAGCCCCCGCCGCGGCGCGGCCGCAGCCGTTCGACCACCCGCTCGAAGGGCAGCTCCCGGTGCCCGTAGGCGCCCAGGGCCGCGCGCCGGACGTCGCGGAGCAGGTCCCGGAAGTTCGCGGCCGGGTCCACCTCGGTGCGGATGACCAGCAGGTTCACGAAGAAGCCGACCGCGGACTCGAACTCCGGGCGGCTGCGGACGGCCGCGCGGGTGCCGACCGCGATGTCGGTGGCGCCGCTGCGGCGGTGCAGCACGACCGCGAAGGCGGCCAGCAGCAGCATGAACGGGGTGACCCGCTCGTCCCGGTAGACCGTGCGGAGGGCGTCGTGGACGGCGCCGGGCACGGTGGTCCACTGGGTCGCGACGGTGCGGGTGTCGGGGGTGTCGGTACCGGCGGGCACCTCGGTTCCGGCGGGCCGGTCGGTTCCGGCCTCGGCCGTACGAGCCGGCGGCACCGGGGCGAGGCCCGCCAGCCGCTCCGTCCAGTACGCCAGCTGGCGCTGGTGGCCGGGCCCCTCGCTCCACTCGCGCTGCCACCGCACGAAGTCCGGGAACTGGGCCCCTGGCTCCGCCAACTCCGCCTCGGTGCCGTCAAGTTCGGCACCGTAGAGGGCGGCCAGCTCGGGCAGCAGGACGTTCCACCAGGACCACGCGTCGGAGACCAGGTGGTGCAGCGCGAGCCGCAGCACGTGCTCGTCGGGGCCCAGTGCGACCACCAGGCCGCGCAGCACCGGCCCGCGGGCCAGGTCGAACGGGGTGGCCTGGTCGGCCGCCAGCACGGCGGCCAGTTCGGCCTCACCCGCGGCCGCGGGCAGGTGGGAGAGGTCCAGCACCGGCAGCTCGATGCCGCACTCCTCGGAGACCCGCTGCACCGGACTGCCGTCGACCAGCGGGAAGGTGGTGCGCAGCGCGGCGTGCCGGCCCCGCAGCAGCTCCAGCGCGCGCCGGAGCGCGGCGGTGTCGAGCGGGCCGTCCAGCCGGAAGGTCATCGGGTCCACGTAGACCGGCGAGCCCGACATGCGCTCCAGGAACCACATGCCCAACTGGCCGGGGGTGAGCGGGTGTTGGACGCTCTCGGCGGTGACGGTCACGACCGGCCCCCGGTGCGGGCGGCCCGCCCGTTGGCCCGGGCCTCGCGGACGATGGCCCGGAAGAACTGGGGATAGCTGGGCGAGGTGTGGGCCGCGTGCGCCAGGGCGACGTCGTGGCGCTCGCGCAGCTGGTTGATCGGCACCACCATGGCGGCGTGGTGCTCGATGTGCAGGTTGTTGCCGTTGGTGTACCAGGTGCTGAACCAACTGCCCGTGATGGAACGGGTGTTGCGCAGCACGTCGGTGGAGGAGTTGTCGCACAGGATGTGCTCGGGCAGCTCGACCAGGAAGTGCAGCGGGACGGCCACCAGCAGCGGCAGCAGCCAGATCCACAGCACCGGTTCGCCGTACCCGAGGAGGGCCAGCGCGATCGCGCCGAGGATCGGCACCGCGAACAGCCGGTACTCGGCGACCACTTCGCGCTGACGGCTCTCGGAGATCTGGCCCATGTCGTAGGACCAGCGGCCGGCCCAGCAGCGGACGATGTCGGCCACCGCACCGCCGAGCCGGCCGAACGCCAGCGCCTCGCGGACCAGCGCCGACCAGGTGACCGGCTGGCGCGAGTCGAAGCCGAAGAACTCCGAGTCCTGGTCGGTGCCCAGGTAGCGGTGGTGCTGGAGGTGGCGCACCCGGTAGTGGCTGTACGACACCAGCATCGGGATGCCCAGCGGCACGCCGGCCAGCCGGTGCCAGCGGGCCCGGCGGAACGCCGAGTGGTGCAGGCACTGGTGCTGGAGCTCCAGCCAGTGGGAGTACATGGCGCCGATCAGCAGGACGCCGAGCACTCTCGCCGGCCAGGCCTCCGGGACCACGGCGAGCACCGCCCCAGCGGCCCAAATGCCGTATGCGACAAGGAGTTTGACAATGAAGACACGTTCGTCGGTGGCGGTGACCTTGGCCCGCCGGAACAGATCCTTCGGCGACGCGGGGGTCACGTCGGGCGTCGTCATGAACGGAAACCTTCCTTGCGTCAGCCTCCTGTGGGTACGCCACAGCGCCCTGGCGGCACGGCGGCCGGGCAGGTACGGGCGTCGCCCCGGTGAGGCGCGGAGATCGAAGAGCGCGGCCCCTCGACCCGGGCAGGTCGGGGCTGACGCGCACACGTGAGCACGCCGGCGGCAGCGTCGGGGGACCGCGGGCGCAGACCGGTCCGGTGAACGACCGGCCGGAATGTGGTGATCAGCAAGAAAGCACGGTGACTCGGACTCCCGGACGCGCCGGGAGCACCGTCACCGGGGGAAGTTGGCGACGAAACAGGCCGCCTGGGCAGCCGCGGTCGGCTGCTCGAAGAGCTCGTTGAGGAGCAGGCCCTCGAGCTCCAACGCGGCATCCTGGTCGATGCCGTGAGTGGCCATCAGGCGACCGATGGCCTGAAGTGCAAGCAGAGAGTAACCGCCGAGCTCGAAGAAATCGGAGCTCTCCGGGTCGATCGTGTCAGGCGCCACTTCGAGTACGTCCGACCATATGTCGATGACGGCAAGGGTGGCCGCGGGCAAGGCGGGAGCCTGCCCGGCGGAAACGCCCATGGTGCTGCTGTCGTCCTGAATCACTACGGTTCCCCCCATAGGAAGCCATTGAGGTCCAGCGTCAACTTGCTTCATTCATCGGCGGGCCAAGGGGGTCATCGGACCCCGGCCGGCGCCGGGTCTAGCTCAAATCCGTCCAGCGGATGACTGCATCCAAGCATGTGCATGATTGGCTCCGCAAGAGATCAATTCCGCCAGCCCTTGGGCCTCCTGGCGTGCAGGGATGTCCGAAGCGGAACCCGCCGTTCGGGGGGCTTGCCCGCCCGAACCCCTGTGGTACCGTACGCCGCAGCGACGGGTCCACCCGGCTTTCCTGCCGGGCAATTTCTCCACTTTCTCGGGCGTGTCCCACTGCGGTGACGAACTATGACCGCACGGCTATCGCGGACCGCACCGACACCTTCCCGACCGGGGGCCGACACCGGCGAACGCCCCGGGTAACCCATTCCGTTGGACACCGTGATTCCCGCGTCCGCACCGGGATCCGCAGGGGGCAGAACCGTGATACCAGTCGACCACCGAACCGCCACCGGGGCACCGGGAACCCCACCCGCGCGAACACTGGGAGTACTCGGCGGCATGGGGCCGGCGGCCACCGCGGAGTTCCTCCGACTGCTCTCGCTCGCCGTGCCCGCGCGCACCGACCAGGAGCACCCCCGGGTCCTCCTGCTGTCCGAACCCGGCATACCGGAGCGCACCGGGGCGATCCTCGCCGGCACGGACGAACCACTGCAGCCGATCCGCACCGCCCTGGAGCGACTCGCCTCCTGGGGCGCCGATCTGCTCGTGGTGCCGTGCAACACCGCGCACGCCTTCACCGACCGGCTGCGGGGCGAACTGCCGGTGCCCCTGCTCGACATCGCCGACGCCACGCTCCGGGCCGCCATGCGCACCAGCCCGGCCGGCGGCTGGCTGGCGGCCACCACCGGCACCGTGCACAGCGGCATCTACCAACGGCGGGCCGCCGAACTCGGCTACCGGCTACTGGTCCCCGAGGAGCCGCTGCGCTCCGAGATCCACCGGGCCGGTGTCCTGGTGAAGGCCAACCGGCTGGCCGAGGGCGGCGCCGCCCTCTCCACCGCGGTGCGCGAACTGTGGCAGCGGCACGACCTCCCGGTGCTCACCGCCTGTACCGAACTCCCGCTCGCCTACCAGGCCGCCGGCCTGCCCGCGGACCGCGAGGTCTCCAGCCTGGCCGCCCTGGTGGCGGCCTGTGTCACCGAACTCGCCACCCCGCAGGCCGTCATCAGCGCTGCGGGGTGGCGGAGTTGACCGGCTCGTGCCGGTCCATACGGCTACTGCTGCCCGGCGAGCACCAGCTCGGCGACCTCGTCCGCGCGGGCGAAGCGGACATCACCGCGGGAGAGGACGAACCGGATGAACTCCTCCAGGGCCTTCAGCCGCGAGGGGCGGCCGGTGAGGAAGGGGTGCACGGTCAGCATGCACAGCGAGCCGAACCCGCGCATCGCCTCCAGCTCGGAGGTCCAGAGGTCCACCACCTTCGACGGCGCCTCGATCAGCTGGCCGATGTTCGGCTCGGGCAGGAAGGCGTACTGCTCCCAGTCGTCCAGCAGCCACTGCACCGGCAGCTCGGCGATCGTCCGCTCCCCGCTGCGCAGCGCGTACGGCCGGTCGTCGTCCATCAGCGAGGAGTCGTAGCGCAGCCCGTACTCGCCGAGCAGGTCCAGCGTGTACCGGGCCATCTCCCAGTTCGGCGCGCGATATCCGGTCGGCTGCACACCGAATCGGGAGAACGTCTTCAGACTCCGCTCGATCTCCTCCCGCTGCTCGCTTTCGGAAAGGTGCACCGGGTGCCGGTGGGTGAATCCGTGCAGCGCTATTTCATGCCCCTTTTCGGCGACGGATTCCATCACCGACGGCCAGCGCTCGGCCGAAACTCCGGGCACGAAGAAGGTGGCCGGAAGGTCGTAGCGGTCCAGCAGGTCGAGGATCCTCGGCACCCCGACCCGGGGGCCGTAGGCCTGGTGGGACATGGTGGTCAGATGGTCGATGTAGTGCTCGCCACGGGCCAGTACGGGCGACTCGGCGTCCACGTCGACACCCAGGACCACCACGGCGGACGAGCCCTGCAGCCAGTCCCCGGCCGGCACCCGCTCGGGCCAGCGGACCGTGGGAATCTCGATCTGATCCTTCTGCGTCATCCCTGAATTACCTTTCCGAGACGTAATCGGAGAAGCCGCTGATGCGACCTCCGGCGACACTCTAGCAATTCCGCCAGGAAAAGAAAGAGGGAATCCAAGTGAGTAGTCGAACGAATGACATTCCGACCGGTCCGGAGGAGTTCCGGGTCGTGGTGAACCACGAGGAGCAGTATTCGGTGTGGCCACTCGACCGGGAGCTGCCGAACGGCTGGCGGGACGCCGGCGTGCAGGGCGACAAGGAGGCCTGCCTCGCCCACGTCGAGGAGGTCTGGACGGACATGCGCCCGCTGAGCCTGCGCACCCGGCTGGCGTCCGCTGCCGCGGACGCCCCGGCAACGGAGGGCTCAGCGTGACCCCGTCCCTGCCCCTGCCCCTGCCCCTGACGCTGACCCTGACCATCGACGGCGCGGCGGTGCCCGGCGCCGCCGCCGCACTGCCCGTCGAGGACCCGGCCACCGGGGCACCCTTCGCCCACGGGCCCGCCTGCTCCCCCGAGCAGCTGGACGCCGCCGTCACCGCCGCAGCGGCCGCCGCGCCCGGCTGGGCACAGGTGCCGCTCGCCGAGCGCCGGGCCGCGCTGCGCGCCTGCGGCGCGGCCCTCGGAGCGCACCTGGAGGAGGTGGCCGGGCTGCTCAGCCGGGAGCAGGGCAAGCCGCTGGCCGCCGCCCGGGCCGAAGTCCGGCTGTCCGCCGACTGGTTCGGGCACACCGCCGAACTGAAGCTGGACGCTGAGGAGTTGCCGACCGAGGACGGCGCCCGGATCACCCTGGAGCGGGTCCCGCACGGCGTGGTCGCGGCCATCGCCCCGTCCAACTTCCCGATCATCCTGTCGGTCTGCAAGTTCGCCCCGGCCCTGCTCGCCGGCAACACGGTGGTCGTCAAGCCCTCCCCGGAGACGCCGCTGTCGACGCTGCGGATGGGCGAACTGCTCCGCGACCACCTGCCGCCCGGCGTGTTCAACGTCGTCTCCGGCGACCACGCGCTGGGCCGGGCGCTCACCGAGCACCCCGCGGTGGACATGATCTCCTTCACCGGCTCGGTGGAGACCGGCCGGGCGATCGCCCGCCAGGCCGCCGACCGGCTGCTGCCGGTGGTCCTCGAACTCGGCGGCAACGACCCGGCGATCGTGCTCCCGGGCGCCGACCCCGCCACCGTGGCCCCCGCGCTGTTCGGCGCCGCCCTCGCCAACAGCGGCCAGTTCTGCGCCGCCGTCAAGCGGGTCTACGTCCCGCGCGAGCAGGCCGCCGCGCTCACCTCGGCACTGGCCGAGCTGGCCGCCGCCGCGGTCGTCGGCCCCGGCAGCGACCCGGAGTCCCGGTTCGGCCCGCTGATCAGCCGCACCCAGCTGGACCGGGTGCACGCGCTGGTCGAGGACGCCGTCGCCCGGGGCGCCCGGGTGGTGGCCGGCGGCACCCCGCTGCCCGGTCCGGGCCACTTCTACCCCCCGACCGTGGTGACCGACCTGCCGGAGGGCTGCGAGCTCGAACTGGAGGAGCAGTTCGGCCCGGTCATCCCGGTGATCGCCTACGACGGCCCGGCCGACGCCGTCCGCCGGGCCAACGCCACCCGCTACGGCCTCGGCGCCTCGCTCTGGGGCCCGCCGGAGGCCGCCGAGGAGCTGGCCCCGCTCCTCGACAGCGGAACGGTGTGGCTCAACACCCACGGGGACCTGCGCCCCGATGTGCCGTTCGGCGGGGTCCGGTCGTCCGGCCTGGGCGTCGAGTACGGCCAGTGGGGACTGCTCGAGTACACGCGGATCAAGGTCCGCAACAGCGCACGGCGCTGACCAGCCGATCATGGGCGACAGGAGAGTGATGAAAGCCAGGATCCGCCGCACGGCGGGAGTACTGGGCGCCGCCTGCACCGCAGGCGTGACGTTGTTCGTGTTCGGCGTCGGCTTCGGACCGGTCCCGGCACTCGGCCGGGCACTGATGCCCGGCGGCGGCGTCTGGCCGTCGGCCGAGGACGCCCGGCCGGTCACCAACGAGCAGATCCGGATACCCGGCCTCGGCCACCCGGTGGACGTCTCGTTCACCGCGGACGGCGTGGCCTCGGTCCATGCCACCTCGGACGATGACCTGTTCACCGCCCAGGGCTACCTCGCCGCCCGGTTCCGCCTGTTCCAGATGGACGCCCAGCGGCGCCTGGGCGAGGGCCGGCTCGCCGAACTGAACGGCCCCTCCGGGATCGACTCGGACGTCTTCGAACTGACCCTCGGCATCCACCGCACCGCGGAGGCCACCTGGGCCGCCACCCCGCGCGACAGCAAGGCCGCCAAGGCGCTCACCGCCTACGCGGCCGGCGTCAACGCGCGACTGGACGAGCTCGACAAGAACGGCCAGTGGCCCACCGCCTACGGACTGACCGGCGTCCGACCGGACCGCTGGACCCCGGTGGACAGCCTGGTCGTCCAGGGCGTGCTCACCCAGACGCTGAGCTTCGACACCCGGCCACTGACCTACGCGCTGCTGAGCAACTCGCTCGGCGCGGAACGGACTTCGGACTGGTTCCCGGTCGTCCCCGCCAATGAGCAGCACCCGTACGCCCCGGGGCCGTACCAGAACCTCGGCACCGCGCCGCTGCACGGCCCGAACGCCAACGCGGCCTCGGTCGCCGGCCGCCCGGGCGTCCCGGGCGCGGGCACCCCGGCGCCGGCCGGCGGCCAGCCGGCGGCTCCGGCGGCTCCGAGTGCTCCGAGTGCTCCGGCTGCTCCACCGGCTCCGGACGCGGCGCAGCCGACGGCCACCGCAACCGCAACCGCGGCGGCGACGGTGTCGACCGGCACCAGCGACGCCACCGCCGAGGCCGCCACCGCCGTCCTCCAGGGCATGGCCAAGCTCCCGGAGACCACCCGCCACCTCTACCCCAACAGCAACGCCTGGCTGGCGAACGGCCCGGCCACCGGCGGCGGCGCGCTCCTGGCCGGCGACCCCCACCTCAAGCTGTCGCTCCCCTCCTACTGGTACGAGGTCTCGCTCAAGTCCCCCGGCTACGACGTCACCGGCGCCAGCCTGCCCGGCATGCCGGCCGTGCTGATCGGCCGCAACGCCGACGTCTCCTGGTCGCTGACCGCGGTGCAGAACCAGTCCACCTTCTTCTACCGGGAGAAGACCGACCCGCAGCACCCGGACTCCTACTTCTGGAAGGGCGCCTGGTACCCGGTCGAGAAGGTCGAGTACACCGTCCCGGTCCGCGGCGGCGCCCCCGTCCCGGTCGAGGTCGGGCTGACCGTGCACGGCCCGCTGCTGACCGAGAAGGGCGAGACCACCTCGGTCGAGTGGATGGGCAACCGCCCGTCGCAGAACCTCACCGCGCTGCTCGACCTCAACGCCGCCACCGACTGGACCAGCTTCCGCACCGCGCTGCGCAGTTGGCAGGCCCCGGCGCAGAACTTCGCCTACGCCGACAAGAAGGGCAACATCGGGATCATCGCCCCGGGCTCGTACCCGCAGATCGCCTCGGGCGACGCCCGCGGCCCGCTGCCGGGCACCGGTGAGTCGGACGTCGTCGGCGCCATCCCGTTCGACGCGGTGCCCCAGGTCTACGACCCGCCGTCCGGGCTCCTGGTCACCGCCAACCAGCGGCCGGTCGGCCCGGACTACCCGTACTACATCGGCCCCGCCGCGAACTTCGACACCGGCTACCGCACCAACCGGATCCTCACCGAACTCTCCAAGCCCGGCGGCAAGCTCACCACCGACTCGTTCGCCACCCTGCAGAACGACGTCACCGACGACCTCGCCCAGCGCATGGTGCCCAAGCTGCTCCAGTCCCTGGACGGCGCCCAGTTGACGCCCCAGCAGGAGGCCGCCCGCAAGCTGCTGTCCGAGTGGAACGGCTCGATGGACGCCGACTCCCCGGCCGCCGCGATCTGGTTCGCCTTCTACGGCGGGTACGTCGAGCAGGTCTTCAAGCCCTGGTGGGACTCCGCCAAGGTCCCGGTGGACGTCGACCCCGCCGGTCTCGACCTGCTGCGCACCCCGGTCGGGCTGATGCAGGACCTGGAGAAGTGGACCTTCACCGACCCGGAGAACCCGGCGTTCACCGCCCCGGGCGGCCCCAAGCGCACCGCCGCCGACGTGATGCGCTCCTCCTTCACCGAGGCGGTCGGCTACCTGGACGGCCGGCTCGGCGGGCAGCCCGCCGAGTGGAAGTGGGGCCGCATCCACGAACGCGTGGTGCCCTCGCTGACCGGCGCCCCCGCCCTGGGCGACGGCCCGTACCCGGCGGGCGGCAGCCCCTGGACCGTCAACGTGGCCGAGAACGGCCTGAGTTCGAACTACGGCCCGAGCCTGCGGCTGGTCGTCGGCTGGAGCCCCTCCGGCACCGCCGACTCCCGCGCCGTCTACCCCGGCGGCCAGAGCGACAACCCGGCCTCCCCCTGGTACAAGAACCTGGCCCCGGACTGGTGGAACGGCACCCTCCGCCCGCTGCGCACCGCCGACGAACAGGGCACGGGCGACATCCGCTGGAGCCTGCGAGGCGAAGGATGACCGACATGACCGACACGACCGACGCGACCGCCGCGACCGACGCGACCGACACGACCGAGCCGACCGGAGCCCCCGAAGTCTCCGAGACCGCTGAGGCCCCGGAGACGGCCCCGGCCCTGGCACCCGCCCCCCGCCGCATCACCACCGCCACCCTGGTCACCCTCGCCGGCGGAACGGCGGTGACCGCCCTCGGCACCCTGCTCGGGCTCTGGTTCCTGCCCTTCCTGGTCGGCGTCGCCGCCGGCCTCACCAGCCGGTTCGCCCGCACCCCGCGCGGCTACCTGACCGCCCCGGCCGCGGGCGCCCTCGGCTGGGCGATCCCGCTGGGCGTCCAGGCACTCGGCGGGGCACCGGTCGGCGAGGTCGCCCGGACCACCGCCGCACTGGCCGGCCTCCCGCCGTTCGCCACCGCGATCGTGGCCCTCGCCCTGCTGATCCCGCTGCTCCAGGCCCTGGTCGGGGTCTGGTTCGGCCGGACGGTCGGCCCCCGCCGCCGCACCGCCTGACCCCCCGGTGCCCCCGGCCGACCGCCGGGGGCACCGGGCCCCACTCCGCCAACTCGCCCTCCCCAGAAGGGAACCACCACATGGCGCTGTCCCTCATCGGCAGCAAGATGGCCACGCTCTCGGGCCTCCGCAGCATCATGGAGGACATCGCCACCAGCACGGCCTCCGGCCCGGCCGACTGGCTGAACCTCGGCATCGGCAACCCGGCCTCGATCCCGGAGGCGATCGCCGAATGGCGGAGCCTGACCGAGGAGGCCCTCGCCGAGGACTTCGCCTCGGCCAGCTGCCTGTACGGCCCGTCCCGCGGCTCGGCCGCCCTGGTGGACGCCATCACCGAGTACTTCAACACCCGGTACGGCTGGTCCCTCACCGCCCGCAACGTCGCCGTCGGCCCCGGCAGCCAGATGCTCTGCTTCACCGCGGCCGCCCTCTTCGCGGGCCCCGGCCCCGCGGGCACCGGCGGGACGAAGGTCGTCCTGCCGATGTCCCCGGACTACACCGGCTACCAGGGCCTCTGCCTCCACCCGGACGGCGTGGTCGGCATCCCCGCCACCCCCGTTCCCGAAGGCCCCCACCGCTTCCGCTACGCCTTCGACTTCGCCGCCCTGGAGGCCCAGCCCGACACCGGCATGCTGCTGCTCTCCAGCCCCGGCAACCCCACCGGCCGCGCGGTCGACGCCGCCGAACTCGCCGCCCTGGTCGACCACGCCCGCCGCCGCGACGTCCCCCTGCTGCTCGACCACGCCTACGGCGAACCCTTCCCCCGGATCGCCCCCACCCTGACGCCCCCGCCCTTCGACGACCACGTGATCAACTGCTTCACCCTCTCCAAGGCCGGCCTCCCGGGCGAACGCATCGCCTTCGCCATCGGCGCCGAACGCTGGATCACCCCGATGGTGTCCTTCCTCGCCAACTCCGCCCTGCACGCACCCCAGTTGCAGCAGTCCGTGGTCGCCCGCGCCCTGACCTCCGGCCGCCTGGACCGCCTCATCTCCGACACCGTCTCCCCCTTCTACCAGGAGCGCCGCCGCCTGGCCGAGAAGCTCTTCGAGGAGGCCCTCCCCGCCTCCGTCCCCTGGCGCCTCCACTCCGGCGACGGCGGCATGTTCTGCTGGTTCTGGATCGACGACGACCGTTTCGACGACACCGCCCTCTACGACCACCTCAAGCACCACAAGGTCTTCATCGTCCCCGGCCGGCACTTCTTCCCCACCACCCCCGACACCCCCACCGCCCCCCACCACACCCGCTGCTTCCGCGTCAGCCTCAGCCCCGCCCTCCCCACCCTCACCGAAGGCATCACCCGCATATCCACCGCCCTCCCCACCCTCTGCCCCTGACCCGGGCGTTTCGGGGTTGACGACAGGCCCTGCGGCAACCCGGAGCCCCGGGCCCACAGGAGGCCACCGCCCGGCTTCGACTCCTGCTCCGGCTCCGGCTCCGGGTGCGTCGTGTACCGACCGGGAGGCGCTCCCACCCTCGCACTGGGCGGAACCGGCGGGCAGTAAACTCGGGTGGTTGAGAGTGAGCGGACCGGCCCCGGGGGCAAGCGTGGTGAAAGACGGGCGGGGTCCGGTCCTGGTCGGGCGGCAGTGGGAGACGGAGCTGCTGACCGCGGCGCTGGTCCAGGCCGTGGACGGCGCGAGCGGGTCCACCGTCCTGCTGCGCGGCGACGCCGGCGTCGGCAAGAGCACGCTGGTGGCCTGGGTGGAGCGCGTGGCGCGCGAGCGCGGGTTCACCGTCCTGCGCGCGGTCGGCACGGAGGCGGAGACGGACCTCGCGTTCGGGGCCCTCCACCAGGCCTTCTGGTCGCCGCTCCAGCGCTCCGACGCCCTGTCGGCCCACCAGCGGGAGGCCCTGGAGAGCGCGTTCGGCGTCCGCTCCGGGACACCGAACGGCTTCGCCGTCGGCGCCGCCGCGCTGGCCCTGCTGGAGGAGGCGGTCCGGACCGCGCCCGTGCTGCTGCTCCTGGACGACCTGCACTCGATGGACTCCTCCAGCGCGACCGTCTTCGCCTTCCTGCACCGGCGGTGCGCCGAGCTGCCGGTGGTGATCGTCGGCGCCAGCCGCCCGGACGGACCGGCCGCCCAGACCTGGTCGGCCGAGGCCGTGGAGGTCCCGGCCCTGCCCAGGGAGGACGCGGCCCGGCTGCTGGGCACCTGCTACCCGGAACTCGCGGCGCCCGCCAGGGAACGCGTGCTGACCGAGGCCGCCGGGAACCCGCTGGCGCTGGTGGAACTGCCACGCCAGCTGGCCACCGCCCAGCAGCGGGGAGCCGCTCCGCTGCCGGAGCGGCTGCCGCTGGGCCGGAAGCTGGAGCGGATGTTCGCCGATCGGCTGGGGACGGTGGCCCCGGAGGTCGGCCGCCTCCTCCTGCTCGGCGCCCTGGCCGCCAGCCCGGACTCCGGCAGCGCCGAGTGGCTGGGCGCCCTCGCGGACGAGAACGCCCGGGAGATCCTGGAACGGATCGAGGCGGACGGCCTGGCCCGGCTCGACCCGGCCGGACAACTCGTGTTCCGGCACCCCCTGGTCCGCACCGCCGTCGTCTCCACCGCCTCGGACACCGCGCGCCGGGAGGCCCACCGCGCGCTGTCCGACGCCCTCGCCCCCGGCGACCCCCGGCGGCTGGCCCACGAGGCCGCCGCCGCGCTGCTGCCCGACGAGGACCTCGCGCACCGCCTCCAGGAGGCCGGCCACGACCTCGCCCGCCGGGGCGGCGAGGCGGAGGGCGCGCTCGTGCTGGAACGCGCCGCCGTGCTCAGCCCCAACTCCTGCGACCGCGTCCGCAGGCTCACCCGGGCCGCGGTGATGGCGGCCCACGGCGGGCAGCTGCGCCACACCGCCGCCCTGGTGGAGGAGCTGAAGAGCAGCACCGTCCCGCCGGACATCGCCCCGCTGTTCTCGTACGCGGTGGTCTACGCCGACCAGAGCCACCACGTCGACTTCGAGTCCTCCGCCGCGCTGCTGCCCGCGGCCCTCGACGCCCTGACCGCGCCGGGCGCCGACACCTTCGGCGGGCTGGTCGAACAGGCCTGGTTCAAGCTCCTCCTGGCCGCCACGTACACGGACGACCCCTGGGCCTGGCGCGCCCTGGAACGGCACCGGGAGCACGTCTCCGAGGTGGGCCGGCTGTGCCTGCGGGCCTGGACCGAGCCGGGCCCGGACGTGCTCGCCGCCCTGCTGACGACGGCCGACGGCATGACCGAGGAGCAGGAGGCCGCCGCCGCCTGGCTCCTGCTGTGGACCTCCTCGGCGCTCGACTGCCCCGACGGCGACCTCTGGCAGCGCTTCTCCGGGCTGCACACCTACGCCACCCAGGGCTCGATCGCGAAGGCCAGGGCCCACCAGGACTACCTGCTCGGCCACTGGGACCGGGCGGCCGTCTGCCTGCGCGAGGCCGAGCTGGCGGACGAGCTCGGCTACCACACCAACGGGCTGATGTTCCGCCAGTACTACGCCCACTTCCTGGCCGGCCGGGGCGACGAGGACGGCCTGCGGGAGATCGAGCGGACCATCCGGCCGACCGCCACCCGCGCCCGGATGCGGTACGTCCTGGACCGCCTGACCCACCTGCGCGGCCTGGCCGCGCTCGCCCACCGGCGCTACGAGGAGGCGTACGCGCACTTCTGCGAACTCACCCCGCCCGGGCACCTGTCCGGCGGCCGGCCCTGGCACCACACGCTGGTCCTCGACCTGGTGACGGCCGCCGTGCACACCGGACGGCACCAGGAGGCCCGGGACCACCTCGCGGCCGGAGCCGCGGCGCGCTCGGCCGAGGTCTCCGGACGCCACGCCTTCCTGCACGCGGCCGCCACCGCCCTGGCCGCGGACGACGACGAGGCCGACGCCGCCTACCGCGCCGCGTACGCCGTGCCGGGCGCCGAGCAGTGGGCGTTCGACCTCGCCCGACTGCGGCTGGCCCACGGCGCGTGGCTGCGCCGCCGCCACCGGCCCGGGGCCAGGGAGACGCTGCGCACGGCCCACCACGTCTTCCGTCGTCTGCAGGCCGCCCCGTGGGCGGCGCAGTGCGAGGAGGAGCTGCGGGCCGCGGGCGACTCCGTGGCGCTGCCGCAGGACGGACCGGCCACGGGCCCGTCCGGGCTGACCGGCCAGGAGCTGCGCATCGCCCGGCTGGCGGCGACCGGGCTGACCAACAAGGAGATCGGCCGGCAGCTCCAGCTGTCGCCCCGTACCGTCGGAGCCCACCTCTACAAGATCTTCCCCAAGCTCGGCATCACCACCCGGGCCGCGCTCGCCCATGCCCTCGACGGCGGCTGACCTGGGGAAACCCCCTCCCGACCGGTTCGCCCGGGCCACCCCGCCGGGCTTCCCGGCACACCGCCCCAGGACGTCAGTCAGATGACCTACCGGCCCGCCGCGCCCGCGGGCCACGCTGAGAGTGCGCAGGACTCCGGCGGAAGGACGGTCAGATGGACTTGCGGGTGACGACGGCGTCGGTCGCGGACCGTGACAAGGCGGCCTTCTGGAGCGGAGCGATGTCGCGGACGCTGGTGCCCGTGGAGGTGCGCCCGCTCACCGGGCGGCCGTTCGACGGGCTCCTGGAGTCGCACCGGCTCGGGTACGTGCGGATCTCCACGCTGGAGGCGGACGCCGCCCGGTTCTCCCGCACCGCGGCGCTGATCGCGCGGACCCCGGGGAGCGAGCCGCAGGTCGGGGTCAGCGTGCAGGTGTCGGGCCGGGCCGTCCTGGAACAGGACGGGCGCCGGGCGGAGGTGCAGCCGGGCGGGCTCGTCCTGTACGACACGGCGCGCCCGTACGCCGTCGACTACCCGGAGCGCTTCCGCACCCACCTGTTCCACCTGCCGCGCCGCCTGCTGGGGGTGCCGGAGCGCGACCTGCGGCACGTGTCGGCGACGGCCGTCGGCCCGGCGGAGGGTTGTGGACCGGTGCTCCTGCCGTTCCTCGGCCTCCTCGCCGGCTCCGCGCACTCCTACTCCGCCCAGGTCGGCGACCGGCTGGCCGGCAGCGTCGCCGACCTGCTCAGCGCGCTCGTGGCCCAACTCGCCCGCTCCCAGGCGGCGGACGGGACGGACGACGCCCCGAACGCGCACCTGGTCCGGCGGGTGCGGGAGTACATCGACCACCACCTGGGCGATCCGGAGCTGACGCCCGAACGGATCGCGCACGCCCACCACATCTCCGTGCGGTACCTGCACCGGCTCTTCGAGGGCGAAGGGGTGACGGTGAGCCGGTTCATCCAGCAGCGCCGCCTGGAGGCCTGTGCCCGCGAGCTGGCCCGGCGCGGCCGCGCCGCGCCGACGGTGTCGGCGGTCGCCCAGCGGTGGGGCTTCGTCAACCCGGCGCACTTCAGCCGGACGTTCCGGGCCGCGTACGGCGTCCCGCCGCGCGAGTGGCGCGCGCTGCGGAGCGACGACGGCGGCTGACGGGCCGCCGAACCGCCGACCGCCGGCCGGAATCCCGGGCGCGGTCGGGCCACCGAGGCCGCCGGCCCGGCAGTACGGTCGAGTGGCCTGGGCGTACCACGGCGAGGTGCGCTCGACGTTCGGCCCGACGCACACCGGTTCCGGCCAGGGCGCACGCGGGCGCCGCAGCGCCCACCGAACCGAAGCCAGGAGCGAAGACTTGTCCGACACCAACCCCCTGCCGCACCGACGACCGGTGCTCGACCGGGCGCTCCAGGAGTTCCTGGACGCCCAGGCCGGTCGGCCCGCGGCGGAACTGCCGGACCTCTCCCTCCTCACCCCTCAGGACGTGCCGGGGGCGGAACCGGCCGACGCCCCGGACGACCCCTACGGCACCACGGCGCAGTGGCTCGCCCTGCCCTGCGGCCCGGCCGGGCGGGTGCACGTCCGGGTGACCAGACCCGTCGGCGCCGTCGGGCCGAGCCCCGTGGTGCTGTTCCTGCCCGGCCTCGGCTGGTCGCTCGGCGACGCGGCCTGCTACGACCGGCTGGTCCGGGAGTTCGCCCTGGGCACCGACGCCGCCGTGGTGTACGTGGACTACGCCAGGGCGCCCGCGGCACGGTACCCGGTGGCCGTCGAGCAGTGCTACGCGGTGGTCCGGTGGATCCGCGCGCACGGCCACGAGATCGGACTGGAAGGGGGGCGAATGGCCGCCGTGGGCGACTCCGCGGGGGCCAACCTGGTGGCCGCCCTGACGCTGCTGACCCGGGAGCGCGGAGACGTACCGCTGGTGCACCAGGTGCTGCTGTGCCCGGTGACCGACGCGGACTTCGACACCCCCTCCTACCGCCGGTTCGCGACGGGGTACTTCCTGCACCGCGACCACATGCGCAGGTTCTGGGACGACTACCTGCCCGAGCCGCAGCGGCGGACGGAGGCGACCGCCGCGCCCCTGCGGGCCTCCCTGGAGCAGCTCGCCGGGCTACCCCCGGCGCTCGTCGTCACCGCCGAGGCCGACGTGCTGAGGGACGAGGGCGAGGCCTACGCGGCCAGGCTCCGCACCGCGGGGGTGCCGGTGGTGGCGATGCGCTACCAGGGCGCCGTGCACGGCTTCCTGCTGCTCGACGGGGTCTGCCCGACCGGCACCGCCCGGGCCGCGCTGATCCAGGCCGTCGACACGGTGCACGTCGCCCTGCACCGCCGTTCCTGGTGATCCCCTCCGGGGCCGTCCCGCCCGGAAGGGCTCCTCCCCCACTCACCCGACCGACACCGCCATGCCGGACCCCAGGGTCCGGCCGACAGCCGTCCGAGGAGTACTGATGTCCGTCGTTCTCGACACCGCGGCGGTACCGTCCGCCGATCGCGCCGAGTACTGGCACGAGGCCGTGTCCCACACCTTCATCCCGCTCGACGTGGTGCTGCGCGAGGACGTGCCCGCCCCCGCGACGATCACCAGCCACCAGGTGGGCGCCCTGCAGGTCTCCCTCGTCCAGGCGGGCCCGCAGCGGGTCGAGCGCAGCGCGGCGCTGATCGCCCGCGGCGGGGAGGACCACCTGACGCTGGCGCTCCAGCACCGCGGCACCGCCCGGTTGGTCCAGGACGGCCGCCAGGTGTCGCTGCGTCCGGGGACCTTCGCGATCTCCGACGCCGGCCGGCCGTTCGCCAAGGAACTGCCGGAGCCGTTCGTCTTCACGGCCTTCCACTGGCCGCGGTCGGCGGTGGGCGTCCGCGAGGAGGACCTGCGGGTGCTCACCGGGAGCGCCTTCGACGCCGGCAGCGGCACCGCCCGCCTGGTGGCCGCCTATCTGGAGTGCCTCTCCCGGTCGGCCGACCGGATGGAACCGCAGCTGGCGTCCTGGCTCGCCACCACGGCGCTCGACCTGCTCGCGGTGCTCGCGCACGAGCGCCGCGGTCGGTTCGTCCCGGAGGCTCCCGAGGTGGCCCTGGCCGTGCTGGCCCGGGTCAAGGACCACATCCTGCGTCACCTGGGGGACCGGGACCTCTCTCCGGAAGGGATCGCGGCCGCCCACCACGTGTCCGTGCGGTACCTGCACAAGCTCTTCCGCTACGAGGGGGTGACAGCGGCCCGCTGGATCCAGCGCCAGCGCCTCGACATGTGCCGCCGCGACCTCGCCCGCCCGGCAGCGGGCCGGGCGACCGTGGCGGCGGTCGCGGGCCGCTGGGGTTTCGTGAGCGCCAGTCACTTCAGCCGGGCGTTCCGGGCCGCGTACGGCGTCTCCCCGCGCGAGTGGCGGGCCGGTGCCGGGACGGGTTCGGCGCCGGACACCGCGCGGCTGCCGGTCACCGCCCCGTCCGGTTACGGCGTCGCGGTGTGACCCGGCCGTGGGCGCCGCCGAGCGCACGGCCGGCTGCCCCCACGACGGCGCGACCACGACGGCCGGCCACCGGTTCACCAGCCACCGTCACCCGTCACCGGTTCACCCGTCACCCGTCACCCGTCACCCGTCACCCGCTTCAACGGCCGGTGTGGATCTCCGCGAGGTAGCCGCCCGGGAACTGCACCATCGCGCTGTCCCGGCCACCCACCGAGACCGGCCCCCACGGCACCGACGCGCCGGCGGCCTTCGCCCGGGCCAGGGTGGCGCCGAGGTCGGACACGCCGTATCCGGTGAGCTCCTGGCCGAAGGGGTAGGGCAGGTGGCCGTCCGTGACGGTGACCGTCGTGGTGCCGAAGCCGGAGCTGAGACGCAGGAGCCGGTACGTCGTTCCGGGCAGGCCGATCGCGGCGCCGTCGGCCTTCCGGTCGTCGGAGACGACGCGGCCCCCGGTGAAGGAGAGGTAGCTCCGCAGGAACGCGCCGACCGCGTCCGGCGACAGGTAGAGCCGGTTGTCCGGCACGCTCGCCAGGTCGGGGTAGGACGGCGGGGTGGTGTGCACGTAGAGCTGGGCGCTGATGCCGCCGGGGAACTGGACGACGGCGTCCCGGCCGATCGGGTCGGCGAACGGGGCGACCGTCACGGCCGCGCCGTCGGCCCGGGCGGCCCGGACCGCCTGGTCGAGGTCGGTCACCAGCCAACCGGTGCGTTCGGTGCCGAAGGGGTACGGGACGGGGGTGGTGTAGTCGAACACCGACAGCGTGCCGACCGGTGACAGCACCAGCTCGGAGAGCGTTCGGCTGGACGTCGGGGTCACCTGGGTGGCGTTCGGCCCGACCGTGGTCCCCCCGAAGGTGGAGACCCAACTGGCCGCGAAGGCCTGCTCGGTGCCCGGCGCGACGTAGACGTGGGTGGTGTCGTACTGCGGGCCGACGGCGAACTGCCGGTGTGTGCCCGGCCGTTGCGCCGGGCTGCTCTGGGCCGCCGAGGCGGCGGGGATCGCGGTCAGTGCGGCGATCGCCGCCACCAGCGGGACCACGCGTCGGACGAAGTGTCGTTTCATCGGGTGACCTCCCGGTCGTCGCCGCGCCCGGCCCCCGCGGAGGGGCCGGGCGGGTGAGGGTCGTCGAATGAGGTGGGGTCAGGCCACCGGCGGGGCCCAGTGGGCGTCGGGTGCCGAGACCCGGTGGGCGGTCAGCGCGGTGGCCAGGAGCAGCAGTGCGGCCAGGGCCAGGGCGGTGACGTGCTGTCCGTGCAGGATCAGTGCCGCGCCCGCGAGGCCGCCGAGCAGCATCGCGAGTGCGGAGAGGATCCGGCGTCCCGGGCGGGGTGCGGTGCCGCCGGCCGCCGTGGAGTCGGCGGCGAGGCCGGTCAGGGTGAGGGTGAGGACGGTGGTGGTCAGGTCCGGCACGCCGAGCCGGCGGGCCACCGCGTTCTGCAGGCCCATCCCCAGGCCCAGGAGGACGATCAGGGCGTAGCGGCCGCTGCCGTCGGTGACGGCGTCGGTGACGGCAGCGGCGGCTGTGAGGACCGTCTGGATGCCGGTGGCCAGGGCCAGCAGGCGTCCTCGGTGGGCCGGTGTCCGGCTGCCGAGCCGTCCGCCGGCGAGTGCTCCGGTCAGGAAGGCGCCCAGTGAGACGAGCGAGGCCGTGGCGGACAGCCCCGGGGCGCCCGCGAGGGCGAACCCGAGGAAGACCACGTTGCCGGTCATGTTCGCCACGAAGACGTGGCCGAGGCCGAGGTAGCTCACGGCGTCGATCACGCCGGTGGCCACGGTCAGCAGGAGCAGCAGTGGCGGTAGCGGGCCGTGCCGGTCGGTGCGCGGCGGGGCGAGGGTCCGGAGGGCGTCAGTCAGTAGGGCGCGCACCGGCCGTCGCCTCCCCGGGTGCCGACGGGCGGTGCAGGACCGCGCGGGTGAGCAGTCCGCTGGCCGGGCCGAGCACGATGCACGCGATCGAGAGCCAGAGCGGCCAGGAGGTGAGGCCTACGGCGTGGTCGGCGGACCATCGGCCCGGGCCGGTGAGGGCGAGCGATCCCGTGACGACGATCAGGACGAGCGGGTACTCGTAGCCGTCGTTCTGCACCCAGAGCCCGTGCGGCAGTTTGACCGTCAGCGCCACCGTCATCACGCCCATGGCGACCATGGCCGCCAGTGGCGTGAGCGCGCCCAGGGCCAGGAACAGGCCCGAACCGATCTGGCCGGCGCCCGCGGCGAGGGCGGTGAGCGTCCCGCCGGCGAACCCGTCGTGCCGGAACTCCTCCGTCCCGCCCGTCAGGCCGTTGCCGCCCAGGCGGCGGCTCACCTTCTGTATCCCGTGGCCGGCGATGAGCAGGCCCACCACCACCCGGAGGATCAGCAGTCCGGTATCCATCATGTCCTGTTCCTGGTCCCTGTGTTCCCTGAGTCCCGTCAGCCCGCGGCGTGCTCGCCCATGACGGACTGCGCGTAGACGACTCCGAGGCCGTACGCGCCGGCGTGCTCCTTGACGATCTCCATGACGGCGCCGTAGGTCTCGGTGCGGGCCCAGTCGCGCTGGAGCTCCAGCAGCACCTGCACCCAGGTGACCGGCACCGCGCCGGCCTGCACCATCCGCTGGATGGCGTGCTCGTGGGCCTGCGGGGAAACGCCGCCGGAGGCGTCGGTGACGACGTAGACCTCGTAGCCCTGGTCGATCATGGACAGCACCGGCAGGACCAGGCAGACCTCGGTCCACAGGCCGGCTATGACGACCTTGCCGCGGCCGGTGGCCTTGACCGCCTCGACGACCGCCTCGTCCTCCCAGGCGTTCATGGAGGTGCGGTCGAGGATCTCGGCCTTGGGGAAGACCGCCGCGAGCTGCGGCAGCAGCGGGCCGGAGAAGGACTCGGCGGCGACGGTGGTCAGCACGGTGGGGACGTCGAAGGCCCGGGCGGCCTTGGCCAGGCCGACGGTGGCGTTGATGATCGCGGTGCGGTCGCCGCTGCCGGTGCCGAAGAACATCTGCGGCTGGTGGTCCACGAAGAGCACCACGGAGTTGTCCGGGGTGAGCAGGTCCGGGCTCGGGGTGGCACTGACCTGGGCGAAGTCGACCATGACGATGGTCCTTTCGGTTCTTTCGGTGGGTCCGTCACGCGGTGGTCCGCGGAGGAAATCTGGGGGGTGAGAGACGGAGGGGGTGAGAGAGGGAGGGGGGTGAGCGAGGGAGGGGCGGTGTCAGAGGAGGAAGCAGGGGTCGAACGGCTGGGCGCGATCCGTCGCGAGGCCGCGTTCGACGCGCCAGCGGCGGTGCAGCTCCGACTCGGCGACGACCTCGCCGAGCAGCTCGGCCTGACGGGCGCCCGCGCCGCCCCGGTCCCGGTGGGCCTGGTAGCCGCCGAAGTGGGCGACCGGGCTCCAGGCGGGGCTGACCGCCGGGAGCTCCTCGTCCATGCCCTCGTACTCGGCCACGGCGTGGACGATCCGGCCGCCGACGACCGTCAGCACGGACTCGATGTGCGGGATGTCCTGCTCGGGCACGGTGAAGTAGTCCTCGGACAGGACCGCCAGGTCGCCGTAACAGCCCGGCCGCAGCACGCCCTTGACGTCCTGCTCACCGGTGAGCGCCGCTCCCGCCGTGGTGTACATCGCGAGCGCGGTCTCCCGGTCCACCCGGTTCTGCGGCGGCCGGACCGCCAGGCCGCCGACCGTGCGGCCGGAGACCAGCCAGTGCAGGGCGACCCAGGGGTTGTACGAGGACACCCGGGTGGCGTCGGTGCCGGCCGCGACGGTCAGCCCGCGGTCCAGCATCGCGCGGATCGGCGGCGCCTCGGCGGCGGCGCCGAAGCCGTACCGGCGGGTGAACACCTCGCCCTGGAAGGAGAGCCGGTTCTGCACGGAGAGCGAGCCGCCGAGGGCCGCGATCCGGTCGAGACTGTCCCGTGAGACGGTCTCCGCGTGGTCGAAGAGCCACCGGTTCCCGGCGGGGAAGAGCCCGTCCGCGGCGAGCTTCTCGAACACCGCGAGATCGCGCCGGATCGTCTCGTCGTAGGTCGCGTGCAGCCTGAAGCCCCAGCCGTTCTCCATGAGGAGCCGCACGGCCTTCTCGAACTCGCCCTCGTAGCTGTCGAGTTCGGGCCGGGGTTCGGCGAAGTTCTCGAAGTCGGCGGCGGCCCAGGTGAGGTTCTCGCCGGCGCCGTTGAGGCGCAGCCACTCGTCGCCGTCCCCGGGGCGGACCGTCTCGATCCAGCGGGTGAGGTCGTCGAGCTCCTGGCCCGGGGTCTGCGGGAACAGGTGGTAGGCGATGCGCAGGGACAGCAGGCCGTCCCGGGCGAGTTCGGTCACCGTGGCGTAGTTCTCGGGGAAGTTCTGGAACCCGCCGGCGGCGTCGATCGCGGAGGTCAGGCCGAAGCGGTTCAGCTCGCGCAGGAAGTGCCGGGTGGACGTCCTGCGGTCCTCGGGCGCCAGGACCGGGGCCTTGGCGAGCGTGGAGTAGAGGACCAGCGCGCTGGGAGCCGCCAGCAGCATGCCGTTGGGCTCGCCGCCGCGGCCCCGGACGATCCGGCCGCCCTTCGGGTCGGGGGTGTCCCGGGTGTACCCGGCGGCCTTCAGCGCCGCGCGGTTGAGGATCGCGGACTGGTAGAGGTGCAGGACGAACACCGGGGTGTCCGGCGCGGCCTCGTTCAGTTCGGCGGGCGTCGGGAGCCGCCGCTCGGCGAACTGCTCCGCCGACCAGCCGCCGACGACCCGCACCCACTGCCCCTTGGGGGTGCGGGCGACCTGCTCCCGCAGCATCGCCAGGGCCTGGCGCAGCGAGGTCACGCCGTCCCAGCGCAGCTCCAGGACGTAGTTGAGACCGCCCCGGATCACGTGCAGGTGGGCGTCGTTGAGGCCGGGCACCACCCGTCGGCCGACGGCGTCGACCACGGTGGTGGACGGTCCGACGAGCGGGGCGATGTCCGCGTCGTCCCCGACGGCCGTGATCAGGCCGTCGCGGATGGCGAGGGCGCCGGCCTGGGGGCGGCGGGCGTCCCCGGTGTGGATCTTCGCGTTGCGGACGACGACGTCGGCGGCGTCCTCGACAGCGCGGGGGACCAGCCCGCCGACAGGCATTGCAGGCACCTCTCCAGCCTCCTGTGACACGTTCGGATCGCCGCACAGGGCCGGCGGCGACTGGGAGCGTCCGAGCAGGACCCGCCGGCTGACCGGAGATCGGCTTCGAACACGTGACAGAACGTTAGGACCGTCGCTCGCACCGGAGTTGGCCCACAGCGCACTGCCCCCGGTCCGTCAGCGCACTGCCGGGACGGCGCCGTCGTCGCCACCGGCCCGGGCCGGGGCGCGCAGGACGCGCAGGGCGCTCAGGCGCTCAGGGCGCTCGGTGGCAACAACCGGTGCACTTCGGAACAAGCCCGCTCCGGAGGCGCCCCTAGCGTGGGGATCACCCATCCACCGACAACCCGCACGGGAGCTCCGATGAGCCGGTCCGACCACCCCCGCACCACCGGCAGCAGCCAGCCGCTGCTGCACCAGAAGGGCAAGGAGATCCAGGAGTTCGGCACCGTCAGCCAACTGCCGCTCGGCCTGACCCGCGACGCGCGCCTCTACGCCTGCCAGCGGCTCAACCAGGTCCTCGCGGACACCCGGATCCTGTACTCCCTCTACAAGAAGCACCACTGGCTGGTGCGCGGCGCGACCTTCTACCAACTGCACCTGCTGCTGGACAAGCACGCGGACGAGCAACTGGCGCTGGTGGACGCGCTCGCCGAGCGGATCCAGGGCCTGGGCGGGGTCGCCGTCGGCGACCCGCGGCACGTCGCGGAGCTCACCTCGATCCCGCGCCCGCCGGACGGCGTCGAGGAGGTGCCGGCGATGCTGTCACGGCTGCTCTCGGCGCACGAGGGCATCCTCGTCGACGCCCGCGATGCCGCGGCCAGGGTGGCGGCGCTCGGCGACGACGGCACGAACGACCTGCTGGTGTCGCAGGTCGTCCGCACCGGCGAGGCGCAGGTGTGGTTCCTCGCGGAGCACCTGGTGGACACCCCGCTGGTGCGGCTGTGATCCACCGAGTCCACCCGCGTCCCGCCCCGCCGTGCTGAACGGAGTCGCCATGGCGTCGTCCGCGACGGTGGAACTGTCCCGCTGGCAGTTCGCCATCACCGCCGTCTTCCACATGACCTTTCCCGCCCTGACCGTGGGGCTGTCGATCCTGCTCGCCGTCGCGTACACGGCCTACCTGCGCACCCGGAACCCGCTCTACCTGCAGATGTTCCGCTTCTGGCGGAAGATCTTCGCGGTCGGTTTCGGTCTCGGCGTGGTGGCCGGCACGGTGATGACCTTCGAGTTCGGCCTGAACTGGGGCAGCTACGCCCATGCGGTGGGCCCGATCCTCGGCGTCACCATCGGGATGGAGGTGATCACGGCCTTCTTCCTGGAGGCGGGCTTCATCGGGATCATGCTCTACGGCGAGGGACGGGTGCGCCCGCGCACCATGGCCCTCGCCTCCTGGATGGTCGCCCTCGGCACGCTGCTGTCCACCACCTGGATCCTCTCCGCGAACAGCTGGATGCAGGACCCGGCCGGCTACACCGAGGTGGCCGGCCAGTTCCAGGCCCGGGACTGGCAACAGGTGCTGCTCAACCCGGCGTTCACCTACCGGTTCCCGCACATGCTGCTCGCGGTGCTGATCAGTGCCGCCTGGTTCGTCGGCGGCATCGCCGCCTGGTACCTGGTGCGGCGGCGCTCGCTCGCCTTCGCCCGCCGCACGCTCTCCCTCGCGCTCGGGGTGCTGGCCGTGCTGATGCCCGTCCAGCTGTACGCGGGCGACGAGACCGCGGCGTTCATGGGGCAGCACCAACCCGCCAAGCTGGAGGCCTTCGAGGGCAACTGGAAGACCGACAACGACGGCTACAACCTGCTCGTCGTCCCCGACACCGACCAGGGCCGGAACAGCCTGCGGATCGGGATCCCGCACCTGGGCGCGGTGATCGGCAAGGACCTGACCGGTCAGGCCCACGTGCCCGGTCTGCTCCAGACCCCGCCGGACCAGCGCCCGAACATGTGGAGCACCTTCTACGGGTTCCGCGCGATGTACTTCACCGCGCTCACGATGTTCGCGATGGCCTTCGCCGGTCTGGTGCTGCGCCTGCGCGGACGGCTGTTCACCGCCCGGCGGTTCCACCGGCTGATGGTGTGGATGACACCCGCCGGCCTGATCGCGATCACCGGCGGATGGATCACCGCGGAAACGGGACGGCAGCCCTGGGTGGTCTACGGCAAGATCCGCACCTCCGACGCCGTCTCCCACCTGTCCACCACCGAGGCGGCGCTCAGCCTGGCCGGCTTCGTCGCGGTCTACGCCGTGCTGGTCGCGGTCTGGGTCCGCTACATCGCGCGGGCCGTGAAGGCCGGGCCGGAGGCCGTCGAGGTGTCCGTGCCGTCCCCCGTCCCCCCGTCCCGGCCCGCGCCGGGCCGCCCGGCACGACCGGAGGCCGCCCATGGCTGAGTACGCTTCCTACGCACTGGTCCTCTTCGCGCTCGGCGCGTACGTCGTCCTGGACGGCTACGACCTCGGGATCGGGATCCTCGGCCTCTTCGACCGCGACGACCGGCGGCGCAAGGAGTACACCGAGCTGGTCGCGACGGCCTGGGACGCCAACGAGAGCTGGATCATCCTCGCCGCGGTCACCCTGTGGGCCGCGCTGCCCGGGGTCTACGCCACCGTGTTGCCCGGGCTCTACCTCCCGCTGATCGTGATGCTGCTGGGCTTCGTGCTGCGCGGGCTGGGGCTGGAGCTGCAGAGCGCCGCACCGGACTACCGGCGCGGCTGGGGGCGGCTGTTCGGCCTCTCCTCGCTGGTGGTGACGGTCTGCCAGGGGCTCGTGCTCGGCACCGTCCTCACCGGCCTGCCCCAGCACCACGGCGTCTACGACGGCGGTGCGCTGCGCTGGCTCAACCCCTACAGCGTGCTGTGCGCACTCGGCCTGACCGCGCTGTACCTGCTGGCCGGCGCCGCCTGGCTGCACGCCAAGACGGAGGGCGCCGTCCGCCGCCGGGCCGCCCGGCTCGGGCGCCCGCTGCTCGCGGCGACGGTCGCCGCCGCCCTGGTCCTGGGCTTCGGCCTGACGGTGGCCGACCCCCAGCAGTTCCACTTCGAACAGCCGCTGCGCGCCGCCCTGTTCGGCCTCGCGGTGGCCGCGGCCGCCGGCTGCGGCGCCGTCGCCTGGTACGGCTTCGGCCGGGCACCCGACGCCCGCCCGTTCATCGCGGTGCTCGGCGCCCAGGTGGCCGGACTCCTGGCCCTGGTGGCCGCGACCGTACCGGTCGTGGTGCCGCCCGCGCTGACCGTGCACGACGCCGCCAGCCCCACCGGTTCCCAGGTGTTCCTGCTGATCGGCGTCGGCGGCTGCATGCCGGTCGTGCTGGCCTACAACATCTACGCCTGGTGGGTGTTCCGCGGGAAGTACCGGGCGCCGTCACCGGCCGCGCTCGCCCTTCCCGTCGAACCCCGGCGGACCCCGGAGACGGCTTCGGCGGCCCACCGCGCGGCGCCGAGCACCGAGACGCCCCGCCCCGAGACGCCCCGCCCCGAAGCACCGAGCACCGAAGCACCGAGCACCGAAGCGCCGAGCACCGACGGCGCGCCGGAGGAGACCCTGCACACGCCGGAGGGGATCCTGCGCACGGTCGCCCGGCGGGGCGGGTTCACCGTGCTCGGTGTCGGCACGGCCGCGGTGGCGCAGGACGTGTTCGGGGGCAAGGGCGAATGGATCGCCCCGGTCGCCCTCGTCCTGTTCGGCCTCGTCTCGTTGACCGCCTGGCTGGTCGGCGACCGGCGGGCCGCCGCAGCGGGCGAGTTCGACCTCGATCCGGCGGTGCGGCGATGAGCGACACCGCCACGTTGCTGGCGCGGCTGGCCGACGACGAGGTGCGGCGGGAGCAGCAGCGGGCGCTGGACCGGCTGCGTGCCTGGGCGTACGCCCAGGCGCCGGCCTTCCGCCGCGCCGGCACCCTGCGCGGGCTCGCCGTCCTCGGCACCGTCGGGTGGGCGGCCGGGCTCGGCTGGGCGGCCCGACTGGCCCTGCGGGGCCAGCAGGCGGCGGTCACCCCGGTGTCGGTCCTGCCCGCCGCCTGCCTGGTCGGGGCCGGAATCGTCCTGCGGGCCCTGCTGCTCGCGGCGGGCGACCGGGCCGCGGACGACGCGGCCGCCGCCGTCCGGCACGAGCTGCGCACCCGGCTGCTGACCGCCGCCCTGCCCGCCTGGCGGCGGCCGACCCCCGCCACGGAGCCGCGGACCTCGGACGCCGCCTTCGTCCAGGCGCTCGACGAGGAGGTGGACCGGCTCACCGACTGGCTGACCGGCTACGTCCCGGCGCGCCGGACCACGCTGATCGCCGGCGGCATCGTGCTGGCGGCGATCGCCTCCGGCAGCTGGCTGGTCGCCCTGCTGCTGGTACTGGCGACCCCACTGCTGCCGGCCAATCTCAAGGTCATCGGCATGGGCACGCGCGCCGCCGTCCAGTCCCAGCTGACCGCCGCCCGGACGCTCAGCGCCCGGCTGCTGGACCAGTTGCGCGGGCTGCCGACACTGGTCGGCCTGGGCGCCGACGAGCAGGCCGCCCGCACCGTGGCGGCGGACGACCGCGAACTGGCCGACCGCACCCAGGCGGTACTGCGCGTGGCGTTCCTCTCCACCGCCTGGGTGGAACTGCTGGTCACCGGAACCCTCGCCGTGGTCGCCACCTACTGCGGCCTGGTGCTGCTCGACTACCTGCACGTGCCCGGCGTGCCCTCGACCATGGGACTGGGCACGGCGCTCTTCGTACTGACCCTCACTCCGGCCTACTTCGCGCCGGTACGGGAACTGGCGCGCGGCTACCACGCGCGGGCCGAGGCGTCCGCCGCCGCCGACCTCGTCAACGGCCTGCTGGAAGCGTCCGAAGCCGAACGGCCCGGTCCGGGCAGCCGGCCGCCCGGACCCGCCGACGCCCCGACCGGCGTGCGGCTGCGCGGAGTCGGCGTCACCTTCGCCGATCGCGACCGGCCCGCGCTCGACGACGTCACCCTGACCGCGCACCCGGGCCGGCTGGTGGCCGTCACCGGTGCCAGCGGCGCGGGAAAGTCGACGCTGCTCGCCGTCGCGGCCGGGCTGCTGGCAGCCGACTCCGGATCGAGTACCCATCAGGCCGACGGGACGACGCGATCCGCCGACCCCCGCGCCGTGTCCTGGATCGGACAGCCCTGCTACCTGCTGCCGGGCACGGTGCGGGACAACCTGCTGCTGGCCCGCCCGGACGCGGACGACGCCGCCCTCGCGGCGGCCTTCACCGCGCTCGACCTCGCCGGGCTGCTGGCGGCACTGCCCCACGGTCTGGACACGGTCGTCGGCGAGCGCGGCAGCGGGCTCTCCTCGGGCCAGATCCAGCAGTTGGTCTTCGTCCGCGCCCTGCTGCGGGCCGCGCCAGTGCTCTGTCTGGACGAACCGACGGCCCACCTCGATCCGGAGGCCGAACGGCGCGTCATGGCCGCCGTACGCACGCTGGCGCGTGACCGGACCGTCCTGCTCGCCACCCACAGCCCGGAACTGCTGCGGATCGCCGACGAGGTCATCCGCGTCGACCGGGGCCGCGTCCACGGAGCGACCGCATGAACCCTGTCACCCTGCTGTGGAGCTCGGCCGACCGCCGCGGCCGCCGCGACCTCCTGCTCGGGGCGCTGCTGGCCGCCTGCGCCGAAGTGGCCGCCGCCGGACTGCTCGGTCTGTCCGGTTGGTTCCTCACCTCCTGCGCCCTGGTCACGCTCCAGGCGAACACCACCTGGTCCTGGATGTACCCCTCGGGCACCGTCCGAGCGCTGGCCCTCGGCCGGACCGGGCTGCGCTACACCGAACGGCTCACCAGCCACCGCGCCCTGCTCGGCGCGACCGTCGCGCTCCGGACCCGGATGGTGCGCGCCGCCGCCGCGCTCCCGCCCCGGCAGCTGCGGGACCGGCGGGACGGGGCGCTGCTGGCCCGGCTCACCGACGACGTGGCCACCGTGGGCGCCCTGCCGGCCCGCTCCCTCGCTCCGCTGACCGGTCTCGGCGTGACGGCCCTGGCCGTGGTGGCGCTGATCTGCGTGGCCGATCCGACGGCCGGGGCCACGGAGGCGCTGCTGCTCGGACTGGCCCTCATCGTGGCCGTGCGCACCAACCGCCGGGCCCTCGCCCACCGCGCCGAGGCCGTCAGCGAACGGGCCGCCGCCCGATCCGCCCTGCTCAGCGCACGAGCGGCGCTCGCCGAACTGCACTGCCTGGACGTCGTGGACCTGGCCCGTGACCAGGTCGCCCAACGGGTGGAGCTCGCCCACCGCGCCGACGCCGCGTCACTCGCCACCCTGCGCGGCGGCCGACTGCTGCTCCGGCTGCTCGCCGCGGTCGGCCAGGTCGCCGTGCTGCTGCTCGCGCTCGCCGGCCGCTCGACGGTCCAGCCGGTCGCCGCGGCCATCGGCGAGACGCTGCTCGTCGCCGCCGGCTACGAACTCGTCGAGGCCCTGCCGCAGATCCTGCGCGACCACGGCTCGGCCGCGCACTCCGCGCTGCGGCTGACCGACCTGCTCGCGGGCGCCCGCGCACTGCCCTCCGGAACGGCCGCCGCCTCCCACCGGGACGCGCCGCTGACCGTACGCGAGCTCCCGCTGGGCCGGGGAGCGGCCCGGTGGTCGACCACCCTCCCACCGGGCAGCGCCACCCTGGTCACCGGGCCCAACGGGAGTGGCAAGAGCACCCTGCTCAACATGCTCGCCGGACGGATCGACAGCCCCTCCCCCGGTGTCGTACTCCTCGGCGGCTCCCCCGTGCACGCGCTCCCCGCGGCGGCGGTCGCCACCACCCTCACCCTCGTCGAAGCCGAGGACTGGCTGGCGGACAGCACCGTCGCCGACAACCTCCGCCAGGCCGCCCCCACCGCCGATGACGCCACACTTCGTACGGCGCTCGCCGTCGCGGCCCTGGCGGACCTCGAACTCGACACACCCACCGGGCCGTTGGGCAGCGCGCTGTCGCAAGGGCAGCGGCGCCGACTCGGCATCGCCCGTGCCGTGCTGCGCGACCCCGCGGTGCTCCTCCTCGACGAGCCCGTCGCCGGGCTCGACCGGCCCACGGCGGTGCGGCTGCTGAGCGGGATCCGCGCGGCGCTGCCGCGCTGTGCGCTCGTCATAGCCCTGCCGGACCAGCATCACGACCTGCTGCCGTTCCCGGTGGACACCGTGCTCGCGCTGGGCAGTTGAGGACCGGGCCGTTGAGGACCGAGCAGTTGAGGACCGGGCGGTTGAGGACCGAGCAGTTGAGGACCGGGCGGTTGAGGACTGGGCCGCTGAGGACCGGGCGGTACACCGGAATGACCGACGTCAAGACCAACCGGCCTTTCAGCCAGCGCTGTTCGGCCTGCACCACGAGGACGGTCAGCATGCCCTTCATCACGGTCGGCGAAGAGAACGCCGGCACCATCGACCTGTACTACGAGGACCACGGCTCCGGCCGGCCCGTGGTGCTCGTCCACGGCTGGCCGCTCAACGGGGCCTCCTGGGAGAAGCAGGAAGCCGCGCTGCTCGCCGCCGGCCACCGGGTGATCACCTATGACCGCCGCGGCTTCGGCGCCTCCGACAAGCCGGCGTCCGGCTACGACTACGACACCTTCGCGGCCGACCTGCACGCCGTGCTCAGCCGCCTCGACCTGTGGAACGTGATCCTGGTCGGCTTCTCCATGGGCACCGGGGAGGTCGTCCGCTACCTCGGCGGCTACGGGTCGGAACGGATCTCCGGGGCCGTGCTGCTGGGTGCGGTGCCACCGTTCCCGATCCGGACCGACGCCGACCCCGACGGCGTGGACGGCATCGTCCTCGGGGAGGTCCAGGGCGCCATCCGCGCCGACCGCCCCGCCTTCGTCGCGGGCTTCCTCGCCGACTTCTACGACGTGGACGTGCTCGGCGGCGAGCGGGTCAGCGACCAGGTGGTCCAGTACAGCTGGAACATCGGCGTCTCGGCTTCCGCCGGGGCGCCCCTGCACCGCGCCCCGGCCCGGCCCACCGACTTCCGCGCGGACCTGGCCCGGATCGACGTCCCCGTCCTGGTCGTCCACGGCGACGCCGACCGCACGCTGCCGCTGCGCTCGACCGCGGTCCCGCTCTCCCGGAGCATCGCGGGCGCCCGCCTGGTGGTGCTGAAGGGCGCCCCGCACGGCCTCATCTGGACGCACGCCGACGAGGTCAACCAGGAACTGCTCGCCTTCATCGCCGTCCGACGGCCCGAGCGCGAGGCACTTGATCACCATCTAGTTGAATGCTAAATTAAATCCCGGGCCGGGCCACCGCTCGCAGCCCCAGATGCAGGAGGAACGATGACGACCACCGTCGCGAACAACCCCGACCGGTCGCGATTCGAGATCACCGACGACGGTGCGCTCGCCGGCTTCGCCGAGTACCACCGGTACGAGAACGAGATCGCCTTCATCCACACCGAGATCGACCCGGAGTTCGCCGGGCGCGGCCTCGCCGGCACCCTGGCCCGCGCCGCCCTGGACACCGTCCGGGAGCAGGGGCTCGCGGTCCTCCCCTACTGCCCGTTCATCCGCGCCTGGATCGGCAAGCACCCGGAGTACGTCGACCTGGTGCCCGAGGCACAGCGCACCCGCTTCGGCTTCTGACCGGCGGCCGCGGACACCGCGGCCGGCATTCTCCACGCACTCTCGGACCCCACGGGGTGCCGGCAGCGGGAGGTGCGGTGCCGTTCCCGGAGGAGCGGCACCGGCCGGTCCCGGCGGCCCTACCTGCCGTCGGGGATCCGGACGGCCAGGAGGTTGGGGTCGTGGTTGGTGAAGTAGGCACCACTGGCGATGTAGGCGGTGGTGCCCCGTACGGCGAGCGACGTCGGGTTCTCCAGCCCGTCGGCGCCGGTCAGCACGATGGTGTGGCTGCCGTCCGGCCTGACCAGGGCGACCTCGTTGTCCGCGTTGATCGCGGCCAGCAGTGTGTCGCCGCGGCCGGTGAACGCGAAGTCGTCGATGTCGACCAGGCCGGTGGCCCTGGTCTGGACGGCGCCGGCGGCGCCACACCGGGTGACCGGGATGCGCAGCACGGTCCCCTTGTCCAGGTTGGAGACCCAGACCGCGCCGTCGTGGACCTTGATGCCGTTGGCCCCGAGGAACTTGACGGCGGCCAGTTCCGGCGCGGTGGCCCAGCGGGTGGGCGTGCCTCCGCCGCTCGGCACGCGCCAGACCGTGCCGAGGACCGAGTCGGCCACGTAGAGGTGGTGTTCGTCCGGGTCGAGCGTCAGCCCGTTGGGCAGGCCGTCGGCGGGAAGGGCGGCGATGCGCTGCGGCGTGCCGCCGGGCCGCAGGCGCCAGAGGCCGGTCAGGTCGCTGCTGCCGGTGGCGTAGAGGAAGTACAGGGTCCCGTCGTGGGCGCGGACGACTCCGCCCAGGAACGGTGACGACAGTGCCGGGGTGGTGGAGCCGGCCGGGGGCTCGGGCATGGTCGCGAGAACGCGCACCGTGCCGTCCTGACCGATGCGGGCGATCTGGCGGCTGAAGGCGAAGGTGACGACGGCGCTGCCGCCGGGCTCCAAGGTGATGTTCTCCGGTCGCTGCCCGTCGGCGATGTCCAGGTGTGCGACGAACCGGACGTCCGGTCCCGGGGCGGCCGTCGCGGTGATCGCGGGGCCGGCCACGGTGACGGCGAGGGCTGCCGCGACGACCGAGACCGCGAGGCCGGTGCGCGTGCCTGTCAGGAAGTTTGGCATGGGGGTTCGCTCTTTCTTTCGTGGACGGAAGCCGCCGGCGGTTCCCTGCGGGCGAAGTACCGCCGACCCGGAGGGGACGCTACGGTCCACGGCGGCGGTGTGTTGTTCGTCCGTGCCCTGCCGCTGGTCCGCGGGCGCCCGGACACGGCGCCACGATGCCGCCGCGGCATCCATCGCGCCGAGCGGCCGGTGTACACCCTGAGGCAACGACCCTTCGTCGCGAGTCAAGTCGCCTACTGGATATGCGGATAGCTTCGGTCCCGGCGGTCGGGGGAAGTTGCGGCCGCGCAACCCGGGCTTCGGCAGGACTCCTGAGCGAATCCCGATGCGCTGACGCTCCTCCGCCCGATCGACGACCGGCGACCGGCGACCACGTGCTCGTCCGGTTCGGCCCCGAGATCCTCGACGGCCCCCGGCAGTGACCGGGGCTCCCCGCGCACACACCGCCCGAGTCCCCGGCCCTGCCCGGAGCGCCACCCGCGCTCCACCCACCACCGGCCTGCCCGAAGGGCCGGTCGATCCCCGCAACTGGAAAGGCACATCATGCCGTTCATCACCCTGACCGACGGTTCGCAGAAGTTCTACAAGGACTGGGGCACCGGCCGTCCGGTCGTCCTCTCGCACGGCTGGCCGCTGAACGCCGACGCGTGGGACAGCCTCGCCGTCGCCGTCGCCGACGCGGGCTACCGGGTCATCGCCCACGACCGGCGCGGGCACGGCCGGTCCGAGCAGACCTGGGACGGCAACCACATGGACCAGTACGCCGACGACCTGGCCGAGTTGCTGGAGCAGCTCGACCTCACCGACGCCGTCCTGGTCGGCCACTCGACCGGCGGCGGCGAGGTCGCCCGCTACCTCGGCCGCCACGGCAGCGACCGGGTGCGCAAGGCCGTCCTGCTCGGCGCCGTGCCGCCGCTGATGCTCCGGACCGAGACCAACCCCGAGGGCACCCCGATCGAGGCCTTCGACGGCATCCGGGCCGGCGTCGCGGCCGACCGGTCGCAGTTCTACTACGACCTCAGCGAGACCTTCTTCGGCTACAACCGGCCCGGTGCCGAGGTCTCCGACGGCAAGCGCCGCGAGTTCTGGCTCCAGGGCATGCAGGCCGGTCTGAAGGCCGCCCTCGACTGCGTCGAGGCGTTCTCCGAGACCGACTTCACCGAGGACCTCAAGAAGATCGACATCCCGGTCCTGGTCGCCCACGGCGACGACGACCAGATCGTCCCGATCGCCGCGTCCGCGGAGAAGAGCGCCGAGCTTCTCTCCCAGGGCATCCTCAAGGTCTACCCCGGCGCCCCGCACGGCCTGGTCGGCGCGTACGAGGCCGCGTTCACCAAGGACCTGATCGAGTTCCTCGGCGCCTGAGCCCGTGGCCGGGTGCGGGCCGTGGCCGAGTGCGGCCCGCACCCGCGAACCCCGGAGAGCGCGAGCCCCGGCGGGTGGGTCCTTCGACCCCACCCGCCGGGGCTCGCTCGCGATCAGGGTCCGGGGCTCAGGGCCCGGGGCCCGGACGGCCGCGTCCCCGGAGGAAGGGTCAGGTGCGGGTCAGGAACTTCTCCAGGAGGGCGTTGAACTCGCCGGGGTTCTCCAGGAACGGGAAGTGTGAACTGGCCGTGTCCCGTGGGAAGACGTGCAGTTCGGCACCGGGAATCCGCTCGGCGATGAACCCCTGCGAGGCCGGGTCGACGTGACTGCCCTCGCAGCCGAGGACCAGGGTGGGTACGTCGATGCGGGGGAGCACGTCGCGCCAGTCCTGCGCGCAGTGGTCGAAGAGCAGCGGAACGCCCGCGTACGCCGGTGTGGACTCGATCTCGTCGGCGACGAAGGCGAGCAGGTCGGGATCGGAGGCACCGGTGAACATCGAGCGCACGAAGTCCCGCCGCGCCTGCCGTCCGTCGGGCCCGGCGAGGGCGGCACCGAGGTCCAGCAGCCCCGCGACGTCGAAGATCGCGCCGGACTCCTGCTGTTCGGTCTCGGTCATCCAGGGCACCGCGGCCACCGCCGCCGGCTGGTCCACGATGACGAGCCGGCGGATCCGGCCGGTGCCGTACTGGTCGATGAAGCTCCACCACACCGAGGCGCCCATGGACCACCCGAGCGCGTCGAAGGCGGTGAGCCCGAGGTGCTCGGCCAGGTCGAGGACGTCGCGGGAGAGCCGGGCGATGCGGTACCCGTGGTGCGGCTTGGCCGAGCGGCCGTGGCCGCGCAGGTCCACCGTCACGACGCGCCGCCCGACGGACAGCCCCTCGAACTGATGGCGGAACATCTCCTGGGTCTGCCCCCAGCCGTGCAGCATGACCAGGGGCGTCCCTTCGCCACCGCTGTCGCGGTAGGCGAGACGGACCCCGTCCCCGGTGGTGAAGCTCTCCACGGTCTTCCTCTTTCCCTCGCGGTCGTCGGTCTGGAGAAGGAGCGCCGGCCCCCGTCGGCGGCGACCGCGGCGCCCCGGCCCGTGCGGGCGCGCAGGAGCGGCTCCGGTGCACCCGCTCGCCCCGGAGCTTCCTCGGCCCCTACGGCTTCCGGCCCCTACGGATCTTGAAGTCCATCACATCCCCTGAGCTGGGGTGTTGCGAGGACCACTAGAACCTAAGCACGCTCTTCCGGGGCTTCCCCCGCCCCGTGCACGCAGCGGTCATCGACCGTGCGCTGCGGGAGAAGCCGGACGCCGCACGCCGTCCTACTGTCCGGAACGCAACCGCCGGAAAAGAACTGGCGATCGTTCAGGAACTGGAAACATGCTGAAGAAAATCTGGTCCGCGCTGCTCTCGCTGGCCCTTGCCGCGGGCCTGGCCACCGCGCTGAGCGGCACGGCCCACGCCGCCGACGACCGGCGGGTCGACTGGAACGTCTCGAACATCACCAGCCGGGGTGCGCAGCACGCCCAGAACTACTGGAACATCATCGATTTCATCCACCGCAACACCTACGGACACGAGACCAACATCCCGCGGCTGCGGCAGACCACCAGCGAGCGGCGCCTGGTCGAGGTCCGGGTGATGGACGGCGATCACCAGCTCACGTCCGTCTACCTGTGGTCGGACAACCTCTACGTGGCCGGCTTCTACTCCCCGACCGCCAACGAGCACTTCGTGTTCTCCGACGGGCGTACGCAGGAGTTCCAGTACGCACTCGGCATCCAGCACGCCCGCATCATGCCGAACACCGGGAACTACACCGCCCTGCCGGGCGGCAACAACCGGCAGAACCTCGTCCTCGAACCCGAGACGATCTACAACGCCATGCAGACGCTGCGCCAGGCGCACGAGTACAACGACGGCGTCGGCCGCGCCCTGCTGGTCGCGATCCAGGTCTTCTCCGAGGCCTCACGGTTCGCCCCGATCTTCGACAACATCCGCAGCAACATCCGCGACTGGACCCACACTCCCCTGGGCGGTCAATACGCCGACCTGGAGAACCAGTGGGGCCAGATCTCGGACTTCGCGAACGCGGTGGGCGTCCGGCACGACAGCCGGCAGATCACCGTCCTGGGCCACATCGTGCGGACCATCAGCGAGCTGCTGGCCGTCCTCCAGTTCGTCGAACTCAACGGCTCCCAGGCGAGGTTCTGACGGCTCTCGGGTCCCGTCCGGCGAACGCCCCACGCGTACGGGGGCGTTCGCCGCACTCCCGTTGGCGGCCGCGCCCGCCCGTACGGTACTGGTGCGCCGCGAGGCCGCTCCTCAACCGGGTCGTACGCAGCGGGGTCGTACGCAGCGGGGTCGCGGACGGCTCAGCTCATCACGTGCCCCATCTCCCTTTCCCAGTCGATGTGTTCCGCCTCGGTCTCGAGCGGTACCAGTGCGAAACACTCCTTGCCGAGCCAGGTGCGGACCGGCTTGGAGGGGACGTCCACGAGCGCGGAGCCGTCCTTTCCCCGCAGCAGGATCCGCAGATCGGGCCGACCGTGGCAGGGGCAGGGCGGCCAGATCCGCACATCGCCGAGGCCGGCGGGGGCGCGCAGGCCGTCCCACAGGAGGTCGCGTGCGAAGGCCCACCGCACATCGGGCCCCACCCCGGTGACCACGTCCAGCGAGACGGCGAGGGGATCCGCCCTGCTGTAGCGCCAGCGGACCCTGAGGGGGATCGAGAAGTCGGCGCTGACGACGAGCCGGCCACCGAGTTCGAGCTCGGTGGCGGCGGGCCGCGACTGCGACAGCTGGTCGGGCGAGCCGAACCAGCTGAACGAGCTGGACGGGCTGGACGGGCTGGTGGCTGTGGGACGCGATGACATCGGATTCCTTCGTTGGTCGGTGGGGCGGTGTCCGGGGCCGGACGACGGCGGACGGCGGACGGCGGACGGCCGTACGGTCACGCGGGGCTCAGGGCCTGGACGGCCTGGATGATCAGGTCGGCCACGAGGCCCGGCTGGGAGAGGGTCACCGCGTGGGAGGCCGTCGCGGCCTCGTGCACGGTCGCTCCGGCGCGGTGGGCGGTGAATCGCTGGATCTCGGGCGGCAGCGCCCGGTCGGAGCCGGTGACCAGGGCCCAGGCGGGCTTGGTGCGCCAGGCTGCCGCCGGGGCGGAGTCGGTGAGGGTGCTCTCGGCGATCGGACGCTGGATCGCGGCGAGGACCTCGGCGAGGTCCGGTGCGAGGTCGGCGGCGTAGACTTCCGGATAGGCGTCGGCGCGGACGATGAGCTCCGTACCCGGGCCCCCGGCGCTGGGGTCGCAGGTCGAGCGTTGGAGGCACGCGAGGATCGGGGCGGGTGTGAAGCGGCTCTGGAGGTCCGCGTGACTCTCCCCCGCGTCGGGGAGGTAGGAGGATACGTAGACCAGGCCGACGACCTTGGGCACCACCCCGGCCGCGGTGATCACGGCCCCTCCGTAGGCGTGGCCGACCAGGACCACCGGTCCGTCGATCCGGTCCAGCAGAGCGGTGAGGTAGGCCGCGTCCTGGGCCAGGCCCCGCAGCGGCGTCGCGGCGGCGAGGACCGGGATCCGATGGCGCTGGAGTTCGGCGACGACGCCTATCCAGCTGCTGGTGTCGGCGAATCCGCCGTGGACGAGGACGACGCTCGGGGCGGTGGGCATCAGGGGGCCTCTCCAGGTGGGGCGACGTCCGACCGGTCCGCGGTCACGGCGTGTGCTCCCGGGTGCTCGGGCCCGAGGCGTGGGCCTGCCACTGGCTCGGCGAGACGCCGAAGGCGGCCCGGAACACCCGGCTGAAGTGGGCGGCACTGACGAAGCCCCAGCGGTGGGCGACGGCGGAGACGGTGCTGGTGCGGTTCGGGGTACGGGCGAGCTCCCGGCGGCACTCCTCCAGCCGCCGCCGGCGCACCCAGTGGCCGACCGTCATGCCCTGTTTCTGGAACAGCTTGTGCAGGTACCGCACGGAGATGTGGTGGGCGCGGGCGATGCTCTCCGGTGACATGTCGGGGTCCATCAGGTTCGCATCGATGTGGCGGCGGATCCGGGACAGCAGCTCGGTGCTGACGGCGGTCAAGGGTGCGTTCTCCTCCTCCAGGAGATCCGTGACGAGAAGGGACAGCAGGTCGGCCGCGTTGCGGGCCAGCTGGTGACGCGAGGTCATGAGCGCGTCCCGCGGCCGGTCGGCGTCGCCGTCCCCGGTGGCGAGCTCCAGCAGGAACCGGGAGGCCAGCGAGCCGATCCCGGCACTGCCCCGGGCGAGGAGCCCGTGGACGTGGGCGTGCTCGCCTGAGGCGAGGGCGAGGTAGAAGCGGGGCACGCGGAACCAGAGGAAGACACTGGACCCGGCGTGCAGGAGGTTCGGGGGCTGAGGGGCGCTGCTGATGAGCAGGTCGCCCGGCTCCAACGGGATGTCGACGCCCTGGCGCCGGACGATCGCGTCCCCGCGCCGGTACACACCCACGTGCAGGTGCTCGTCGGGCCCGGCCCCCGGGGGCGGCGGGAGAAGGTCGATGCGCTCCGGGCCGCCGCCGGTCCGTGGGTCAGAGCGGGCGGCGGCCGGGGCGGTTTCGGACATGACTGTGGTGTCCGACTGGATCACGGGAATTCCAATCCGGGAAGCGCGGGGCGTGGGGGCATGGAGGCGTGGAGGCGTGGAGGCGTGGAGGCGTGGAGGCGTGGGCTGCGAGTCCAGCGGACTCAGCAGCGGAACACGGCAGCACTGAACACGGCAGCGCTGAACACGGCAGCACTGACCGCGGCGAAGTTCTCAAGGAGGAGGAAGGGGACCGGCGGGCCCGCGACCTCGGCAGGGATCAGCTCGGCGAGGAACCGCCGGGGCCGGGGCGCGACACGGCTTCCGTCGCAGCCGAACACCGGTGAGGGAGCCAGGATCCGCGGCAGGACGCCGCGCCGGTCCTGCGCGCAGTGGTCGAACTGCGGCGGCACCGCGATCTCCGACCGGGCCGTTGTCGCGGAGCGCCGTTCGCGCCCCGTCCCCCGTCCTCGGTGACCAACTCGTGCACGGCTCTTTCTTCCTCTCGATCGGGCCGCCCCGGGGGTACGGTGCCAGGCGGCCCGCGGCCCTGGTGCGCCACTGGAAGAAGTCTGACGCCGACGCCCCCGGTGGCACCACCGACCGCCGTAGGGATTGTGCGGGCCGGCTTCCTCGCTCTGTAGCAAAGCTTGATCCGGAGGGATCGCCGCAGCTCAGAGGGTACGCATCAGGACGTGCGCATCAGGACGTGCGCATCAGGGCGTACGCATCAGGACGTGAGCAGCGGCTACGACCCGGCCACCAGCTCACGGATCCGCAGGCCCAGGTGGAGCAACAGCCGGTTGGCCCCGCTGTCCAGGTCCAGTCCGGTGATCTCCTGGATCTGCCGCAGCCGGTAGTAGAGCGAGGTCCGGTGCAGGTTCAGGGCCTCGGCGGTCTTGGGCGCCGACCCACCGTTCTCCAGGAAGCAGAGCAGCGTCTCCTCCAGCCGCTGGGTGGCGGGACCGTCCAGCAGCCGTCGCAGCGGCTGGGGGACGAGGGTCTCGGTGAGTGCGTGCTCGGGGAGCTGCATCAGGACGGCGAACTCGCCCAGGGCCTCCCAGTCACCCACCCGCTCCAGGTGCGACAGCCGCCTCGCCGCCCGCGCGGCGACCCGCGACTGCTCGGCGGAGATCCATGCGTCCGCGAGTCCGGTCCGGCGCCCGCCGATGCCGACCACGGCACGGGCCCGCTCCCCCAGGAAGGTCTCCAGCGCCCCGAGGATGCGACGGGACTGGGCGGCGAGGTCGTCCGGACGCGGTTCGCGCTCGAAGCCCTGGAGCAGGACGGCCCGGTCGCCCCCGGTGGCCATCAGGCCGCGCGCGGTGCGCGTCTGCACATGCGCTTCCAGGGCGCCCCGCAGCGCCACCGTCACCTGCCCGGGGGGCGTCGAATGCGCTGCCACCAGAACGGTGCTGACCACCCAGTGCGCCCGGTCGGGGAGGAGACCCTGGTCCAGCAGCAGCCCCCGGGCGGTGCTTCGCGTCACGACGTCGGTGCCCAGCAACTCCTCCAGCAGCCGGCCGTGCCCCGCCGAGGTCTCGTCCGCGGACGTCTGCTCGTCGTACAACTGCGCCGCCACGCCGCGGGTGGCCCGCTCGATCGCCGCGATCTCGGCCTCGGTGAGCTGCTCGTCCGGGGCGACCACCATGAGGACACCCAGCAGGTGACCGCGCTCCCGCAGCGGCACGCAGTAGCGCTGCAGCAGGCCGAGGTCGTCCCGGCCCGCCAGGTATCCGGGCCGGGGCCACTGCATCACGCCCTGCCCCAGGACGTACCGGATGACCTCGGCGTCCGCCAGGCCCTGCAACAGGGTGCGGATGCGCACCGGGTCCTCGTCCCCGTAGTGACGGCTCGTGCAGATCACCCGGACCAGGGCGTCGTCGAGCACCACCGACCGCCCCAGCTCGGCCGCGAGCGCGTCGACGAGCTCCTGCAGGGCTTCACTGGCACCACGCGCCCGCTGGATGGAACCCGCCACGATGAAACTCCCCGCTGCCCGTCCGTACAGTGCCGTGACCGCGGCCGGGCACCCGCGCGGAACACCGCCGTGGGACAGCGGGTCAGCGGGCACGTGCAAGACCTGCCGATCAAGAATGATCTTGCCTGGGAGTGCACTCGACCTGCTAGGTCATATGACTGCCGGAACCGACCACCCCCCGGTCACCCCCGGCAACCCCCACGGGGCCGCCCCGGTGACTACGCGTCGCCACCGGGAGACGCGGAGGGCGACGGCGGTGTGGCCGGTCCGGACGTCACTCCTTCAGCGACGCATTGCCGTGTTCAGCAGTTCGGTGAAGGAGGCGAGGTCCTCCTCGTCTCCGGTGTCGGACGGACGTCGGCCGTCCGGGCGCCCGGCCATCAGAGCCGCCAGCTCGGCGCCGGCCCGGTCGATGCGGCGGGCCAGCTCCGCCGTACCGGGGGATCCGGTCGAGCCCCAGTCCTCGGGAGCGGCGTAGACCGCGGTCGGCACCACGACGGCGTGCAGATAGGCGAAGAGCGGTCGCACCGCGTGCTCCAGGGCCAGCGAGTGGCGGACGGTGCCGCCGGTGGCCGCGATCAGGACGGGCTTGCCGTTCAGCGCCTGGTTGTCCAGGACGTCGAAGAAGGACTTGAACAGGCCGCTGTAGGACGCGGTGAAGACCGGCGTGACGGCGATGATGCCGTCCGCCGCGGTGACGGCGTCGACGGCCTCGCGCAGCCTCCCGGCGGGGAAGCCGGTGAGCAGGTTGTGGGCGATGTCGACGGCCACCTCCCGGAGTTCGACGCTGTACGGCTCGGCCGACCGGCCGCGGTCGGCCGTCCGGCGGCTCGTGGCCGCGGCCAGCCGGTCCGCGAGCAGGCGGGTGGAGGAGGGCTGGCTCAGACCGGCGGTGACGACGGCCAGGCGCAGCGGGTTCGGCGCGGTGGGGGTGGACACGGGACGACCTCCGGTCAGGGACGCTGCTCGGCGGCGGCCTCGGCGTCGCGCGCGGCGACCAGGCTCGCGTGGGTGGGGGCGGCGGGCACGGTCGCGGGCCGGCCGACGGCGAACTCCTTGCGCAGGACGGGCACCACCTCCTCGCCCAGCAGGTCGATCTGTTCCAGCACGGTCTTCAGCGGCAGACCGGCGTGGTCCACCAGGAAGAGCTGGCGCTGGTAGTCGCCGACGTACTCGCGGAAGGACAGGGTGCGCTCGATCACCTGCTGCGGAGAGCCGACGGTGAGCGGGGTCTCCCGGGTGAACTCCTCCAGCGAGGGGCCGTGTCCGTAGACGGGGGCGTTGTCGAAGTAGGGCCGGAACTCGCGGACCGCGTCCTGGGAGTTGCGCCGCATGAACACCTGGCCGCCGAGTCCGACGATGGCCTGCTCCTCCGTCCCGTGGCCGTGGTGGGCGAAGCGCCTGCGGTAGAGGGCCACCATCCGGCGGGTGTGCTCCTTGGGCCAGAAGATGTGGTTGTGGAAGAAGCCGTCGCCGAAGAAGGCGGCCTGCTCCGCGATCTCGGGCGAGCGGATGGAGCCGTGCCAGACGAACGGTGCGACCCCGTCGAGCGGACGCGGAGTGGCGGTGAACGCCTGCAGCGGAGTGCGGAACTTGCCCTCCCAGTCGACGACCTCCTCCTCCCAGAGTCTGCGCAGCAGCGCGTAGTTCTCCACGGCGAGGGCGAGGCCGTCGCGGATGTCCTGCCCGAACCACGGGTAGACCGGCCCGGTGTTGCCCCGCCCCATCATCAGGTCCACCCGGCCGTCCGCGAGATGCTGGAGCATCGCGTAGTCCTCGGCGATCTTCACCGGATCGTTGGTGGTGATGAGGGTGGTGGCGGTGGACAGGATGAGCTTCTCGGTCTTCGCCGCGATCCAGCCGAGCATGGTGGTGGGCGAGGACGGCACGAACGGCGGGTTGTGGTGCTCGCCGGTGGCGAAGACGTCGAGTCCGGCCTCCTCGGCATGGCGGGCGATGGTGACGATGGCCTTGATGCGCTCGTGCTCGGTGGGCGCGGTACCGGCGGTGGGGTCCTGGGTGAGATCACCGACCGAGAAGATCCCGAACTGCATGCCTGAACTCACTTCAACTCCTGGGTCAGGGAACCTGGTTACGGCGACCCTAGGCAGCCCCGGCAGCCCCGGCTTTGTACTGCGCGCACGGCCCCCTGCCCCGGAGCGCCCTCCCCTCTCCCCCACCGCACCGCCAACCCCACCCCCCCTCAACGACGCCCTCGACACCGCCCTGACCATCAACCAGTACGCGCTCGCCCAACCCGCCGCCGACAACGCCGAGCCCACGAACCGCGCGTGCCGCACTCACGGAAGCCGCCGCCGAACCCACCGCCGCGGAACGCCCAGTACTCAGCGACCTGACCGGACACGCCCAGCAGGCCGTCCCACCCACCCGCGAGGAAGGTCTCGGGGAAGCTCCCGGTCATCCCGGCCACCCGCAGAGTGCTGCGGCCCGCCACGGCGGACCCGTAACCCGCCACCGATACGTCCCGCAGGCGCGTGGCCGGGCGCCTCGGCCAGACGCCTGCTTCTTCACTCAAGCCAGGAATCGAATCGGAGCAGGCTGCTCGACTCCCAGTAATCACCGTCATCCTCAGTGCTGGAATACCCGGAAGCCACCGCCACGCCCCGGACCTCAGGCCCGCCGATTCCGTAGACCTTGCAGCTTGATGGCCTGTCGTCGCAAAGCCCACCTGAGTACCGGTGCAGCTCATCATCGGAGAGGGCGTAGATGCTGAACTCCTCATAGACAACACAGCTCAAGCTCAGAAGCTGAAGAGGATCTCCATCCGCGACCGACCCCCCATCCCCTTGCCGCTGCGAGACAGGACCGCTGATGAGAAGCGGCATATCTCGCTTGAACGAACTGTCTCCCGGCCTCCCGTCCGATCTCCAACGACTGCTCCTCAGAATGGATTTGACTGAAGATTTCCATCTCATAGAAATCGATCTCGGGTAGCAGGCCCGCTTCCCTGAAACCCACGGGAGCTCCGCTGCCCCTGCCCCCAAGTCCGCGAGCGTCGTGGACCCTCTGCTGTAGCGAGGCACCGGATTCCAATCCCAGACGGTCCCGCGCGGCTGGGTCCACTTCGCGTCGGTCAACGGCACAGCCGGATCAGCGATCCGATGATCAGCAAGAAACGATCTAGATCAACAGCGTCGGGCCGTCAGGGAGCTTCGTTGGATCGAAGGAGGCGGCGCGGTGGGCACTTTGGTCAATCTTGATGACGCGGGCCGTGGGGAGGGCGGTCCAGGTGGTTCGCACCGAGGTGACGATCAGTTGGAAGCCTCGGTCAGCAAGTTCTGAGAGTACGTCGAAGACCCTGGGTTCCGGCATGGGATACAAGAACCCGAGGGGCTCGTCGATTAGGACAATCCTGTTCGGCGCACCGTCCAACTCGACCAGGGAACGCAGGTACGCCTGCCAGTTCTCCATTCTGGAGGCCCGCCTGTCGAGAACCGGGACGGCATCGTCGGAGAGGTGGTAGCAGCTGTACGGCGTCCGTCGGCCGTTCCAGGTGATCCGGAGGTGCTTGGCCAAGTCCCGGCTCGCCCTCGACTGATCGATCCGGCGAACGGAGCGCTTCGGGCTCATCGACAGGGCCAGGGCGTTCAGCAGGATGGTCTTCCCGCTGCCGTTGGCACCCACCAGCACGGTGATCCCCTCGTGGAAGCCGATTCCCTGGCGCAGCGCCGCGGCGACCGGCAGGGTCCCAAGTGCCTTATAGGAAGGTGGAAGTTCGGCGGCCTGGAGGATGGCGTTGGCCGTCACCGGCGAGGTGGCCGAGGTGTAACCCTGGCGCGCGAGCCCCTGCACGGCGATCCAGCGGATGGACTCCGCGGGATCGCCGCAGAGGGAGCGGAGGGCGGCCAGTGCGATGCCGTCGTCGGGCCAGCCCCGGGCAAGGAATTCCGCGGCAGCCGCCCGGACGACTACCTCACTGTCGCAGGCCAGGGCGATCAGGCAGTCACGGACCACCGGATCACCCGCCCACCCTTGAACCAGCGCCTGCACCACCATCTGCCTGACTCCCGGATCCTGGTGCTGGACGAGCCGGGCGAGCGCGTCCCGAGCGGCGTGGTCGCCCGCCCAGCCGTGCGCCAGGCCCAGTGCTGCCGTCTGCCGGACGTGGTACTCGGGGTCGCCGGCCAGCGTCGCGATGGCGTCCCGGGCCTTGGGGTTCCCGGCCCAGGCGGTTGCCAGGCCCCAGGCCGCGCTGTGGCGGATGGCCGGCTGGTCGTCATGGACGAGACGGAGAAGGGTGTCGCGGGTGCTCGGGTGGTGGGCCCAACTCGCCAGGACGGTTCGCAGGGCGGTGCTGCGGGCGAGTGGGTCGCTCAGGCGAGTGGCGGCCACCAAGATCGCCAGTTCGTTGGCGGGGGCCAGCGGCGCGTTGTCCGCGAGGGCGCGCCGCAGCTCGGCGGCTTTCTGCTCCTCGGCGTCGTTGTACTCCTGGACCCGGCCGAGGGCGGTCGCGATGTCCACGAGCGCGGACTCGGCGTGGAGGCCGGGTGAAAGGACGCCTCGAGGCGGCAATGGCGGGAGGTCGGGTAGCGGCCGCAGGTGCCCGACATCGGTGTGCGTGGCCAGCCGCCGCAAGTTGCCCTGCGCCTGGTCCCACAGCAGCTCCAGCACCCGCCGCCGGTGGTCAACCCGGTCGAACTCCGTCTCCGCCGCCACCTTGTACTCGACCGCCTCGGTGCGCTGCCGCTCAGCCAGCGAGCGCGGACCTGTCCGCCCGGCGGTGCGTGGTGCGCTGAACAGGTCAAGATCGAGATCGGTGATGATGTCCCGCAGCGCGTCGATGATCTGCAGCAGCGTGCCCATCAGCGCCTGGGTGTCGCTCAGCTCCCGGCGGAGACGGTCCCCGGCGCGATGTGCCCGTTCAAGGTCGAGGTGCGCCTGCAGCGTGGCGATGGCCGCCGCCGTGGTGGGCGGTTCCGACTGCGGCTGTGGTTGCAGCCGCACACCTGGGTGGGACTTCAGCCGCCGGGCCTTGGACAGCAGTTCCGTCGCCTCCCGGCACAACGCCTGGTGGCGCTGCAGAGGCAGGCCGGCGGCGGCGCTGGTGATCTCCAGGAAGACCCCGAGGAACCGGACGGACGGCAGCGCGGCACCGCCCTTGAAGAGGCGGTCGAGGTGCGACTTGGAGAAGCTCATCCCACCAACTGGGGCGGCTGGCCCGCCCGCCCCCGCCGCACTCCCCGCCTGCTCCCGGTCGGCCCGCTGTTCGAAGGCGCGAGCGATCTCACGCGCGCTCAGACCCGCCTCCTGCGCCCGGGTCCGGAGGAAGGCCCCGAGTGCGTACGCAGCATCGGCGCCGTCTCCCGTTGGTGCGCTCATCGCTGGCTTCCCTCGAACTCCTGCCCCGGGGGCGCCTCAGGAACGTCCCTGAGACTGTCCCGGGACATCCGCGATCCTCCCAGATCGGGCCCTCGGCCAGCGGGCAATTGCCCCGAGCGGTCCCAGGCTGTCCCAGCGCAGGTTGGGGACACCACCCACGCCGAACAGGCTGGCTGCCCGGTCGACGGCGACCGTGAGGCGTTCCGAGCAGTGGAGGCATACAGCAATGTCGACAGAGATCAACGAGGCGGTCCAGACGATCGGCGAAGGATGCGCCAGCCATCTGAGCGGCGTGCCGGACCTGCTGGTGGCCGCGGTGCCGGAGTTCCTCGGCGGACTCGCCGTGGCACTGGTCACCGCGATGGCGGCCTGGGGCCTACGCCGGCGGCGCAGCAGTCGGACGCCCAACGACGCACACTGATCCGGTAAAGCCCTTGTGTCCCGCGGCGCCAGGGCTACAGCAAGCCACAGCAGCTCTGGCCCCCGGTCCCCGGCTGGTCCCTGGCAAGATCGCAAAACGACGGCGCCGCAGCCGCCTACCACCTGTCGGACCATCAACAAAAAGGCCGCTGACCTGGGATCTCTCCCGGCCAACGGCCTTCCGACACAATGTCGGGACGACAGGATTTGAACCTGCGACCCCTTGACCCCCAGTCAAGGGGTTCAACTAGTGTCGACAGCCGAGGCTTCAAGGCCTCGGCTTTCTTGTTGCTCAACTAAGTTGAAAACACGGGAAGTTGAGACTCTCGATGGAAATCCACGGCCGACAGATTCCGAACCCGGCCGATGTCCAACCGGGTTCAAGTTCGTACATAGATGTCCGTAGGCGCCCACGGGCGCTCATGGGCGCCCACCAGGTGCGGTCCCCAAATGGTCCCCAGGCTCCCGGACCCGCCTTCGTCACCGCGAGTGACAGCAATCTGTCGATCCTTCAGCAGGACCCTTCTGCCGACCGCCGCGGCATGTCGTGCATTGCCCCTGGCAGACGAGGCGGTCCGGTCGGATCAGGGTCGCCTACCCATTGGATACGGATAGTGATCTTCCGGACGGTGTGTCGTCTTGAGCGTGTCCTCGCCATCCGGTTCTGAGTGCTTCGCGCACCGCCCAAACGCGCTCTGCCGCCACACCCGACACAGCAGCCACTCTTGCCCAAGAGTCACCAAGCAGTCCGGGAGAAGGGGAAGCTCATGGGACAGCGTGCGCAGCGGGGCAGGGTGTACCGGCGGTGTGGGTGCCGGGACGAGGGCGGGCGGCAGTTGGGTGCGTGGTGTGTGCGGTTGCTGGAGGAGGCGGAGCACGGGTCGTGGACGTACTGCGTCGATCTGGCTCCGGAGGACGGCCGGCGGCGTACCCGGCGGCGGGGAGGGTTCGCCTCCGAGGCCGTGGCCGCGCAGGAGCTGGAGGGTGAGCTGAGCGGGGCGTACGAGGAGCGTCGCACGACCGTGGCGGACTACCTGCGGGAGTGGCTGGCGGCGCGGAAGGAGGAGCTGACCGCGAACACCTATGTCGGCTATAAGGCGTACGTGGAGAGGGACCTGATTCCTGCGTTCGGGCGGTGCCGGCTGCTGGACCTGCGGCCGAAGCAGATCGAGGACTGGATGGCCGCGCAGCGCAAGGCCGGCCGAGGCCGGGTCACGCTCTACCGGGTCGTCTCGACGCTGCGCAACGCGCTGAACCACGCGGTGCGCTCCTGGCGGCTGAAGTTCAACCCGGCCGAGCACTGCGTGCCGCCCAAGCCCCGCGCCGAGGAGCGGACCTGCTGGACCCCGAAGGAGGCCGCGGCGTTCCTGCGGCACAACGCCGAGCACTACGCTGACCAGCTGGCCGACCTGTTCGAGGTCCTGCTCGGTACCGGCATGCGCCGCGGCGAGGTCCTGGCCCTGCACTGGTCGGACGTCCACCTCATGGACCGCAAGCTGTTCGTCCGCTGGACCCTGTCCGCCGTGGACAACGGCGACCTCCACTTCAACCAGCCCAAAACCGAGGCCAGCCGCGCCTGGATCAGCCTCTCCCCCAGAGTCATGACCTCCCTCCACCGCCAGGCCGTCCTCCAGATGACCGCCCACCCCGACGGCCGGCTGGAGGGCCTGGTCTTCGCCCACACGGACAGATCACCCCTGCGGCCCCAATGGGTCCTCGACCAGCTCCGCAAACGCACCGCCGAACTCGGACTCCCCCCGATCGGCCTGCACGACCTGCGCCACACCGCGGCCAGCATCATGATCGCCGAAGGCATCCCCATCGCCATCGTCTCCAAGACCCTGCGCCACGCCACCCTCGCGACCACCATCAACCTCTACGGCCACCTCTTCAAGGACTCCGCCGACCAGGCCGTCAACGCACTAGCACGAGCCCTCGACCAAGCCCAGACGGACCGGCTCCGCGCCATCCCCCGTGGCGACGACGACCTGCCGCTGGCGGCGTAGCGGCAGCGGCGGCGGGTCTGTCCAATGAACGGTGCAACTCGGTTGGGTTGAGTCAGCGACGGCCAGCGGAGAGTTGGCCGTCGAAGGCAATCTCGAAGGCGTTGAGTGCGGCCTTCCAGCGGGTCATCCAGCGCTTGCGGCCCTCTCCGGTCGGATCAAGCGACATGATCGCCATGTAGACGCACTTGAGGGCGGCCTGCTCGTTGGGAAAGTGCCCGCGCGAGCGGACGGCCTTGCGGACGCGTGCGTTCACGGATTCGATCGCCTTCGTCGTACAGACGACCCGGCGGACCTCGATGTCGAAGCTCAGGAACGGCACGAACTCGGCCCAGTCGTTCTCCCAGAGCTGCACGATCGCCGGGTACTTCGCGCCCCAGGCCTCGGTGAACTCGACGAACCGCTCAAGGGCGGCTTCCTCGGTCGGGGCGGTGTGGACGGGCTTGAGTGCCTTGGAGATCTTGTCCCAGTCCTGCCGGGCCGCGTAGCGGAACGAGGCCCGGATCAGGTGGACGATGCAGGTCTGCGTGACGGCCTGCGGCCAGACCGCGCCGATGGCGTCGGGCAGGTCCTTGAGCCCGTCACAGACGACCACGCACGCGTCCGCGACGCCGCGTCTTGATCTCGGTCAGGACGTGGAGCCAGTACTTGGCGCCCTCGCCGCCATCGCCGGCCCACAGCCCCAGGATCTCCCTGGTGCCCTCGACCGTGACCGCGAGCGCCACGTAGATCGGCCGGTTGGCGACCTGACCATCACGCAGCTTCACGTGCACGCAGTCGATGAACACACCGGATAGACCGGATCGAGGGGCCGGTTCTGCCACTCGGCCATACCCTCGACAACCTGGTCGGTGATGGTCGAGATGGTCTGCTTGGACACCTCCGCGCCGTAGACCTCGGCCAGGCGCGCCGAGATCTCACCGTGCGTCAGACCGCAGATGACAGCGACAGCACCATCTCGTCCACCCCGGACAGACGCCGCTGCCGCTTGCGGACCAGCTGCGGCTCGAACGAGCCCTCGCGGTCACGGGGAACCTCGATCTCCACCGGTCCAACCCCGGTCAGCACGGCCTTCGACCGGGTGCCGTTGCGCGAGTTCCCGCTGCCGGCCCCGACCGGATCGTGCTCCTCATAGCCGAGGTGGTCCGTCATCTCACCTTCGAGAGCTGATCCCAGGATCTTCCTCGTCAGCTGCTGCAGCAGGCCACCGGCACCGGTGAGCTGCAGCCCGCTCGCGCGGGCCCGGTCTACCAGCTGCCCGATCAACTGCTCGTCCAGCGCGTCCGGCTGCAACTCCACCGGCCGCACGGCCTCCACGGCGTCAGCCGAGACGGTCACTTCCTTCATCAGGTGCTTCTCCTCGATCGGGAGTTACACCGTTCTTTTTACAGACCCGCGGCGGCCGGAGCGATGGTCAGGACTGCCTGGGGCTCGCGTCAGTGACTGGGGGCTCGTCTTCCTCGAGGTCCGGGCGGAGGCTGTCGAGGAGGTTGTGAGCTGCCCAGTCCCAGAGGGTCATGGCCTGCGGAACCGGGAGTCTGGCTTCGTGCCGGAGGGATCCCTCCTTGAAGACGGCCTCGGTGATCCAACCGAAAGTGTCGTCGTCGAGGAGGTCGGGGTGGGCGGCGGCCATGTCGGCCAGGTCCTCGATGTCGAAGAAACCGGTGGAGACCACGGCGGGCAGGCCGCCGTCGCTCGCCGCGTGGGCGATCGCGCGGCGGGTGGCGGTCTCGTACCAGCCGGATCACGGCACCTGTCAGGGACGACATTACGCGGAATTGCAAGGAATTTCCGGCAAATCCCCCCATCAATTCTCTATTGGGGAGATTAGTTGGTATGAGGAAAATCTGCATCACCGCCTGGGCGCGCCCCAGGGAGAGACATTCGTGTACATGGCATGCAAACCCCGCGCACTTCCCATGGAGGATCCGTGAACACCGCGAGTGATGCCGGGAGGGCATTCTGATGAGTGGGCACAACCTGCACCGTCTGGCCCTCAAGTCCGAGCCCCTACCATGCTGCGCTTTACTCGCAGGCGGCCACCACCAGGCGGCGCCCTAATGGATGGTTCGCTGACTGGATGGACATCGTGATCCTCGGGGCAGCCAGGAGAATTTTGTCAAGCCTTCGCAATGTCTCCAGCTCCGACTCTCCGGGAGCGGGCGTGTACGGTGTGTTAAGTTGATGTTTCGTTAACGGGTGCCGAATTTTCCGGCCTCTCGCGCGGGATGTTTCGTTTGCAGCTTCGGGGGGAAGCGCCTTGGCGGAGTTCCATGTTCCTCTTGTGGGTCGGGAGCAGGAATCGAAGGACTTCGAGTTTCTGCTGGCCGAGCTGGGTTCCGGGCGCTCGGCGGTGGCCGTCGTCGACGGCCGGCCGGGCATCGGGAAGACCGCCGTTCTAAACGTCCTCGATCGAGGGGCGCACTCTCAAGGAGCGGCCGTTCTCAGAGCGCGCTGCAGCATGATCGAGCGGGACTTCCCGTTCGGCGTGGTACGTCAGCTGTTGGCCCCAGCGCTCGCCGCGCACCACCCTGACGCGATGGACCTGGCCGGGCTGCTGGAGGAGACGAGCGGCTTCGGAGGAACACGGCCGGCTTTCGACGCGCTGGAGGGGCTCTGCGCACCGGTTCTACGCCTGGCCGAGCGCCAGGTGGTCGCGCTCGTAGTGGACGACGTCCAGTGGGCAGACGAGCAGTCTGCGCACTGGCTGGCCTTTCTGGCTCGCCGGTTGGGGGAGGTCCCCGTTCTCCTCGCGGTCGGATCACGTGGCCTGGCGCCGACCACCGGGTACGACCTCGCCGGTGAGCTGATGCTGCATCCGGCGTGTCGGGTGATCCAGCCCGCCGCCCTGACCGTCGAGGGCGTCTCCCAGCTGCTGAACGACGTTCTCGGCGACCGTCCCGACGACCCGTTCAGCACGGCCTGCCACGCGCTGAGCGGGGGGAATCCGGCTGTCCTGGCGCAGCTGCTCCGCGAGCTGGCACGAGCCGGAGTGGCGCCGCACGCGGCGGAACTGGCGGGGCTGACCGCCATCGGATCGCTGGTGCTGCCGGTCGCACTGCGCAGTGTGCTGCGCCGGGAGTCGCCGGAGGTCCTACGGACCGCAGGCCTGATGGGCACGCTGGGCGCCGACACTCCGCTGGACGTCCTCCAAGCGGCGAGCGGAGCGGAACGCTCGTCCATCAACCACGCGGTGGCCGTGCTAATCGGCAGCGGGCTGCTCCTAGCCGGGCCGCCACGTCGCTTCCCACACTCCTTGGTGGCGGAGTCACTGGCCGGAACACTCGCCGCCGTCGACCAGACGGCGGCCCACGCCGCAGCCGCCCACGCACTGTATGAGTCTCAGGCCGATGCTGAGCGGCTCTCCCGGCACCTCGCCGCGAGCTCCGGCCCCGAAGAGCCCTGGCGGGTCGACGCGTTGCGCGTCGGCGCCCGCGGTGCCTCCGAGCGCGGCGAGGTGGCAGCCGCTACCCGCCTTCTCCGGCACGCACTCGGCGAGGCCTCGTCGCAGGAGATACGGCAGCAGCTGCTCGTGGAGCTGGGAACCACCGAGGCCGCCACCGACATGGCGGCGTGCATGCGGCATCTCGGCGAGGCCGAACAGCTAATCCGGGACCCGGCGGCACGCGCGGGATTCGTCCCGCTCCTCGCACAGGCGCTTGTCCAACTGCAGCAGCCGCGACGCGCCCTCGCGCTGCTCGATCGCGCCGTCGCCGAGACACCCGACAACGATCCGCTGCTCACGCGAATCCTCAGCGGGCGCGCCCTGCTCACCGATGGCGGCGAGCCCGAGAACCTCGACCTCCCCTTCGGACACGAGCACGGCAGCGACGCGGCAAGCCGGACACCCGAGAAGCGCGCACTGCTCGCCGCACTCGCGGTGCGTTCCACTGTTGCTCCAGGTGGTGCGGACCGTGCCGCGCGCCTGGCCGGAGAGGCGTTGCAGGGGGCCGGTGCCGAGACCGATTTAATCGTGGTCAACGCCGTCGCGGCCCTGCTGACCGCGGACCGGCTGGATGCAGCTCGCTGCTGGTCGGGCGGGCTCCGGGAGAGCAGCGTCGACGGACAGCCCCGCGTGGTGCGCGCGGCGGTCGCGGCGCTGCGCGCCAGGATCCTCCACCGGACCGGGCAACTTCCTCAGGCCCGTCAGCAGATGGATTACGCCCTCAGCCTCGCCGACGAGACTCATCCCTACTGGCCCTGCATCGCCGCGTCAGCTGTTCACCTGCAGCTGGAGTGCGAGGACATCGATGCCGCGGAGCTGATCGGCCGTCGGTTCGCCGCAGCGCCGAATCCGGAGAACCGGTTCTGGCCATGCCTCCTGGAAGCCAAGGCGTCGCTTCTCGCCGTCCGGGGACGGTGGCAGGCGGCCCTGAGGGACCTCGAGGAGTGCGGCCGACTGCAACATGACCTGTGGGGCGACAATCCCGGCCGCATCGCGTGGCGCTCCAAGGCGGCGCTCATCGAGCACCGGCTCGGGCGACCGGAGACGGCCCGGGAGTACGCCGCGCAGGAACTGCGGCAGGCCCGTACTTGGGGCGCCTCGGTCACCACGGCCCGGGCGCTGCGGGTGTCCGCACTGGTCGGCCCGCCCAGTGCGGCGCAAGCACAGTTGGAGGAGTCGGTCGCACTGCTGGAGAGCGCCTCCGATCCCGTCGAACTCGCTTCTTCGCTCACCGCTCTTGGAGAGCTGCTGTCCCGGAGCGGCGACAAGGAGGTCGGGCGCGAGCACCTGCGTCGCGCGCTGGGCATCGCTCAGGCAGCCTCCGCTGCGCGGACGATGCGGAAGGCGCACCAGGGACTGCTGGCCGCAGGGGCCCGCCCGCGCCGGCTCTCCCAGGCCGGTCCCGCCTCACTGACTCCTAGCCAACGACGTGTCGCCGCCATGGCGGCGGAGGGACTGGAGAGCGGGGCCATTGCCAGCCGTCTCGGCATCACCCGTCGCACGGTGGAATTCCACCTGACCCACGTCTACCGGAAGCTGCAGATCAGTGGGCGGGACGATCTCGGCGCGGCGCTGAGCGGAGGATCCGGTGCGCCCGGACTGCGCATGCCCTGAAGCCGCTCTCCGGATCACCGGCCGTCCGGGACCTCGGCAACCGACAGGCCGCGTCGGCGCAGGACACGTCGTTCGATCGGACGGAAGGCGACCGCTTCGGCCGCGATACCAACGGCGAGGATGACGACGGTCACCGCCAGGGTCAGACTCAGGTTCCCCGTCCTTCGTCCGGTATCGAGCAACTGACCGATGCCCGGGAGGGTGCTGGTGATGAGTTCTGCCGTCATGAGCGCTCGCCAACCGAACGTCCAGCCCTGCTTGAGGGCGGCGACGACGCCCGGCAGCGCGGCGGGGAACAGGATGTGACGCGCCAAGGTGAGGCGAGTCGCACCCATCGACCGGCCGACCCGTACGAACAGCGGGGGGACCTGGTCGAGGGCGGAGACGATCCCGACCGCGATCGACGGGACGGCGCCCAGCAGAGCGACGCAGTAGACGGCGCTCTCCGAAGCGCCGAAGCAGATGACGGCTGCCGGTACCAGTGCGGCGGCAGGCAGCGACTGGATGGCGCCGAGAACGGGGCCGACGGCCTGACGTAGGACGGTGAACCGGTAGAGAAGCAGAGCGACGGGCATTCCGACACCCACCGAGCACAGGAAGGAGAGGAGGCATCGTCGAAGGCTGTGCAGGAGTGCCGGCCCCAGGGTTCCGCTCACCCACGCGTCGGCGATGTCACGCCCGACTGCGGCGGGTGCGGGAAGGAAGGCCGACCAATGCAGTGTGCAGGCCGTCTGCCAGGTGGCAAGCCCGACGATGAGGGTCACCAGCGGTGCGGCCACCCTGACGGACAGGACCCGAAGGCGAAGCACGGCGGCTCGGGCGATGCGGACAGCCCGGGAGTGGCCGGTCGTGCCGGGGGCGCTGGCCCATACGGGCGGCCCCGGGGACGGCACTGTGCTCGGGGCGTCCGGCCGGACGACGTCATCACGGACGGGCATGGCGTCCGGCCTCCTCCTGCAGGCGAGCGGTGATGTCCAGCGTGAGCGTCCTGACGGCCGGATCCTCGGCCCGCCGGGGATAGGGGAGGTCCAAAGACCACTCCCGAGCGACCCGGCCGGGGTGCGAGGACAACTGCACGACACGGCTCCCGAGTCCGACGGCCTCGTGGATGTCGTGCGTCACGAACAGGACGGTGAGCTGCTGATCGGTCCAGATGCGGATCAGTTCTGCATGGAGAAGACTGCGGGTGCTCGCGTCCAGCGCGGTGAAGGGCTCGTCCATGAGGAGGATGTCAGAACCCTGCGCCAGTGCGCGGGCCAGTGCCACGCGCTGGCGCATCCCACCGGACAGCTCGTGGACCCGGCGCCCGGACATGCCCTCGAGACGTACGAGTCGCAGCAGCCTGTCCACCTCGGCCGCCCGATCGGCCTTCGCCCTCCCGCCCAGGCGCAGGGCCAGTTCGACGTTCTCACCGGCGTTCAGCCAGGGGAACAACGCGTGGTCCTGGAAGAGCATCGCCGGACCGGACCCGTGGACCTGTACCTCGCCCGAGGACGGCCGGTCGAAGCCCGCCACCAGATTGAGCAGCGTCGACTTGCCGGAGCCCGACCGGCCGAGCAGGCAGACGAAGTCCCCTGCAGCGACTCGCAGGTCGAGACCGTCGATCACCGGCGGACCGCAGTCGGCCGATCCGTAGGTCTTCGACACCGTTCGGAGGTCGATCGCGATTCTGCTCGCCGTCATGCCAGCGGGCACCCGTCGCCGGAGCGGACGACGCGGATGGACGACGCGCCCGCCATGCCGGCGGTGAGGGTGGTGCCGTCGGCCGGGTCGATCAGGAGGAACGATCCGGTGCGGCGGTTGTCGGAGTAGGTGTCGAGCGCCAGCGGCTCGGCGGTGCGCAGCACCACGTGGCCGATGTCGTTGACGTTCAGGCCGTCGGCGCCGGAGCGCTGTTCGAGCGTGTCGATGTCGATGCGGTAGGAGACGTCCTTGACGAGGGCGCGGACGGTGCGGGTGGTGTGCTTGAGCAGCACCTTGTCCCCGGCGCGCAGCGGGCGCTCGTTGAGGTGGCTGACGGTCGCCTCGATGTCCTTGGTGGGGACGGGGGCGGGGCCGGCGGCGATGAGGTCGCCGCGGGAGACGTCGAGGTCGTCGGCGAGCCGGACGGTGACCGACTGCGGGGCCCAGACGAGGTCCGCCGGGCGGCCGAGCGCGTCGATCGCGGCGACGGTGGTGGTCAGGCCGGAGGGCAGCACCGTGACGGGGTCGCCGACCCGCAGCACCCCGGAGGCCAACTGGCCCGCGTAGCCGCGGTAGTCGGGGTGCTCCTCGGTCTGCGGGCGGATCACGTACAGGACCGGGAAGCGGGCCGGTTCGGCGCTCGGGTCGCTGCCGACCGGGACGGTCTCCAGGTGCTCCAGCAGGGTCGGGCCGCCGTACCAGTCCATG
>NZ_JBVIFM010000027.1:0-124602 GCF_055571335.1 Kitasatospora sp. NPDC030952
ACCGCCGACCCTGTGGGCAGATGGCCGGGCGCCGTTGGCGGTCTGAAAATCACCCGTCACGCCCCTCTCCGCACCCACCCCCTCCACCGCCCCCTTCCGCAGCGCGTCCCTCTCGCCTTGGTCGGGTGGGGAGGGGGTGAGGTGGGTGGGTGGGTGGGTGTGGGTTGGGGGTGATGGGGGTGCTGGGTGCTGGGTGAGGTGGGTGGGTGTGGGGTGGGGGTGCCTACGGGTGGGGGAGGGCGGTCTGCCAGCGGGTTTCGCCGTCCTGGGTGTGGGGGGTGGGGTGCAGGCCGAGGGTGCGGGCGATGTGGGTGGAGGCGTGGTGGGCGGGGTGGATGTGGGCGGTGGCGGTGGTGATGCCGGTGGCGGTGAGGTGGGTGAGGAGGGCGCGGGCGGCCTCGGTGGCCAGGCCGCGGCCCTGCCAGGGGGTGCCGACCACCCAGGCGAGTTCGGCTTCGGCGGCCGCGGGGTGGACGGTGGCCTGGACGTAGCCGGTCAGGGTGGCGTCGGCGCGCAGGCGCAGGACCCAGTTGGCCCAGACCTCGGCCGGGTCGGGGGAGCCGGCGGCGAGCCGGGCGCAGCGGGCGCGCTGTTCCTCGGGGGTGGCGGGGCGGCCGCCGGTGAAGGTGTGCAGGGCGGGGTCGGCGAGGGCGGCGGCGAGTTCGTCGGCGTGGTCGGGGGTGAGGGGGAGGAGGTCGAGGCGCTCGGTGTGCAGGGGGGTGATCAGCATGGCGGTATTGAAGCGTGGCGGTGCTTGGTGGTGGGTGGGGGCTCGGGTCGAATGGGTGGTTCGAGTCGGGTTCGGAGGAGGCTGTGGTGCGGTACTTGGTGCGGGAGAAGCTGTTCGCGGTCGGTGACGACTACTGGATCGAGGACGACCGGGGGCACAAGGCCTACCTGGTGGACGGCAAGGTGCTGCGGCTGCGGCACACCTTCGAGCTGAAGGACGCCCACGGGCGGGTGGTCGCGGTGGTGAAGGAGAAGATGCTCACCGTCCGCGACGCGATGAGGATCGAGGACGCCGACGGCGAGGTGGTGGCGACCGTACGGGAGAAGCTGTTCACCCCGTTCCGGGACAAGTACCTGGTGGAGCTGGCCGGCGGTGGTGAGCTGCGGATCCACGGCGACCTGATCGACAAGGACTACCGGATCGAGAACCACCACGGGGACCAGCTCGCCCGGATCTCCCGCAAGTGGTTCCGGGTCCGCGACACCTACGGGGTGGAGGTCGCGGACGGGGCGGACACCGGGCTGCTGCTCGCGATCGCGGCCTGTGTGGACCACCTGGCGGAGGAGGAGCACTGAGGCATCGGTGTCACCGGTTCAGGACGTGGCTCCGGCCCCAGGCGCCCAGCGGGGCCAGGGCCGCGTTCAGGTGCCGCCCCGCTTCGGTCAGCGCGTACTCGACCCGGGGCGGCACCTCCTGGTGGGCCTCCCGGTGCACGATGCCGTCCGCCTCCAGCTCGCGCAGGTGAGCGGCCAGCACCTTCTCGGTGATGCCCGGCACCAGCCGGCGCAGTTCGCCGAAGCGGCAGTGCGGGCGCTCGCCGAGGGCCCACAGGATCAGCACCTTCCACTTGCCGCCGATCACGTCCATCGCGGCGTCGATTCCGCAGACGTGCGCCCCCGGCCTCGGCACGGTCGCCATGCCCCACCCCTTCCGACCTCGTCGCTCACCCCAGGGTAACCACCCACTCCGAAGTGCGTACTTGATCGGGGGTGGGGGTTGATCGAGGCTGATCGGCATGTCGGAGAAGGTAGTTGAGAATCAGTTCCCCGTCGCCCTGCTCGGCCTCGGGGCGATGGGCACCGCGCTGGCCCGCGCCTGGCTCGCCGCCGGGCATCCGCTCACCGTCTGGAACCGCACCGCCGCCCGCGCCGAACCGCTGGCCGCCGAGGGCGCCGCGGTGGCGGCCACCGCGGCCGAGGCCGTCGCCGCCGGGCGGCTGGTGGTGGTCTGCCTGCTCGACGACGAGTCGGTCGAACAGGCGCTGACCGGAGTGGAGTTGGCGGGGAAGGACGTGGTGAACCTGGTCACCGGTACCCCGGGGCAGGCGCGGGCCCGCGCGGCCTGGGCCGAGGCGCGCGGGGCCCGCTACCTGGACGGCGGGATCATGGCGGTGCCGCCGATGATCGGGGTGCCGGGGGCCGGGGCGTACGTCTTCTACAGCGGTTCGGGGGAGTTGTTCGAGGAGCACCGGGAGGTGCTGGGCGTCCCGGCGGGGGCCCGGTACGTCGGTGCGGACGCCGGGCACGCCGCACTGCACGACGTGGCCCTGCTCAGCGCGATGTACGGGATGTTCGCCGGGGTCGCCCACGCGTTCGCGCTGGTGCGCGGGTCGGGGGTGGCGCCGGGCGAGCTGGCTCCGCTGCTGGGGAGTTGGCTCACCGCGATGGCCGGGTCGGTGGCGGGGACGGCGGAGCGGTTGGAGAGCGGGGACTACACCACCGGGGTGGCCTCCAACCTGGCGATGCAGGTCGCGGGGAAGGGCACGCTGCTGCGCACCGCCGGGGAACAGGGGGTGAGCGTCGAACTGCTGTCCCCGTACTTCCGGTTGATGGAGCACCGGCTGGCGCTCGGCAGTGGCGCCGAGGACCTCACCGGCGTGGTCGACCTGCTGCGGCGGTGAGGGCCTGCCGGTAACGTACCGGCATGGCTGACCTTGAAGAACGCGCCAATGTCGTCGCGTCCGGCCCACCGTGGAGCGGGGTGGGGGTGGGCGTCCGTCGGCGCCGCGCCGCCGACCTCGCCGACTGTGTACGGGCCCTGGGCGACGTCCACGCCACCGACGGCTACCCCGCCGAGTGGCCCGAGCGGCCGGCCGCCTGGCTCACCCCGGACGGCCTGCTGGCCGCCTGGATCGCCGAGGCGGACGGCCGGATCGCCGGCCACGTCGGGCTGGTCCGCAGCGGACCCGGGGACCTGGCCCCCGGACTGTGGAGCCTGCGCACCGGCGGCAGACCGGAACTCACCGCCGTGATCGGCCGGTTGTACGTGGCCCCGGCCGCCCGCGGCCGGGACGCCGGCACCCGGCTGCTGGCCCACGCCGTGGTGCACGCCCGGACGCTCGGGCTGCACCCGGTGCTCGACGTGCTCGCCACCGACACCGCCGCCCTGGCCCTCTACCGCCGCCTCGGCTGGACCTTGCTCGGCAGCGGCGAACAGTGCTGGGCCTCCGGCCGTACGGTTCTGGTCCACTGCTTCGCCGCGCCGAGGGCGTGAGTTCGGTGCCGGACCTTGGGGCGTGTCTTGGAGCTCCCGCAGACGGGGGTTTGAAGACACGCCTTAGGCGGCCGGGCGGTCGGGGGTGGGGCGGCGGCGGAGGGCGGGGGTGGTGAGGGACGGGGGCTGCCAGGCGCCGTCGGCCTGGTAGAGGTCGGTGCCGGGCGGGACGATGGCGTCGATCCGGTCCAGGGTGGCGTCGTCCAGGACCAGGTCGGCGCCCTTGAGGGCGGACTCGAGCTGGTCCATGGTGCGGGGGCCGATGATCACCGAGGTGACGGCGGGGTGGGCCAGCGGGAAGGCGGTGGCCAGTTCGGGCAGGGTGCGGCCGAGGTCGTCGGCGAGTTCGGTGAAGGCCTCGACCGCGTCCAGCTTGGCGGCCGTGGTGGGCAGCGCCGGGTCGAAGCGGCCCGGGTTGATGGCGGGGCGGCCGGTGCTGAGGTCGACCGGACGGCCCTTGCGGTAGCGGCCGGTGAGGAAGCCGCCGGCCAGCGGGCCCCAGGTCAGGGCGCCCATGCCGAGCCGCTGCACGACCGGCAGGACGTCCCGTTCGATGCCGCGGGCGAGCAGCGAGTAGGGCGGCTGTTCGGTGCGGAAGCGGGGCAGGGCGCGGCGCTCGGCGACGTGGTGGGCGTCCACGATCTGCTCGGCGGGGAAGGTCGAGCAGCCGAAGGAGAGGATCTTGCCGGCCCGGACGAGGTCGCCCAGGGCGGCGAGGGTCTCCTCGATGTCGGTGGTGTGGTCCGGCCGGTGGATCTGGTAGAGGTCGATCCGGTCGGTGCGCAGCCGGCGCAGGCTCTCCTCGACCTCGCGGACGATCCAGCGGCGGGAGTTGCCGCCGCGGCCCCGGCCCTCGCCCATCGGGAAGTGCGCCTTGGTGGCCAGCACGATGTCGTCCCGGTCGCCGCGGGCGGCCAGGGTCTTGCCGACGATCTCCTCGGACTCGCCGGCCGAGTAGATGTCGGCGGTGTCGACGAAGTTGATGCCCCGGTCGAGCGCGGTGTTGATGATCCGGGCGCAGTCGTCGTGGTCGGGGTTGCCGATGGCGCCGAACATCATCGTGCCGAGGCAGTAGGCGCTGACCTCGATGCCGGTGCCGCCGAGGGCGCGGTAGCGCATGGGGGTCCTTTGGTCGGTGAGTCGGTGGGTCGGGGGAGATGCTAGGAGTTGGAGTGCGCTCCAGGGCAAGGAGTTCCGGGGATCCCCCTGGCGGGGGAACGGGATGGCCACCGTGGGGGAGGCCCGGGCCGGGCCGGGCGGGCGAGTCTGGGGCCATGGTCGGGTACGGGTGGGTCAAGGGTGGTGCGGCGGTGGCCGGTTGGGGTGTCGGCTACGCCGGGTTCGGGCTGGTCTGCGCGCTGAGCGGGACGGCGCTGTGGGGTGCCGCCGGGCTGGGGTGGGTGGTCGCCGGAGTGGGGCTGGCGGCGGCCGGGGCCGGGTGGGCGGTGGTGCGGGGGTGGCCGGGGCGGTGGCTGTCCGGGGTGTTGTGGCTGCTGTGCGGGCTGGCCGCGGTGGCGTCCTGGAGCCTGCTGATGGACGTGGTGACGCTGCTGTTCGGGCAGGGCGTGGACAGCGGTCCGGACGCCGTGCACAAGGCGCTGGCGGCGGCCGGGGCGCTGCTGCTGGCCGGTACCGCCCGGGCCCGGCGGCCGGTGGTGGGTGGGCCGGGGTGCGGACCGGGTCCCTCGGTGGCTCCGGCGGCCGTCCAACTCGCCGCCTGGGCCGGGAGCCTGGCGTTCCTGCCGTACGTGGTGATGAAGCTGATCTGGGCGTTCGGCGGCAGCTTCGCGGGGATCAGCGGCGAGCAGATGTACGCCGCCTACGTGCACAACGGCTCCTCCGGGCTGTGGCTCGCCCTGGAGCGCCGGGGGCTGGACGGGACGGTGCTGCTGGCGGCGGTCGGGGTGTTCCTGCTGTGGGGGCTGGTGCGGCCGTGGGGGCAGGTGTTCCCGCGCTGGACGCCGCCGCTGCGCGGCCGCGCCGTGCCGCGCTGGCTGCCGCTCGCCCCGGCGCTGCTGGGCGCGGCCACGCTGGTGCCGTACGGGCTGGTCGGGATCGGCTACCTGTCGCTGTGCTCGCTCGGGGTGGTCGGCATCCGGCAGGGCGAACTGGCCACGCCCGGGCAGGCGTTGCAGGTGGCCTGGGTCGGGGCCGGGGCCTTCGCCGGGTACGGGGTGGCGCTGGCGGTGGCCGCCCGCTCGTACTGGCGGCGGACCGGGAGCGGGACGGGAGATGTTTGCTGAGACGGCAACAAGGCTTGCCGGAATCGGGTGGTCGGTCGCAGCCTGGCGGTGGAGGTGAGCGACGATGAGCGAGAAGAGTACGGCGGAGCGCTACGACGCGGTCGTGGTCGGGGCCGGTGCGGCGGGACTGAACGCCGCCCTGGTGCTGGGCCGGGCCCGAAGGCGGGTCGCGGTGGTCGACGCGGGTGAACCGCGCAACGCCCCCGCGGCCCACCTGCAGGGCTTCCTGAGCCGGGACGGCATGCCGCCGGCCGCGCTGCTGGCGGTCGGCCGGGAGGAGGTCACCCGGTACGGGGTGGACCTGGTCGACGGACGGGTCGAGCACGTCGAGGACGCCGGACCGGCCGAAGCCGGCTTCGTCGTGCACCTGGCGGGCGGGCCGGTGCTGCACGCGCGCCGGCTGGTCGTCGCCACCGGGCTGCGGGACGAACTGCCGGACCTGCCCGGCCTCGCCGAACGCTGGGGCCGGGACGTGCTGCACTGCCCGTACTGCCACGGCTGGGAGGTCCGCGACCGGCCGCTCGGGGTGCTCGGCACCTCCCCGGCGGCGGTCGACCAGGCGCTGCTGCTGCGGCAGTGGTCGGCCGACGTGGTGCTGCTCGCCCACACCCTGGAGCCGACCGCCACCGAGCGGGAGCGGCTCGCGGCGCGCGGCGTACGGGTGGTCGAGGGCCGGATCGTCCGGCTGGTCGCCGACGACGGAGGGCTGCGCGGCGTCGAACTGGACGGCGGGCGGGTGGTCGACCGGGAGGCGGTGTTCGTCGTCCCGCGGCCGGTGCCCCGGGACGCGCTGCTCGCCGGCCTGGGCTGTGCCCGGGACGACGACGGCTGGGTCACCACGGACCGGACCGGCCGCACCAGCGTGCCCGGCGTCTGGGCGGTCGGCAACGTCGCCGACCCGCGCGCCCAGGTGGTCGTCGCCGCCGGGGCGGGCGCGGCCGCCGCCTTCGCCCTCGACCACGACCTGCTGGACGAGGAGATCGGCCGAGCGGTCGCGCTCGGCCGCGCGTCCGGTCCGGCGCCGGCCGTCTGAGCGGGCAGGCTGCCATCGACCGGCACCATCCACCACCGATCCACCACCTGAGAGGGGACACCATGTCCGCACACCAGCAGCACCAGCAGCAGCACGGCCACGGCCACAGTCATGGGCAGGTGCCCGCCGCCGACCTCGACTGGGACGCCCTCGCGGCGCACCTGGAGCAGGAGGCCGAACTGCGCGCCGAGGCCGTCACCGGGGCCGGGCACTGGCTGGCCGGCCTCGCCGGTGACGGCGCGGTGCGCCGGGTGCTCGACGTCGGCGCCGGGCCCGGGGTGATCGCCGGGCTGCTCGCGGACGTGTTCCCGGCGGCCGAGGTGGTCGCCGTCGACCAGTCGGCCACCCTGCTGGAGCGCGCCCGGACCCGCTCCGGCGGCCGGCTCGGCACCCAACAGGCCGATCTTCCCGCCGAGTTCGACAAGCTCGGCGAGGCCGACCTGATCTGGTCCGGCAACGCCATCCACCACCTCGGCGACCAGCAGGCCGCACTCACCGCCCTGGCCGGCCGGCTGCGCCCCGGCGGACTGCTCGCCGTCGCCGAGAGCGGACTGCCGCCGCGCTTCCTGCCCCGCGACTTCGGCCTCGGCCGACCCGGCTTCCAGGCCCGGCTGGACGCCGCCCACGAGGACGGCTTCACCACCATGCGGGCCGAACTCCCGGGCACCACCGAGGAGATCGAGGACTGGCCGGCCATGCTGCGGCGGGCCGGGCTCACCCCCAGCGGCACCCGCACCTTCCTCGTCGACCGCCCGGCCCCGCTGGACCCCCCGGTCCGTGCGTACCTGCGCACCCAGCTCGCCCGGCGGTACGACCAGCTCGCCGAGGTGCTCGACCCGGAGGACCGCGCCACCCTGGCGGCGCTGATCGACGAGGACGCCCCGACCGGGATCCTGCACCGGCCGGACGCCTTCTACCTGTCCGCGATGACCGTCCACACCGCCCGCAGGGGGTGAGGGACTCCGGCCCCGCCCGCCGCGCTCCCGAGGCCGCGGCGGGCTGATCCGCCACGACCGGCCACGCCCTAGGCTCGGGGGATGGCAGCGAACGAGCAGGGTTTCGTCGTGGTGACCACCACCCACGAGAGCGAGGAGCAGGCCCGGGGCCTGGCCGCCGCCGTGGTGCGGGAGCGGCTGGCGGCCTGCGCCCAGGTGTATCCGGTGCGGTCGGTGTACTGGTGGGACGGCGAGGTGCAGGACGCCGAGGAGTGGCGGATCGACCTCAAGACCCGGGCCGAACTCGCCGACCGGCTGGCCGGGTTCGTCGCCGAGCGGCACCCGTACGAGACGCCCGAGGTGATCGCCGTGCCGGTGGTGTCCGGCAGCCCCGGCTACCTGCGCTGGGTGGCCGGGGAGACGGTGTCCTAGCCGGTCAGGGGGCGACCTGGAGGAAGGCCAGCACCGCCAGTACCCGGCGGTGGTCCTCCTCGGAGGGCGGCAGGTCGAGCTTGAGGAAGATGTTCGCGGTGTGCTTCTTCACCGCCCGCTCGGTGATCACCATCCGCTCGGCGATCGCCCCGTTCGAGCGGCCCTCCGCCATCAGCTCCAGCACCTCGCGCTCACGGGGCGTCAGGCGCGCCAGCGGCTTGGTGCGTTCGGTGTTGCTGACCAGCATCGCGATCACCTGGGGGTCGAGCGCGGTGCCGCCCGAGGCCACCCGGTGGACGGTGGCGACGAACTCGTCGGGGTCGAAGACCCGGTCCTTCAGCAGGTAGCCGATCGCTCCGCTGCCGTCGGCGAGCAACTCCTTGGCGTAGAGCTGCTCCACGTACTGGGAAAGCACGAGCACCGGCAGACCCGGGATCTGCCGGCGCGCTTCCAGAGCCGCCTGCAGGCCCTCGTCGGTGAACGTCGGGGGGAGTCGTACGTCGACGACTGCCACGTCCGGCCGTTCGGTGAGGAGGGCCTGCAGGAGGTCCGGTCCGGTGTCCACCGCGGCCACGACCTCGAAGTCGTAGGCCTGCAGCATCCGGATCAGACCGTCCCTCAGGAGGAAGAGGTCCTCCGCGAGTACAACTCGCACGGCAGCTCCATCGTCAGGGTCGTGGGGCCGCCGAGCGGGCTGCGGACGGCCAGGACTCCGTCGAAGGTAGCAAGTCGGCGCTCCAGGCCGCGCAGGCCGGTGCCGCGGGAGGGGTCGGCGCCGCCGGTGCCGTCGTCCGTGATCTGGGCCTTCAGGGTGCCGTTCTCGTACCAGAGTTGGACGTCCACGTGGGCGGCGCCGGAGTGTTTGGCGGCGTTGGTGAGGGCCTCGGAGACGGCGAAGTAGATGGCGGACTCGACCGGGGCCTCGGGGCGGCCGGGCAGTTCGGCGGAGACGGTCACGTTCAGCGGGCTGTCCATGCCCAGGGCCCGGACGGCGTCGGCCAGTCCGCGGTCGGCGAGCACCGGCGGGTGGATGCCGCGGACCAGGTCGCGCAGCTCGTTGAGGGCGGAGGCGGAGGCCTGACGGGTCTCGGCGAGCAGCTGCTTGGCGGCCTCCGGGTCACGCTCGACCAGTCGCTCGGCGACGCCCAGGTTCATGCCCATGGCGACCAGCCGGGCCTGGGCGCCGTCGTGGAGGTCCCGCTCGATCCGGCGCAGCTCGGCGGCCTGGGTGGTCAGCGCGTCGCGGCGGGTCTCGGTGAGGTGGGCGACCTTGCGCTCGGCGGCCAGTGCCTCGGCCCGGGCGGTCGGGCCGAGCAGCGCCTTGGCGAGGGCGGTGTGGCCGCGCAGGGCGGCGGGGGCGAGCGCCAGGCCGGCCAGCATCACCGGGACGCCGAACAGGGCGGCGGTGCCGGCCGTGGCCGAGTCGGTGACGTGGAACCAGAGGTACCAGGTGTTGCCGCCGTTGTCGGCGATCGACTGCCACACCTGGGGCAGCACCAGGCCGAGGACGCCGTAGGCGACCACCGCGAGCGGGAGCAGCGCCATCGTGAAGCCGATCATCGGGTCGATCAGCAGCCAGAGCAGGTCGCGCCAGGTGGCCTGGTCCGACAGCATCGCCTGGCAGCGCTTCCAGGCCCCCTTGAAGCCCGCCTCGCCCTCCGGCAGCGGCTGGTAGGGGTCGCGGATCTCCACCCCGGACCAGCGGGCGGCCAGCCGGCGCCGCAGCCCGGCCAGGCCGCGGACCGCCAGGATCGTGGGCGGCACCAGCAGGGCGCCGACGCCGAGGCCCAGCAGGGAGGCGGTGACCGAGGCGGCGGCCAGCAGCGCCAGCTGCGGCACCGCGAAGGCGGCCAGGGCCGGGCCGCGGAAGAGCGACGCGACGGCGTTGCGCAGCGCGCCGAGCGGGTTCCGCCGGCCGGATCGGCCGCTCGTGGTGTCGGTGTTCTGCACGTTGCTCACAACTCCCGTGGTGATGCTGCTGGTCATGACCGCTCGGCCCCTTCCGTGACGGCCTCGCGGCCGGTATCCCTACCCGTTGCGTCGCTTGCTGACGACAACAAGACTGCCGTCCGGCGCCGCTCCGATCACTGGGCCCTGGACCCCTGTTGGTGGTACCTGGGTACACCCCCCGATCGACGCCCAGAGGCCATGTCCCGGAGGTGCTCCCCGACCTAGTGTTGGGGGTGTCGGGAGGCAACCCGCCGCAGGGCGCCGGAGCTTCCACAAGCCACTTGTACCGAACGGGAGTTCACCATGAGCGTGCGACGTGCAGAGGGTAACCGGCCGCTGGTTCGGCGGGGTTGGGTGCGACTGATCCTGGTGCTCGCGGCGATCGGTCTGTTCCTGTACGGGCTCACGCCGGACCGCGCCCACGCCGCCACCACGACGGCGGGCAGCGGGAGTTCGGCGGCGGCGGGCGGCTCGACGGCACCACCCGACCCCGAGTCGGTGAAGCGGCTGTTCGACGAGATCGTGCCGAAACTGCTCGCCGAGCACAAGATCCCCGGCGCGGCGGTCAGCGTGGTGGCCGGCGGGCGGCAGGTCTTCGCCGGCGGGTACGGGGTCTCCGACGTGCCGAACCGCAAGGCCGTCGACCCGGCCCGGACCGCGTTCTTCATGGGCTCCGACGCCAAGGTGTTCACCGCCGTGGCCGTCCTCCAGCAGGTCGGGGCCGGGAAGTTGGACCTCCACGCGGACGTCAACACCTACCTGACCGACTTCAAGATCAAGGACAGCTACCCGGGGCACCCGGTCACCGTGGAGAACCTGCTCACCCACACCGGTGGCTTCGACGACACCTTCATGGGGCTGGCCGAGGCCGCCCCGCAGCACGTCGGCGGCCTGGGGGCGGCGCTGGCCGCCCACCAGCCGGACCGGGTCCGGGCGCCCGGGTTGACCGCCGCGTACGACAACTACGGTGTCGCGCTGGCCGGTTACCTGGTCGAGGTGGTCTCCGGACAGCCGTTCGACCAGTACGTCGCCGAGCACATCCTGCAGCCGCTCGGCATGGACCACACCACCTTCGCCCAGCCGCACCCGGCCGGCATCGACGCCGACCTCGCCCACGGCTACCGGCCGGACGGCGACGGCCAGACCGAGACCAAGGGGCTCTACGGCCCGCTCACCCCGACCGGCGCGGCCGCCGTCACCACCGTCACCGACATGGGGCGGCTGATGCTCGCCCAGCTCCAGGGGGGCTCGCTGGACGGCCGCTCGATCCTCGACCGGGAGGGCGACGCCCTGCTGCTCGCCCGGCACTTCGGGCCCGACCAGCGGATCCCCGGCATGGCGTACCTGCTCGAACAGCGCAACCGGAACGGGCAGCAGCTGCTGGTCAAGGACGGCGACGTGCCCGGCTTCCACAGCAACCTGGCGCTGCTGCCGGCGCGGGGCGTCGGGCTGTACGTGACCGTCAACGGGGACGGTGAGGACGCCACCGGCGGGTGGATGACCCAGCAGGTGCTGAACGCCTTCGTGGACCGCTTCTACCCGGCCGCCGCTGCCGCCGCCGCGCCGGCCGCGATCGGCGGGGACCTCGGGAAGTTCACCGGGGACTACCGGTCGACCCGGGTCAGCCAGTCCAACCTGACCAAGGCGGCGGCGCTGATGGGCTCCGTCCACATCGCCGCCCGGGACGGCAAGCTGATCGTGACCGGGCCGGTCAGCCGGGACCCGCAGGTCGACGAGACCCAGTGGGAGCAGGTGCAGCCGGGCCTCTTCCAGCAGGTCGGCGGCGCGGCGCAGCTCGCCTTCGAGCTGAACGGGGACGGAGACGTCGTCTCGATGGTCACGGACAGCGACCCGACCATCGCCTACCAGCCGCTGGCCTGGTACCAGGCCCCCGAGCTGCACCAGCGGATCGCGATCGGGAGCCTGGCGCTGCTGGGGCTCACCGTGATCGGCTGGCTGGTGGCCGCGGTGGTGCGGGCCGCGCGGGGCAAGGGGCGGGCCGGGCAGCCGGTGGTGCGGCTGCTGGGGTGGGTGACCGGCGCGGTGCTGGTCGTCGCCACCGGGTGCTTCGCGCTCCTCACCTCGGACTCCAACGCGCTCAACCAGACGCTCTTCCTGGGGGATTCGCCGCTGCTGAAGGTGGTGCCGGCGATGTACGCGGGGGCGGCGGTGCTCACCCTGCTGATGGTGGTCTGCGCGGTGGTCGCCTGGCGGCGCGGCTGGTGGGGGGTGTTCGGTCGGCTGCACTACACCGGGGTGACGCTGGCGGCGCTGCTGTTCCTGGTGCTGGCGGGCGGCTACGACCTGATCGGGACGGGGCCCTGGGCGGGGACGCTGGATCTGATCGGGTGAGGGCGGGGCGGGGGTGCGGGAGGGCCCGGGGCCGGGGAGGCTCCGGGCCTCGTGGCGTTTCCGGGCCTCGTTGCGTCTCCGGGGGTGCGGCGCCGCCGGCGGCCGGGGCGGCGGCGTCGGCGGGGCGGTCCGCTACTCGGGCCGGCCGGGCACTGGCGGGCCAGGGGTGAAGTCGTGCTTCGTCGACCGGAGTTCGCGGGTCGTCGCCCGGAGTTCCCGGGGTTGGACGCTGACCAGCCAGACCAGCCAGCCGACGAATAGGACGGCGAGGAGGAGGGCGGACAATCCGGCGACGAGAAGGGCATTCACCGGGGTGCGGAAATGCGCCGGCGAAGGTGGGGGCGATGGGGAAGGCGGAGAGGCGGGGGAAGGGGCATGGCTGTCTCCGGTCGGTGATGTCGAGCGCCCTGACCATGCATCTGGTGTGTATTAACGGCTGATTGGCGACTGTTTAGGGGGCAACAAGTCAGTGAGTGACACGGATGACCATAGAGTCAGGGTGCCAGAGTTGCTACCGAGGGACTGGACGTTCACTCCATCGTGGGGTATCCCCCAATTCGCTAGCTAGGGCCCGGTGTGCACGGCACACTTCACCGGAAGCATCGACCGTAGCCGCGATCCGGAGAAGAGAGTCATGCCACCCCGCTTGTCGCCGACCGTGCGCCAGCAGCGCCTGGGGATCGAGTTGCGCAGGATGCGCGAACGCGTGGGCGTGACGCCCAAAAGCCTGGCGGCCACGATCGGCACCGACCTGCCCAAGATCTCCCAGATGGAGAACGGGAAGTCGGGCATCAGCGCCGAGCGGCTGCGGCTCTGGGCGCGCACCTGCGGCTGCCCGGACGGGCCGTACCTGGACGCCCTGCTCACCATGACGCAGGACCGCCGGAAGTACTGGTGGGACGGCTACCGGGGGCGGATGCCCAGCGGGATCGTTGACATCGCGGAGATGGAGCACCACGCGGCCTCGCTGTCCATCCTGAACAGCACCTTCATCCCCGGGCTGCTGCAGACCCCGGACTACGCGGCCGCGGTGTTCGAGCGGCTCCCCGCACAGCACCGGCAGGAGGCGGAGGTCCGGAAGGCATTCCGGATTCGGCGCCAGCAGATCTTCGTGGACCGTCCGAAGCCGTACAGCGCAATCCTGCACGAATCCGCGCTGCGCATGCAGTTCGGCGGCCCGGAAGTGCTGCGCTGCCAGCTGTTGGGCCTGCTGGAGAATTCCGAACGCCCCGGAGTGGAGATCCGGGTGATCCCGTTCAGCGTCCCCACCTACACCGGGTCCGGGGAGAGCCTGTATCTCGCCCGGGGGCCCGTCCCGGAGCTGGACACCGTCCAGATCGACCTCTCCCACGGGCCGAAGTTCGTGCACTCCGAAGCGGAATTGGCCTCCTACCGGCGGATCAAGGAGAAGACCGCGGCGATCGCGCTCGGGACGGCGGAGTCCCGGGACTTCATCCGGGCCTTACTGAAAGATTTCGCATGAACGTTTGGCGCAAGGCGTCGGCCAGCGGTGAGAGCACCGACTGCGTCGAGGTCAGAGCGAGGGGCGGCCTGGTGGAGATCCGCGAGTCGGACCGGCCCGAGGTGGTCGTGCGGACGACGCCGCGCAAGTGGGCGGCCTTCGTCCGCGGGGTGAAGGCCGGGGAGTTCGACCGGTACGCCGACCCCGCCCGGCCGTGAACCCGGCCGTGGATCCGGCTGTGAACCTGGCCGTGGATCCGGCCGCCCCGGCCGGGCGGCGGAGCGGTCGGCCGGGCCGGCGGCGGTAGGCTGGGCAGCCCACAGTGGACCCCTGCGCCTGGCACAGCACTCCGGGTGGGGTGCGCGTGCGGGAGAAATCGGAGCATCCGAGGATGGCTCGGCACCTGATCACCAGCGCCCTTCCGTACATCAACGGGATCAAGCACCTGGGCAACATGGTCGGGTCGATGCTCCCGGCGGACGTCTACTCCCGCTACCTGCGCCAACGGGGCCACGAGGTGCTGTACATCTGCGCCACCGACGAGCACGGCACGCCCGCCGAGCTGGCCGCCCAGGAGGCCGGGCTGCCGGTCGCCGAGTTCTGCGCCCGGGCGCACGAGGCGCAGAAGGCGGTGTACGACGGCTTCGGGCTGTCCTTCGACCACTTCGGCCGCAGCTCCTCGCCGCAGAACCGGGAGATCACCCAGGAGATCGCCCGTGAGCTGCAGCGCAACGGCTTCATCGAGGAGCGCGCTGTCCGCCAGGTGTACTCCAACACCGACGGCCGCTTCCTGCCGGACCGCTACATCGTCGGCACCTGCCCGCACTGCGGCTACGACAAGGCGCGCGGCGACCAGTGCGAGAACTGCACCCGGGTGCTGGACCCGACCGACCTGCTGGAGCCGCGCTCGGCGATCAGCGGCAGCTCCGACCTGGAGGTCCGGGAGACCAGGCACCTGTTCCTGCTCCAGTCGAAGCTGACCGAGGAGGTCGAGGCCTGGATCGTCGAGCACGGCGACGACTGGCCGGTGCTGGCCTCCTCGATCGCCCGCAAGTGGCTGACCGAGGGCCTCCAGGACCGCTCGATCACCCGCGACCTGGAGTGGGGCGTCCCGGTGCCGGCCGACGTGTGGCCCGAACTGGCCGCCGAGGGCAAGGTGTTCTACGTCTGGTTCGACGCCCCGATCGAGTACATCGGCGCCACCAAGGAGTGGGCGGACGCCGCCCCGGCCGGGCGGGCCCGGGACTGGAAGTCCTGGTGGTACGAGGCCGACGAGGCCGTCCGCTACACCGAGTTCATGGCCAAGGACAACGTCCCGTTCCACACCGTGATGTTCCCGGCGACGATCCTCGGCTCGCGCCGCCCGTGGAAGAAGGTCGACTACGTCAAGGCCTTCAACTGGCTGACGTACTACGGCGGGAAGTTCTCCACCAGCCAGAAGCGCGGCATCTTCACCGACGTCGCGCTGGAACTGCTGCCGGCCGACTACTGGCGCTACTTCCTGATGGCCCACGCCCCCGAGTCGGACGACTCCAGCTTCACCTGGGACCTCTTCGCCTCGGTGGTCAACAAGGACCTCGCCGACACCCTCGGCAACTTCGTCAACCGGGTGCTCTCGTTCAGCCGCAAGCGCTTCGGCGACGACGTCCCGGCCGGGGCGGCGGCGGGCGAGGCCGAGGCGCGGCTCGGCGAGCAGATCGCCGGCCTGCTGGCCGAGTACGAGGCCCAGCTGGACGCGCTCAACTTCCGCAAGGCCGCCCAGGCGCTGCGCGCGCTGTGGAGCGCGGGCAACTCCTACCTGGACGAGACGGCGCCCTGGCGGCAGGTGAAGACCGACCCGGAGGCGGCGGCGCTGACCCTGCGGACCGCGATGAACCTGATCCACCTGTACGCGGTGGTGTCCGAGCCGTTCGTCCCGGCCGCGGCGGCGGCGATGCGCGGAGCCTTCGCGCTCCCCGCGGACGAGCGCGGCTGGATCACCGGGGACGAGGCGCGGGCGCTGGACCTCGTCCCGGCCGGGACGCCGTTCACCGTGCCGCCGGTGCTGTTCGCGAAGATCACCGACGAGGACCTGGCGGCCTGGACCGCCCGGTTCGGCGGCACCGACGCCTGAGACCGACCGGTCCGAGTCCGATCGGTCCGAGTCCGGTCGGTCCGAGTCCGGAACCCCACGAGGGCCCCGACCGTGGTGAACGGTCGGGGCCCTCGTCGGTGGTGACGGGCCCGCTAGGCCGGACAGGGCCTGGGGGACGAGCCCGGTGTCAGCGGTCCCGGTGGGGCGGGTCCGCGTCGAGGCCTACCAGCGGGTGGTCTCCGCGAAGAAGCCGGGGATCTCGGTGGCCTTGCCCGCGGCCACCGCCTCGTCGTGCACCAGCGCGCCGACCGCGAGGTCGAGCACGCCGAGGCCGAACGGCGAGAAGACCACCGGGCGGTCGGTGCCGACGGCGACCTCGCCCTCGATCACCTGGGCGAGCGTGCCGGTGACGAACTCCCGGTTGCCGTAGAGCTGTTCGGCCAGGTGCGGGGAGGTGTTCGCCTTCATGCAGTGCTCCACGTCGTCGAGCACGTTGTACGCGCCGCCGATGATCTCCGGGGCGAGGTCGCGCAGCGAGATGTTGAGCACCAGCTGGCCGGGGGCGAAGGTCTCCGGGTCGAGGATGTACGGCTCGCCCGCGGTGGTCGCCAGCACCACCACGTCGGCGCCCTTGAGCGCCTCGCCCAGGTCCTCCACCACCCGCGCCGGGTAACCGAGTTCGGCGTCGGCGTGGTCCACCAGCGCCTGGGCGTACTCGGCCTTGCGGTCGTGCACCACCAGCTCGTCGATCGCCCACTGCTGGGCGCCGAAGAACTCCAGGATGTTGCGGGCGATGATGCCGGCGCCGACCACCGCGAGCCGGCCCGCCGTACGGCCGCCGCCGAGCACCTCGGCGGCGAGCACGGCGGAGGCCGCGGTACGGGCCGCGCTGATCTGCGAGGCCTCCAGGACGGCGAACGGGTAGCCGGTCTCGTAGTCGTTCAGCAGCAGGGCGGCCGAGGCGCGCGGGAAGCCCCGCTCGATGTTGGCCGGGAAGCTGCTGATCCACTTGAGGCCGGCCAGGCCGACGCCGCCGCCGAGGTAGGCCGGGAGGGCGATGATCCGGGCGTCGGGCTTGGCCGGGAACCGCAGGAAGTAGCTGTCGGGGTTCACGGACTCGCCGGCGCCGTGGGTCAGGTAGGTCTCCCGGACCTCCTGGACGATCCGCGGCCGGGCTCCCGCGATGACCTCGCGGGCGGTGGTGCCGTCGATGACTCTGAACTCGAACACGGTGGTGGCTCCAGTGGTGAACGGAGGAGGAGGGGCGCTCGGTCAGCCGACGTAGGCGGTGCCGGCGGGCTCGTGGTGCCCGTTGGCGGCGGGCGCCCCGGCGGCGTGGGCGGCCCGGGCGGTGCGACCGCCGCCCAGCCAGCGCGGCAGGTACCAGTTGCCGTCGCCGAGCAGGGCCATCACCGCGGGCAGCAGCACCGCGCGGACCAGGGTGGCGTCCAGCAGGACCGCGACCGCCAGGCCGATGCCGAGCTGCTTGAAGTCCTGCATGCCCAGGGTGCCGAAGACCGCGAACACCGCGACCATGATCAGACCGGCGCTGGTGACCACCCCGGCGGTGTTGCGGATGCCGAGGCCGACCGCCTCCCGGCTGGACTTGCCGGAGAGGTAGGCCTCGCGGATCCGGGAGACCACGAACACGTGGTAGTCCATCGAGAGGCCGAACAGGACCACGAAGACGAACAGCGGCATCCAGGACTCGATCGCGCCCGGCGCCTTGGTGCCGACGATCGAGGCCCCCCAGCCGTGCTGGAACACCGCGGTCATCACGCCGTACGCGGCCGCCACCGAGAGCAGGTTGAGCAGGATCGAGGTGATCGAGATGGTCAGCGAGCGGAAGGAGAAGAGCATCAGCAGGAACGTGACGCCCATGACGAAGGCGAACACCGGGACGATGCTCTTGTCCAGCTGGTTGTTGTAGTCGACCGAGAAGGCGAGGTCACCGGCGACCAGCGCGGTGGTGCCGGGGACGGACTTGAGGGTCTGCGGCACCAGCTGCCCGCGCAGCGCCGTCAGGGCCGCCTTGGAGGTCGCGTCGGTGCCGTTGCCCGCCAGCGGAACGCTGATCTGGGCGATGTTCTTGTCCTTCCAGTACCGCACGTCGATCTGGTTGCCGGTCTTGCCGGAGGCCAGCGCGGCCTGCTTGAAGTCCTCGATGCCCTTGGCGATCTGCGGCGAGTCGATGTTGTCGGCCTTGACCACCACGGTGGCGGGCGAGGGCGAACCGGGGAACTCCCGGTCGATCTGCTGCGAGACCGAGACCAGCGGGTTGTCCGAGGGCAGCAGCTTGTCCATGCCGAGCTTCTCGGTCTTCATGCCGAGGGCCGGCAGGGCCAGCACCAGCAGCACGGCGGCGGCCAGCGCGGCGAAGATCCCCGGGCGGGCCAGCACACCGCGCAGCAGCGCGTTGGCGGGCTTGGGGGTGGCCGCGGCGGCCTGGCGGCGCTTGCTGATCCACGGGATCCGGCCGGAGGCGACCTTGTCGCCGAGCATCGACATCAGGGCCGGCAGGACGGTCATCGAGCCGACCACCGCGACGGCGACGACCTCGATGGTGGCCATCGCGAAGCCCTCGAAGACGGTCAGTCCGGAGAGGAACATGCCCGCCATCGCGACCATCACGGTGAGGCCGGAGACCATCACCGAGTGGCCCGAGGTGTGGGCGGCGATCCGCAGCGCGGTCGCCTTGTCCCGGCCGGCCGCCCGCTCCTCGCGCTCACGGCGCAGGTAGAACAGGCAGTAGTCGACGCCGACGGCGAGGCCCATCAGGAACATCACCGAGTTGGTCATGCCGTCCACCGGCACCGCCTGGCTGCTCAGCGCGAGCAGGCCCATGGCACCGATGCAGGCGGTGACCGCCAGGGCGACCGGCAGCACGGCCGCCACGAAGGCGCCGAAGACCACCAGCAGGATGCCCAACGCGACCGGCAGCGCGGTGAGTTCGGCACGGGTGAAGTCCTCGCCGAGGCTGTCGTTGATGCCCTTGAGGGCGGTCGCGCCACCGAACTCGCCGAGCGTCACCTGCGGGTGGGCCTTGGCGGTGTCCTGCACCGCGGTGATCACCGGGTCGATCCGGTCGGCCGCGGTGTCCGGGTCTCCGGTGACGGAGAACATGATCAGCGCGGAGTGCTTGTCGGCCGAGAAGGCCTGGGTGGTGTACGGGTCGCGCAGGTTCTCCGCGAGACCGGTCTTGCCGACCGCGTCGGCGGTGGCCTGGACGGCGCTGCGGAACTCCGGGGAGTCCGAGGTCAGGCCGTCGCTGTGGACCAGGATCAGCTCGTTGACCGGGTCGTTGATCCCGGCGTCCTTGAGGACCTGGGCGGCGCGGCCCGACTCCCCGGTCCCGTAGTCGGCCTGGGTCAGGCTCTTCTGGCCGGCCATGCCACCGAGCACGGTGACCAGGACGACCAGGATGATCCAGCCGAAGACGGCGGTCTTGCGGTGCTGGGCACTCCACTCGCCCAGCCGAGCCGCGAAATTCCTTTGACTTGCCATTACCTCTCCTGCGATCGGCGGCATGATCAAGCCGCGGTGGCGACAGTGGGTCGGGATGTGTCCTCACCGGCATGAGGGAGACCGGGGGAATACCCATGACCGTAGAGCCTTCCGAACGGCTGCGGAGCCCCTGGGAGTTGCAGCATCCTGCGGTGGCAAGCTGCTGCCAGCCGAGCCGGGCCGGAGCCCCTTACCGGGCCCGTTTCCCCGGTGCTACGGTCGGTCCCCGTTGAGGGACAACCATTCGAGCGGGCCACATTCGGGTGACGCCGGGCCAATGATTCGGGAAAGTCGGCAGGCCGCCGCACGCGACCGACCGGTCGTCGAGTACCTCGCTACCCGACCGGGCCGACGCCCGCACGATTCCGAGGAATTTCGTGATCCCACGCCGGGAATTCGCTCCGGCGTCTGCTTTCCAAACGATCCACTGACCTCCGTGGAAGGGGGAATGAATGATGGACACCGCGATTCGGGCGACCGGACTCGGCAAGAGATACGGCGATCACCATGCGTTGAAGGGCGTGGACCTGGAGGTGGCGGCCGGCACCGTGCTCGGCCTGCTCGGCCCCAACGGCGCCGGCAAGACCACCACCGTCCGGCTGCTGGCCACCCTGCTGGAGCCGGACCAGGGCCGCGCCGAGGTGGCCGGCTACGACGTGGTCCGCCAGCAGCGCCAGGTGCGCCGGCGGATCGGCCTGGCCGGCCAGTACGCCGCCGTGGACGGGCTGCTCACCGGCCGCGAGAACCTCGAACTCCTGGGCCGGCTGCTGCACCTGGGCCGCAAGGGCGCTCGCGAGCGGGCGGCCGAGCTGCTCGCCCGGTTCGAGCTGGAGGACGCCGCCGAGAAGCCGGCCCAGACCTACTCCGGCGGCATGCGCCGCCGGCTGGACCTGGCGGCCGCGCTGATCGGCCGGCCCGAGGTGCTGTTCCTGGACGAGCCGACCACCGGGCTGGACCCGGCGAGCCGGCTGGTGCTCTGGGAGATGGTCCGCGAGCAGGTCGCCCAGGGGGTGACCGTGCTGCTCACCACCCAGTACCTGGAGGAGGCCGACTTCCTGGCCGACCGCATCCTGGTGATCGACACCGGCCAGGTGATCGCCGAGGGCACCCCGGACGAGCTCAAGCGCAAGGTCGGCGAGGAGTGGCTGGAAGTGGGCGTCGCCACCGACGCGGCCCTTCCGCAGGCCCTGGCCGTGCTCGCCCCGGTGGCCGCCGCCCAGCCCGAGGTGGACCGCACCGGGCGCCGGATCACCGTCCAACTGGCCGACGGCATCGGCACGATCGCCGCCGCCGCGGTCGCCCTGGAGACGGCCGGCGTGCCGGTGACGGACTTCGCGCTGCGCCGCCCGTCGCTGGACGACGTGTTCTTCCACCTGACCGGGCGCGACACCCAGGTGGGTCGGGCCCCCGAGCAGGCCGCCCCGCAGCTCGAGCGCGGCGGTCAGGCCGGACAGCAGGACGAGGACGGGCCGGACGGGCCGGAGCAGCGCGAACCGGTGGCCGTCGCCGCCGGACGGACGGGAGACCAGCAGTGAGTGACATCGGCGCCCCGGCCGGCCTCGGCACGGCCCTCGGAGACACCGCCGCGCTGATCGGCCGCCACCTGCGGCATCTGCGGCGCACCCCGGAGAAGATCATCGCGATCACCCTCACCCCGGTGACCATGGTGGTCGTGCTCGGCTACCTGTTCGCCAGCGTGGTGACGGTGACCGGCTCGGGTGAGTACCACGACTACGTGATGGCCGGGGTGTTCGCCCAGGTCGGCCTGACCTGCGTCGGCGTGGCCGCGCTGGGCGTGGCCACCGACCTGCGCACCGGGCTGATCGACCGCTTCCGCTCGCTGCCGATGGGCCGCTCCGCCGTCCTGGTCAGCCACACCGCGGCCGACCTGCTGACCGCCGCGGCCGCCACCTTCGCGGTCACCCTGGCCGGCCTCGGGGTCGGCTGGCGGATCCACAAGGACGTCGGCTCGGCCGCGCTGGGCTTCGTCCTGGTGCTGGCCTTCGCCTACGCGATGCTCTGGCTGGGCGCGCTGGTCGGCATGCTGATGCGCAACGCCGAGGCGATCAACGGCATTTCGGCGCTGTTCCTGGTGGTGCTGTCGTTCCTGTCCAACTCGTTCATGCCGCTGTCCGGGCTGCCCGCCTGGCTGCGCGCGGTGGCCGAGTGGAACCCGGTCAGCCTGGTGGCCGCGGCCTGCCGGGAGCTGTGGGGCAACGCCCCGGCGGTGGTCGGCGGCAGCCTGCCGGACCGGCATCCGGTGCTGCTCGCGGTGATCGTGGTGGCGGCCCTGCTGGCGGTGCTGATCCCGGTGAACCTGAGGGTCTACCGCACCGCGGTGACGCGTTGACGCTCCACCGGGCAGGCCGGTTCGGGCGAGGCGGTCCCCGTCCCGCCCGGACCGGCCGTCGGCGTGGGCGCGCGGGGGTCTCAGTCGACCTCGCGCGCCGCCGCGCCGCCCTGCAGCAGACCGCGCTCGCCGGCGATCACCCCGGCCTGGAAGCGGCTCCGGCCGCCGAGCCAGGCCATCAGCTCCGCCGTGATCCGGCGCGAAGTGCGCACCGAGACGCCGAGCTTGCGGGCCACCACCTCGTCGGTGTGGCCCTGGGCGAGCAGGCTGAGCACCGCCATCGCCTGCGGGTTCAGGCCGTCGGCCCCCTTGGCCGAGGCCTTCCCGTACGGGGCGGCGTTCTCCCAGACGTACTCGAACAGCGCGCAGAGCGCGGAGACCAGTCCGGGACCGGACAGCACCAGGGCCCCCACGCTGGTGTCGTCCGGATCGGTGGGGACGACGGCCACCTTGCGGTCGAAGACCACCAGGCGCATCGGGAGCGACGGGGCTATCCGCACCCGGGCGCCCCGCTCGGTGAGCCAGTCCAGGTGGGAGATGGTGCCGCCGTCGTTGGCGGCGCTCTCCAGGTAGATGCTGCGCATCTGCACGCCGCGGTCGAAGACCTCCTGGTCGGCGGTCTGGCCGGCTCTGCGGGCGGCCGGGGACTGGCCGCCGCCGGTCGCGAAGCCCATGATCTCGCTGGTGCAGGAGTGCGAGAGCTCCTCCAGCCGCAGCCGGATCTGGTCGACGCCCTCCAACTGCTCCACGCCCAGGCCGCGTTCACCCTTGCGGTTCTCCGCGTACTGGGCGACGAGCTTGGCGGCCTCCAGCCGGCTCTGCGCGATCTGGCGCTGCCGCTCGGCGAGTTCGGCCTCCTGCCGGCCGATCAGCATGGCCAGGCTGACCTCCGGGTTCACCAGGAGCAGGTGCCCGGGATCCAGCTCGGAGTGCCTGATCAGGGTGAGCCGGGCCAGCCCGTCCAGGGCGTCCCGGACGCGTTGTTCGGGCCAGTCGAGGTCCTGCGCCACCCCCGCGATGCCGAGCTCCGGACGCGTCAGCACCGTCCGGTACACGGCCTCGGCGTCGGGATCCAGTCCTAACACTGACAGCACCGCCTGCCCCCCCGATATCTCGAACCTGATGACGCCACGTCATTGCCGGATCTCGGGGGCATGCTACGACACCCTGCCCACAGCCACCCGCCGTTTCGGGTTCAGGGCCTTTCCTGCGGACTTCGAGAGGGTCCACCCACGAGAGGATTTGACATGTATATCACTGTCGGACGTCTGGTTCGGGGTATGGTCGGGCCGGAACAGGTCACGCCCGACAAACTCGTCGAACTGCTCCGTAAGGCCGCCGAACCGGCCGACGGACTGGAGCACGTTTACGTCGAGATCGACCCCCTGGGGGCGGATCTCGTCTTCTTTCTCGGCCCACCTAAATCCGGAAACCTGGATTCCGCTGCGCACCGGATCGCCAGCCGCTGCCTGCGCGATGCACCTGAACTGCGCGGATGGCGGCTGGCGGCCGAATTCAGCGACGACAGGCTGCCGTTGTTGGAGGAGTGACCCCGGGGTCGGCCGCTGTGCAGGGTGCTGCCAGGGCAGGACCCTGACAGTGGAGAACTGTGGCACGGAACGTGTGTGCGAGACAGACTTGGTCATGCCGAAGGGGGCCGGAACCCCCTTCCGGGGGGATTCGAGAGCCGGCCCGCGCGATCATTCACCGCGGGAATTGAACCAGGCACAGCACTCATCCGTATGGCCTGTCTCGCCGCCGCCGATTTAACGGCCCGCGGCACCATTGTCACCGGGGGTTCATCATGAGCAGCTTCACCGTTGTCGCCGCCCGCACCGCCGCCGTCCTCGGCCTGCTGGTCGCCGGCGTCGCCCTCACCGCGCCGGTCGCCGGCGCCGCCGCCACGGCGACCGCCCCGGCCGCCAAGGGCGCCGGTTCGGTGCACGGCGACGACATCATCTGGGACGGCCCGGTCGCCAAGGGCGCCGGTTCCGCGCACGCCGACGACATCATCTGGGACTGACCTCCCACCACTCGACGCGAAGGGGGCCGGAAGCCCCCTCCCGCGATCCGGGATTCCGGGTTTCGCCCAGCGATTCAGCGCGGGAGCCGAGCCCGGCCGAGCGCTCATCCGTTCCAGCCGTTTCGCCGCCGCCGATTCCACGGCCCGCGGCTCCATCGTCTCCGGGGATTCATCATGAGCAGCAGCACCGTTGTCGCCGCCCGCACCGCCGCCGTCCCGGCCACCGCGGGCACCGCGGGCACCGCTTCCGTGCAGGGCGACGACATCATCTGGGACTGACGTCCCGTCACTCACTCCACTGCGAAGGGGGACGGGCGATGCCCATCATCAGAACGCCGCAGGAGTTCAACGAGGACGAACTCTTCGTCGACCTGCGGGCGATGTTCGACTACCCGCTGTACCTCAAGTGCGAGGGCTTCAACTTCGCCGGCTCCGTCAAGCTCAAGGCGGCCCTCAGCATGGTCGACGCCGCCGAGCGCGACGGACGGCTGAATCGCGACTCCATCCTGGTGGAGTCCTCCTCGGGGAACCTCGGGATGGCGCTGAGCATGATCGCCTCCGTCCGGGGTTACCAGTTCATCTGCGTCGTCGACCCACGTACCAATCTGTCCACCCGTCAGCTCATCGAAACGCTCGGCGGCAAGGTGCACATGATCACCGAGCCCTCGCCGGAGACCGGGTTCCTGGGCGCCCGGCTCGACTACGTCCGTGAGCTGTGCGCCTCCTCGCCCCGCTACGTCTGGCTGAACCAGCACGCCAACCCGGACAACTGGCGGGCCCACTACCGCACCACGGCTCCGGCCATCCTGAGTCAATTCCCTGATCTGGAGCTGCTGTTCGTCGGCGCCGGCACCACCGGCACGCTGATGGGCTGCGCCCGCTACTTCAGGGAGCACCGGCCGTCCACCCGGATCGTCGCGGTGGACAGCGTCGGCTCCGTCACCTTCGGCGGTGAGTCCGGGCCGCGGATGCTCCCCGGGCTCGGCGCCGGCGTCCGGCCGGCCCTGCTGGACGAGAACTTCGTCGACGACGTGGTGCACGTGCCCGAGATCGACACCGTCCGCACCTGTCACCGGCTCGCCCGCGGCGGCTTCCTGTTCGGCGGTTCCACCGGCACGGTGGTCAGCGGAGCGGCGGCCTGGCTGGCGGAGCACCGGGCCGGCCGGGACGACGTGGTCGCCGTCGCCGTCTCGCCCGACCTGGGTGACCGCTACCTCGACACCATTTACCAGAGCGCGTGGGTGCGCGACATCTACGGCGCCGACGCACTGGATGCGATCGAACGCCTGGCGCCGCCCAACGCCATTGCCACGGGGGTAAGATGACGATGCGTCACGTCGCGCGTCCTTTTGAAGCAGTGCATCCCGAAGAGCTGCCGCTGTCCGATGCCCAGCGCGAGATGTGGTTCGCCCAGCAGCTGGACCCGGGCAACCCGGTGTTCACCATGGCGGACTGCCTGGAGTTGACCGGCCCGCTGGACCACGACCGGCTGCGGGCCGCCTGGCAGCGGGTGCAGGACCGCACCGAGTGCCTGCGGGTGCGCTTCGCCGAGCGCGACGGCCGGCCGGTGCAGATCGTCGAGCCGCCCCGCGAGCGCCCCCTCCCGGTGCTCGACCTGACCGGTGAGTCCGACCCGCTGGCCGCCGCTGAAACGTTTCTGGAGGCCGACCGGCGGCTCCCGTCCAGCCTCGGCCCCGACTCCCTCGCGGCCACCCTGCTGCTGATCGGCCCCGAACTGGCCTGGCTGTACGTCAAGGCCAACCACATCCTGCTGGACGGCTTCAGCCGCACCCTGGTCTACCGCCGGCTCGCCGCCGAGTACGACCTGCCCGACGCCGAGCCCGCCACCGACCCGACCCTGGCCGAACTGCTCGCCGAGGAGCGCGACTACCTCGCCTCCGCCACCCACGAGCGCGACCGCGCCTACTGGGCCGAGCGGCTGGCCGACGGCATCGAGCCCACCGTGCTCTCCGGCCACCTCGGCACGCCCGCCCGGGCCACCCTGCGCAGCAGCGGCCTGATCCCGTCCGAGACCGTCACCAGGCTGCAGGACGCCGCCTGGGCCGAGCGGGTCACCTGGCAGACCCTGCTGATCGGCGCCACCGCCGGCTGCCTGGCCCAGCTCTGCGGCACCGACCGGGTCGTGCTGACCCTGCCGGTCGCCGCCCGGACCACCCCGCTCGCCCAGTCCGTGCCCGGCATGCGCGCCAACTTCCTGCCGCTGCCGCTCTCCGCGCACCCCGCGCTCGGCCGCGACGGCCTGCTCACCCAGGTCGCCGCCGCTCTGCGCGGCACACTGCGCCACCAGCGCCACCGGCACGACGCCATCCGCCGCGAGCTCGGACTCACCGGCGACGCCGGCCGCACCTTCGGCCCGACCGTCAACGTGCTGCAGACCGGCGGCGAGTTCGCCCTCGGCGACTGCCGCGCCGAGGTCCGCAACCTGTCCACCGGCCCCGTCCCGGACCTCCAGATCCTCTTCCTGGACAACGGCACGGAAGGCTGCGAACTGCGGGTCGACGGCGACGCCGACCGCTACCCCCAGGAGCGGCTGGACCTCTTCCGCGACGCCCTGCTCGGCTACCTCGCCGATTTCGCCACCGTCTCCACCGAGCTGCCGGTCGGCCGGATCACCGCGCTGCCCGACGCCGAGCGCGAGCGCGTCCTGGTCGAGTGGAACAGCTACGGGGAGCAGCCGGAGGTCTTCACCGACGTGCTGCCCCGGATCCGTGCCCTCGCCCTGGCGCAGCCCCGGGCCGTCGCCGTCCAGGACGACGCCGGCCGGCTCGACTACGCCGAGCTGGTCGCCCGGGCCAGCGCCCTCTCCCGCCGACTGCTCGACGCCGGCGCCGGACCGGACCGGCTGGTGGCGATCGCCGCCGCCCCCGGCACCGGTTTCGTGACCGCCGTCCTCGGCGTGCTCGGCGCCGGCGCCGCCTGGCTGCCGCTGGACGTCCACGCCCCGGCCGCCCGCGGCGCCGCCCTGGTGGAGGCCGCCGGCGCCGCCGTCCTGCTGCACGGCGCGGACCAGCGGCCGTACGTCGACACCCTGCTCGGCGCCCTGCCGGACCGCCCCGCCGTCCTCACCCTCGACGACGCCCGCGACGAGCAGCTGCTGGCGCCCGCCGGCGGCCCCGCCGAACTGGCCTACGTTATCTACACCTCGGGCTCCACCGGCCGCCCCAAGGGCGCCATGGTGCACCGCGACGGCATGGTCAACCACCTGCTCGCCAAGCACGCCGACCTGGAGCTGTCCGAGGCCGACACCGTGGTGCACAACGCCCCGGTCACCTTCGACATCTCGGTCTGGCAGATGCTCAGCCCGCTGGTCGCGGGCGGCCGGCTGCGCGTGGTCTCCCGCGAGCTCGCCGCCGACCCGGGCGCGCTGTTCGCGCTCGCCGACGCCGAGGGCGTCACCGTGCTGGAGGTCGTGCCCTCGCTGCTGCGCGCCGCCCTGGACTCCTGGGAGGCCGGCGCCGCGCTGCCCGGACTCGCGGCGCTGCGACGGCTGGTGGTCACCGGCGAGGCGATGCCCGCCGACCTGGCCCGGCGCTGGTTCGCGCTGCGCCCCGGCATCCCGCTGGTCAACGCCTTCGGCCCGACCGAGTGCTCGGACGACGTCACCCACGCCGTGATCGGCTCCCCGGCCGAGCTGGACTCGGTGCGTGCCCCGATCGGCCGCCCGGTCCGCGACACCCGGCTCTACGTGCTCGGCGACTCGCTGCAGCCCGTCCCGGCCGGCCAGCCCGGCGAGCTGTACGTGGGCGGGCGCGGCGTCGGCCGCGGCTACCTGAACGACCCGCGGCGCACCGCCGGCGCCTTCGTGGCCGACCCGTACGCGGCGGCGCCCGGCGCCCGGATGTACCGCACCGGCGACCGGGTGGTGCACCGGGCCGACGGCCAGCTGGAGTTCCTGGAGCGGGTCGACCACCAGGTCAAGATCCGCGGCCACCGGATCGAGCCCGGCGAGGTCGAGGCCGCGCTGCGCGCCGTGCCCGGCGTGGCCGACGCGGTGGTCACCGTCGCCCGGGACCCCTCCGGCGGCACCCGGCTGGTCGCCCACCTGACCGGCGGCGCCGACCCGGCCGGGGTGCGCGCCGAACTGGGCCGCACACTGCCCGACTACATGGTCCCGGCCGTGCTGGTGCCGCTGGCCGCGCTGCCGCTGACCCCCAACGGCAAGGTGGACCGCAAGGCCCTGCCGCTGCCGGACTTCAGCGCGCTGCGCCGCGAGCGGCGGGCCCCGGCCACCGAGCGCGAGGCGCTGCTGTGCGCGCTCTTCGCCGAGGTGCTGGAGCTGGACGAGGTCGGCGCCGACGAGGACTTCTTCCAGCTCGGCGGGCACTCGCTGCTGGCCGGCCGGGTGGTCACCGGGCTGCGCGCCCGGCTCGGCGTCGAGCTGCCGATCCGGACGCTGTTCGAGGCGCCCACCCCGTACGCCCTGGCCCTCGCCCTGGACGGTGCCGAGGCGGCCCGGGAGAAGCTGGTGGCCGGCCCCCGGCCGGAGCTGGTCCCGCTCTCCCCGGGGCAGCAACGGCTGTGGTTCCTCTCCCAGTTGGACGCCGCCGGTGCCACCTACCACCTCTCGCACGCGGTCCGGCTGACCGGCCCGCTGGAGCGGGCGGCCCTCGCCGAGGCGCTGGCCGACGTGGTGGCCCGGCACGAGAGCCTGCGCACCGTCTTCCCCGCCGAGGACGGCCGCCCGCACCAGCGGGTGCTCCCGGTCGGCGAGGCGGGCCCCGAGCTACCGGTGGTGCCGTTCGCGGGCCGTCCGGCCGAGCAGCTGGACGCCGAACTGGCCGCCCGGGCCGGCGCGCCCTTCGACCTGGCCGCCGAACCGCCGCTGCGCGCGGTGCTGTTCGAGACCGGCGTCGAGGAGCACGTGCTGCTGCTGGTGCAGCACCACATCGCGGCCGACGGCTGGTCGGTGCGCCCGCTGGTCGGCGACCTCCAGGCCGCCTACCGGGCCCGGCTGGCCGGCGGTGCCCCGGAGTGGGCCGAACTGCCCGTCCAGTACGCCGACTACACGCTCTGGCAGCGCCGGCTGCTCGGCGAGCCGGACGACCCGGACAGTCTGATGAGTCGTCAGCTCGACTACTGGGCCGGTCAGTTGGCCGACCTCCCGGAAGAGCTGGCGCTGCCCGTCGACTTCCCCCGCCCGGCGGTGCCCAGCTACCGGGGCGCCACCGTGCCGCTGCGGCTGGACGCCGCGGCGCACCGCGCCCTGACCGAGCTGGCCCGCGAGTCCGGCGCCAGCCCGTTCATGGTGGCGCAGGCGGCACTGGCCGTCCTGCTCGGCAAGCTCGGCGCCGGCACCGACATCCCGCTCGGCACCCCGGTCGCCGGCCGCACCGACGACGCCCTGGACGACCTGGTCGGCTTCTTCGTCAACACCCTGGTGCTCCGCACCGACCTGGGCGGCGACCCGACCTTCCGCACCCTGGTCGGCCGGGCCCGGGAGACCGTGCTCGCCGCCCTGGCCCACCAGGACGTGCCGTTCGAGAGGCTGGTCGACCGGCTCGGCGCCGGCCGCTCGCTGGCCCGCCAGCCGCTCTTCCAGGTGATGCTGGCCTTCCAGAACAACGCCGGGGCCCGCCCCGAGCTGCCCGGGATCACCGCCGAGGTGAGCCCGGTCGGCAACGGCACCGCCAAGTTCGACCTGGCCTTCGAACTCGTCGAGCAGTACGGCGCGTCGGGCGAGCCGGACGGCCTCACCGGCACCCTGGAGTACAGCACCGACCTGTTCACCGAGCGGACCGCGCAGGGCCTGGCGGACCGCCTGGCGCACCTGCTGCGGCTGCTGACCGGCGAGCCCGACCGGCCGCTCAGCGGCCTGGACGCCCTGCTGCCCGAGGAGCGCGAGCGGTTGCTCGGCTCCTGGAGCGGGGCCGCCACGCCGACCACCGTCGGCGCGGTCCGGCTGCCGGAGCTGTTCCAGGCCCAGGCCCGGCGCGCGCCCGAGCGGCCCGCGCTGCGCTGGTTCGAGGACGGCGCGGTGCGCACCGAGCTCGGCTACGGCGAGCTGAACGAGCGCGCCAACCGGCTCGCCCACCACCTGATCGCCCTGGGCGCGGGCCCCGGACGGATCGTCGCCCTGGCGCTGCCGCGCACGGTCGACGCGGTCGTCGCGGTGCTCGCGGTCCTCAAGACCGGCGCGGCCTACCTGCCCGTCGACCCGGCGTACCCGCGCGAGCGGATCGCCTACCTGCTGGCGGACTCCGGCCCGCTGGCGGTGCTCAGCCACGGCTCGGTGGCCGGGCGGCTGCCCGAGCGGCCGGCCGCGCCGGTGCTGCTGCTGGACGACCCGGCGACCACCGCCGCGATCGCCGGCGCCCCCGGGCACGACCCGCAGGACGCCGAGCGGACCACCCCGCTGGGGCCCGACCACCCGGCGTACGTGATCTACACCTCCGGCTCCACCGGCCGCCCCAAGGGCGTGCTGGTGCCGCACCGGGCGGTGGCCGCGCTGGCCGCCGAGCACGACCGGTTCGGCGTCGGCGAGGGCACCCGGCTGCTGCAGTTCGCCTCGTTCAGCTTCGACGCCGCCGCCTGGGAGCTGCTCACCGCGCTGCTCAACGGCGCCGTCCTGGTGCTGGCCGCCGAGGCCGACCGGGCGCCCGGCGAGCCGCTCGCCCAGCTGGTCGCGAAGGCCGGCATCGAGGTGGTCTGCCTGCCTCCGACGGTGCTCGCCGCCTGGCCGGTCGGGCTGCCGATGCCCGAGGGGCTGACCCTCATCACGGCCGGCGAGGCCTGCCCGCCCGAACTGGTCGAGCGCTGGTCCGCGGGCCGGCGGATGCTCAACGCGTACGGCCCGACCGAGACCACGGTCTGCGCCACCGTCAGTGAACCACTGGCCGGAGCGGTCAAGCCGCCGATCGGCCGACCGCTGGCCGGCGCCCGGGTGTACGTGCTGGACGAGGCGCTGCGGCCGGTCCCGCCGGGCGTGATCGGCGAGCTGTACGTGGCCGGCGCCGGGGTGGCCCTCGGCTACCTGCACCGGCCGGAGCTCACCGCCCAGCGCTTCACCGCCGACCCGTACGGCGGGCTGAACGACCGGATGTACCGCACCGGGGACCTGGTCCGCTGGACGGCCGAAGGCCAGCTGGACTACGTCGGCCGGGTCGACGAGCAGGTCAAGCTGCGCGGCTTCCGGATCGAGCTCGGCGAGATCGAGACCGCGCTGCTCGCCCAGCCGGGCGTCGAGCAGGCCGCCGCGGTGGTCCGCGAGGACCGCCCCGGCGACAAGCGGCTGGTCGCCTACGTGACCCCGGCCGGCCTGCCGGTCGGCGAGCTGCGGGCGGCGCTCGCGGCGGAGCTGCCGGACTACCTGGTGCCCTCCGCGTTCGTCCCGCTGGAGACCCTGCCGCTGACCGGCAACGGCAAGCTGGACCGCCGGGCGCTGCCCGCGCCCGACTACGCCGCCGCCTCCACCGGCCGGGCCCCCGCCGACGCCCGGGAGGCCGCGTTCTGCGCGGTCTTCGCCGAGGTGCTCGGACTGCCCGAGGTCGGCGCCGACGACGGGTTCTTCGACCTGGGCGGCGACAGCATCGTCTCCATCCAGCTGGTCAGCCGGGCCCGCGCGGCCGGGCTGGTGGTCACCGCGCAGGACGTCTTCACCCACCGGACCCCGGCGGCACTGGCCGTGGTGGCCCGCGACGGCGAGGGCGAGGGGGTGCCGGTCACGGTCGGCACCGACGACGGCGTCGGCCCGCTCGGCCAGCTGCCGATCGGGCACTGGCTGCGCGAACTCGGCGGGCCGGTGGACGGCTTCCACCAGGCCGTCCTGGTCCGCACCCCGGCCGACGCCACCCCGGAGTCGCTGACCGCCGCCCTGCAGGCCGTGCTGGACCACCACGACGGGCTGCGGATGCGGCTGCTGCCGGACTGGTCGCTGCTGATCACCGAGGCCGGCACGGTGGACGCCGCCGCCCTGCTGCGGGTCATCGACGGCCCGGCGCCCGACTGGCCGGCCGAGGCGGTCGCGGCCCGGCAGCGGCTGGTGCCGTGGGAGGGCGTGATGGTCCAGGCGCTCTGGCACCGGGGCGCCGGGGAACTGCTGCTCACCCTGCACCACCTGGTGGTGGACGGGGTGTCCTGGCGGGTGCTGCTGCCCGACCTGGCCCGCGCCCACGGCGCCGTCCGGGCGGGCGAGCCGGTGCGGCTGCAGCCGGTCGGCACCTCGCTGCGGCACTGGTCCGGACTGCTGGAGCGCACCGCGGCCGAGCCCGGGACGCGCGCCCAACTCGACTGGTGGCGCGCCGAGTCGGCCGCGGCCGAGGCCCCGCTGGGGCACCGGGCCGCCGACCCGGCGGTGGACACCTTCGCCACCGCCCGGACGCTGCACCTGGTCCTGGACGCCGACACCACGGCGGCGCTGCTCACCGAGGTCACCGGGGCGTTCCACGCCGAGGTGAACGACGTGCTGCTGACCGCCCTGGCGCTCGCCGTCGCCGACTGGCGGCGGCGCACCGGGCGGCCGGAGGGGCCGGTCCCGGTCGAGCTGGAGGGCCACGGGCGCGAGGAGTTCGCCCCCGGCGTGGACCTCTCCCGCACGGTCGGCTGGTTCACCACCGCCTACCCGCTGCGGCTGGACCCGGGCGCGGTGGACCTCGCGGAGGCACTGGCCGGCGGTCCCGCCGCCGGGCACAGCCTCAAGCTGGTCAAGGAGCACCTGCGGATGGTGCCCGCGCACGGGCTCGGCTGGGGCCTGTTGCGGTTCTTGGGCAGCGGGAGCGCCGAGGAGCTGTCCGGCACCGCCCGGCCGCAGCTCGGCTTCAACTACCTGGGCCGGCTGCCCGCGCCCACCGGCGAGGACTGGTCGCTGACCGGGCAGTCCGCCGCCCTGGCCGCCGGGGCCGACCCGGGGATGCCGCTGCCGCACGTCCTGGACGTCAACGCGGTGACCGAGGACGGCCCGGACGGACCCCGGCTCAGCGCCCGCTGGACCTGGGCCGGCCAGGCCATGGCGCAGACCGACGCCGAGGACCTCGCCGAGGGCTGGTTCGCCGCCCTGCGGGCCCTGGTGCGGCACACCCGGGAGCCGGGCGCCGGCGGCTGGACGCCGTCCGACCTCGACCTGGTGGCACTCAGCCAGGACGAGATCGACGAATTCGAGGACGAGATGGACGACTGGGGGGACGAGCTGTGACCACGGCCTCGGCCGAGCCCCGCACCGGGCGACGACCCGCGCGGAGCTCCAATCTGAGCGACATCCTGCCGGTCGCACCGCTGCAGGAAGGCCTGATGTTCCACGCGCAGTACCACCGCGAGGAACTCGACGTCTACACCGTGCAGTTGGTGCTGGACCTGGCCGGCGAGCTGGACCCGGCGCGGCTGCGCGGCGCGGTCGGCGCCCTGCTGGAGCGCCACCCCAACCTGCGGGCGGCCTTCCGCTACCGCAAGAACGGCGACCCGGTGCAGATCGTGCCGCGCGAGGTCCCGCTGGACTGGCGGGAGGTCGACCTGCGGGCCGTCCCCGCCGCCGCCCGGGAGACCGAGAGCGAGGAGCTCTGCCGGCGCGACCGGCTGCGCCCCTTCGACCTGGCCCGCCCGCCGCTGCTGCGCTTCAGCCTGCTGCGGCTGGCCGACCGGCGGCACCGGCTGGTGCTGACCTCCCACCAGATCGTCTTCGACGGCTGGTCCATGCCCATCGTGGTGCGCGAACTGTTCGCCTGCTACGCCGACGGCGGCGTCTCGCTGCCCCGCCCCGCCCCGTACAAGTCCTACCTGGCCCACCTGGCCCGGCAGGACCGCGCGGCGGCCGAGGCGGCCTGGACGGCCGCGCTGGAGGGCTTCACCGAGCCCACCCGGCTGTCCGGCGCGGCCGGCGCCCCGGAAGCACCGAGGGGCATGCCCGGCGAGCACGCCGTGGAGCTGGACGAGCAGGAGTTCGCCGCGCTCACCGGCTGGGCCCGCAGCCGCGGCCTGACCGTCAACACCGTGGTGCAGGGCGCCTGGGCGACCGTCCTGGGCACCCTGACCGGACTGCGCGACATCGTCTTCGGCGGCACCGTCTCCGGCCGCCCGCCGGAGCTGCCCGGGGTCGAGGGCATGGTCGGGCTGTTCATCAACACCCTGCCGGTCCGGGTCGACCTGGACCCGGCGCGGAGCTTCACCGACCTGCTGTCCGCCCTCCAGGACCGCCAGTCCCTGCTGCTCCCGCACCAGCACCTCGGCCTCAACACCATCCAGCGCCTCGCCGGGGTCGGCGACCTCTTCGACAGCGTGCTGGTCTTCGAGAACTACCCGCTCGACCCCGAGGCGCTGGCCGGCGAGGTCGCCGGGCTGCGGCTGACCGGTCTGCGGGCCGGCGACGCCAACCACTACCCGCTCAGCCTGATGGCCCTGCCCGGCGAGCGGCTGCGGCTTCAGATCGGCTACGACACCGCCCGGTTCACCCCGGCCGAGGCCGCCGTCGTCGCCGAGCGGCTGCTGCACGTGCTGCGCACCGCCCAGGCCGAGCCGGACCGCCCCCTCGGGCGGCTGGACCTCCTGCTGCCCGGCGAGCGCACCCGGCTGGCCGTCCCCGCCCCCGAGCCGGCCGAGACCGACCCGTGGACGGACGTGGTGGCGCGGGTCCAGGAGTTCGCCCGCGCCACCCCGGCCGCGATCGCCGTCTCCGACGGCACCGAGCGGCTCGGCTACCGCGAGCTGGCCGGCCGGGCCGGCGCCCTCTCCCGGGCGCTGGTCGCCGCGGGCGCCGGGACCGGACCGGTCGGCGTGCTGGCCCAGCCCGGCTGCGGCTTCGTCACCGCCGTGCTCGGCGTGCTCGGCGCCGGCGCCGCCTGGCTGCCGCTGGACGTCGCCGCACCGGTCAAGCGCGGCGCCGTCCTGGCAGGCGAGGCGCACATCAGCGCCCTGCTGGCCGGCCCCGGCGAGCGCGCCATGGCCGCCGAACTGCTGGCCGAGGCCGGACTGGACGTCCCGGTGCTGGAGCTGGGCACGGACACCGCCAAGCGGCTGCCCGCCCCGCGCGGCGCCGGCGACGACCTGGCGTACGTCATCTTCACCTCGGGCTCCACCGGCCGCCCCAAGGGCGCCATGGTGCACCGGGCGGGCATGGTCAACCACCTGTTCGCCAAGATCGCCGACCTCGAACTGGACGAGCGCACCGTGCTGGTCCACAACGCCCCGGTTACCTTCGACATCTCGGTCTGGCAGATGCTCTCCGCGCTGGTCGTCGGCGGGCGGCTGCGGGTCACCGGCCGCGAACTCGCCGCCGACCCCCAGGCGTTGTTCGGCCTGGTCGCCCCCGAGGGCGTCACCGTGCTGGAGGTCGTCCCCTCGCTGCTACGGGCCGTCCTGGACAGCTGGGACGACGGCGCCAGGCCGCCCGTACTGGACGGGCTGCGCAAGCTGGTCGTCACCGGCGAGGCGCTGCCCGCCGACCTGGCGCACCGCTGGTTCGCCCGCTACCCGGCGATCCCGCTGGTCAACGCGTACGGGCCGACCGAGTGCTCGGACGACGTCACCCACGCCGTGATCGGCTCCCCGGCCGAGCTGGACTCCGTCCGGGCCCCGATCGGCCGGGCGGTGCGCGGCACCGGTCTGTACGTCCTGGACGACGCGCTGCGCCCCGTCCCGGACGGCGTCCCCGGCGAGCTGTACGTGGGCGGCCGCGGTGTCGGCCGCGGCTACCTGGACCAGCCCGGGCGCACCGCCGCGGTGTTCGTCACCGACCCCTTCAGCCCGCTGCCCGGCGCCCGGATGTACCGCACCGGCGACCGGGTGATCCGACGGCCGGACGGCCAGCTGGAGTTCCTGGAGCGGGTCGACCACCAGGTCAAGATCCGCGGCCACCGGATCGAGCCCGGCGAGGTCGAGGCCGCGCTGCGCTCGATCGACCGGATCGGCGACGCCGTGGTGGTGGTCCGCCGCGGCGGGGCCGGCGACGCCCGGCTGGTCGGCTACGTCACCGGCGACCTCGACCCGGCCTGGGGCCGGGCGGCGGCCGCCGCGATCCTGCCCGAGTACATGGTGCCCTCCGCCCTGGTGGTGCTGGACGCCCTGCCGCTGACCCCCAACGGCAAGGTGGACCGCAAGGCGCTGCCCGAGGCCGACCTGGCCGCCTCGACCGGCCGGGGCCCGCGCACCCCCCAGGAGGAGGTGCTGTGCGCCGCCTTCGCCGAGGTGCTCGACCTGCCCGGGGTCGGCATCGACGAGGACTTCTTCCAGCTCGGCGGCCACTCGCTGCTCGCCACCCGGCTGGTCAGCCGGGTGCGCACGCTGCTCGGCGCCGAACTGGCGATCCGCACCCTGTTCGAGGCCCCCACGGTGGCCGCGCTGGCCGGCCGGCTCACCCAGGACGCCGTCCGCCCCGCGCTGACCGCCGGGGAGCGCCCGGAGCTGCTGCCGCTGTCGTACGCCCAGCAGCGGCTCTGGTTCCTGGACCGGCTGGAGGGCCCCTCCGCCACCTACAACCTGCCCTGGACGCTGCGGCTGCGCGGACCGCTGGACCGCGCCGCGCTGACCGCCGCGCTCGCCGACGTGGTCGAGCGGCACGAGAGCCTGCGCACCGTCTTCCCGGACCGCGACGGGCTGCCGTACCAGCGCGTCCTGTCGGTCGGCGAGGCCGCCGTCGAGCTGCCCGTCCGCGAACTGGCCGAGCGCGAACTCACGCGGGCCGCCGAGGAGTTCGCCACCGGCAGCTTCGACCTGGCGCACCGGCCGCCGATCCGCGCCACCCTGCTCGCGGCCGGCCCCGAGGACCACCTGCTGGTCGTGGTGATCCACCACATCGCCGGCGACGGCTGGTCCAACGGCCCGCTCGCCCGCGACCTCTCCACCGCCTACGCCGCCCGGCTGGCCGGCCGCGCCCCCGCCTGGACGCCGCTGCCGGTGCAGTACGCCGACTACGCGCTCTGGCAGCGCGAACTGCTCGGCGAGGAGGGCGACCAGGAGTCCCTCATCGCCCGCCAGACCGCCTACTGGAAGGAGCGGTTGGCCGGAATCCCGGACGAGCTCCAGCTCCCGGTGGAGACCGCCCGCCGGGCCACCACCGGCTACCGCGGCGCGAGCGTGCGCTTCGCCGTCCCGGCCGAACTCCACCGGCGGGCGGTCGCCCTGGCCCGGCAGAGCGGGGCCAGCCTGTTCATGGTGCTCCAGGCCGCGCTGGCCACCCTGTACGGCCGGCTCGGCGCGGGCGAGGACATCCCGCTCGGCACCCCGATCGCCGGCCGCACCGACGACGCCCTGGACGACCTGGTCGGGATGTTCGTCAACACCCTGGTGCTGCGCACCGACCTGTCCGGCGCCCCGACCTTCCGCGAACTGCTGGACCGGGTCAAGGCCACCGACCTGGCCGCCTACGCCCACCAGGACCTGCCGTTCGAGAAGCTGGTCGACGCCCTCGGCCCCGAGCGCGCCCCGGCCCGCAACCCGCTGTTCCAGACCCTGCTGGCGCTGCACAACAACGCCGCCGCCCGGCTGGAGCTGCCCGGCATCACCGCCGAGGCGGGCGCGGCCGAGCTGGGCGTGGCCCGGCTCGACCTCTGCTTCGAACTCGCCGAACTCCCCGGGCCGGACGGCCCCGGCGGGCTGGACGGCCGGCTGGAGTACAGCACCGACCTGTTCAGCGCGGCCGGCGCCCAGCGCCTCGCCGACCGGCTGGTGCACCTGCTGGGCGCCCTGGTCGACCAGCCGGACCGGCCGATCGGTGCCGCACCGGTGCTGCTGCCCGGCGAGCAGGAGGAGCTGCGGGCGGTCGGGACGGGCACCGAGGCCCTGGGCGACGGGCAGCCGCTGGCCGCCCTGCTGGAGGCCACCGCGGACGCCCACCCGGACGCCGTCGCCCTCGAATTCGCCGATCAGCGGCTCGACTTCGCCGAACTCCACCAGCGCGCCAACCGGCTCGCCCGCACCCTGGTCGCCCAGGGCGCGGCCCCGGACGAACTGGTCGCGATCGCCCTGCCGCGCTCGGCCGACCTGGTGGTGACGGCACTCGCGGTGATCAAGAGCGGCGCCGCCTACCTGCCGATCGACCCGTCCTACCCGGCCGACCGGATCGCCGGGATGGTCAAGGACGCCCGGCCGGTGCTGACCGTCACCACGGCCGAGGTGGCCGCCGCCGTCCCCGGCCTGGACGCCGGCCCGCTCCTGCGGCTCGACGACCCGGCCACCCGCGCCCTGGTCGACGGCCAGGCGGCGCACCACCTGCGCCCGGCCGAACTGGCCGGACCGGTACGGCCCGAGCACGCCGCGTACGTCATCTACACCTCGGGCTCCACCGGCCGCCCCAAGGGCGTCGTGGTGCCGCGCCGCGCGCTGGCCAACCACCTGCTGGACCTCACCGGGTGGCTCGGCCTGCGGCCGGGGCGGAGCCTGCTGGCCGTCACCACCTTCGGCTTCGACATCGCCAACCTGGAGCTCTTCTGCCCGCTGCTCGGCGGCGCCCGGCTGGTGCTCGCCCCGCACGACACGGTCCGCGACCCGGAGCTGCTGGCCGACCTGGCCCTCACCGCCGGCGCGGACGTCATGCAGGCCACCCCCACGCTGTGGCACGCCCTGGTCACCACGCGGCCCGACGCGCTGGCGGGGGTGCACGCCCTGACCGGTGGCGAGGCCCTCAGCCCGGCCCTGGCCGCCGCGCTGACCGGCGCCGCGGCGAAGGTCACCAACCTGTACGGTCCGACCGAGACGACCATCTACTCGCTCGCCGTCGACCTGCCGCCCGACCACACCGGCACCCCGTCGATCGGCCGGCCGCTGGCCGGCAACCAGGTCCGACTGCTGGACGCCGCGCTGCGCCCGGTGCCACCGGGGGTGGTCGGCGAGCTGTACCTGTCCGGCACCGGCCTGGCCCGGGGCTACCTGGACCGCCCCGGCCTGACCGCCGAACGCTTCACCGCCGACCCGTACGGGCCGCCCGGCTCCCGGATGTACCGCACCGGGGACCTCGCCCGCTGGCGGCCGGACGGCTCGGTCGACTACCTCGGCCGGGTGGACCACCAGGTGAAGATCCGCGGCTTCCGGATCGAACTCGGCGAGATCGAGGCCGTGTTGACCGACCATCCGCTGGTCGGACAGGCTGCGGTGATCGACCGGGAGGACTCGCCCGGCGAACGCCGGCTGGTCGCCTACCTGGTGCCCGCCGGCCCCGAACGGCCCGAACCCGCCGCGCTGCGGGCCCACTTGGCGGCCGTGCTGCCGGAGTACATGCTCCCGGCCGGCTACGTCCCGCTGGACGCGCTGCCGCTCACCCCGAACCGCAAGGTGGACCGCAAGGCGCTGCCCGCGCCCGGGGCCGGCGACCGGGCGGTGGCCCGTTCGGACGGCCGCGCCCCCAGCGGGCCGGTGGAACTCGCGCTCGGCCGGGTGTTCGCCGAGGTGCTCGGCCTGGACGAGGTCGGGGCCGAGGACGGCTTCTTCGAGCTGGGCGGCGACAGCCTGAAGTCCATCCAGCTGGTCAGCCGGGCCCGCGCGGCCGGGCTGTCGCTCACCCCCGCCGACGTCTTCGCGCACCGCACCGTGGCCGGGCTGGCCCTGGTGGCCGGCACGGTCGACGGCACCGGTGTGCCCGAGGACCCGTTCGCGCCCGTCCTGGCCGTCCGCCCGACCGGCACCGGCCGACCGCTGTTCTGCGTGCACGGCGCCGTCGGACTCGGCTGGCCGTTCCTGACCCTCGCCGCGGAAATTGACGCGGACATTCCCGTGTACGCTTTCCAGGCGGCCGGGGTACGCTCCTCGGAAAAGGCCCCGGAGTCCGTTCGGGAAATCGCCGGAAAATATCTCGGCGAAATGCTGGAAATCCAGCCGCAGGGGCCTTACCGTATTCTCGGCTGGTCGTTCGGAGGGGTCGTCGCCCACGAGATCGCCGTCCAGCTGCAGGCCCGCGGCGAACAGGTCGAACTGCTCGCCGACCTGGACGGCTACCCCGGCAGCGGCTCGCCCGCCGAGGACGCGCCGGACGACGCGGCCGTCCTCACCGAACTGCTCGAACGGGCCGGCCTCCCCGGCGACGGCCCGGTCGACCTCGCCACCGCCCGCGAACGCCTCGCCGAGGCCGGCAACGCGCTCGCGGAACTGGACGAGACCGAGCTGGTCAGGCTGCTCGGGGTGATCCGCACCCACAGCCTGCTGGGCGACGCCCACCGGCCCGGCCACTACCGGGGCGACCTGCTCCTGTTCACGGCCACCCGCGGCCTCGCCCCCGGCGACCCGGACGCGGAGTCCTGGCGGGAGCACGTGACCGGCCGCATCCTCCGGCACCCGGTCGACAGCGACCACGACTCGATGCTCGAACCGGCGCCGGCCGCATTCATCGGAAAGACCCTGTCGGCCGTCCTGACATAGCCGTCCTGACATAGCCGTCCTGAAATGGCCGTCCTGAACCGGCCGTCCCGAAACGGCCATCCTGAAAGAACCGGCGGCCGCCCCGGAAATTCCACCCCGGGGGCACTGCGCCCGAAACCGGACGATTTCCGGGAACTCCGAAAGGACCGAGAAATCATGAGCAATCCGTTCGACGACGAGCAGGGCACCTTCCTCGTCCTCGCCAACCACGAGAACCAGCACAGCCTCTGGCCCGCCTTCGCCGAGGTCCCGGCCGGCTGGCGGACCGTCAAGGGCGCCAGCACCCGGCAGGAGGCGCTGGACCACATCGAGCGCACCTGGACCGACCTTCGCCCGCAGAGCCTGATCGACGCCACCGCCTGAGCACCGACTCACCCAACACACCTCTGGAGCACCCCATGAGCACCGTCGCCATCAACGAGCCCAAGGTCCGCGAGATCGTCGCCGACTGCCTCGACCTCGAGCTCGACGAGCTGACCCTCACCGACCACTTCATCGACCACTACGGCGCCGACTCGCTGAACGCCATCGAGGTCCTGGCCCGCCTGGAGAAGGAGTTCCACGTCACCATCCCCCAGGAGGAGCTGCCCAACATGGTCAACCTGGCCGCCGTGCTGGAGGTCCTCTCCCGGGCGACCGCCCGATGAGCGAGCGCAGCGGGCGAGTCATCGAAAGGTGCGCATGGGCGAATGCCCCTGCCGAGCGTAGCGAGGTGGAAGCATGAGCGAGCCGCAGCGCGTGGTGGTGACCGGCATCGGCGTCCTGTCGAGCATCGGCAACGGCGTCGAGGAGTTCACCTCGGCCCTGCGCGAGGGCCGCTGCGGCGCCGGTCCGATCACCAGCTTCGACACCACGGGCTTCCTGCGCACCAACGGCCACGAGGTCGACGGCTTCGAGCCGGAGCGGTGGATCCGCCGCCTCGACGTCGAACAGCTCGGCCGCGCCACCCAGTTCGCCGTCGCGGCGGCCCGGATGGCCGTCCAGGACGCCGGCCTCGACGAGCAGGAGCTCGCCGGACTGCGCGCCCAGATCACCATCGGCACCACCGACGGTGAGGCCCCCGAGCTGGACAAGCTGATGGCGGAGTCCGTCGCGAAGGGGCCGGAGCACCCGGCCGACCAGCTGGTGGCCGGCCGCCTGCCGGCCCACCAGCTGGCCCTGGCGATCGCCCGGGAGCTGCGGCTCCCCCGGGTCGTCCCGGCCGTCCTCGGCACCGCCTGCGCGGCCGGCAACTACGCGATCGGCGACGGCTTCGACGCGGTGCGCACCGGCGAGGCGGACATCGCCGTCGTCGGCGGCGCGGACGCGATCTGCCGCCGCACCTTCGCCGGGTTCAGCCGGCTCGGCCTGGTCTCCTCCGACGTCTGCCGTCCGTTCGACGCCGACCGCGAGGGGCTGCTCACGGCCGAGGGCGCGGGGGTGCTCGTCCTGGAGACGCTGGAGTCCGCCAAGCGCCGCGGCGCCCGGATCTACGCCGAACTGCTCGGCTACGGGCTCAACTGCGACGCCCACCACCCGACCGCGCCCGACCAGGCGAGCGTCGCCCGCTGCATGGAGCTGGCGCTCGCCGACGCCGGGGTCAAGGCGGCCGAGGTGGACCTCGTCTCCGCCCACGGCACCGGCACCCCCACCAACGACATCACCGAGACCCGCGCGATCCGCGAGGTCTTCGGCGACACCCCGCCGCGCACCGTCGCCCTCAAGGCGATGCTCGGCCACTCGATGGGCGCGGCGAGCGCGCTCGGCGCGGCCGCCTCGGCGCTCGCGCTGACCCACGGGTTCGTCCCGCCCACCGTCAACCACCGCACCACCGACCCCCAGTGCCAGATCGACTGCGTGCCCAACCACTCCGTCCCCGCGGACCTCCGGGTGGTGGTCAACAACGGACTGGCCTTCGGCGGCAACAACGCCTCCGTCGTCCTGGGGCGCCATGAGGAGGAGCCCAGCCGATGAGCGAGCGAATCATTGAGAGGCGCGCGTGGGCGAATGCCCCTGCCGAGCGAAGTGAGGCGGGCGCATGAGCGCGACCACGATCCACCGGGACCGGCCGCTGATCACCGCGTGGTCCGCCGTCTCCCCGTTCGGCCTCGGCCGCGACGCGTTCGCGGCCGGGGTCGGCCGGGGGGAACCGGCCCACGAGGTACCCGACTTCGACACCCGCAAGGTGCTGGGCAAGGCCGGCACCCGCACCTTCGACCGGGCCACCGGCCTGGTCGTCACCGCCGTCCGTGAACTCCTCGGGGAGGCCGAGGCCGCGCAGAGCCCGATCGCCACCGGCGGCGGCACCGCCCTCGTCCTCGGCACCACCCTCGGCAGCGCCCAGAGCGCCGCCGGGTTCAGCCGGGCCTCCTTCGAGGGCGACAAGCCCTACGACGTGCCCGCCCAGCTGATGCCCAACGTGCTGATGAACGGCCCGGCCGCGGCCACCGCCATCCGCTTCGACCTCAAGGGCCCCAACACCACCCTGGCCGGCGGCGCCGCCGGCGGCCTGCTCGCCCTCGGCTACGCCCGCCGCCTGCTGGCGGCCGGCCGCGCCGAACGCGCCGTGGTCGGCGCGGTGGAGGAGCAGTCCGAGGCCCGCGAGTGGCTGGCCGGCGACCACGACCAGCCGACCGGCGAGGGCAGTGCTGTGCTGTTGGTGGAGACCGCGCGGACGCTGCCGACCGGCCGCCGGGTGCTGGCCGAACTGCTGGCCCTGGACGTCCGGTTGGACGTCGACGACGACCCGCAGGCGGCCCTGGCCGCCACCGTCCGCGACGCCCTCGCCCAGGCCGACGCGACGCCCGACCAGGTCTGGGCCGCGGCCGTCACCGGGCAGCCGGCCGAGGCACAACTCGCCGAACTGGTCGGCACCGAGGCCGTCAGCCGGATCCGCACGGCTGAACTCCTCGGTGACACCGGCTCCGCGGGCACCGTCTTCTCCCTCACCACCGTCCTGTCCCTGGCCGAGCACGACCCCGCGGCCGCCGGCCGCCTCGCCGTGATCGCCTCGCTCGACCACCAGGGCCTGGCCGCCTGCGCCGTCCTGCGCCTCACCGGCGGTGGCCGATGAGCACCCCGGGCATCGCCCTGATCAGCGGCGGCTCCCGCGGCATCGGCAAGGCGGCGGCCCTGCGCCTGGCCGCCGAGGGCTACGCGATCAGCTTCTGCTACCAGTCCGACCAGCAGGCCGCGGACCTCCTGGCCAAGGAACTCGACGCCCTCGGCGTCGGCGTCCTGGCCGTGAAGGTCGACGTCACCGACGCCGCCGCGGTCCGGGCCTGGGTCACCCGCACCGAGGAGGAGCTCGGCCCGATCACCGTCGCCATCGCCAGCGCCGGCATCACCCGGGACAAGCCCCTGCTGCTGATGGCCGACGAGGACTGGCGGTCCGTCACCGACACCAACCTGAACGGCACCGCCAACCTGTGCCGCGCGGTGGCCTTCCCGATGGTCAAGCGCCGCGGCGGCTCGATCATCACCCTGTCCTCGGTCTCCGGCGTCTACGGCAACCCCGGCCAGAGCAACTACGCGGCCTCCAAGGCCGGCATCATCGCGCTCACACGCGCCCTGGCCAAGGAGGTCGGCCGGTACGGGGTCCGGGTCAACGCGGTCGCCCCCGGAATGATCGAGACCGACATGACCTCGGTGCTCACCGACAACCAGCGCACCGACGCACTCAAGCACATCCCGCTCGGCCGTTTCGGCACGGCGGACGAGGTGGCCGACTCGGTCGCCTTCCTGGCGGGCCCGCAGTCCGCCTACCTCACCGGCTCGGTCCTGCAGATCGACGGCGGAATCGTCCTGTGACCAGACGCACCAGACGCACCGTCAACTTCGACTAGGAGATACGACCATGACCATCCCCGCCGTGCGCACCTTCGACAACCACACCCCGCTGGTCGACACCGAGCTGCTCCCCGGCCGCGGCAGCGGTGTCAGCGCCGCCCACCGGATGTACGAGCACCTCATCGGCATCTGGGCCACCGGTGTCATCGAGGCCGCCCACGACCTCGGCGCCTTCACCGCCCTGATCGGCGGCCCGGCCACGGCCGGCGAGCTGTCCACCCGCCTCGGCACCGACCTGCGCGCCACCCGCGTCCTGCTGGACGGCCTGGCCGCCTACGACGTGGTCGAGCGCAGCCGCGCGGCGGACGGCCAGGCGGTCTACACCCTGCCACCGGAGATGCACGACATCTTCGCCCCCGAGGGCCTGTACAGCCTGGTCGGCAAGATCCGGCACGACCGCAACGTGGCCTGGGGCGCCTGGCGCAACCTGGCCACCAACGTCCGCACCGGCGCCCGCAACTCCGAGGGCTCCCAGCAGCTCAACCAGATCTCCGAGGAGGACTACACCTCCCTGGTCCGCGGCATCAACTTCTGGGCGCCGCCGATCGCCGCCACCCTCGCCACCGCGCTGCGCGAGCAGGGCTGGACCGACGGCACCGGCCGCACCCTGCTCGACGTCGGCTGCGGCACCGGCATCTACAGCCAGCTGCTGCTCCAGGAGTTCAGCGGCCTCAACGCCCGGGCCCTGGACGCCGAGCGGATCATCCCGATCGCCAACGCCCAGGCCCACCGCCTCGGGGTCGCCGAGCGCTTCAACCCGGAGGTCGTCGACTTCTGGGCGGACGACTGGGGTACCGGCGTCGACGTCGCCCTGTTCGTCAACATCTTCCACCTGCAGACCCCCGAGTCGGCCCGCGAGCTGCTGCTCCGCTCGGCCAAGGCGCTCACCGAGGACGGTGTGATCGCGATCGCCGACCACATCGTCGACGAGGACAGCACCGACGGGAACACCCAGAACCGCTTCTTCCGGCTGTTCGCCGCGTCCATGCTCGCCACCGGCGGCGGTGACGCCTTCACCGTCCACGACTACGACCAGTGGCTGGCCGACGCGGGCCTGCGCCGGGTCGCCCTGCTGGACACCCCGATGCACCGCCTGCTGCTCGTCAAGCACGCCTGACGCCCCGACCCCAGCGCCGCCAACCCCCCTCGACGGCCCCGACGCACCGCGTCGGGGCCGTCGGGGTTCCCGCACCAGGAGGCCCAGATGCCCGACCGGCCCGACCAGCCCATCCAGCCCATCCAGCACGTCCAGCACGTCCAGCACGTCCGGCCCGACCGGCCCGCCCTCTTCCGCACCGACCGGACCGACCTGACCCCCGAGGAGATCGCCGCCCTCACCGTGCTGCTCCTGCGAAGAGCCCGCGGTGCCGCCGCCCCGGCGCCCCGCCCCGCCCGCCGCACCGTCCGCTGGCACGACGTCTCGCTCCGGCCCCCCGTGCCCACCACGTCCTGGCAGATCGTCGCCTGACCCCACCCCCGTCGGCCCCGCCCCCCGACCGGGGCCACCGGGGCCGGCCGGTCAGCCGCGGGAGAGGCGCTCGGTGAGGCGGGACTTGGCGGCGGGCCACTCGTCGGCGAGCATCGAGAAGTAGGCGGTGTCGCGCCAGGTGCCGGTGGGCCGGAGGCGGTGCCGCCGGTGGACGCCCTCGAACTGGGCGCCGAGGCGCAGGACGGCGTTGCGGGAGCGCTCGTTGTCGGCGTCGGTCTTCCAGTAGACCCGGCCCATGCCGAGGTCCTCGAAGGCGTGGGTGAGCAGCAGCAGCTTGGCCTCGGTGTTGACGGCGGTGCGCCAGTAGGAGCGGCCGTAGAAGGTGGCGCCGATCTCGACGGACTCGTTCCGGGTGCTGATGTCGTGGTAGCCGGTGATGCCGACGGCGGTGCCGGTGGCGAGGTCGACGGCGGCGAAGTAGACGCACTCGCCGGTGGCGGCCTCGGCGATGCGGGCGTCGAGGTCCCGGCCGAGGTCCTCCTCGGTGGCGGGCGGGAGGGACATGGTCCAGCGCCAGACCTCGGGGTCGGGGCCGACGGTGGCCCAGAGGTCGGCGGTGTGCCGGTGCTCCAGCGGCTCCAGGCGGATGTGCCGGCCGGTGAGGGTGACGGGTGCGGGCTGCTTTGCGGTCATGCCCAGAACGTAGCGCGACTCTGCACTAGAGGCAATGCATATATGCACTAGTTCAATACTCCCGACGTGGCGCAGAACGAAGGGCCCCGCGGGACGGTGCGTCCCGCGGGGCCCTTCGTGGAGAGCGGTCCGGTGAGCGATCAGATGAACGAGTTGATCTGGATCGTCTCGTCCCGGCCCGGGCCGACGCCGATGGCGGAGATCGGCGCGCCCGACATCTCCTCCAGCGCCTTCACGTAGGCCTGGGCGTTCTTCGGCAGCTCGGCGAAGGTCTTCGCCTTGCTGATGTCCTCGGTCCAGCCCGGCAGCGTCTCGTAGATCGGCTTGGCGTGGTGGAAGTCGGACTGGTTGTACGGGAGTTCCTCGACCCGGCGGCCGTCGATCTCGTACGCGACGCAGACCGGGATCTGCTCCCAGCCGGTCAGCACGTCGAGCTTGGTGAGGAAGAAGTCGGTGAGGCCGTTGACCCGGGTCGCGTAGCGCGCGATGACGGCGTCGAACCAGCCGCAGCGCCGGTCGCGGCCGGTGGTGACGCCGCGCTCGCCGCCGATGCGGCGCAGTGCCTCGCCGTCCTCGTCGAGCAGCTCGGTCGGGAACGGGCCGGAGCCGACGCGGGTGGTGTAGGCCTTGAGGATGCCGATGACTCGGTCGATCTTGGTCGGGCCGATGCCGGCGCCGGTGCAGGCGCCGCCCGCGGTCGGGTTCGACGAGGTCACGAAGGGGTACGTGCCGTGGTCGACGTCGAGCAGGGTGCCCTGGCCGCCCTCCAGCAGGACGACCTTGTTCGCCTTGAGGGCCTCGTCCAGGACGAGGGTGGTGTCGGCGAGGAAGGGCTTGATCTTCTCCGCGTAGCCCAGGTACTCCTCGACCACCAGGTCGGCCGGGATGGCGCGGCGGTTGTAGAGCTTGACCAGGATCTGGTTCTTGTCGTGCAGCGCCGCCTCGATCTTCTGGCGCAGGATCGACTCGTCGAACAGGTCCTGGACCCGGATGCCGACGCGGTTGATCTTGTCCGCGTAGGTCGGGCCGATGCCGCGGCCGGTGGTGCCGATCCGGCGCTTGCCGAGGAAGCGCTCGGCGACCTTGTCGATGGTCCGGTGGTACGGGGTGATCAGGTGGGCGTTGCCCGAGACCAGCAGCTTCGAGGTGTCGATGCCGCGCTCGTTCAGGCCGTTGAGCTCGGAGAGCAGCACGCCCGGGTCGATCACGACGCCGTTGCCGATGACCGGCGTGACGTTCGGGCTGAGGATGCCGGAGGGGAGCAGGTGCAGGGCGTACTTCTGGTCGCCGATGACCACCGTGTGACCGGCGTTGTTGCCGCCCTGGTAGCGGACGACGTAGTCGACGGAGCCGCCGAGGAGGTCGGTGGCCTTCCCCTTGCCCTCGTCCCCCCACTGAGCGCCAACGAGCACGAGTGCCGGCACAGGCGTACACCCCTTCCGGTTGGGGCATCCTGCGTAGGCCGCAGTCTGCCCCGAGATAGACGAAGCCCCTGGCGCAATGGCGCAAGGGGCTCTTGCACCGAGAGATTACCTGAGGAAGGACCGGTCGTGTCGTCCCTGTCCACGCCTGCTACCGGCGGTCCCGAGCCCCTTCTGCTGCTGCTCGACCCGGTGGCCCGGCAGACCGACGGGGAGTCGGTGCGGATCGCGAAGGACGTGTTGTGCGGGGGCGCGGACGTCAAGGTGGCCTATCCGGAGAGCCAGTTCGAACTCGACCGGATGCTTTCGCACCGGGGTCGGCGGAGACCGGTGGTGATCGGGTCCGACCTGGCGCTGCAGCGGGTGCTGCAGGCCCTGCACCGGCAGCGTGAGCTGGGTGCCGATCCGGTGGGGATGGTTCCGGTCGGCCGGGCGGAGGAGCTGGCGACGGCCCGCGCGCTCGGCGTGCCGGGGGAGCCGGTACGGGCGGCGCGGGCGGTGCTGTCGGGTGCGCCGCGCACGTTCGACCTGCTGGTGGACGACGGCGGCGGGGTGGCGCTGGGCGGGGTGCGGATCATCGGTGGCGGCGGGCGCCGGCTGGGGGGCCGTCCGGGTGGCTGGCGTTCGCTATGGGCGAAATTGGCTGCGGCCGAGCAGGCGAACGCACTCACCCCGGAGCCCGTCGACCACAGCCCCCGGGTCCGGGTCGAGGCGGACGGCCGGCTGCTGGCCGACGTGCACCGCCCGGTCCGGCTGGTGCAGGTCTTCCTCCCGGGCGCCGGGGACGCGGCCGGCGCGGGCGTGCTGGAGGTGGTGGTCCGCGGCCCGGGCGCGCCGGTGCGGGCGCGCGCGGCGAGCGTCTCGGTGGTCGGGCGCGGCTTCGGCTACGAGGCGGACGGTCACCCGGTGGGCCCGGTCCGCGCCCGCACCTGGACGGTCCACCCGGGCGCCTGGGGCCTGCTGCTGCCCGCGGCGTGACCGCCGGGTGAACGACGGGTGAGCAGGCTCACGTTCGGGGCCGCCCGCCGATCACCGTTCCGCACACGGAAAGCCCCAACGGGCGCGAACCACAAGGCCAACCGCCGTCCGCCGGAATTCCCCCACCCGAATTCCCGGCCCCGTAAGGGGTTTTGTCTACGCGCGTTACTCCGCGATCCCGGTCCGAACCGGACCTCCCGGGTTCCGGAAGCCCTGGTCAACTGCCCTAGACTCGAAGGCGTGCCACGTGGTGACGGAAGACTCAACCACGATCTTCTTCCCGGTGAGAAAGGCCCCCAGGACGCTTGCGGCGTCTTCGGTGTCTGGGCTCCCGGCGAGGAGGTCGCCAAGCTCACGTTCTTCGGCCTTTACGCCCTGCAGCACCGCGGTCAGGAATCCGCGGGCATCGCAGTGAGCAACGGCTCCCAGATTCTCGTCTTCAAGGACATGGGGCTCGTCTCCCAGGTCTTCGACGAGGCCTCGCTGGGGTCGTTGCACGGGCATATCGCCGTCGGACACGCCCGCTACTCGACCACCGGTTCCTCGGTCTGGGAGAACGCCCAGCCGACCTTCCGGGCGACCGTGCACGGTTCGCTGGCCCTCGGGCACAACGGAAACCTGGTGAATACCGCCGAACTGGCGGCCATGGTCGCCGAACTGCCCGGCGAGGAGCACGTATCGCGCTCCGGCCGGACCGCCGCGACCAACGACACCGACCTGGTGACCGCCCTGCTGGCCGGCCACCCGGACCTCTCCATCGAGGAGACGGCCAAGGTCGTGCTGCCCAAGGTCAAGGGCGCCTTCTCGCTCGTCTTCATGGACGAGCACACCCTCTACGCCGCCCGCGACCCCCAGGGCATCCGCCCGCTGGTGCTCGGCCGGCTGGAGCGCGGCTGGGTGGTCGCCTCCGAGACGGCGGCGCTGGACATCTGCGGCGCCTCCTTCATCCGCGAGGTCGAGCCGGGCGAGCTGATCGCCATCGACGAGAACGGCATGCGCAGCTCGCGGTTCGCCGAGGCCAAGCCCAAGGGCTGCGTCTTCGAGTACGTCTACCTGGCCCGCCCCGACACCTCCATCGCCGGCCGCAACGTGCACCTCTCCCGGGTGGAGATGGGCCGTCGGTTGGCCGAGGAGGCGCCCGTCGAGGCCGACCTGGTGATAGCCACGCCCGAGTCCGGCACCCCCGCCGCGATCGGCTACGCCGAGGCCAGCGGCATCCCGTACGGCTCCGGCCTGGTGAAGAACGCCTACGTGGGCCGCACCTTCATCCAGCCCAGCCAGACGATCCGCCAGCTCGGCATCCGGCTCAAGCTGAACCCGCTGCGCGAGGTCATCGCCGGCAAGCGCCTGGTGGTCGTGGACGACTCGATCGTCCGCGGCAACACCCAGCGCGCGCTGGTGAAGATGCTCCGCGAGGCGGGCGCCGCCGAGGTGCACATCCGGATCTCCTCGCCGCCGGTGAAGTGGCCCTGCTTCTTCGGCATCGACTTCGCCACCCGCGCGGAGCTGATCGCCAACGGCATGACCATCGAGGAGATCGGCCGCACCCTCGGGGCGGACTCGCTCTCCTACATCTCGATCGACGGCATGATCGAGGCCACCAAGCAGCCCAAGGACAAGCTCTGCCGGGCCTGCTTCGACGGCGAGTACCCGATGGAGCTGCCGGACCCGGCGCTGCTCGGCAAGCTCCTGCTGGAGGCCGAGATCAAGGGCGGCCGGCAGCAGCCCGCCGTCCGCGGCAAGCCGACCAGCGGCAGCGACCTGGACGGCGTCCAGTCGCTGCTCGGCGGGGCGGGCGCGGCCGACGCGCTGCGCCGCCCGTAGGAACGCACGGTGGGGTCCCGCGAACCGGGGCCCCTCCGCCGTTCCACCCCCTTGCTGTAACGAACCGCCCCCACCCTGACCCGAAAGGGCCGCACGCAGTGACCACGAACCAGAACGGTGCCACCTACGCCGCCGCCGGTGTCGACATCGAGGCGGGCGACCGCGCCGTCGAGCTCATGAAGCAGTGGGTGAAGAAGGCCAACCGCCCCGAGGTGGTCGGCGGTCTCGGCGGCTTCGCCGGCCTCTTCGACGTGTCCGCCTTCAAGAACTACGAGCGGCCGCTGCTGGCTTCGGCCACCGACGGGGTGGGGACCAAGGTGGCCATCGCGGCCGCCATGGACAAGCACGACACCATCGGCCACGACCTGGTCGGCATGGTCGTGGACGACATCGTGGTGTGCGGCGCCGAGCCGCTGTTCATGACCGACTACATCTGCGTCGGCAAGGTCGTCCCGGAGCGGGTCGCCTCGATCGTCAAGGGCATCGCCGAGGGCTGCGCGCTGGCCGGCTGCGCCCTGGTGGGCGGCGAGACCGCCGAGCACCCGGGCCTGCTCGGCCCGGACGAGTACGACGTCGCGGGCGCCGGCACCGGTGTGGTCGAGGCCGACGCGCTGCTGGGCTCCGAGCGGGTCCGGGCCGGCGACGTGGTGATCGCGATGGCCGCCTCCGGCCTGCACTCCAACGGCTACTCGCTGGTCCGCCACGTGCTGCTGAACGAGGCCGGCTGGAAGCTGGACCGCAAGGTCGAGGAGTTCGGCCGCACCCTCGGCGAGGAGCTGCTGGAGCCGACCCGGATCTACTCGCTGGACTGCCTGGCGCTGACCCGCGCGACCGAGGTGCACGCCTTCTCGCACGTCACCGGCGGCGGCCTGGCGGCCAACCTGGCCCGGGTCGTCCCGGACGGCCTGCACGCCCGCCTGGACCGCGGCACCTGGACCCCGCTGCCGGTCTTCCGGACCGTCGCCGAGGTCGGCCGGGTGGCCACCCTGGAGCTGGAGAAGACGCTCAACATGGGCGTCGGCATGGTCGCCGTCGTCCCGCCGCACTCGGTGGACGCGGTGCTGTCGATCCTGGAGGACCGCGGCGTCGAGGCCTGGCTGCTCGGCGACATCGTGGAGCGCACCGACGAGCACGAGGCCGGCGCGGCCCTGTACAACGCCTACGAGGGCTTCACCGCGGGCTGACCGGCCCGCGGACGCGAGAGGGCCCCTCCGGCGCACCGGAGGGGCCCTCTCGCACGTCCTGGGCGTTCACGGCCGCCGGCCGGCCGGCCGACCGACCCGGCCCGGCCCGGAACGGCGCGCAAGCCGTCCCGGCCCGCCCGGGGGAACGCCGAAGACCGGTCCGGCGCCCAGGGGCGTCAGGACCGGTCCGGCGAAGCTGTGGTTACGAGCGGCGGGAGGCCTGCGACGGCCCGGTGCCCGGCCCGGTGTCGTCCTCGTCGTCGAGGTCGGCGTAGCGGGCGGCGTACTCCGCGTACGGGTCGTCGTCCTCTTCCTCCTCGATCGGCTCGGGGTCGATCGAAGCGGTGGACGGCGATACGCCCAGCTCGTTGGACAGACGGTTAGCGTCGAACCCGCCGCTGTTGTACTTCAGCTCGCGGGCGACCTTCGTCTGCTTGGCCTTGGCCCGGCCGCGCCCCATGGGTCGACCCCCTCAACGATGGGGCTCACGGCCCCGAGTCTGACACGTGTTCATGATCAGGTCCGGCCTGCCCGAATGGGAGGACCGTCCCTTGGAGCATTAACGGTACCTGTTTCCGCCGCTGGACGGTACGTCGTCAGTGTGACGTGGCGCGCACCGACTGCACCCGCGACCAGGTCTTCCCAGGTCAGGGGAGGTTTTGCGGCGTTTTGCACGCTGTCCCGAGGTGTTCGTGGTCCGTCGTTCCAGGACTGATTATCCCCCCAAGGGGGACCTCGGATCACCCGTTCGGGCGGAGAAGTGAGAATCCGGTTCCACATCGTGATGCGCGGGGGGCCGGAGGTGACGGCCCCCCGCGCACCGGGTCGGCGGAGCGACCGCGATCAGCCGCGGCGGCTGCCCGGCAGCAGCACCGTGCGCAGGGCGCTGATCTCGCGCATCCGCTTCTCGGCCAGGCGGTCGGCGGCGACCGCCGGCGGGATGCCGTCGGAGGCGGCCCGGGTGAAGATCTCCAGGGTGGTGTCGAAGATCTTGGTGGCCTTGTTCTTGGCCCGCTCGAAGTTGAAGCCGTCGATCTCGTCGGCGACCTGGATCACGCCGCCGGAGTTCACCAGGTAGTCGGGGGCGTAGAGGATGCCGCGGTCGGCCAGGTCCTTCTCGACGCCCGGGTGGGCCAGCTGGTTGTTGGCCGCGCCGCAGACGATCGAGGTGCCGGACTCGCCGAGCGCCGCGACCACGGGGTCGGTCAGCGCGCCGCCGAGGGCGCAGGGGGCGTAGACGTCCAGCTTGGCCTGGAGCAGGGCGGTGGTGTCGGCGACCACCTCCACCTCCGGGTGGGCGGCGCGCACCCGGTTGACGGCGGCCTCGAAGGGGTCGGTGACGACGACGGTGGCGCCGTCCGCGACCAGGTGGCCGACCAGGTAGTGGCCGACCTTGCCGACGCCCGCGACGCCGACCCGCTTGCCGCGCAGGGTGGGCTGGCCCCAGCGGGCCTGGGCGCTGGCGCGCATGCCCTGGAAGACGCCGAAGGCGGTGAGGATGGACGAGTCGCCGGCGCCGCCGTGCTCGGGCGAGCGGCCGGTCACGAACTCGGTCTCGCGCGCGATGACGTCCATGTCCTGGACGTAGGTGCCCACGTCGCAGGCGGTGATGTAGCGGCCGCGCAGCGACTCCACGAAGCGGCCGTAGGCCCGGAGCATCGCCTCGTTCTTGTCCTTGTTCGGGTCGCCGATGATGACGGCCTTGCCGCCGCCGAGGTCGAGCCCGGCCAGCGCGTTCTTGTAGGACATGCCGCGGGACAGGTTCAGCGCGTCCTCCAGGGCCGCCTCCTCGGAGGCGTACGGGAAGAAGCGGGTGCCGCCGAGGGCGGGGCCGAGCGCGGTGGAGTGGATGGCGATGATCGCCTTGAGCCCGGAGCTGCGGTCGTGGCAGAGGACGACCTGCTCGTGGCCGTCGCCGGGGGCGCCGTCCTGCTCGGTGCGGAAGATCCTGCTGAGCACGCCGGGTGCGGGGTGCGTGGCGGGGGTCTGTACGTCGGTCACTGTGGTGACTCCAGTATCGCGGCCCGCTGCTGTGGTGCGGGCGTCTGGGGCGAAGCGTAGTCGCGCCGGAGCCGCCGATCAGCCGTCTTGTCCGAGCTTGTGCCGGTTGTCCGAAGGGTGAGACGGGAAGGGCCCCGCGGTGCGGGCGCGAACGGTTCGGGGTCGCGCCCTCCCGGGCCCGCGCGGCTCGTGCGACCATGCAGGACGTGACCGTCGTACGCACTTCCGTACTGCCGCCCTACGCCGCCCACCTGCGGGTCTACGAGCCGCTGGCGGCCTATCCGGAGCCCGAGCGGGCGCGCTGGCAGGCCTACGCGGCCGAGCACGGGCCGGACGCGGCGGTGGCGGAGCAGTCGGTCGCGGAGGCGGCGCTGGAGGAGCAGCGGGAGGCCCTGGTGGAGTTGGCCGCCCGCACGCCCCGGGCGCTGCCGGAGCAGGAGAGCGGGCGGGCGTACCTGCGGACCGTCGACGGCGTACTGTACGTGTGCCCGTGGGCGACCAGGCTGCGCAGTTGGCAGGCGCTGGAGGAGCTGCGGGCGGGGGCTCCGGTGGCGCTGCTGGACACCGCGCTGCCGCCGGTGACCCGGGCGGCCGCCGAGGCGGACCGGGAGCGCTGGCGGGTCGGGCACCCGGACGCCCGGCCGTGGATCCTCACCAGCCGGTGGGAGGTGCCGGTGCGCTGGTTCCTGCCGTTCGGGGACGAGGACCGGTGCTTCGTTCCGGGGGGAGCGGGCACCGGAGGGGGAGGACGGGAGGAGGAGGGGGAGCGGGGGAGGCCGGCGGCGCTGTTCTACCTGGTGCCGATGGCCCAGGCCCGGCGCCGGGTGGCGCGGGCCTACCGGGCGCTGCGCGAGGCGGTGCCGGACGGGGAGCTGGTGCGCGGGGCGGAGCAGGTCGGGCGCTGGCTGGAGGAGTTCCACCCGCGTTCGCTGGTGGAGTTGGACTACGGGGGTCTGGTGCATCTGCTGGGGCCGGAGCGGCTGTTGGCGGACCGTTCGGCGGGGGAGCTGGAGGAGGGGCTGCGCGCCCTGCGGGCCGGGGACACCGACGGCGCGCTCCGCGCGTACGGGGAACTGACGGGGCGGTGGCGGCGGGTGCTGGCGTTGCGGCACGCGAACTGACGTCCGACCGCCCGTGTATGACTGTCAGAGGTCTTTGGTCCGCAACGGCGCCGACCAAGGTCCCGGTTCGGGTCAATAGCTGTCGAACGTGACACTACTCACCGTTGACGCGAACTAACCCCTATGTGCAAAAATGGGACAACCAGCCCAACTTCACGTGAGCATGCCCACTTTTGGGTGGTTCTGGAGTCGATGCGTGCTTTGCGGGGAAACGGAGGGTCTGGTCCCCTCGTAACCGGACGTCACTATCGAGTGACTGTCCGTTATGGGGTGGTCCATCGCCATCCGTCGGCCTTGAACCCGTGAGGGGTCAATTTTGGCGGTTTGGTCGATAGGGCTGGACGGATGGTGTAGTTGTAGACACCAGGACAAGCCGTTCGTCCTATAACCGACTCGGCCCGTCTATGCCATTTCGGGCATCGCGGGCCAAGGTGCAGAATTTGAAGGATAGAACCGCCCTGGTTCGGTTCTCCCGAGGAGGCCGCTCATGACCGCTCGTACCCCTGATGCTGAACCGCTGCTGACGCCGGCGGAAGTTGCCACCATGTTCCGCGTTGACCCGAAGACGGTCACCCGCTGGGCCAAGGCGGGCAAGCTGACGTCGATCCGCACGCTCGGTGGTCACCGTCGTTACCGTGAGGCGGAGGTGCGCGCACTGCTGGCCGGGATTCCCGCTCAGCGCACTGAGGCCTGATAGGCCAAAGGCTCTTTCGAAGGGGCTGCTAACCGGACTCCGCCGGGTCCGGTCGGCAGCCCCTTTGTCATGCCTGTCGACGCTCGGAATGTTTAACTCCGGATAACGATTTGGTGCTCGTGGGGTGGGGGGGATTTACAGTGAATAGAAGTACAATTTTACATATTAAATTAGTGCCGTACGGAACGGGGCGTTTCGGGGGTGATTCCCGGAGGGTTCAGGTGACGACGGTCACACGGTCCGTCACTTGTGGTCCGGGCCTGGTCCGAGGTAGCGGACGGACGGTCAAAAGCGAGAGGCCCGGAACCTGACGGTTCCGGGCCTCTCGCACTGCGGCGATCCTGACGGGACTTGAACCCGCGACCTCCACCTTGACAGGGTGGCGAGCTAACCAACTGCTCCACAGGACCAGAGTGTTCTGATCTCGTTCACTCGCTTGCCGCGCTGCGAACAAGACAGACTCTAGCCCATGGTGGGCCCCCAGGTCGAACTGGCTCCTGAAGGCCCCCCGCGCACCCGCAGCTCAGGGCGCCGCGGGGGGCACGCCGGGGTCACAGGGACGCCCGGGCGGCCTCCATCGCCTTCATGATCCGCTTCTCCGAGACCGGGCTCGGCGTGCCCAGCCCCTGGGCGAAGAAGCTGACCCGCAGCTCCTCGATCATCCAGCGGATCGCCCGTACCTCCGCCGAGGGCTGCCGCCCGGCCGGCACCGCCGCCAGCAGCTCCCCGTACGCCTGCTGCACCTGCTGGACCTTCAGCAGCTGCTGGGCGTCCCGCTGGGGGTGGTTGGGCAGCGCCTCCAGTCGGCGGTCCACCGCCAGCAGGTAGCGCTTGAGGTCGGGCAGCCGCTGCCAGCCGGTGGCGGTCACGAAGCCCGGGTGCACCAGCGAGGCCAGGTGCAGCCGGACGTCGTTCACGGCGTTCAGCAGCACCGGGCTGCTCACCGCCTTCAGCCGGGTCGACGCCTTGTGGAAGGCGATCAGCGCGGTGGCCGTCTTCAGCGTGGTGTCCGCGGAGAGGTCGTAGAGGTCCGCCCGCACCTTGTCGTGCAGCTTGCCGAAGGCCGCCTCGTCCCAGGCCGGGCCGCCGGCCAGGGTCATCAGCCGGTCCGTCGCGGCGGCGACCACGTCCTCGAACAGGGCGGCGATCGAGCCGTGCGGGCTGTGCGAGAGCGCCAGCTTCGCCTGGTTGCCCAGCCGGCCCTGGATCGACTTGGCCGGGGAGGTGGTGGTCAGCATCAGCAGCCGGCGCGTCCCCTCCCACATCGCCCGCGCCTGGGCCTCCGGGGTGTCGAACAGCTTCACGCCCACCGAGGCGCCCTCGTCCACCAGGGCCGGGTAGGCGCGCAGCGAGTGGCCGCGGGAGCGCTGCTCGAAGGTGCGCTGGAGCACCGGCAGCCCGGCCGGCCAGGCGGTCAGCCCGCCCTGCTCGATGCCCTGGCCGGAGGCCGCCGAGGAGAGCGTCTCCTTCAGCTTGGGCTTGAGCTTCAGCCGCAGCTCCTCCAGGTCCTTGGACTCGGCCAGCCGGCGCTTGCCGTCCACCACCCGGAAGGTCACCTTGAGGTGCTCCGGCACCCGCTCGTCGTCCCAGGCCTCCGGCGGCACGGTGACGGCCGTCAGGCGCTTCAGGGCGTGCTCCAGGGCCGGCAGCAGTGGCTCCTGGCGGTCCTTCACCGCCCGCAGCGCCGCCTTGGCGAAGTCCGGGGCCGGCACGAAGTTGCGTCGGACCGCCTTGGGCAGCGACTTGATGTACGCGGTGACCAGCTCCTCCCGGAGCCCCGGGATCTGCCAGTCGAAGCCCTCCGCGGTGACCTGGTTGAGCACCGGCAGCGGGATGTGGACGGTCACGCCGTCCGCGTCGCTGCCCGGCTCGAACTGGTAGGTCAGCTTGAAGCGGAGCTTGCCCTGCTGCCAGTGGTCCGGGTAGTCGGCCTCGGTGACGCCGTCCGCGGCGTCGTTGATCAGCATCGACTTCTCGAAGTTCAGCAGGTCCGGCTGCTCGTGCCGGGCCTTCTTCCACCAGGAGTCGAAGTGCCGGGTGGAGACGATCTCCTCCGGCAGCCGGGCGTCGTAGAAGTCGAACAGGGTCTGGTCGTCCACCAGGATGTCCCGGCGGCGGGCCCGGTTCTCCAGCTCCTCGACCTCGCCGAGCAGCCTGCGGTTCTCGGCGAAGAACCTGTGGTGGGTCTCCCAGTCGCCCTCGACCAGCGCGTTGCGGATGAACAGCTCGCGGCAGAGCTCGGCGTCGATCTTCCCGTAGTTGACCTTGCGCTGGGCGACGATCGGCATCCCGTAGAGGGTCACCTTCTCGTACGCCAGCACGGCGCCGGCCTTCTTCTCCCAGTGCGGCTCGCTGTAGCTGCGCTTGATCAGGTGCCCGGCCAGCGGCTCGACCCACTCGGGCTCGATCTTCGCGTTGATCCGCGCCCACAGCCGGGAGGTCTCCACCAGCTCGGCCGACATCACCCAACGCGGCGGCTTCTTGAACAGGCCGGAGCCCGGGAACACCGCGAAGCGGGCGCCGCGGGCACCGCCGTACTCGCGCTTCTCCAAGTCGAACAGGCCGATGTGGGAGAGCAGTCCGGCCAGCAGCGACTGGTGGATCCGGTCCGCGTCCGGTTCTGCGTCCGGGTGCGGCTCTTCGATCGTGACGCCCAACTGCTTGGCCACGGTGCGCAGCTGGGTGTAGACGTCCTGCCACTCCCGTATCCGCAGGTAGTTGAGGAACTCGGACTTGCACATCCGGCGGAAGGCCGAGGAGGACAGCTCCTTCTGCTGCTCCCGGACGTAGCGCCACATCGCCAGGTAGGAGAGGAAGTCGGAGGTCTCCGAGGTGAACCGGCGGTGCCGCTCGTCGGCGGCCTGGCGCTTCTCGGCGGGGCGCTCGCGCGGGTCCTGGATGGACAGCGCGGCGGCGATCACCATGACGTCGCGCACGCAGCCGTTCTTGTCCGCCTCCAGCACCATCCGGGCCATCCGCGGGTCCACCGGGAGCTGGGCGAGCTTGCGGCCGAGCCCGGTCAGCCGCTTGCGCGGGTCCTTCTCCTCCGGGTCGAGCGCGCCCAGCTCGTGCAGCAGGTGCACGCCGTCCTTGATGTTGCGGGAGTCCGGCGGGTCCAGGAACGGGAAGGCGGCGATGTCGCCCAGGCCGGCCGCGGTCATCTGGAGGATCACCGAGGCCAGGTTGGTGCGCAGGATCTCGGCGTCGGTGAACTCCGGGCGGGAGAGGAAGTCCTCCTCCGAGTACAGCCGGATGCAGATGCCGTCCGAGGTGCGGCCGCAGCGGCCCTTGCGCTGGTTGGCGCTGGCCTGGCTGATCGCCTCGATCGGCAGCCGCTGCACCTTGGTGCGGTGGCTGTAGCGGGAGATCCGGGCGGTGCCCGGGTCGATCACGTACTTGATGCCGGGGACGGTCAGCGAGGTCTCGGCCACGTTGGTGGCCAGCACGATCCGGCGGCTGTTGGAGCGCTGGAACACCCGGTGCTGCTCGGCCGAGCTGAGCCGGGCGTACAGCGGCAGGATCTCGGTGCTCCGGAGCTTCAGCTTGGTGAGGGCGTCGGCGGTGTCGCGGATCTCGCGCTCGCCGGAGAGGAAGACCAGGATGTCGCCCGGGCCCTCGTCCTGCAGCTCCTGGGCGGCCTCGCAGATCGCCTGGATCTGGTCGCGGTCGCGGTCGTTCTCGTCCTGCTCGTCGTCGCCCTCGTCGACGACCGGGCGGTAGCGGACCTCCACCGGGTAGGTGCGGCCGGAGACCTCGATGACCGGGGCGTCGCCGAAGTGCCGGGCGAAGCGCTCCGGGTCGATGGTCGCGGAGGTGATCACGACCTTGAGGTCGGGGCGGCGGGGGAGCAGCTGCTTGAGGTAGCCGAGCAGGAAGTCGATGTTGAGGCTGCGCTCGTGCGCCTCGTCGATGATCAGGGTGTCGTACTGGCGCAGGTCCCGGTCGGTCTGGATCTCCGCCAGCAGGATGCCGTCCGTCATCAGCTTGACCAGGGTGTCCTGGCCGACCTGGTCGGTGAACCGGACCTTCCAGCCGACCGCCTCGCCGAGCGGGGTGTCCAGCTCCTCCGCGACGCGCTCCGCCACCGTACGGGCGGCGATCCGGCGCGGCTGGGTGTGGCCGACCAGACCGCGGACGCCGCGGCCCAGCTCCAGGCAGATCTTGGGGATCTGGGTGGTCTTGCCGGAACCGGTCTCACCGGCGACGATCACCACCTGGTGGTCCCGGATCGCCGCCAGGATGTCGTCCTTCTTCTGGCTGACCGGCAGCTCGGCGGGATACGTGATCTTCGGTACGGCGCCCCGGCGCTGCTCGACCAGCAGCTCGGCACGGTCGATGTCGGCGGCGATCTCGGCGGCGACCTTCTGCCGGGCCTCCGGCTTGCGGACCCTGCGGGCCCCCTCCAGCCGGCGCCCGATCCGCACCTCGTCGCGCAGGGTCAGCTCGGGAAGGCGGGCGGCCAGCTCACCGATTCCGGGACCCTCGGCGGGAACGGCGGCGGACTGGACTGCGGGAGAACTCACTGCGGGCATCCCTCTAGGTTCGCAAGGAGGCACGGTGGAGCGCACCTCGGTTTTCGAGCCCCTCCAGTGTCACAGCCGCCGGCGGCCGATCGCGAATGCCGGATCGCGGGGGTGGGGTCGCGGGCGCGGGGTCGCGGGCGTGAGGCCGCGGGCGTGGGGCCGCGGGCGTGGGGTCGCGGGCGTGGGGTCGCGGGGGTGGGGTCGCGGATGCCGAATCACGGAGGCCGGGCAACGGTCGGCGGGGGTTACGGACTCTGGAGGGGCGAGGAGGTGCTCATGGGAGCCCAGAAGGCCGCCCGGGACGATGAGTTCCGGGAGTTCACCGGCAGCGCGTGGTCACGGCTGCTGCGCACGGCGTACCTGCTCGCGGGGGACCGGCACGGCGCCGAGGACCTCGTCCAGCAGGCGCTGGAACGGGCCTACGTCCACTGGAACAAGGTCCGGGCGGCGGACGACCCGAACGCCTACGTGCGCCGCATCCTGATCAACGAGCACGCCCGGCGGTACCGGCGCCGACCCGCCGAGTACCTGGTCGAGGCCTTCCCCGACCGGCCCGCCCCGACCGGCCACGACCCGGACGACCGGGCCGTGCTGCTCACCGCGCTCGCCGCCCTGCCGCCGCGCCAGCGCGAGGCCGTCGTCCTGCGGTACTGGGAGGACCTCAGTGAGTCCCAGACCGCGGTGGCGATGAACTGCTCGGTCGGCACGGTGAAGAGCCAGGCCGCCAGGGGGCTGGCCAAGCTGCGCGAAGCCTCCTCACTCCACGGACTGACCAGCATCGGAGGCAACAGATGAGCACGGAGTCCATGCCCGGGAACGAGGACCTGGAGGCCGCCGAGGCCGCCGCGGTCGCCGTCTCGTGGGAACTGGGCGATTTGGCCGACAGCGTCGAGGCCGGGCCGGTGCCCTACGAGCGGCTGATCGCCGGCGGACGGCGGCGGCTGCGGCGCCGGCGGCTGCTGATCGCCGTGGCGGGCGCGGCGCTGGTGGTGGCGGTCGGCGGGGCGGGGACGGCGCTCGGCGGGCTCGGGCACGGAGTCGGCCCGGCGGCCTCCACGGTGTCCCTGACGGCGTCGGCCGTCCCGTCGGGCGTCGACGCTCCGACCGGGGCCGCGCGGGACCCGTTCAGCCCGATCCGGGTCAAGGTCGGCGAGGGCACCGCGGACGGCCACGCCCTGGAGGCCTGGGTCGCGCTGTGGCCGGCGGCCCCCACGGCGGAGGACGGGCTGAAGCAGGGCCGGATGATCTGGGAGGAGCGGCACGCCGCCGACCCGAGGCTGCCGCCGAGTGCGGTGCCGGGGGCCGGGCCGAGTGTGGTGCCGAGTGCCGGGCCGGGTGCGGTGCCGAGTTCCGGGCCGGGCTCCGGGCCGGGTGTGGTGCCGAGTGCGGTGCCGAGTTCCGGGCCGGGCGTTCCGACGGGCACTCCGACGCGCATTCCGATGGGCGGTGACGCGGTCTGGGACCCGCACAAGGACCGGGTCGACGTCTATCTGGTCGCGGACGGCAAGCGGCAGCCCGGCGACTTCGTGGAGTCGACCACCGCCTCGAACGGGACGGAGAAGGACGGCCCGGAGGCCGTCATCAACGGCGTGGTGCTCAACCGCGTGGTCGGGGCGGTGGGCATCCCGGAGATGGTGGTCGTCCGGGCCCGGCCCGAGGTCGCGAAGGTCGTGGTCGCCTGGAAGAACGGCGGCTCCGTCGAGGCGGTGCCGGTCGCGGTCGGGGACTCCCCGTCCCGTTGGTACGCCGTCGTCCGCCGACCGGGTTCCATGAACAACACCGCCACCTCCTACGCTGCGGACGGGTCGGTGCTGCGGACCCAGACCACCTGGTGGTGATCCGGCGGCGGCGGCCGTCGGGGTGGGGCGTCAGGGTGGCCGTCGGGATCAGGGGAGCAGCGCGGCCTCGTCGGCGTCCGGGAGCCAGTCCCGGGCCGGGTCGTACTCCAGCCATCGGCAGCGGGCCGCCTCGGCGGTGAACGCCCTTAGTAGGACGTCCAGTTGGCCGTCCCGGTCGGTGTCCCGGTCGGTCCGCCAGAGCAGCGACCAGGCGTACAGCGGGGTCGGGCCGACCAGCGGCACGGTGCGGATGCCCGGACGGCCGGGCAGCGGGCCGTCGGCGGGGACGAGCGAGAAGCAGCTCGGATCGGCGGCCACCTGGTCGAGGAAGTGCTCCAGGCCCAGATTGGTCGAACCGACCCGGTCGGCGACACCGAACCGGGCGGCGAAACGGGTCAGGAAGTCCAGGCGGTCCACCGCCGCCGGGTAGCGCAGCACACTGCCGCGCAGCTCGGCCGGCGTCAGGGCGTCGCGGCCCGCCAGCGGGTGGTCGACGCTCAGCAGGGCGTCCACCGGCTCCAGCCGGACCAGGCGGTGCGTCAGGCCCGCGTCGGTGCCGTCCGGGAGGGCGTGCACCCGGCCGAAACCCGCGTCCGACTCCCCGCGCAGCAGCGCCGCCGCGACCGACGGCAGGTCACGCCCGGGCACCGGCTCCACGTCCAGGCCCGGGGCGGCGTCCACCGCCTGGGCGAGGGTGCGCATCGGTGCGTACAGGTGGCCCCAGACGTCGATCCGCAACGGCCGCCCGGCCCCGCGGACGGCCGCCACCGCGAGGTCCCCCTGCGACAGCACCCGGCGGGCCGGCTCCAGGAACCGCGAACCCGCGCCGGTCAGGCCCACGCCCCGGGGGTCCCGCTCCAGCAGCCTCGCGCCGAGGGCCGCCTCGAGCCGGGCCACGCGCTTGGACAGGCCTTGCTGGCTGATGCCCAGGCGGGTGGCGGCGCGGCCGAAGTGCAGTTCTTCGGCGGTGACCACGAAGGCTCGTACCTGTCCCAGATCCAGATCCACGGGGGGCACCTTAGCGGGGGGTTCGGGCGGGGGTGGGGGCCGCTGCGCGGGGCTGTGGTTGGGGGGTGGGCTTTCGGGAGGGTGGGTGGTGCCGGGGGCGGTTCCGGGGGTGGGCGCTCCGGGGGCTGGGTGATTTTCGGACCGCCGACCCTCGTGGTGGGGGGTGCTCGCCGTGGGCGGTCTGAAAATCACCCGTCACGCCCCTCTCCGCACCCACCCCCTCCACCGCCCCCTTCTGCAGCGCGTCCCTCTCGCCTTGGTCGGGTGAGGGGGGAGGTGGGGAGGGGGAGGTGGTGGGCGCGCGGGGCGTTGCCCGCGCGCCCACCGTGCGGGGTGAGGGGGCGTTCGGAAGATCATCCGTCAGGGCCCCTCGCCCTCCTCTGCCACCCTCCACCGGCCACTTCCGCAGCTTGTGCCTCTCGCCGGGGCGGGGTGAGGGGCGGGCGACAGCTGGTGGTTGTCGGTGGGCCCGGTCGGTTGTTGGACCGGTTGGTGGTGGGGGCGGTGGGGTGGGGGCATGGCGAGTGGAGGGAGTGCGGGGATGAAGGCGCTGGTGGCGACGGGGGACGCGGTGGAGCCGGTGCGGTTCGCGGAGGTGGAGCAGCCGCGGCCGGGGCCGGGTGAGGTGCTGGTGAAGGTGGAGGCGTTCTCGGTGAACCGGGGGGAGACCTTTCAGCTGGAGGCGCCCAGGGCCGGGTGGCGGCCGGGGAAGGACGTTGCCGGGCTGGTGGTGCAGGCCGCTGCTGACGGGTCGGGGCCCGCGGTGTGTCGGCGGGTGGTCGCCCACCCGCCGGCGGGTGGGTGGGCGGAGTACGTGTGTGTGCCCGCCGCTTCGCTGGCCGAGCTGCCGGACAGCCTGGGCGCCGTGCGGGCCGCGGCGTTGCCGTTGGCCGGGCTGACCGCGCTGCGGTTGCTGCGCACGGTGGGGGCGGTGGCCGGGCGGCGGGTGCTGCTGACCGGGGCGTCCGGCGGGGTGGGGCACTACTTCACCGAGCTGGCCGCGGCGGCCGGGGCCGAGCTGACGGTGGTCACCGCCTCGCCGGAGCGCGGCCGTCGGCTGGCGGAGTTGGGGGCGGCCGAGGTGGTGCACGACCTCGGGGAGGTGCGCGGGCCGTACGACCTGGTGCTGGAGTCCACCGGGGGTGCGAACCTGCCGGTGGCGCTGGCCCGGCTGGCCCGCCGCGGCACCCTGGTCTGGTTCGGCCAGGCCTCCCGGACGCCCGTCACGCTGGACTTCTTCGACTTCTTCAAGGGCCCCGAGTCGGCCACCCTGCGGCACTTCCACTACGCGGACTCGGACGTCCCGTACGGCGAGGACCTGGCCACCCTGGTGCGCCTGGCGGCGGCCGGTCGGCTGACCCCGGAGATCGGCCGGGTCGCGCCCTGGGCGGAGGCCGCGACCGCCCTCACCGACCTGCGCGACCGCCGGATCCGCGGCAAAGCCGTGCTGACCGTCGCCTGAACTCTCTTCTTTGGAAAGGAACTCCTGCCGTGTCCTTCTTCGACACCCCCGGTCTGCTGCCCGCGTTCGTCGAGCTGGTCCGCCCGCGCGCCCACGGCGCCGGACTCGACCTCTACGAGTACGACCGGGCGACCGCCCCGCTGACCTCCCTGCTGGACTGGCCCGACGCCTTCGGCGCCGTCGGCCGGCGGTACCTCGCCGAGGCCGGGCGCGCGGCCGCCGAGGGCCGTACGGTCACCGCGGGCACCGGCTACCGCCGCGCCGCCCGCTGGTTCCACGCCGCCGGGCTGCTGCCGCACCCCGACCGGGCCGCCGCCGCCCGGCTCGCCGCCGAGGCCGACGACGCGATGCGGCGCTCGCTGGCGCTGCTGGAGCCGGACGCCCGGCGGGTCGAGGGCGAGGGCTTCGCGGGCTGGCTGCGCCGGCCGGCGGCGGACGGCGGTGCGGGCGCCCCGGTGGTGCTGGTGGTGCCGGGCATGGACTCGTCGAAGGAGGAGTTCCACCTGCTGACCGGGGCGCTGCTGGACCGGGGGGTCGCCGTGCTGGCGATGGACGGGCCGGGGCAGGGCGTCCTGGCGGCGGGGAGCGCGCCGGAGCCGGACTACCACCGGGTGGTGGGCCGGGCCCTGGACGCGCTGGCGGCCCACGAGGGCCTGGACCTCGCCCGCACCGCCGTGGTCGGTCTCAGCATGGGTGGTCACTACGCGGCGAAGGCCGCCGCCCACGAGCCGCGGCTACGGGCCGCGGTGACCGTCAGCGGCCCGTACCGGCTGGACTGGGACGCCCTGCCCCCGTTCGTCACCGAGACCCTGGTCCAGCGCTGCGGCGGCCCGGAGGCGGCCCGCGCCTTCGCCGACCGGCTCGACCTGACCGCCCTGGCCCCGACGATCACCCTCCCGCTGCTGGTGGTCGAGGGCGGCGAGGACCGCATCCCCGGCGTCACCAACGCCACCGTCCTCGCCGAGCACGCCCCGAACGCCGAACTGCTCCTCGTCCCCCACGGCAACCACCTGCTCGGCACCGCCCTCCCCGACTGGCTCCCCGCCACCGCCGACTGGCTCAGCGGCCAGCTGGCCTGACGGTTCGCGCAACTGCCCGGCCGGGTGGGCGAGTTCGGGGTACGCAGAAGGCCCCGGAGAGTGGACTCTCCGGGGCCTTCGCTGGTTGTGGCCAGGGCCGGGGTCGAACCGGCGACCTTCCGCTTTTCAGGCGGACGCTCGTACCAACTGAGCTACCTGGCCGTACTGCACCGTCTCTTGCGAGACGAGCGATCCCGACGGGACTTGAACCCGCGACCTCCACCTTGACAGGGTGGCGAGCTAACCAACTGCTCCACGGGACCTTATGGCGGCGAACCACCAAGGTCTTGCGGCACTGCATTTTACTACGGTACTGCGTGCCCCCAACGGGATTCGAACCCGTGCTACCGCCTTGAAAGGGCGGCGTCCTGGGCCACTAGACGATGAGGGCTTGTGGTCCGTTCGGCTGTTTCCAGCGTTCCCGGGGACGTCGAGAAGCATATGGGATGTGGGGCCGAACGCCAAAACGGGTTTGGGCCGGGCGGGGGTGGGGGCTCCGGCGGGGCGGTCAGGACCAGCCGAGCTCGTCCAGCTCGTGGTCGTCGAAGCCGAAGTGGTGGGCGACCTCGTGGATGACGGTGGTGCGGACCTCGTCGACCACCTGTTCGCGGGTCTCGCAGTGCCGCAGGGTGGGGCCGCGGTAGATCAGGATGCGGTCGGGCAGGACGCCGGCGTACCACTCGCCGCGTTCGGTGAGCGGGGTGCCCTCGTAGAGGCCGAGGAGTTCGGGGTCGCTCGGGTCGGGTTCGTCCTCGACGAAGACCGCGACGTTGTCCATCATGGCGGCGAGCTGCGGGGGGATCTGGTCCAGGGCGTCACTGACCAGCGTCTCGAACTCTTCCCGGGTCATCTCCACCGGATCATTGTCGGGTCTGGGGTGACGGTGTGCCAGGCGGCGGGCGCCGTTGTTTGATGGGCCTATGACGACCTCGGAGGGCGCGTTGGACGACACCGTGACGGCGGCTCCGGCGCCGCCCCGACCGTCGGTGCTGCGCGGGCAGGGGCCCGCGGTGGCGGTGGTCGCGGTGGGCGGGGCGATCGGGGCGGTGGCCCGGTACGCGGCCGGGCTCGGCTGGGGGACCGGGCCGTCGGCGTTCCCGTGGACGACGCTGCTGATCAACGTGGTCGGCTGCGCGGTGATCGGGGTGTTCCTGGTGGCGATCACCGAGGGGCGGCCCGCGCATCCGCTGCTGAGGCCGTTCCTCGGCACCGGGGTGCTGGGCGGGTTCACCACCTTCTCGACGTACGCGGTGGACGTCCGCCGGCTGCTGGAGGCCGGGCGGCTCGGCCCCGGGCTGGCGTACCTGGGGCTGACCCTGCTGGGCGCGCTGGGCGCGGTGTGGGCGGCCGCGGCGCTGACCCGGCGGCTGATCCACCGCGGGGGTGCCCGGTGAGCCGGCTGGGCGGGCCGGCGCTGCGGCTGACCGTCCTGGTGGGGGAGAGCGACACCTGGCACCACCGGCCGTTGTACAGCGAGGTCGTGCACCGGGCGCGGGCGGCCGGGCTGGCCGGGGCGAGCGTGTTCCGGGGGATCGAGGGGTTCGGCGCCTCGTCGCTGGTGCACACGGCGCGGCTGCTGTCGCTGAGCGAGGACCTGCCGGTGGCGGTGGTGATCGTGGACGAGGAGGAGCGGGTGCGGGCGTTCCTGCCGCAGCTGGAGGAGCTGGTCGCGGAGGGGCTGGTGCTGCTGGACCGCTGCGAGGTCGTCCACTACCGGGGCCGGGGTGCGGGGGAGGGCGAGCGGTGAACTGGCTGCTGGTGGTGGCGGGTGCCGTGGTCGGCGCGCCGCTGCGGTACCTGACCGACCGGGCGGTGCAGTCCCGGCACGACTCGGTGTTCCCGTGGGGCACCTTCACGGTCAATGTGGTCGGCTGCCTGGTGCTCGGGCTGCTGGCCGGTGCGGTGACGGCCGGGGCGGCCTCCTCGCACGTCCAACTGCTGGTCGGCACGGGCTTCTGCGGGGCGCTGACCACCTACTCGACCTTCTCGTACGAGACGCTGCGGCTGGCCGAGTCCGGTGCCGGGCGGTACGCGCTGGCGAACGCGGCCGGGAGCCTGGCGGCCGGGCTGACCGCGGTGTACGCGGGGGCGGAGCTGGCCTCGGCGCTCTGGGGCTGATCCCCCGCCCGCCGGGCCGGCGCGGGGCGCGGCCGAGAACTGCGCCACCGACCCGTGTCCCGGTGCGCCCGGCGCGCGTTGGGCACCGAAAGCGGCCGCGCGCCTGTGAGCGGCCCGGGTGGGGCGATGGAGAGGGAGCTCGGTGGCTTCGGTGCGTTCGGGAGCGGTGGTACGGGCGGCGGCGGTGCTGGCGGTGGCCGGGCTGGGGCTGACCGGATGCATGTCGGTCGGTCCGGCGGCGGAGGAGAAGCACGGCGGGGTGGCACCGGTCGGGCAGGCCGGTCCGGCGGGCCGGCCGGGGGCGACGGGCGGTCCCTCGGCCTCGGCGGGCGCCGGGCACCCGGGGGGCGCGTCGGGGCGCGCGGAGCACCAGGGGGGCCTGCAGGCCGAGAACGCGCCGGCCGGGGCCACGGCCAGCGCGCCGGGTGAGCTCGCGCCGGGCGCGAACGGCGCGGTGGCCGGTGTGGTCCCGGTGCCGGGGGCGGGTGCTTCCGAGGGCGCGCCGGGCGGCGCGAACGCCAGCCCCGCGCCGCACCCCGCCGGTTCCTCGGCCGGTGGCTCGGCGGGCACCGGCGGTACCGGCGAGGGCCGCTCCGGCGGCGGTACGGCGGGGAGTCCGTCGGCGCCGCCGAGCGGCCGCCCGTCCGGCTCCCCCGAGCCGGAGCACACCACGCCCGCCGCGACCGTCCCGCCGAATCCGGAGCCCTCCGCCGGCAGCTCCGGTTCCTCGGCCCCGAGCCCGCACGCGGGTGCGCATTAGGGGGCTGGCCAGGGCATTTGCCTCTGATCCCGAGGGTCGTCTATGGTGGTAGATCGTTCGTTTGATTCATTTGATTGGCGCCCTATTCCCATCTGGCGCCCTTGGCGCGTTCCGGCGATCCGTGGCTGACCGCATAGAGGCGGTTGTGAAACAGAACCCCGGACTTTGGCGCGTGCCACTTCCGGAAGGTTTTGCATGTCTCTCGTTGACGACGCCCGCTTCGCCATGCCCGCGAACGAGGCTGCCGCCGATGTCACCGACACCACCGACACCATCGAACTGACCACCGAGGCCGCGGAGATCGCGGCCGAGGTCACCGAGACCACCGACGCCGTCGAGACCGTCGAGGAGCCGGCGGAGGCCGCCGAGCCCACCATCACCTTCGGCGACCTGGGCCTGCACGACGACGTCGTGCGCGCCCTCGCCAAGCGCGGCGTCACCACCCCGTTCCCGATCCAGGCCGCGACCATCCCGGACGCCCTGGCCGGCAAGGACGTGCTGGGCCGTGGCCGCACCGGCTCCGGCAAGACCCTCAGCTTCGGCCTGCCGCTGCTGACCCGCCTCGCCGACGGCGAGCGCACCAAGCCCAAGCACCCGCGCGGCCTGATCCTGGTCCCGACCCGCGAGCTGGCCATGCAGGTCGCCGACGCCCTGGAGCCGTTCGGCTCGGTGCTCGGCCTCAAGCTGAAGGTCGTCTGCGGCGGCACCTCGATGTCGAACCAGATCTACGCGCTGGAGCGCGGCGTCGACGTCCTCGTCGCCACCCCCGGCCGCCTGCGCGACCTGCTGAACCGCGGCTCCGCCAAGCTCGCCGACGTCAAGACCGTCGTGCTCGACGAGGCCGACCAGATGGCCGACATGGGCTTCCTGCCCGAGGTCACCGAGATCCTCGACCAGGTGCCGGCCGGCGGCCAGCGCCTGCTGTTCTCCGCCACCCTGGAGAACGAGATCGACACCCTGGTCAAGCGCTACCTGAAGAACCCGGTCACCCACGAGGTCGACCCGTCGGCCGGCGCGGTCACCACCATGACCCACCACATCCTCGTGGTGAAGCCCAAGGACAAGGCGCCGATCACCAACGCGATCGCCGCCCGCAAGGGCCGCACGATCATCTTCGTCCGCACCCAGATGGGCGCCGACCGCGTCGCCGAGCAGCTCATCGAGGCCGGCGTGAAGGCCGACGCGCTGCACGGCGGCATGACCCAGGGCGCCCGTACCCGCGTCCTCGGCGACTTCAAGGACGGCTACGTCAACGTCGTCGTCGCCACCGACGTCGCCGCCCGCGGCATCCACGTCGACGGCATCGACCTGGTCCTCAACGTGGACCCGGCCGGCGACCACAAGGACTACCTGCACCGCTCCGGCCGCACCGCGCGGGCCGGCCGCTCCGGCGCCGTCGTCACCCTGGTGCTGCCGCACCAGCGTCGCGGTGTCTTCCGCCTGATGGAGGACGCGGGCGTCGACGCCAGCCGCCACATCCTGGACCACGCCTTCGACGCCGAGGTCGCCAAGATCACCGGCGCCCGCTCGCTCACCGAGGTCCAGGCCGAGAGCGCCGCCAACATCGCCGGTGCCGCCGAGCGCGAGCTCGCCGACATGACCCGCCAGCTGGAGCGCGCGCAGCGCCGCGCCACCGAGCTGCGCGAGGAGGCCGACCGCCTGGCCGCCCGTGCGGCGCGCGAGCGGGCCGACCTGGGCATCGAGGACGAGGCCCCGGCCGCGTCCGAGGAGGCCGGCGAGGCGACCGCCCAGGCCGACGCCCCGGCCGCTGTCGAGGCGCCCGCCGCCAAGGCCGAGGAGCGCATCCCGGCCTACCGCGAGGCGCGCAGCGAGCGTCCGGCCTTCAGCCGGGACCGCGACCGTGACGACCGCGGCGGCCGTTCCGGTGGCTTCAACCGTGACCGTGACGACCGCGGTGGCCGCTCGGGTGGCTTCAACCGTGACCGTGACGACCGTGGTGGCCGTTCCGGTGGCTTCGGTGACCGCGAGCGCTCGGGTGGCTTCAACCGTGACCGCGATGACCGTGGTGGCCGTTCCGGTGGCTTCGGTGACCGCGAGCGTTCCGGTGGCTTCAACCGTGACCGCGACGACCGCGGTGGCCGCTCGGGTGGCTTCGGCGACCGTCCGGCCCGCTCGTTCGGCGACCGCCCGTCCTTCGGCCGGGACCGTGACGAGCGCGGCGGCAGCAGCAGCCGTCCGTTCTCCCGCCGCGACGACCACCGCACCGCCGGCCGTCCGCAGGCCGACCGTGGTGGCTTCGGTGACCGCGAGCGTTCCGGTGGCTTCAACCGTGACCGCGGCGGCTTCAACGGCGGCGGCTTCAACCGCGACGACCGCAAGCCGCGCTGGAAGAACTGACGTCGTACGGCCGGTGATCGACCGCCGGCCGGCCGACTGAACGAACACCGTCGGTCCGCACCGCCGGACCACGAACGAAAGGCCCGCTCCGTCCCCCGGAGCGGGCCTTTCGCGTTCCCCCGTGTCCCCCGATCCCCCCGAACACCTCGCTGCTGCTCGCCCCCCGAGGTGTTGTTCTGGAGGTGAGAATAACCTGTGGCGCGCGATGAGGGTAGTCCCGTAGCGTCACGGACATGAGCAGCAGACTGCATGACGTGGCACGGGTGAACGAGGAGATCGCCGAGCGGGGCAGCTACCGGACGGCCGGGGGCGAAACCGTGCGGGTGGGGGAGCAGTTGGCGGCGGCGCGGGCCGGCACGGTGTCGTACGCGCCGGGCGGCCTGGAGGCGCTGCTGGCCGAAGGGGGCCGGGGAGCGCTGACCGGCCGGGTCGAGGTGACGGCCGAGGGGAGCATGGAGGCCGCCGGGCGGCTGGTCGCGGCCGGCGCCGGGCCGGTCGGGGTGCTGAACTTCGCCTCCGCGCGCAACCCCGGCGGCGGGTACCTGCGCGGCGCCCGCGCCCAGGAGGAGGACCTGTGCCGCAGCGCGCTGCTGTACAGCTGCCTGGTGGAGGCGCCGGACTACTACGAGGCGCACCGGGCCTCGGCGGACCTGCGGTACAGCCACCGGGTGATCGTCTCGCCCGCGGTGCCGGTGATCCGGGGCCGCCGGGGCGAGCTGCTGGCCCGGCCGTACCCGGTCACCTTCCTGACCTCTCCCGCCCCCAACGCCGGCCAGCTGGAACGGCGTTCGGCCGGTGCGGACGTCCGGGGCGTGCTCGCCGAGCGGGCCGTCCGGGTGCTCGCCGCGGCGGCCCGGCACGACGTCCGGGCCCTGGTGCTCGGCGCCTGGGGCTGCGGGGTGTTCCGCAACGACCCGGCCCAGGTCGCCGAGGCCTTCGAGGGCGCGCTGGCCCGGTACGGGGGCGCGTTCGAGCAAGTGGTGTTCGCGGTCTGGGACCGTTCACCGGTCTCGGCCAACCGGGCCGCCTTCGAGGCGCGGTTCGGCGCGGCGGTCGTCCCCTCCTGAACGGCGGGGGCGGGCCCGGGGCCTGTCCGGCGGTCCCTAGCGCTTGCGGGCGGACAGCACCGTGGCGGCGGTGGAGGCCGCCGCGACCACCCCGGTGACGGCGAAGACGGACGGCCAGGCGCCGATCCGCTTCGCCAGCGGGTGCGAACCGCCGAAGGCCGCCACGTACAGACCGGTCAGGGCCGCCGCGGCGGCCGGGCCCGAACTGCGGCGCCACTGCGCGGCCGCCCCGGCACCGGCCACCGCCAGCACCGCGCCGCCCAGTTCGCGCCGGCCGGTCCAGCGGGCGACACCGTAACCGCCGACCAGACCGCTCGCCGCGGTCAGCGCGGCGGGCGTGGCGGCCGCGAGTGCGTTCGGGACCTTCGCCATCGTCGACTCCACTCGTCTCCACGCGCAGGGGTTCGCGTTCCGGCTTCCGACCCTAACCCGGCGAACGGGGCGGGGATCCGGGGGGCCGTACCCGGGGCCGGTACCTGCAGCCCGTACCCGGGGCCGACTACCCGAAGGCCGAAACCGTCGACATCCCCGGCACCGTCCGGCCCAGCCGCTGCGCCGCCTCCGCCCGGTCCAGCACCCGCTCCAGCCGCAGGTCGCCCGGGAGCTCCTGGATGAACCGCCCGGCCGACCAACTGCGCTGGTACGGCAGCGGTTCCAGCACCAGGGTGCGCACGCCGTCCAGCACCGGGATGTCGCTGGGCGTGCCCTCGTTCCAGAGCCAGGAGCCGTCCGGCGCGACCAGGTTGAAGGCCCCGGTGGCGATCAGCCGGCGGCCCTCCAGCAACTCCGTCCGGGCCAGCGCCACCACCTCCGGGTCCTGCGGGGTGCCGGGCAGGTGGCCGCCGCCGATCAGCACGTCGGCGAGCAGGGTGTGCAGTTGGAAGGTGTCGCTCAGGCCGCTCATCCGCAGCAGGTACCCGGTGCCGGTGGGGCGGTCCAGGACCAGCAGCGGCTCGTCGTCGAGCACCAGCGCCAGGTGCGTCAGGCCCTTGAAGTCGTGCCGCTCGCCCTCGTACCGGTCGAACAGCTCCAGCAGCACTCCGGTGACGCCCGAGGCGCGGGCCTCGGCCCGGACCGGCGGGTGGGCGTACACCGCCCAGGCGGCCTGCTGCCACAGGTGCAGCGTCCACCAGGCGACCACGGCCAGGTGGGCGCGCCAGGTGTCGAGGTGCTCCGGGCTCTCGATCCGGGCGTGCGCCTCGGCCGGATCGTCCGCCTCCTGGTCCGGCAGCGGCCCGCCGCCGGTCCGCGCCCAGTGCTCGACCAGCCGCTGGGCGCCGGTCAGCGCCCCGCGCAGCCCGGCCAGCACCGGCCCCGCGCAGGCCACCGGATCGGCACCGGACTCCACGCAGGCGCCCACCACCATCGCCAGGTGCGCCCGTGGGAACGGCGGCGCGTCCGGCAGCAGCGCGGCCAGCCGAGGCCCGGCCGCCCGCCGCTCGGCCGGTTCGGCCGGGCCGAACAGCCCGCCGACCAGGCCCAGCGCGGGGCCGAAGCCCTCGTCGTCGCCGGCCGCGACCACCGCCTCCAGTTCGGCCACCGCTTCGAGGAGGGCGGGCTGCTGACGGTTCGGCGAGGTGTTCTGGGTGGACATCCGCCGCAGCATAGTTCGCCGGGGTGTGGTCCGTTGGGGCACGGTCGCCGGGGCACGGTCGCCGGGGCACGGTTCGCAGGAGTACGGGCGCCGCCGACCCCGCCGCCGCCATCACCACGCCGCAGGCCGTCGCGCTGACCGGCTCCGCGCCGGTCGCCGGCACGGTCCCGCCGGGCACCGGGGGTCGGCCCTGGTGCAGGTCGCCGCCGTGGTCGTGGTGCCGGCCGCGGTCTTCGGCCACGAGGCCCGCTGTCGGTCCCGGATGGGAGACTCCCAGCGTGACTGACGACGCGAGCAGGGCGATCACCGACGGCCGCTACCGGATCCGCAACGTCGGCAGCGGCCTGCTGCTGGAGGTCGCCGAGGCCTCCCGGCGCAGCGGCGCCCGGATCCGCCTGGGCGCGGACGACGGCACCGACGCCCAGCTCTGGCGGCTCACCGCCGTCCACCCCGGCGGCGCCCTCTTCCACATCGAGAACGCCGGCAGCGGCAAGCGCCTCGACGTCACCGGAGCCTCCCCGGAGGACGGCGTCCCGATCCAGCAGTGGTCCGCCAACGCCTTCGGCGCCCAGGAATGGCTGCTGGAGGCCCACGTCGACGCCCCGGGGACGTACACCGTCACCAGCTTCATCAGCGGCAAGCCGCTCACCGCGACGCAGGCCCCGGACGCGGGCGTCCAGCAGTGGGAGGACACCGACTCGCCCACCCAGTGGTGGCGCTTCGAGCGCTTCTAGATCCCGGCGATTCCCTAGGCCGAGAGGTTGGCCCGGAGGGCGGCCAGTTCGGCCTCGGTGACGCCGTGGGAGTGGAGGTAGGCGGGGACGGTGCCGTGGTGGGCGCGGATCCAGCCGAGGGAGGAGGCGATGAGTTCGGCGCTGATCGGGCGGGAGATCCGCTCGCTGCCGGTCTCGTCGATGTACGGGGTCGGGCCGTCGTCCAGGCCGAGGCCGGTGTTGGAGAGCAGGAAGTCGGCGGTGATGTCGGCGTCCGAGGCGCCCAGCAGGGACTGCAGGACGGCGACGGTGAGGCCGGTGCGGTCCTTGCCGACGGCGCAGTGCACGATCACCGAGAGCGCGTCCGGGGCGGCGAGCCGGCGGATCACCGCGGCGAGCGAGGGCCCGGCGGTCTCCGGCATGAAGGTGTAGAGCTCGGCCTGCCCCTCGGGCCAGGGCCGGTCGAGGTCGCCGCGGTTGGCGGGCAGGGTCGGCAGGTTGAGGGTCTCGTGGTCGAGGCCGTGCCGCTGGTCCGGCCAGACCTCCAGCTCGACCGGGCTGCGCAGGTCGATCACCGTGCGCAGGCCGAGGTCCTTGAGCTTCCGGGCGCCCTCCTCGGTGAGCGTGTGGAGGGAGCCGGAGCGGTACAGGACGCCCCGGCGCAGGGCGCCGATCCCGCCCGCGTCACGGAAGTTGCGCACACCGGGGATGTCGATGAAGGCAGCGGTCATGGCGTCCACCGTAGGGGTGCGGACGGACCGGGGGGAAGGAAACCGGAGGGGGCTGTTCGCTGAAGCCCCGCCCCCGGCAGGGCGGTTTCCAAGGGTTCTCGGGTTCTCGGTACTCGCCGGGGCCGGAGGCCTCAGCGCCCGCCGGAGACCTCCAGGAACGCCCCCGTGGTGTACGAGGCGGCCGGGGACAGCAGGAACAGCACCGCCTCGGCGACCTCCTCCGGCTCCCCGCCGCGCCGCATCGGCAGGTTCGGCGCGACCCGGTCGACCCGGCCCGGCTCGCCGCCGAGCGCGTGGATGCCGGTCCGGATCAGGCCCGGGCGGACGCAGTTGACCCGGATCCCCTCGGCCGCGACCTCCAGGGCGAGCCCGCGGGTCATCGAGTCCACCGCGCCCTTGGCGGCCGCGTAGTCGACGTACTCGTTCGGCGAGCCGATCCGGGAGGCGGCCGAGCCGACGTTGACGATCGCGCCGCCGCGCCCGCCGTGCCGGGTGGACATCCGGCGGACGGCCTGGGCCGCGCACAGGAACGGGCCGGTGATGTTGGCGGCCCAGATCCGGTTCAGCCGGTCCTCGTCGATCTCCTCCAGCCGGCACTGCCGCTCCAGCGTGCCCGCGTTGTTCACCAGCCCGGTGAGCGGCCCGAGTTCGGCGTCCACGGTGGCGAACAGCCGCTCCACCTCGGCGCTGCGGCTGACGTCCGCCCGGACGGCGATCGCGGTGCCGCCGTCGGCCCGGACGGCGTCCACGACGGCGGTGGCCGAGGCTTCGTCCGTACGGTAGTTGACGCAGACCCGGTGGCCGCGGCGGGCGGCCAGCAGGGCGGTGGCGGCGCCGATGCCGCGGCCGGCGCCGGTGACGATCAGGACTTCGTCGGTGCTGGGGGTCGACATGCCGAGTACGTTATCCGGCCCGCTGTCCGGACCGCTGCCCCTGCGCGGCGGCCCGGCGCAGCGCGGCGACCTTCGGTGCGCGGCTCTTCGGCGAGTCGAGGCTGAAGCCGCGGGCGTCGCCCAGTTCGTCCCGGACGAACGCCTCGGTGCGGGCCACCGCCGCGCGCAGCGCGTCGTCCGGCGGGACGAAGGACTGGTGGACGATCTCGGCCCGTTCGGTGTCGTACTCCCACAGGCCGACGATCCGGCCGCGGTCCAGCACCAGGTGGGTCTGCGGGTCGGCCTCGCTTCCGAAGGTGCGCCCGGCCCGGCCGGCCGGCAGCGGGCGGGCGGCGTCGGCCGGGTCGAGCAGCCGGGGCAGGTCGCGGTGCAGCAGGTGGATGCCGTCGATGCCGGCCAGCAGGGTGTAGTGCGGCTCGGCCGGTGCCTCGAACTCGGCGAACTCGTCGGCGAGTTCGGGCGGCAGTAGGAGGTCCGAGCCGGGGGCGAGCGGGGCGGCGCCGAGCTCGGTGACGGCCCGGCGGGCGGTGGCCGCGGAGAAGCCGGAGAACCAGCGGAAGTGCCCGAGGGTGGCCGGACCGGCCCAGGAGAAGTAGCGTCGGGCGAGGTCGACGGCGTCCCCCGCGACCGGCTGGTCCCAGCCGACGTAGCCGTAACGCTGTTGGTCCAGGCGGCCGTTGACCGGCACCCGGCGGATCCGGCCGCGCGACTGGAGCAGCCCGAGGGCGAGCGGCAGGGTGGTCGACAGGCCGCGCTTCTTGCCGGCCTCGCCGAGCGACCGGACGGCGTCGCCGACCGACTCCCGGATGGTGGTCGGGTCCAGCGGCCCGCCGCCGGACAGCGCCCGCTCGATGGCCAGGCAGAGCTGCTCCACCTCGTCCCGGCCGACCCCCAGGTGCTTCGCCGCGGCGGCCAGTTCACCCTCCGGGGCGGCCGCGCCCGCCGCCAGGCCGAGCGCGAAGTCGGCGGCGGGCAGCACGTAGGTGCAGCCGCGCGCGGACGGCAGCTCGTGCACCTCCAGCCCCGCCACCGCCGCGTCCACCGCAGCCCGCCCCAGCCCGGCCCGGGCGAACAGGCCCAGGTACGGGGCCGCGCCGCCGACCGAGCGGGCCCAGCCGGTGGCGGCCAGCACCTCGGCGGCGGACGCCCCGGGGTGCGGGAGGTCCAGCCACTGCCGGTGCGACCACCAGGCCCGCAGCTTCTCGGTGTCGATCCCGTGGCTGTGCTCCATGCGCCCAGTATCGGCGCCCGGGCGGGCCCCGGACCGGAAATCGCTCGCCCGGCGCGGCCCGCTCCGGAGATGATGCGGTACCCACCGCGGTCCCGCCGCCACTGGTGATCGAGAGGAGAACGCATGCCCGCCGCACCCGGCACCGTGCTGCTCTCCGGCATCGTCGGCTCCACCGCCTACGGCTTCGCCCACGCCGGCTCCGACCTCGACCGGCTGGGCCTGTTCGCCGTCCCCACCGAGGAATTGCACGGCCTGCACCGCCCGGCCGAGTCGCACGTCACCACCGGGCCGGACGTCACCCTGCACGAGGCCGCCAAGTGGTGCCGGCTGGCGCTGTCCTGCAACCCGACCGCCTCCGAACTGGTCTGGCTGCCCGAGGACCTGTACGAGACCACCACCCCGCTCGGTCGCGAACTGGTCGGGATCCGGTCGAGCTTCCTCAGCGCGCCGGCCGTCCGCAAGGCCTATCTCGGTTACGCGGAGCAGCAGTTCCGCAAACTGCTGACCCGCGACACCAGCGAGCCGGCCACCCGCCGCCGGGCCGCCAAGCACGCCCGGCACCTCGTCCGGCTGGTCGAGCAGGCCGTCCGGCTGCACCGCACCGGCCGCAACCTGATCCGGCTGCCCGACCCGGAGCGCGTCCGCGACCTCGGCGAACGCATCGCCGACCGCCCCGCGACCGCCGAACGCCTGCTCGCCGACGCCGCCGACCGGCTCGCCCGCCCCGGCGTCCTGCCCGACACCCCCGACCCCCGCCCCGCCGAGGCCTGGCTCCGCCGCGTCCGCGCCGCCCACTACAGCCCGCCGCAAGCCCCACCCCCCGCCCCCGGCGCGCCCACCCAATCCACTGGCGGAGCCCTGGGGCCCACCGGGTAGGATCACCGTGGCCCTCCCCACCCGGGACCACCCGGCACGGAGGGCCGCGGGCCGCTAGCTCAATTGGCAGAGCTGCGGACTTTTAATCCGTAGGTTCAGGGTTCGAGCCCCTGGCGGCCCACACGAACGATCCGTTCAGGACCAGGGCGTTCTCCCCGTCGGGGAGGGCGCCCTTCGTCGTGTCCGGGGGGCGGCGGAGGTGAGTGACAAGGGCTCAACTATCTTGGTGTCATGGGACCTTTGCAGCCTGATCTTGCAGAACTCGTGGTCGGACTCGTCTGCTTCTTCCTGATCTTCGGGATCCTCGGGGTGGTGGTGCTGCCGCGGATCGAGAAGCTGTTGGCGGAACGCCGGGACGCCACCGAGGGGGGTGTCGAGCGGGCCGAGGCGGTGCGGGCGGAGGCCCTGCGGGTGTACGAGGAGTTCCAGACGGAGCTCACCGCGGCGCGGCACGAGGCGGCGGAGATCCGGCAGACGGCCACCGAGGAGGGGGCGGCGCTGATCGCGCGGCTGCGGGCCGAGGGGCAGCGGCTGCGGGACGGGATGCTCGCGGAGGCGCAGGTGCAGCTGGCGGCGGACCGGGTGCTGGCCGAGGCCGCGCTGCGGGAGGACGTGGTCCGGCTGGCCGGCGAGCTGGCGGGCCGGGTGATCGGCGAGCCGGTCGCCGAGCTGCCGCGCACCCGTGCGATCGCCGACGAGTTCTTCGCCGCGTACGACGCCAAGGCGGGCGCCGACGCCTGACCCCCTGCTCGTACCTCCCCTGGGAACGCTTCGACGGCCCGGGTCCCGGTCGGTGGTCCAGCCACCGGCCGGGACCCGGGCCGTTCTGTACCCGGACACCGGTGATCACGGCCCCGGTCGGCGGACCGGTGGTGAAGGTCCGCTCGTACTCGCTGGTCGGCGGCGTCGGGGTCCGGCGGGCCGGCTGGCCTCGGAGGGTCACGGCCGGGCCGGGGTCCGGGTGGCCGCAGACGCCGCTGAGTCCGCCGGTGGCCCCGAACCAGGCGAGCGCGCGGCTCGTCAAACTGTCGTGCCGAGAACGGCTCGCCCCCTGCGGGCAGAGGACGAGCCGCTTCGCGCGGGGGCGAGCCCCGCCGGGGTGGCTACTCCTGCAGGAAGGTCTCGGAGAAGCTGGTGCCGCTGGAGCCGAGCCCGCCGGTGGTGGCCTCGTAGGCGCCGTTGGAGCTGGGGTCCAGGGCGACCGGGTTGGTGGAGCCGAGCGACTTGCCGTTGACCGTGGCCGAGGTGAAGTTGAGCGTCCCGAAGTCGGGGTAGGCGCCGGTCGGCGACTCGATGATCACCTCGGCGCTGGTCCGCTGCGCGGAGGTGGACTTGGTCGTGGTGTACGTCCAGCCCCGCGTGGAGTCGGTCAGCTTGAGGGTGTACCGGCTGCTGCCCGCGTAGGTCACCGAGGCGGAGATGTGGTCCCCGGCCGACACCGGGTACGAGCTGAGGCTCAGGTAGACGGGGGCCGCCGGGTACATCTCGTACCAGGCCTGGTTCACCGGGCTGCCGCTGGAGCAGTCGGTCGCCACCCCGGTCTGCTCCACGCTCGACGAGCCGTAGCCGTCGATGCCGACCCAGGGGGCGTACAGGTCGTTGGTGGAGTTGCAGACCGCGTTCGGCTCGGTCCAGGACGCCGCGACCGAGCTGAAGCCGCTGCCCGTGGCGGCGTAGCCACCCCAGTTGTAGCCGTTGGTGTTGTACTGCAGGGGGCGGAAGGACAGTCCCTGTGCGGCCGCCGCGGTGGTCGGCGCGGCGGGGACGGCCAGTGTCGTGGCCGCTGCCGCGAGAGTGGCGACGCGTATCAGGAATCTGCGCATGCTGGCTCCTTCGTGAGGGGACGAACAGGAGGTCCACGCGCCAACCCGAGCCGTGGGGGCGGACGTTGGCGGGTGGCAGTACAGAATGACCGGGCTGTCATGAGCGGGGCAAGAGGGGTAGGGGGAAGGTTGGCGAAGGCATTGCCCTGTCAGGTGGGGGACTTGACTGCACCGGCAGGTGCAATCGCAGCCAAATCGTCTGTAGGGACGGCAAATTGACGTCGAACCGGTTCGGCCGCATCCGCTCCGGTGTTTCCCTGGGAGACCCACGCGGCGATCGCGGCCGGGTACGGCGGAGTGCTGAGGACGCGGGCGGGCGGCTCGCGTCCCGCCGCGGGGTGATGGCCGCCGGCACGCAGGAGCCGGGTCGGGCCGACGAGACGGTCGTCACCTTCGGGGTGCCACCCCTCGCCGCCGGCGCCCTGGGCGGGCCGGTCACCGCCTGTCCGAATCAGGCGTTTTCAGCCGGTCTGTAGCGAGATGTCCCCGGTGCCGATGAGGTCGTTGGTGTACCGGAGGTCAGTGATCACCTTTGGTCTCAATATGATCGGAAGCCACGATGGTCATTCTGTACTGACCTTCGTACGTACAACCAGGGAGCGGTTGGGGCCGTCTTCCTCTGTGCGGTGCGCCAGATCGTCCGGGGCGTCGCTTCCGTCGGTGAAAGGTACGCGCATGGCAGGTCGCAGGGGCGAGAGCCCGGCTCAGGGCGAGGGCGCGCCCGAGGCAGTCCCGGCGGAAGGGGCGGCGGGCGGCGTGCCCGCCCCGCGCTCCGGAGGCCGGGCCGAGGCCCGCCGTGCCGCCCAGTCCAAGGGCGGGAGCCGGGGCGAGGGCGGGAACCGGGGCGACGGCGGATCCGGCGCCCCCGGCACCCCCGGCACCCCCGGCGCCTCAGGCGGACGGGCGGCGGCGCGGCGCGGCGCCAAGCCCAAGAAGAACGTGAAGAAGATCGTCGCCTGGTCGGCGGCCGGCGTGCTGGTGCTGATCGCGGGCACCGGCGGCGCGATCTACTACAAGCTGAACGCCAACATCAAGTCCTTCGACGCCGACGCGATAGCCACCGACCGCCCGCCCGAGGCCAAGGCCGACGCGGACGGCAACAAGCCGGTCAACGTGCTGCTGATCGGCTCCGACAGCCGGGGCGGCAACAACTCCGACCTCGGCGGCGGCGAGGACGGCGGCGCCCGCTCGGACACCACGATCCTGTTGCACGTCTACGCCGACCACAAGCACGCCGTCGGCATCTCGATCCCGCGCAACACGATCGTGCCGATCCCGTCCTGCAAGCTGCCCAACGGCAAGTGGACCAAGGGCGGCAACGACCTGTTCAACGCCGCCTTCTCGGTCGGCGGCAGCGACGGCGGCAACCCGGCCTGCACCCAGAACACGGTGGAGAAGGTCACCGGCATCCGGGTCGACCACACCATCGTGGTCGACTTCAACGGCTTCTCCTCGATGACCAAGGCCGTCAACGGCGTGGACATCTGCCTGCCGAAGCCGATCTACGAGGGCGACATCAACCCCAACCTGCACAAGAAGGGCAACCTCGTCCTCCCGCAGGGCAAGCAGACCGTCGAAGGCCAGCAGGCGCTGGACTACGTACGGCTGCGGCACGGCATCGGCGACGGCTCCGACATCGGCCGGATGAAGCGCCAGCAGGCGTTCATGAGCTCGCTCGCCACCAAGATGAAGAAGGACGGGCTGAGCCCCACCAACCTGCTGCCGCTGGCCGACGCGGCGACCAAGTCGCTGACCGTCGACCCGGGACTGGACTCCGCGGACAAGCTGCTCTCCTTCGGCCTGTCGCTGAAGAACATCGACATGCACGACCTCAAGTTCGTGACGGCGCCCTGGCGTTACCGCACCCAGGACGCCAACATCGACCTCGTCCAGCCGGACGCCAACAAGCTCTGGGACGCCCTCAAGGCCGACCAGACCCTCGACGGCCAGAACGCCACCGGCCAGCAGCCGGACGCCACCGCCAGCCCGAGCGCCGGCGGGCAGCAGGCCGCGCCCAGCACGACCGCCGCGGCGGCCGCGGACGCCTCCAACGCCTCGATCAAGGTCGCCGTCTACAACGGCACCCTCGCCAACGGCCTGGCCGGCAAGGGGACCGAGCTGCTCAAGGGCGCCAAGTTCTCGGCCAGCACGGCGGGCCAGGCGGCGAGCACCAAGTACAAGACCACCACCATCGAGTACAGCTCCAGCCAGAAGGCGAACGCCGAGAAGGTCGCCGCGCTGTTCCCGGGCGCCAGCCTGGAACCCGGCAGCTCGCGCGGCATCTCGGTGATCGTCGGCCAGGACTTCGCCGCGGCCAACGGCATGGGGGCCGGTGCGCCCGCCGCGGGCTCCACCCCCGGCGCCCAGACGCCCGCGCAGCCGCTGCCCACCACCGTCACCAACGACGCCCGCTCGGCGGACGACGACATCTGCGCGAACACCACCTACGGCAGCGGCGGCTGACCGCACCCGCCCGACCGACCGCACGACCCCGGGGCGCGTACGCCCCGGGGTCGTGCCATCGTGGCCGTGGAGGGGACGGCCCACCGGTCACCGAAAGGCGGACCCCATGCCCGAGATCGCCATGCAGATCGACATCGCCGCACCCCGCGCCGCCGTGCTCGACGCGCTCAACACGCACGGCGGGCTGACCAGCTGGTGGACCACCGGGGTGGACCGCGAGGGCGAGGTGCTGCTGTTCGACTTCCCCGGGGTGCCCGAGCCGTTCCGGCTGCGCCGGGAGCGGGCCGACCTGGACCGGGTGCTGTGGGCCAACGCCGGGGCGTTCCCGCCGCACTGGGCCGGCACCTGGATCAGCTGGGACCTCTCCGACCAGCCCGACGCCCCCGAGCGCACCCGGCTGCTGTTCCGGCACGGCGGCTGGCAGCCGGGCAGCGAGGAGGGCGTCCCGATGGTGGCCGGCACCTGGGCCGAACTGCTGGTCCGGCTCAAGGACTACGCGCAGAGCGGCAAGGCGCAGCCGTACTTCGTCACCACGCTGCGCCACGACGAGGAGTGACCGCGCGGCGACCGGTCGCCCGCCAGGGCGCCGTCCGGTGGCGGGAACGCGGCGGCGGACCGAAGGTGGGCGGTGTGGCGCCGTCGCACCGGGCCCCGCCCTCCGACGGCCACGACCCGGCGAGCAGCAGCCCCACGACAGGCAGCCACGACCAGCAGCCCCACAAGTCCAGCAGCCCCACGACTCCAGCCCCACGACAGCAGCCCCACGACCGACAGCCGGCCACCACCGCCTCCGGGAGGCCCAGCGATGCCCGTAGTGACCGATCCGTACCAGCCCGGCACCCCGTGCTGGATCGACCTGATGGCGAGCGACCAGCAGGCCGCGCTCGACTTCTACCGCGACCTGTTCGGCTGGCAGGGCGAGGTCGGCCCGGCCGAGTTCGGCGGTTACGCCGTGTGCACCCTCAACGACCGCCCGGTCGCCGGGATCATGGCGCAGTCCGCGCCCGAGGGCCAGCCGCTGCCGCCGGTCGCCTGGACCACCTACCTGGCCTCGGACGACGCCGACGCGGCCCGGGCCGCCATCGTCGGAGCCGGCGGCACGGTCCTCTACGACCCGATGGACGTCGGCACGATCGGCCGGATGCTGGTCGCCGCCGACCCGACCGGTGCGGTGTTCGGCGTTTGGCAGGCGATGGACTTCATCGGCGCGGGCGTGGTCAACGAGCCCGGCGCGCTGGTCTGGAACGAGCTCAACACCGCCGACACCGAGGCGGCCCGCCGCTTCTACCAGCCGGCCCTCGGGCTGCGCCCGGCCACCATCCAGGGCATGGACGGCTACTTCTCGTTGAACGTCGGCGACCGTACGGTGGGCGGCCTCCAGGAGATCCCGAAGTACCTCGCGCCGGGCACGCCGTCGCACTGGATGACGTACTTCCTGGTGGACGACGCCGACTCGGTGGTGGACGCCCTGGTCAAGGCCGGCGGCTCGGTGATCCAGCCGCCGTTCGACATGCAGGCCGGCCGGATGGCCGTGGTCAACGACCCGCAGGGCGCGGTCTTCGCGGTGATCCAGTCGCCCGAGGCGCAGATGCCCGACTCGCCCTGATCCGGCGGCGGCAACCGGAAGCCGCCCTTCCCGCGACGCGCCGCCGGGAATGGGCGGCATCCCCCGCGTTCCCGGGGCAGACTGCACCCATGCTGGGGCTACCGGACGACATCCGCGCTTTCCTCTTCGACCTCGACGGGGTCCTCACCCAGACCGCCACGGTGCACGCCGCGGCCTGGAAGGACACCTTCGACGCCTTCCTGCGTGCCGAAGCGGCCCGCACCGGCGGGCAGTTCGTCCCCTTCGACGCCGTCACCGACTACGACACCTACGTGGACGGCCGCCCACGCCTGGACGGCACCCGGGCCTTCCTGCAGAGCCGGGGCATCGACCTGCCCGAGGGCGCCGAGGACGACCCGCCGAACGCCCGCACCGTGCAGGGCATCAGCCGGGCCAAGAACGACACCGTGCTGCGGCTGATCCACGAGCGGGGCGTCGCGCCGTACGACGGCTCGGTCGCCTACGTGCACCGGCTGCGCGCGCTCGGGCTGCCCCGGGCGGTGGTCTCCTCCAGCGCCAACTGCCGGGACGTGCTGCGCTCGGCGGGCATCCTGGACCTCTTCGACGTGATCGTGGACGGCGTGGTCGCCAAGCAGCGGTCCCTGCCCGGCAAGCCGGCCCCGGACACCTACCTGTACGCCGCCCGCGAGCTGGGCGTCGAACCCGCGCACGCCGCCGTCTTCGAGGACGCGCTCGCCGGGGTCGCCTCCGGCCGGGCCGGCGGCTTCGGCGCGGTGGTCGGGGTCAACCGCACCGGGCAGGCGGCCGAACTGCGCCGCGACGGCGCCACCGTGGTCGTCGACGACCTCTCCGAGCTGCTGGGGGATGAGAAGGCATGAGCGAGCGGAGCATGGGGGTCCCCCCGGCCGAAGGCTGGGGGAGAATCATCGAGGGGCGCGTGTGGGCGAATGCCCCTACCGAGCGCAGCGAGGTGGGCGCATGAGTCCTGCGGACAACTTCACCATCGACCCCTGGCAGATCACCGAACACGGCGTCGACCCGGCCTCGATGGCCCGCGCCGAGTCCGTCCTGGCGCTCTCCAACGGCCACATCGGGCTGCGCGCCAACCTGGACGAGGGCGAGCCGCACGGCCTGCCCGGCACCTACCTCAACGGGGTCTTCGAACTGCGCCCGCTGCCCTACGGCGAGGGCGGGTACGGCTACCCGGAGTCCAGCCAGAGCGTCATCAACGTCACCAACGGCAAGATCATCCGGCTGCTGGTGGACGACGAGCCCTTCGACCTGCGCTACGGCGAACTGGTCAACCACACCCGCTGGTTGGACTTCCGCGAGGGCCTGCTGCACCGCGAGTGCGAGTGGACCTCCCCAGCCGGGCGGACCATCCGGGTGCGCTCCTCCCGGCTGGTCTCGCTGACCCAGCGCGCCATCGCCGCGGTGGCGTACAGCGTCGAGGCGGTGGACGGGCCGGTGCGGATCGTGCTCCAGTCCGAGCTGGTCGCCAACGAGCAGCTGCCCGGCGGCCCCGAGGGCGACCCGCGCGCCGCCGCCGTCCTCGAGGCGCCGCTGCAGCCCGAGGTGCACCACGCGAGCGGCACCAAGGCCGTCCTGGTGCACCGCACCCGCTTCAGCGGCATCCGGGTCGCCGCCGGGATGGACCACCTCATCGAGGGACCGGAGCGGCTGGACACCGTCGCCGAGGCCGAGGCCGACCACTGCCGGATCAGCGTCACCACCGTGCTGGAGCCCGGACAGCGGCTGCGGCTGGTCAAGTTCATGTCCTACGGCTGGTCCGCCACCCGCTCGCTGCCCGCCGTCCGGGACCAGGTCGAGGCCGCGCTGACCGCCGCCCGGTACACCGGCTGGGACGGCCTGGTCGACGAACAGGCCGAATTCCTCCAGGAGTTCTGGGAGACCAGCGATGTCGAGATCGAGGGCGACGTCGAACTCCAGCAGGCCGTCCGGTTCGCCGTCTTCCACGTCCTGCAGGCCGGCGCCCGCAGCGAGGAACGCGCCATCCCCGCCAAGGGGTTGACCGGCCCCGGCTACGACGGGCACAGCTTCTGGGACACCGAGACCTTCGTCCTGCCGGTGCTCACCTACTGCCTGCCCGGGGCCGTCAACCAGGCCCTGCGCTGGCGGCACACCACCCTGCCGCTCGCCCGTGAACGGGCGACCCAACTCGGCCTGGCCGGCGCGGTGTTCCCCTGGCGGACGATCCGCGGCGAGGAGTGCTCCGGGTACTGGCCGGCCGGCACCGCGGCCTTCCACATCGGCGCCGACATCGCCACCGCCGTCGCCCGCTACGTCCGGGCCACCGGGGACGAGGACTTCGAACGCGCGTACGGCCTGGAACTGCTCGTCGAGACCGCCCGGATGTGGCGCTCGCTCGGCCACCACGACACCGCCGGGAAGTTCCGCATCGAGGGCGTCACCGGCCCCGACGAGTACAGCGCCGTCGCCGACAACAACGTCTACACCAACCTGATGGCGCAGGCGAACCTGCGCGCCGCCGCCGAGGCCGCCGTCCGGCACCCCCGCGAGGCCGCCGAACTCGGTGTCGACACCGAGGAGACCGCGGCCTGGCGGGACGCCGCCGCCGCGATGTACGTCCCCTACGACGAGGACCTCGGCGTCCACCCGCAGGCCGACGGCTTCACCCACCACCAGGTCTGGGACTTCGAGAACACCCCGCCGGAGAACTACCCGCTGCTGCTGCACTACCCGTACTTCGACCTGTACCGCAAGCAGGTCGTCAAGCAGGCCGACCTGGTGCTCGCCATGCAGGTCCGCGGCGACGCCTTCACCGACGAGCAGAAGGCCCGCAACTTCGCCTACTACGAGCGCCTGACCGTCCGCGACTCCTCGCTCTCCGCCTGCACCCAGGCCGTCATGGCCGCCGAGGTCGGCCAACTCGACCTCGCGTACGACTACACCGCCGAAGCCGCCCTGATGGACCTCCACGACCTCGGCGGCAACACCCGCGACGGCCTCCACATGGCCTCCCTGGCCGGCGCCTGCATCGCCCTGGTGGCCGGGTTCGGCGGCCTGCGCGACCACGGCGAGATCCTCGACTTCCGGCCCCGGCTGCCCTCCGGGCTGATGAAGCTGAGCTTCTCCCTGATGGTCCGCGGCCACCTGCTCGGCGTCCGGATCACCCACGGGGGCACCACCTACACGCTGCGCCGCGGCGAGGTGATGCACCTGCGGCACGACGGCGAGCTGGTCCAGGTCAAGGCCGGCGCCCCGGTCACCGTGCCCACCACCGCCCCGCCCGCCCAGGAGCGCTGTGCCCAGCCGCCCGGCCGCGAGCCGGCCCGCCGCCAGCCCCAGGCGGGGCTGGTGGCCGGCAAGCTCGGCCAGCAGGACCACCTGGCCGCGGAGTAGCCGCGGGGCCGGGCCCCGCGTCCGGCCCCGTACCCGCTCACTCGTTCGCCCGGCCCCGTGTGCGGCCGGCTGCGCCCCGTCGGAGGCTGCAGGTGTCCTGTGGCGAGCGAAGGGAAGTCCCCGTGGCGACCGTGGCCGAACAGATGGTGGAGGTGCTCCGGCAGGCCGGGGTGGAGCGGGTGTACGGCGTGGTCGGCGACAGCCTCAACCCCGTCGTCGACGCGATCCGGCGGGCGGAGGGCATCGGCTGGGTGCACGTGCGCAACGAGGAGGCCGGCGCCTTCGCGGCCGCCGCCGAGGCCGAACTCAGCGGCCGGCTGGCGGTCTGCGCGGGCTCCTGCGGCCCCGGCAACACCCACCTCATCCAGGGCCTGTACGACGCCCAGCGCAGCGGCCTGCCGGTGCTCGCGCTCGCCTCGCACATCCCGTCCGGGCAGATCGGCACCGGCTTCTTCCAGGAGACCCACCCCGAGCGGGTGTTCACCGACTGCAGCAACTGGTGCGAGATGCTCTCCACCCCCGCCCAGCTGCCCCGGCTGCTGCGGGTCGGCATCCAGCACGCGCTCGGCTCGCACGGCGTCTCGGTGCTGGCCTTCCCCGGGGACGTCGCCGCCCTGCCGGCCGCCGGGCCGACCGGCAGCAGCCACTTCCTCACCGAGCAGGCCGTCGCCGCGCCGCCCTGGTCCCAGGTGCAGGAGCTGGCCCGGCTGCTCAACGCGGCCCGCCGGGTCACCCTGTTCTGCGGCGCCGGGGTGCGCGGGGCGCACGCCGAGGTGATGGCCGTCGCCGAGGCGCTGAACGCGCCGATCGGGCACTCGCTGCGCGGCAAGGAGTGGATCCAGTTCGACAACCCGTACGACGTCGGCATGAGCGGGCTGCTCGGCTACGGCGCCTGCCACGAGGCGCTGCACTCCGCGGACCTGGTGCTGCTGCTCGGCACCGACTTCCCGTACGACTCCTTCCTGCCGCAGGCGCACACCGTCCAGGTCGACCACGACGCCACCCGGCTGGGCCGCCGCACCGCGCTGGAACTGGCCGTGCACGGCGACGTCGCGGCCACCCTGAGGGCCGTGCTGCCGCTGCTGGACGCCAAGCCCGACCGGACCTTCCTGGACGGCATGCTGCGCAAGCACTGCAAGTCGCTGGAGGACGTCATCGGCGCCTACACCCGGGACATCGAGAAGCACCTGCCGATCCACCCCGAGTACGTCGCCTCGGTGCTGGACGAAGTCGCCGCCGACGACGCGGTGTTCACCGTGGACACCGGCATGAACAACGTCTGGGCCGCCCGCTACCTCCAGCCGAACGGCCGCCGCCGGGTGATCGGCTCCTTCCTGCACGGCTCGATGGCGAACGCCCTCCCGCACGCGATCGGCGCCCAACTCGCCTGCCCCGGGCGGCAGGTGATCGCGATGGCGGGCGACGGCGGTATCGGCATGCTGCTCGGCGAACTGCTCACGGTGGCCAAGCACCGGCTGCCGGTGAAGACGGTGGTCTTCAACAACGGCGCGCTCGGCATGATCAAGCTGGAGATGCTGGTCTCCGGCTACCCGGAGTACGAGATCGACAACGGGGACGTGGACTACGCCGGCATCGCCCGGGCGATGGGCATCCCGGCCAAGCGGGTCGCCGACCCGGCGAGGGTCCGGGAGGTGCTGGCGGAGGCGCTGGAGCGGCCCGGTCCGGCCCTGGTGGACGTGGTCACCGACCCGAACGCGCTGTCCATCCCGCCGCGGATCACCGCCGCCCAGCTGAAGGGCTTCGCGCTGGCGGCCGGGAAGACGGTGCTGTCGGGCGGTGTCGGGCGGATGGTCGACCTGGCGCGCAGCAACCTGCGCAACGTTCCCCGGCCGTGAGCGGACCTCGTCGCCGGCTTTGCCTCTGAGGCAACTTTCTTGCCCCTGCGGCAGGCCGGGTGTCCACTGGACAACATGACCACCAGCTCCACCGGCACCCCCGGCGACGGCGACCAGCTCGACGACCAGGAGGTCGCCGGCCTCGCCGCCCGCCTCCGCGAGCACCGGCACAGCAGCCGGCTCACGCTGGAGGTCGCCGCGGGCCGGGTCGGCCTCTCCCCAGCCTATCTGTCCCGGCTGGAGACCGGCCGCCGCCAGCCCTCGCTGCCCGTCCTGCTCGGCCTCGCCCGCGCCTACGGCACCACCGTCTCCGGGCTGCTCGGCGAGGCCATGGTCGAACCCGACCCGGTGGTCCGCGGCGGCGCCATCGATCCCGGCCGGGCCGGTGGCTGGGGCTACCGGCGGGCCGGCGCCCCCGGCCGCGCCATGCAGGCCCTGCGGGTGCACGTCCCGCCGGGCGTCCAGGACGCGGTGGTCCGGGTCCACCCCGGCGAGGAGTGGATCTACGTCCTGCGCGGGCAGCTGCGGGTGACCCTCGGCGACCGCGTCCACCACCTCGCGCCCGGCGACTCCGCCCACTACGACTCGCTCACCCCGCACTGCATCGCCGCCGAATCCGACGCCGGCGTCGAACTGCTCTTCGTCCACACCCTGTTGCAGAGCCCCGGCGGCGAACTCTGCCTCGGCGGCGGCCCCGCCCCGACCCACTGACCAGCCGTCAGACGCTTGGAGGAGATCCCGATGGCCGATCCCACCACCCCCACCGCCCCCGCCGCCACCGCGGTCCCGGTCGGTGCCGCCGACACCGCCACCGGCCCGAAGACCATGGACGCCGGGAAGTGGGCCAACAAGCGGGTCTACCTCCGCCTGGTCATCTACACCGCGGGCATCCACGCCTTCGCCGGCTTCATCATGCTGCTGTTCGAACTGGGCAGCCGGAACAAGTAGTTCGGCTGCCCCGGCTGGCGAGCGCCCGCCCCCGGCCGCCCCGGGGCGGGCCGGTCACGCCGTGCGGAGCACCCGGCAGAGCGCGTCCAGGGCCGCCGGGAAGGCGTGTTCCGGCGGGGTCGCGTAGCCGATCACCAGGGCGGGGTCGCCCGCCTCGGCGGTCGGGTCGGCGCGGTGCCAGTCGAGACCGCTGAGAGCCAGGCCGGCGGCCTCGGCGCGGGCGATCAGTTCGGCCTCCGGGGCGGACCCGGGCGGGAGTTGGAGGACGGCGTGCAGGCCGGCCGCGATGCCGGTGACCTCGACCCACGGGGTGTGCTCGGCGACCGCGGCGGCCAGCCGGTCGCGCCGGCGCCGGTAGTGCAGCCGGCAGCGCCGCACGTGGCGGTCGTACGTCCCCGAGGTGATCAGCTCGGCCAGGGTCAGCTGGTCGAGCACCGGGGACATCGTGTCGGCCAGCACCTTCAGCCGGGCGACCGGCTCGACCAGCGCGTCCGGCAGGGCCAGCCAGGCCAGTCGCAGGCCCGGGGCGAGGCTCTTGGCGGCGGTGCCGGCGTACACCACCCGTTCCGGGTCGAGCGCCTGCATCGCGCCGAGCGGCTGCCGGTCGTAGCGGAACTCGCCGTCGTAGTCGTCCTCGACCACGTACCGGTCGTGTTCGCGCGCCCACCGCACCGCGGCGGCCCGCCGGTCGGCGGACAGCGGTGCGCCGGTGGGGTACTGGTGGGCGGGGGTCAGCAGGGCGGCGCCGCAGTGGGCGTCGAGCCGGTCGACGACGGCGCCCTCGCAGTCCAGCGGCAGCGGGACGGTGGACAGCCCGGAAGCCCGCACCACGGCGTGCTGCGGCGGCAGCCCGTACGCCTCGACCGCGAGCGAGCGGGCGCCGCGCTCCCGCAGGGCCGCGCAGAGCAGGCCGAGGCCCTGCTGGACGCCGCCGCAGATGAGCAGGTGGTCCGGGTCGGTGCGGACGCCGCGGACCCGGGCCAGGTAGTGGGTGAGCGCCTCGCGCAGTTCGATCCTTCCGAGCGGGCTGCCGTAGCCGAGCGCCTCGTGCGGGGCGGTGGCGAGGGCGCGGCGGGCGGCGGCCAGCCAGGCGGTGCGGGGGAAGAGCGAGAGGTCGGGGCGCCCGGACCGCAGGTCGTGCCGGGGGGTGCGCGGCGATTCCCGGGCCGGGACGGGCCGTTCGCCGCGCACGGGCACGGCCCGCCGGGCGACGGTGGTGCCGGAGCCCTGCCGGGAGCTGAGCCAGCCCTCGGCGGCGAGCTGCCCGTACGCCTCGACCACGGTGTTGCGGGCGATGCCGAGGTCCTCGCCGAGGGCCCGGGAGGACGGCAGCCGGGTGCCGGGCGCGAGCCGCCCGTCCTGGACGGCCTCGCGCAGGGCGTCCTCCAGGGCGGCCCGCAGTCCGGCGCCGGCGGCGCGCCGCTCGCTGAGGTCCAGGTGCAGGTCGCCGCCGAAGGAGGTCCAGGAGCCGTTCACGGACCCATTCTCGCGTGGCCGGTGGTCACCAGGTGGCGCCGGCGGGCTCCTCGATCGCGGTGTTGACGCGGTTGAAGAAGTTGGTCAGGCCGATCATCAGGATGATCGCGGAGAGCTGCTCCTCGTCGAAGCATCCGGGCGGTGCCGGCGGGGGCGGCGGGGGTAGTGGTGCCGGCGGTGGTGGTCATCGTGCTGTCCTCCGGGTCGGTTAGCGTCCGTCACTGGACCGACGGATCCCGACGCGAGGATGTGACAGATGAGCGAGGAAACCTCCCGAACCGATCTTCTGGCCGCGCAGTTCGAGGCGGAGCGCCCCCAACTGCGCTCCGTGGCCTACCGGATGCTCGGCTCGGTCGCCGAGGCCGAGGACGCCGTCCAGGAGGCGTGGCTGAAGCTGAGCCGCAGCGACGTGGGCGAGGTGCGCAACCTCGGGGCCTGGCTGACCACCGTGGTCGGCCGGGTCTGCCTGGACCAGTTGCGCTCCCGGGCCTCCCGCCGGGAGGACCCGCTGCCCGAGCAGGAGGGGCAGGTGCGGCTGCCGGACCCGGTGGTGAGCGGGCTGACGGCACTGGACCCGGTGCACGAGATCCTGGTCGCGGACTCGGTGGGGATCGCGCTGATGGTCGTGCTGGAGACGCTCTCCCCGGCGGAGCGGGTGGCCTTCGTGCTGCACGACATGTTCGAGGTGCCCTTCGACGGGATCGCCGAGGTGCTCGGCCGCACCGCCGCCTCGACCCGCCAGCTGGCGAGCCGCGCCCGCCGCCGGGTGCAGGGCGCGACCCCGGCCGCCGACGCGGACGAGGTCCGCAAGCGCCAGGTGGTGGAGGCCTTCCTGACCGCGGCCCGGGGCGGTGACTTCGACGCCCTGATGACGGTGCTGGACCCGGAGGTGGTGGCCCGGTCCGACGGCGGCACGCTGGTGCCGAGCGTGCTGCGCCGGGGCGCGGCCGACGTGGCCTCCCAGGCGATCACCTTCGCCCGGTTCGCCGCGGACGGGCGCCTGGTGCTGGTCAACGGCTCGCCCGGGGTGGTGCCCTTCGCCGACGGCCGTGCGCTGTCGGTCATGTCGTTCACCATCCACCAGGGCCGGATCACCGGTCTGGACATCCTCACCGACCCGGTCCGGCTGGCGGCGCTGGGCCTCACCGCGTAGCCGGACGCGGTACGGGAACTGCGCGGTACTGGAACTGCGGGGCACGGGAACTGCGCCGTACGGGAACTGCGGGGCACGGGAACGACGCGCTACGGAACGCGGACGGGCCGTCCGGCGAGCTGCCGGACGGCCCGTGGCGGGTTCGGGAGGGGTCAGACCGACAGGTAGATCGCGCTGCCGACGCCGGCCAGGAAGCAGTACACCGCGAACGGCGTCAGACTGCGGGTCTCGAAGTACTTGGTGAGGAAGCGCACCGAGATGTAGCCGGCCACGAAGGCGGCGACGCTGCCGGCCGCCACCGGGCCGAGCACGGCGGAGTTCTCCGGCTTGAACAGCTCGGGGACCTTCAGCGCCGAGGCGGCCAGGATGACCGGGGTGGCGAGCAGGAAGGAGAACCGGGCGGCGTCCTCGTGGTGGAGTCCGCGCAGGATGCCGGCGCTCATGGTGACGCCGGAGCGGCTGATGCCCGGGAACAGCGCGAGGATCTGGGCGGAGCCGATCCAGGCGCCCTGGACGAAGCTGAGCCTGGTCAGCCGGACGTCGGAGGCGGCCGCCGGGTCCAGCCCGGGCTCGTCGGCGGGGGCGGCGTGTCCGGCCCGGCGGCGGCCGCTGCCGCCGCGCTTGAGCCGTTCCGCGCCGAGCAGCACCAGCCCGTTGAGCGCGAGGAAGACGGCGGCCGGCAGCGGCTTGCCGAGCGCGTGCCGCAGGGCCTTCTCCAGGACGAGGCCGGCCACGCCGACCGGGATGGTGGAGATGATGAGCAGCCAGGCGAGCTTCTCGTCCCGGGTCTGCACCCGGCGGTGCCGGATCGAGCCGACCAGTCCGCTGACCACCCGGACCCAGTCCCGCCAGAAGAACACCACCAGGGCCAGCGCGGTGGCCAGGTGCAGGGCGACCAGGGCGGCGAGGTAGGAGGAGCCGTCGGCGGTCATGTCGAGGTCCTGCTGGATCTTCCCGCCGATCACGGCCGGGACCAGGATGCTGTGGCCCAGGCTGGACACCGGGAAGAGTTCCGTCACACCCTGCAGCAGGCCGACGCCTATCGCTTCCGGGTAGGTCAGGGTGGACATCGCGCACCTTCGCTCTGGGGTCTGCGGCCGGTGGGTTCCGGTGGCCTCCGCGAAGCTACTACGGGCATGTAGACGCCCGGCAGCCCCGCCGCCAGAAGTTCATCGAGCGTATGTCCGGGTGTCACCGGCTCCGAGCCGGTGGACCAGCAACTCGGCGACGGCGCCCGGCAGTCCGGCGGGCACCGCCTGCTGGACGGCCTGGCCGAGCAGCACCCCGGCGGTCGCCGCGAGCGGGGTGCCGCCGAGCAGCAGGGCGACGGTCAGTGCGGCGTACAGCCGCGGCCGACGGTCCATCGGGAGGCCTCCATCGGGGCAGGGGGTCGACACCCGCCCACGATGCGGCCTGCCGCAGCGTCAGGTTCAAGTCCTTTTCGGGAGGGGCCGGTTCGGACGTCCGTCTCAGGCGTACGTCCGTCTGGCTCGTACGTCCGTCTCAGACTTGCATCTCAGGCTTCCGTCTCAGGCGTCCGACTTGGACGGACGTCCGTATCGGTCGTACGTCCGTCTTGAGCGGACGTACGACCCGGACGGGCGCCCGGTCGGCTCAGACGTCCACCCGCCGCCAGCCCGACCCGTCGGCCGGCACCGGCGCCGTCGCGAAGTCGTAGCGCAGCAGTTCCGGGCCGAGCGCCAGCAGCGAGATCGAGGAGGAGCCCCAGATCCGTCCGTCGCCGAAGTCCCGGCGCTGGATCAGCGCGGCGTCGTCGTCCAGGGCCAGTCCGTCGCCGGTGACGACCGGCAGCCAGCTGCCCCAGGCCGCTTCGGCCGTCCCGTCGGCGGTCGGTTCGGGCCGGGGCTCGGCCAGCAGGCGGGCCCGGAAGTGGTCGGCGCGGGCGGCCATCAGGGAGCGGATCCGCTCGGAGGCGGTACGGTTGGCGGCCGTCCCCTCCAGGCCGTCGTTGACCACCACGCTGAGCCCGGTGGGCAGTTGGTGCTCGGTCGGCCGTCCGTCGCCGCCCCAGCTGGTGACCTCGGCGCCGTCCGGGTGGACCTGGACGAGGTGGAAGGGGTCGTACGGGGCGAGGTCGAGGTGTCCGATCCCGCCCTCGCGCGCGGCGGTGAGCGGCAGTTCGCCGCGGCTGAGCCGGCTGGCGGCGGGGGCGAGCGGGCCGAAGCCGTTGAGCAGGCAGGCGGCGGTGCGCCGGTCGGGGTCGACGGCCAGCCAGGTGCCGCCGGCCGCGAGGTCCAGTCCGCCGACGAGTCCGGGCCGCTGCGGCCAGTGGTGGCCCGGGGGCTGCCAGGCGCGGCCGAGGTACTCGTCCCGGACGGACAGCAGCAGCACCGGTACCGCCGCGTCGGGTTCGATGCTGATGAACGCCGTGCACACGGTCCCGTCCCCCTGACCTGGTCGTCCCGAAGATCCACCAGCGATCCTCGCACGCCTGTTCGCGGACCGGAAGTGGCCCAAGGAAGCAGGTGCCGAATGCACCAGTGCCGGGGGCCAGTGGGCTTCTAGGCTGGCTCCCGTGACGACCGCCGAGCCGACGGCTGAGCCGACGGCCGTGACGACCGCCGAGCCGACCGCCGAGCCGATGAACGCGACCCAGGACGAGACCATGACGAACGAGACCGCGCCCCACGTGCCCGCCCCCGAGCAGCGCCTCCCGATGCCGAAGCTCGCCCCCGCCTTCTACCAGGCCATGATCGCCGTGGACCGGGCCTCTCGGGAGGGTCTGGACCCGACCCTCGCCGAGCTGGTCAAGGTGCACGCCTCGATGATCAACGGCTGCGCCTTCTGCATCGACATGCACGCCACCGACGCCCGCAAGAACGGCGAGCAGGACCACCGCCTGCTCTCCCTCCCGGCCTGGCGCGAGACCCCCTGGTTCACCGCCCGTGAGCGCGCCGCCCTCGCCCTCACCGAGTCGATCACCCTGCTGACCCAGGGCCACGTGCCGGACGCCGTGTACGACGAGGCCGCCGCGCAGTTCGAGCCGGCCGAGCTGGCCCAGCTGATCGCGCTGATCACCACCATCAACGCCTGGAACCGGATCGGCGTGTCCACCCGCATGAGCCCGGCCGCGAAGTGAGCGGGCCCATGGTGACCAGTCAGCGGGAGAAGGCCCGGCTGCTCCGGGAGCTGCACCGCCCGGGCGAGCCGCTGGTGCTGGCCAACGTGTGGGACGCGGCGAGCGCCCGGCTGGTGGCCGGCGCCGGGGCGCGGGCGGTGGCGACGGCCAGCGCCAGCGTCTCCTGGTCGCTCGGCAGCCCGGACGGCGGCGGCGCCGACCGTGACCAGGTGCTGGCCCGGACCGCCGAGGTGGTCCGCTCGGTCGACCTGCCGGTCACCGCGGACCTGGAGAGCGGCTACGCGGACACCCCGGCCGGGGTCGGCGAGACCGTCACCGCGCTGCTCGCCACCGGCGCCGTCGGGGTGAACCTGGAGGACGCCGACCACACCCCCGAGCAGGCCGCCGAGCGGATCGCGGCGGCCCGGGCGGCGGCGGACGCGGCGGGCGTGCCGCTCTTCGTCAACGGCCGCACCGATGTCTTCCTGCACGCCCTGGGCGAGCCCGAGGGCCGGCTGGACGAGGCGGTCCGTCGGCTGCGGGCGTACGTCGAGGCGGGCGCGGACGGCGTGTTCGTCCCCGGCGTCGCCGACCCGGAGACCGTGGCCGCGCTGGTCGAGGCCGTCCCGGCCCCGCTGAACCTGCTGGCCGGCCCCGGCTCCCCGTCGGTGGCCGAACTGGCGAAGCTCGGCGTGGCCCGGATCAGCCTGGGCCCGGGCCTGGCCAGGGTGGCCTATGCGGCGGTCCGCCGTGCGGCCGAGGAGGTGTACGCGAGCGGCACGTACACCTCCCTGGACGGCGGGCTGACCTACCCGGAGCTCAACGGCCTCTTCCAGGGCTGAGGGTACGGGACGGGGACGGGCCCGGACGGGCCCGTCCCCGGGCGGATCGGCTGGCCGGACGGGGGTCGGTCAGCCGATCTGCCCGCTGATCCCCGGGTGGCTCATCTGGTTGGTGCCGATGGCCTCCACCTCGTCGGCGGTGTGCCCGACCACCGGGAGCTTGCCCGCGGTCTGCAGGGCGAGGTCGGCGGGAGAGAGGTTGAGACCGTCGGTGAGGCCGCCGGTGGCGTCCGGCGAGCTGGCGGTCTGGCTGGTGGCGGAGGCCGCCGGGACGGCGAGGGCGAGGCCCGCCATGGTGAGGGCGGCCAGGGTGGCGAGTTTCTTCATGCCCTGCCGAACGACCGGGCCGCCCTCAGGTAACCGGGGGACGCCGACCGTCACCCTCGAACGGCCCGGTGGCGTCACGTCACTTCCGGGTCCGCACCCGCAGGGTCCGCACGCTGTTGCTCACGAACGAGCCGATCGGCTCCGGCCGTTCGCCCTCCGCCAGGGCCAGCCCGGGGAACCGGCCGAACAGGTGCCGCAGCGCCGTCTCGGCCTCCAACCGGGCGAGCCCCGAGCCGAGGCAGAAGTGCGGGCCGTGGCCGAGCGACAGGTGCCGGGCGGGCTGCCGGGTGAGGTCGAAGCGGTCGGCGTCCGGGTAGTGCCCGGCGTCCCGGCCGGCCGCGGCGTAGGAGGCGAGCAGCGCCTCGCCGCGCCGGATGACCACCTCGCCGACCTCGATGTCCTCGCTCGCGTAGCGCAGCGGGAACTGGCCGACCGGCGAGTCGTAGCGCAGGGTCTCCTCCACCACCGCCGACCACGGCAGGGCGCCGTCCAGCACCAGCCGCAGCTGGTCGGGGTGGGCGAGCAGGGCCCGGACGGCGTTGGTGATCAGGTTGAGCGTGGTCTCGTGCCCGGCGACCAGCATCAGCAGCAGGGTGCCGACGAGTTCGGCCTCGCTGAGCCCGTCGCCGGCCTCGCGGGCGGCGATCAGGTCGGTGGTCAGGTCGTCGCCGGGTTCGGCCCGCTTGGCGGCGACCACCGAGGCGAGCAGCGCGTTGAGGTCGCGCTGGGCGGCGAGGGCCGCGTCCGGGGTGGCGGAGCTGGAGACCATGGTGTCGGACAGGGCGTGCAGGGCGTCCTGCTGCGCCGCGGCGAGGCCGAGCAGCTCGCCGATCACCTGCATCGGCAGCGGGTAGGCGAAGTGCTCGCGCAGGTCGAACTCGCCCGCCAACTCCTCGACCCGGTCCAGCAGGGCGACGGCCCGGGACTCGATCGCGGGGGCCAGCGCGGCTATTCGGCGCGGGGTGAAGGCCTGGCTGACCAGCCCGCGCAGCCGCTTGTGGTCCTCGCCGTCGGCGGTGATCATGCCGGGCACCACGACGAAGTTGAGCAGCGGCCAGCCGTACGGCAGCCGGCCCTCCCGGAAGGTCGTCCACAGCTGGGGGTTCTTTCCGACCCGGGGGTCGGCCAGCAGCGCCTGGAGGGTGTCGTGGTGGGTTACCGCCCAGACCACCACCCCACCAGGGAGTTCCACCAGGACGGCCGGTCCGGCGGCCCGGAGGCGGGCGTTCTCTCCGTGCTGGTCGCGTCCGAAGGGGTCGAGCCGGACGGGCTCGGGGCGGGAGCCGCGGGAGTCGTCGGCGGTGTCCATGCGGGCCTCTCGGGGGCTGGCGGGCGGGGCGGGGTGAAGGCGCTGTACAGCACCGGCAGGGCGACCAGGGCCCGCGACCAGGGGGACGGCCGCCAGGTCAACTCGCTGGGTGGTACGGCCAGTTGGAGGTCCGGCAGTCGGTGCAGCAGGGTCTCGATCGCGGTCTCGACGATGATCCGGGCCGGGTGCTGGGCCGGGCAGACGTGCCTGCCCGCGCCCCAGGCGAGATGGGCCCGGTTGCCACCGAGCGAGCCCTGGGCGGCGGAGGCGGCGCCCTGGGCGGCCGGGTCGGCGTTGGCCGCGGCCAGGCCGAGCACCAGCATGTCGCCGGCGCTGACGTACTGGCCGCCGAGCACGGTGTCGCCGGTGGCCCAGCGGCCGGGGAAGTTCTGGGTCGGCGGGTCGCGCCAGAGCACCTCCTCCAGCGCGTCGGAGACGGTGAGCCGCCCGCCGGTCAGGGTGGCCCGGAAGCGCCGGTCGGTGAGCAGCAGCCGCAGGGTGTTGCCGATCCAGTTGATGCAGGTCTCGTTGCCCGCGACCATCATCACGACCAGGTGGTGCACCGCCTCCTCGTCGGTCAGCGCGGCCGGGTGGGCGAGCAGCCAGGAGGTGAGGTCGGCGCCGGGCGCGGTGCGCCGGTGCCGGACGAGTTCGGCCAGGGTGCTCTGGAACTCCCCGGCGGCGCGCACCGATTCGGGCCCGCTGTCGACGAAGTGGCTGATCAGGTCGATCATCCGCGGCCCGCTGCCGGTGGGCAGGCCGACCAGTTGGGTGGAGACCAGCAGCGGCAGCGCCCGGGCGTACTGGCCGATCAGGTCGGCGGTGCCGTCCGGGCCCCAGCTGTCGATCAGGCCGTCGGCGGCGGCCTCCGTGGTCTCGCGCAGTTGCCGGTGGTCGATCTGGGCCAGGGTGTCCGAGACGGCGGCGCGCAGCCGCTGGTGCTCGGCGCCGTCCAGGTTGAGCAGGGTGGGCCGCCAGGCGGTCATCGGCTGCAGCCGGGAGTCGGGGGCGAGCCGGCCCTCGGCGGGGACCCTCCAGTGCCGCGAGTCCTTGGAGAACAGGGCCTCGTTGCGGGTGAGTTCGAGCAGTTCGGCGTAGCCGAGGACGAGCCAGGCCTCCACCCCGGGTTCCAGCTCGATCGGCGCGACCGGCCCGTAGCGCTCGCGCAGCCGGGCGTACAGGCCGTGCGGGTCGTCGGCGACGGCCTGCCCGTACAGCGGGGTGAGCGGGACGCCGACGGGCAGTCCGCTGCCGTGCGGGGGACCGTACGAGGGGCCGTGCGAGGGTCCGTGCGAGGGGCCGCGCGAGGGGCCGGTCGGGGCGCCGTGCGCGACCGGGCAGCCGGACCCCCGGGGCGGTTCGGGCGCGGTCACGGCTGGAGCTCCAGGAGCGAGCTGCGGTGCAGGTGGTCGACGAAGTCGATCAGCAGGTCGTAGGACTGCCGCCGGTCCCGGGCGTCGCAGTGGAGGATCGGCACGTCCGGCAGCAGGTCCAGCGCCGAGCGCAGCTCCTCCTCCGGGTAACTCGGCGTGTCCGGGAAGGTGTTGACGGCGACCGCGAACGGGATGCGCTGCTCCTCCAGGCGGCCGAGCACGTCGAAGCTCTCGTCCGGCCGGCGCAGGTCGACCATCGCGATGGCGCCGAGCGCGCCGCGCGACAGGTCGTCCCAGAGCGGCCAGAACCGCTGCTGCCCGGGCGTGCCGAACAGGTAGAGCGCCAGCCGGGAGTTGAGCGTGATCCGGCCGAAGTCCAGCGCGACCGTGGTGGTGGTCTTGCCGCTGTGCCCGGTGAGGTCGTCCACGCCGCTGCTGGCGGCGGTCATGGTCTCCTCGGTGCGCAGCGGGGTGATCTCGCTGAGCGAGCCGACCAGGGTGGTCTTGCCGACCCCGAACGGGCCGGTGACCAGGATCTTGACCGCGCCCTGCACCGAGGACGGCAGGTACTGCGGTCCGGTCGGCCGGGCGGCGGGGGCTTCAGCGGAGTTGGCGGAGGCCAACGAGCACCTCTTCCAGAAGGGTTGTGGGCAGGCGTTCGGCCTGCGGGACGGGCGGGAGCACCTGCACGGCGCCGAGGTCCCAGAGATCGCCGACCAGCACCTTGACGACGCCGAGCGGCAGCCCCAGGTGGGCCGCCACCTCGGCGACGGACAGCAGGCTGTGGCAGAGCCCGAGGATGCGCCGGTGCTCCCGGTTGAGCAGGACGTGCTCGGGCAGTGCCGGGGGTTCGGCCAGCCCTAATGGTCCGGGCAGGGCGCTGACCAGGCTCTCGACGGCGAGGTCGGTGCGGGTGGGGCGGCTGCGTCCGCCGGTGATGACGTAGGGCCGGACCGGCCCGTTCACCGGTGGCCCCCCGCCGCGTGGTCGACACGCGGCGGGCTGGTGAGGTGGGTGCCGATCCGCTCGACCAGGACCTGCATCTGGTAGGCGACCAGTCCCGCGTCGACCGCCTCGCTGGTCACCACGGCCAGGTGGGCGCCGGCCCCGGCGGCGACGATGAACAGGTAGCCGCCGCCGTACTCGATGATGATCTGGCGGGTGGCGCTGCCGGGGCCGCCGAAGCCGGACGCGACGCCGCGGGCCAGCGACTGCAGTCCGGAGCAGGCGGCGGCGAGCCGTTCGGCGTCCTCCCGGGCGATGTCGGCGCTGCGGCCGATCTCCAGGCCGTCGTTGGAGACGACGACGGCGTGCTGGACGTGGGGGACGGCGATGATGTCGGCGAGCAGCCAGCCGAGATCGGGGGTCGTGGTCATGGAACTCTCCGGAGCGCTGGGGAAGTCGGGGGAGACGGGGGAGACGGGGAGCGGGAAGGTCAGTGGGGGCCGGGCGGGTGCTGGCCGCGGGCGGCGGAGCGGCCGCTGGCGGTCCCGGCCTGGAACATCGCCATGAACGCCTGGGCGTCCCGGGCCGAGCGGTACGGCGGCTCGGGCGGCGGGGGAGCGGCGTGCTGGGCGGGGCGGTTCGCGCGGTCGCGCCGGTGGCTCCGGCGGGGCAGCGGCGGCGGGGTGTCGGCGGCGGGGGGCCCGGGCGGGGTGTCCACCAGGGGGTGGCCGGCGGCGGGCCGGTCGAAGCCGGCGGCCGGTCTCGGGCCGGGGCTGAACGCCCGGTCGTCCGGCCCGAGTCCGGGGACGGTGGGCGGCAGCGGCTCGGTGAGCAGGGCGTTCGGCAGCAGCACCACGACCCGTACCCCGCCGTACGGCGAGGGCGCCGAGCTGAGGGTGACCCGGAAGCCGTAGCTCTCGGCGAGCCGGCCGACCGCGGCCAGGCCCAGCTGCGGCAGCTCGCCGAGCCGGGAGACCTCCAGGCTGCTGCCCCCGGCGAGCGCGTCGGCGGCCTTGGCGACGGCCTGTTCCGGCATGCCGACCCCGCCGTCGTCGATCTCGATGACGGCGCCGTTGTGCACCGGCATCAGGGTGACGAACACCTGGGTGCTGGGCGGGGAGTAGCGGGTGGCGTTGTCCAGCAGCTCGGCGATGGCGTGGATCAGCGCCTCGGCGGCGGCGCCGACCACCGCGGTCTCGATCCGGCTGCGCACGACCACCCGCTGGAACGGCAGGATGCGCGACTGGGCGCCGCGCACCACGTCCTCCAGCGAGACCGGTTCCGGCCAGTGCCGGCCGGCCCGGGCGCCGCACAGCACGGCCAGGGTCTGGGCCAGCCGGGCCTGTTGGGCGGCGGCGTGGTCGGCCTTGAGCAGGCCCTCCAGCAGCGCCGGGTCGTCGTGGGTGCGTTCCATCTCGTCGAGCAGGGCCTGCTGGTCGTGGGCCATGACGAGGATCCGGCGGGCGACGCTGAGGAAGGCCCGCTGGGTGGAGGCGGTGTGCTCCTGCTCCTGCTGGACGGCGGCCAGGTCGGCGCCCCGGTGGGAGAGTTCGGTGGTCAGCCGCTCCTGGAGCCGGGCGAGTTCGCCGTCCAGCCGGTCGGCCCGGCCGCGCTGGGTGACGGACACGGCGCGGTACCGCGCGGCTGCCACGAGGGCGAGGACGGCGAGCACGCCGGTAGCCGTTGCGCACCACTGAGTCATCGTCACGCGGCGAATTCTAGGGCGATGATCCTACGAAGGTGTGAACGGATCCCGCCAAGTGACCGGATCTCGTCAATATCGAGTCAATACGCCGTCATTCCCCCGTCGTTCGGACGCGATCCCGGGTTGCTGACGAGGTATCCGGTCGTTCGTCCAGGGGCTTCCGGCCCCCTTCGGTGTGACGGGTGGTGGCCGGTTCGCATCCCGGAATGTGTGGGGCTTGTGTGCACCATGTTGTTGAACGTGCGACATTCGGTGCAGGTGAACCATTCCGCGGGCGCTACGGAACGGACGCCACCCGGTGCAGGAGCAGCAGCGCCACGTCGTCCGGCCGGTGCCTGCGCTCCGTCACGTTCAGGGTGAGCAGATCGGCCAGCCGCTCCAGCGCCGACGCCGGCCCGATCCGCCCCGGACCGGTCTGCCGGGCCCACAGCTCCAGCCCGCCGAGCATCCGCTGCACCGACTCGTCGTAGTCCTCCTCGCGGTCCTCCACCAGCCCGTCGGTGTACGCCAGCAGCGTCTCGCCGCCCGCCAGCCGGTCGACCACCAGCGGGTAGGGCTGCCCCGGGTCCACCCCCAGCGGCGGGCCGCCCGGCAGCTCCAGCTCCACGGCGGCGGCGTCGGCGGTGATCCGCACCGGCGCCGGGTGCCCGGCCCGGGCCGCGGTCAGCCGGCCGTCGGCCGGGTCCAGGGTCAGGTAGAGGCAGGTCGCGAACAGCTCGGTGTCCAGCTCGGCCAGCAGCCGGCTGGTCCGGGCCAGGGTGGCGGCCGGGTCGTGCCCGTCCGTGGCGTACGCCCGCAGGCCGCTGCGCAACTGGCCCATCACGGCGGTCGCCTCGGCGTTGTGGCCCTGCACGTCGCCGATCACCAGCCCGATCCGGCCGTCCGGCAGCCTCAGCAGGTCGTACCAGTCACCGCCGATCTGCATGCCCTCGGTGCTCGGCAGGTAGCGGGCGGCGCTGGCGATCCCGGGCAGCCGGGGCAGGGAGCGCGGCAGCATCGCGCGCTGCAGCTCGCCGGCCCGGTGGTGGTGGATGTCGTACAGCCGGGCCCGCTCCAGGGACTGCGCCAGGATGCCGGCGAAGGCCGAGTACAGGGTGCGGTCCTCGCGGCTGAAGGCGCGCTCGGCGGCGAAGGTGATCAGGCAGGAGCCGACCTGCCGGCCGGAGGCCACCAGCGGCAGCACCGCCCAGGCGGCCGGGGCGTCCGAGCCGCGCGGCGTGCCGCCGGGCTGGCTGAACAGCGGGGCGGAGCGGGCCGGCGAGTGCTGCATCACCGGCTCGGAGAGGTCCGCCAACCTGGTCAGCTCGGCCCGGCGCGGACCGCCGTACACGGTGTGCGAGACCGGCAGCAGCCGGCCCTCGTCCACCAGGTCGAGCACGATGCCGGCGGCGCCGAAGGCCGGGCGGGCGACGTCGGTGACGGCGGTGGTGACGTCCCGTACGGTCACCGCGCGGGACAGCGCCCGGGTGAGCGACAGCAGCAGCGCCGTCCGGGCCCCGGCCGGGTCGTTCGGCGGCCCGGTGTCCCGGGCCGGGCGGTGGTCCACGTCGGCCAGCAGCCCGGCCATCCGCACCGGGCGGCCGTGCACGTCCAGCATCACCTCGCCGGACTCCTCGACCCGCGCGACCTTCCCGCCCGCGCGCAGCACCCGGTAGCCGATCCGGTAGCGCCCGCCGCTCGCCAGCGCCTCCGCCAGCGCGGCCTGCACGTCCGGCAGGTCCTCCGGGTGGACGATCCGCTCCAGCGGCGGGGCCGTCCCCTCCGGGTCGACGGGCCGCCCGGTGAGCGCGAAGGCGGCGGCGTCCCAGTGGCTCTCCCCGGTGACCAGGTCCCGCTCGAAGGCGCCGTGCCCGGCGGCCCGCACCGCGAGCGACAGCAGCGGACGGGCCGGCGCGGGGCCCGGACCGGCCGGCCGCGGGGGCGGGGCGGCGGTGTGCTCCAGCACGTGGTCCAGCAGGTGGTGCAGCCGGTGGGCGCAGGCCCCGGCGATCGTCTCCAGCACGTCCAGGTCGCGCCCCGGGACGGTGCCCCGGTGCGCCAGCGCGAGGGCCAGCACGCCGATCGCCCGCTCGTCCACCACCAGCGGCAGGCTCACCACGGCGACCATCCCGGTGCCCGGGCCGGCGTTCCGGTTCGGGTGGTCGACGCTGGTGTGCTCCGGGCTGAGCAGGTACGGGCGGCGCAGCTTCAACGCCATCGCGGCGGGCAGCTCGCCGGCCGGGTCGACCAGGCCGTAGCGCTCGAGCGCCCAGTCCGGCAGCCCGTGCGAGGCGGTCAGCCGGAGCGACCCGGCGGCGTCCAGCAGGTAGAGCGCGGAGCCCTCACCGGTGATCCAGCCCGGGCCCTCGGCGAGCACGGTGCCGAGCAGCTCGGCGGCACTGGTGCAGCCGAGCAGCAGGCGCACACAGCGCATCGGACTACGGGCGGGGGTGGGCACTGAATCTTCATACCCCATTTCGGCCCCGTCCGGCTCAGCGCGGGCCCGTCGCCCCAGCCGCCGCACCAGCACCAGGGGCCGGTCGTCCGCGACGTCCCGCGCCACCCGCCCGCTGCACGGGACGTCCGCTGCAGGGGAGGTCCGCTGCACGGGAAGTCGGCGGGCCCGACTTCCCGTGCACGCCCGAACCCGCTGCCCAGCGCGCGCCGCTCCCGCCGGCGGCGCGGAGGAAGGCGGCCGGGGCCGCTCGGTCACCGGGAGCGGGGCCAGGTGCGGAGGCCGGTGGTGAGGGTGGTGACGAGGCGGTCGTGGGTGGTGGTGAGGTCCTCGGAGAGTTGGAAGGCGCCACCGATGGAGAGGGCGGCGAAGCCGTGGGCGAGGGAGCGGACGGTGCGGGCGGCGTGGATCACCTCGGAGCCGTCGAGGCCGTACCCGCGGAGGACGGCGACGATGACGCCGACGAGCCGGGTGGCCGCGCGGGTGAGGTCGTCGTCGGGCTGGGGGGCCTGGGGGAGGGCGGCGTAGCGGTGGGGGTGTTCGGTGGCGTAGTCCTGGTAGGCGCGCAGGACGGCGGTGACCGCGTCGTCCCCGCTGCGGCCGACGGCGGCTTCCGCGAGCCGGTCGGCGAGTTCCTCGGTGACCCGGACGGCGACGAGCCGCCGCAGTTCGGCGAGGCCGCCGCTGACGTGCTTGTACAGCGAGGGGGTGGCGACTCCGGCGCGGGTGGCGACGGAGGCGAGGGTGAGGGCTTCGGCGCCCTGGTCGTCGATGAGGGCGAGGGCGTGGTCGACGACCTGGTCGGGGGTCAGTCCTACGCGGGGCATGGCTTCGGGCTCTCCGTGCGGCGGTGGGGGCGGGGCAGGCGGGGGATCAGGCGAGTTCGGCCAGGAAGGGCAGCAGGGCGTCGGCGACGGCCCGGGGGTTGTCGGCCATCGGGTAGTGCCCGGAGCCCTCGATCATGACCTTCCGCGCGCCGAGCTTCTCGGCCTGGAGGTCGGCGACGGCTTCCGGCTTCGGGAAGTCGGGGTCCTTGCTGCCCATCAGGACGAGGGCGGGGCAGCGGACGGCCGCGGTCCAGCCGATCGGCGCGGAGTCGCCGGTGACGTGGCCGCGGGTGGCGGTCTTGCGGCCGGGGGTGCGCAGGGCGGCGACCAGTCCGTCCACGTAGCCGTCGAGGTCGGCGGGGCGGGGGCCGGGGAAGGCCATCTTGCGCAGGTAGAAGCCCCAGACTCCGGGCCACTGGACCATGGCGGCGCCCATCGCGACCATGACGCTCCGCATGAGGGCGTTGGTCCGGTGTTCGACGAAGGCGTCGATCAGGGCGATCCCGGCGACCCGCTGGGGGGCGTCCCCGGCGACCTTGACGACGGTCGCGCCGGTGTAGGACTGGCCGACCAGGACGGCCCGTTCGATGCCGAGGTGGTCGAGCAGGGCGAGGACGTCGGTGGCGACGGCGGCCGGGCCGTAGTCGTCCCAGACGATGGAGGACTCGCCGAAGCCGCGCAGGTCCATGGTGATGACCCGCTGGCCGGCGGCGGTGAGCAGCGGGTGCAGGTGCCGGTAGGCGCGGCGGGAGTCGAGCATCCCGGGGAGCAGGACGACGGGGGTGCCGTCGCCCTGCCGGGTGTCGTCGTACGCGAGGCGGCCGCCGGGGACGTCGAGGTACTGGGTGCTCGGGGTGGTGGTGCCGGTCATGGTGGGCCTCCGCTGGCTCGCTCGGTGCTGGCGATTGCTTCCGATAGCCATAAAGCTAAGGCTAATAGCCTTAGCCGTCAAGGGCCCTTCCCGGATCCGCTCAGACCCCCTCGACCCTGAACGGGTCGTGCTCGCTGAGCAGCTTCTCCAGCCGGGCCTGGTCGACCCGGGCGACGGTGTCCGAGGACTCCTGCCGGTCCCGGATCACCTTGGCGAGCGTGAAGGTGGAGGTGACGGTGTAGAGGAGGCCGATCCCGAGGAAGGCCCGGGTCCAGCCGCCGACGGGCAGGTAGGCGATCCCGGCGGCGAGGGCGGTGCCGGAGATGGTGAAGGAGAGGACGGCCTGGACGTAGTACGCGGCCGTGGTCCGTGACTGCATCGGTGCGTTCATGGCGCCAGGATGCGGCGAGCGGGCCGGTCGCACATGAGTAGGAGTACTCAGATGGGCCTGGCGAATGAAGGGCCGTTCGTTGACGACCGATCACCTGTTCCCCAGCCGTCCCGGACGGATGGCTTGGAATCAGGGCCTCCTAGGATTAACGTTTGATAACGCAGCGCGGTCGTCAACGCCGTACCCAGACGGCACCGTGCGCCGTCGCCTAATCCCACCGGCCGGCCTCCGGGCAGGTCAGGGAGCCGGGGAACCACGTTCCTTGGGGTGAATCGGCGGGGCCCCGGCCCGGCCGTAGGAGACCTTCCTGCTCCGAACCCGTCAGCTAACCCGGTAGGCGCGAAGGAAGGAAAGGAGCGCGCCTCCGTGGCGTCGACGCACACCCCGGCACACCCGGCCGGCCCCGCAGCCGGTACCCAGCTCCTCGACCACCCCGGCCCGGACGGCCCGGAGGCGTTCGCCCCGGAGGCCGAGGCCAACCGCCACCGGATGCCGCGTCAGACCCGCGGAGCCTCCCCGCTGCTCGGCGTCACCGCCGTCGCCGCCACCCTGGGCGCCACCGGCTTCGCCTCCGCGACCCCGGCCGCCGCGCCCGCCGTCGAGGCCCCGGACGAGTCGCCCGTCGCCCTGGCCGCCGACCCCGGCCTCGCGCTCGCCGCCCGCATCCAGCAGCAGGCCGACAGCCAGCGCACCGCCGCCGAGGAGGGCGCCCGGCTGCAGGCCGCCCAGGAGGCCGAGGCCAAGGCCGCCGCCAAGGAGGCGGAGGCCAAGCGCGCCGCCGACGAGGTCGAGCGGGCCAAGGCCGCCGCCCTCACCCTGCCGGTGAAGGACTACAACCTCTCCGCCCACTACGGCCAGAGCGCCCGCTACTGGGCCCACCTGCACACCGGCCTGGACTTCGCCGCCGACACCGGCACCGCGGTCTTCGCGGTCGGCCAGGGCACCATCACCTCGGCCGGCTGGTCCGGCTCGTACGGCTACCGGATCGTCGAGACCCTGCCCGACGGCACCGAGATCTGGTACTGCCACCTCTCCTCGATCATCAAGGGCTCCGGCAAGGTGACCGCCGGCCAGCAGATCGGCAAGGTCGGCGCGACCGGCAACGTCACCGGCCCGCACCTGCACCTGGAGGTCCGCCCCGACGGCGGCGCCCCGGTCGACCCGGAGACCTGGCTCCAGCAGCGCGGCCTCACCCCGTAGCCACCGTCGAAGGCCCCGGACGCACCCGCGTCCGGGGCCTCCGCGGCACCTCACTCCGGCGGCAGCTGCGCCGGGTACGCGTCACTCCGGCGGCAGCTGCGCCAGGTACGCGTCGATCTCGGCCGGTCCCGGCTCCGGCGCGAGCTCGGGGAACTCCTCCACCAGCAGCCGCGGCAGCCCGGGCACCGTCCAGTCGCCGAGCAGGTCGAGCGCCACCTCGGCCGCGGCCGCCTCGAAGTCCTCGAAGTCCCCGGCCAGTTCGTCCGGCATCGGCCGCCCCAGCGCGTTCAGCTCGGCCAGGTTGCGGTAGCTGCGCCGCATCAGGCCCTGCTCCAGCAGCCGCCGCGCGCCGTCGGTGGCCATGCCGACCGACAGCACCCGGCCCGGCCCCCAGCCCTGCTCGTCCGGATCGTCCAGCCAGCCGGTCGGCGTCAGCGCCTCGTACCCGGCGAGCCGCTCCTCCTCGCCCAGCCCGGCGAAGCCGGCCAGCCAGTCCCGGACGGCCGCCGGGTCCGTGACGTCCACCCCGTGGGCGTGCAGCAGCACCGCGTACAGCCGGGGCCAGGTCACCAGGTCGGCGCGGCGCAGCAGCCCGACGGCGACCTCGCCCTGCCACTCGGCCTCGGCGTGCAGCCGCTCCTGGCGCTTGGCGTTGAGCCGCTTCGCCGCCCGCTGGTGGTCGACCAGCAGCCGGACGGCCTCGCCGTAGGCGAACGGGTCCTGTTCCGGGTCGGGTTGGACGTAGAGGTGGAGCCGTTCGTACAGCAGGTGTTCCACCGCGTCGGAGGTCAGTTCGGGCCAGCCGTCGTGCATCCTGCCCTCGCCCAGCTCCAGCAGCGCCAGCACCGTGCGCAGCGGCCTCTCGGCCACCGGCGCCCGGTCCTGCCCGGCCGCCCAGGCGAGCAGGTCGGCGGCCCTGGTGCGCGGGGCGAGTCGCAGGTCTTCGTCGTTCATGTTCCGAACGGTAGCCGCCGGACGGGGATAGGGTCGGCAGCCATGGTCCCCGTACGTCTCACCGGCCCCCGGCTCGCCGTCCGCGAGTACCACCACACCCCGGCGGAAGTGGACGCGCTGCACGCGCTGTTCGGCGACCCGGAGGTGACCCGCTACCTCCCCTTCGAACCGCGTGACCGGGAGACCTGCGCCGACCAGATCGAGCTCTACCTGGAGGAGGCGATGGCCGACGAGCGGGACACCTACCGGCTCGCCGTCGTCCGGCGCGAGGACGCCGAGGACCCGGCCGACGCGGTGCCGGTCGCCCACGCCAGCCTCACCCTCGGCAGGTCCCGCTCCGCCTACCTCGGCTACGTGCTGAGCCGCCCGGTGTGGGGCCTCGGCTACGCGGGCGAGATCGCCGGACTGCTCTGCGAGCTCTCCTTCGGCCGGCTCGGCCTGCACCGGCTGGCCGCCCGGGTCGACGTGGACAACACCGCCTCGGCCAGGGTGCTCGCCCGGCTCGGCTTCCAGTTGGAGGGGCGGGTCCGGCACGACCTGTTCAAGGGCGGGGTCTGGTGCGACTCGTACCAGTACTCGCTGCTCGCCGACGAGTGGCCCGGCCGGCAGTAGCGGGGGCGGGGGTTGAGGGCAGGGGGCAGGGGCTGAGGGCAGGGGCTGAGGGCAGCGGCCGGGGGTTAACCCCACCCCCGATCCGCCGGTCCTCCGGATGTTTGCCGGGCCGCCCCCCGGCCAGACTTGAACACGTCAGCAGGTACGAACGCGAGCACGAACGAGGGGCCGGGGGCCGGGGATGAGCAGTAGCCGAAGCACGCTGGGTCAGGAGTGGGACGCCCCTGGCCGTTACGGCGACGACGGTGCGCGCCCGGCCGGGGCCCGTCGCACCGAGCAGCCGCCGGGCTTCTGGCGGGCGCCGTTCTCCGGCCACTACTACCGGGAGGTCGGCTACGCACTCACCGGTCTGCCGGTGGCGATCGTCGGCTTCACCGTCGCGATCGCCCTGTTCTCGGTCGGGATCGGCACCTTCGTCACCGTCCTCGGCCTGCCCGTGCTGGCGGGCCTGACCAGCGCCTCCCGGGGCCTGGGCCGGGCGGAGCGGGCCCGGGTGCGCGGGATGCTCGCCCTGGACGTGCCCGGCCCGGCGCCGGTGCGCCAGGTGCGCCCGGGCAACTGGGGCGCGATCACGGCGCGGCTGGCCGACGGCCCGGGCTGGAAGGCCGCGCTGTACCAGCTGGTGATGTTCCCCTGGGCGGTGTTCAGCTTCTGCATGACGCTGACGTTCCTGGTGCTCGGCTGGGCGATGGCGCTCTACCCGCTCTACCACTGGGTCTTCCCGCGCTACACCTCCTGGCGCGGCTACCAGCTGTTCGACTTCACCGACAGCCACCACGTCCGGCACGCCTACTACGTCGAGGGCACCGGGCAGATCGCCGCCTTCTCGGCGATCGGGGTGCTGCTGATCTTCCTCACCGCGCGGATGGTCCGCGGCCTGACCGGCGTCAACCGGGCCGCCGCCCAGGGCCTGCTCGGCCGCTGAGCCCCGGCGCCCGCCACTCCGCTCCGCCGCCGCCCCCGCCCCCCGTTCCGCCCCCGCCCCGCCCCGTCCGTGTTCCGGATGCGGGCGGGGCGGGCTCGTGTTCGGATGACCGGGTGATCACCGCCCCCGACCCGGGCCGGCCCCGCGCCCCGGACCAGGCCGTCCTGGTCACCTCCCGCCCGCTGGACGAGTACTGCGCCCTGTTCGGCCTCACCCGCGCACAGCTCGCCGCCCTGCCCGGCCCGCTGCTGGACTGCCCGGGCGGCGCGGCCGGCCTGACCGCCGAGGCACGCGAGCTGGGCTGCCGGGTGATCGCGGTCGACCCGGCGTACGCGCTGCCGCTCCCCGAGATCCAGGCCCGGGCACTGGCCGCCCGGGCCTCGATGGCCCTCGCGATGGCCGCGCGACCCCACCTCTACCCCTCGTCCCGCCCGTACCGGCCGCCCCGCCCCGAGCGCTACCTGCGCAGCTGGGACCGCGCCCGCCTGCTGTTCGCCGCCGACTCGGCCGCCCACCCGCAGAGCTACCTGGCCGCGGTGCTGCCCCGGCTGCCCTTCGCGGACGGCGCCTTCGCCCTCACCCTGAGCGGCTACCTGATCTTCGCCTACCCCGAACTGTTCGGGCCGGAGCACCAGTTGGCCGCTCTCGCCGAGCTGGTCCGGGTGACGGCCCCGGGAGGCGAAGTACGGGTCCAGCCGCTGAACGACGGCCACGGCCGCCGCTGCGGGCACCTGGACCGGCTGCGGTACGCGCTCGGCGAGCGCCGGATAGCCAGCGAGGTCCGCCGGGTGCCGCTCGGGGACGGCCGCGCCGGGAGGGTCATGGTCCTGCGGGCCGCCGACCGACGCCTCGGCCGGTCGTCCCCGACAACCGGCCCGTAATGGTCACTACCCTGGTTTGCCCCTATACTCGCCCGCATGAGCGAGACCACGATCCGGCCCGCCCGGCCGGCCGACGCCGACCGGCTCACCGCACTGATCCAGGCCTCCACCGCCTACCGCGGCGCCTACTTCGCGATGATCGACGGCTACGTCGTGAGGCCCGACTACATCGAGCGCCACGAGGTGCGGATGGCCGTGGACGGCACCGACGACCGACTGCTCGGCTTCTACGCGCTGATCCACGAACCGGCCGAACTGGACCTGATGTTCGTCGCCGACGAGGCCCAGGGACTGGGCATCGGGCGGGCGTTGATCACGGACATGCTGGACCGGGCCCGGGCGGCCGGCATCGCCGCGGTCAAGGTCGTCTCGCACCCGCCCGCCGAGGGCTTCTACCGCCAGGTGGGCGCCGAGCGCACCGGCACCCGCCCGCCGCGGCCCAAGACCCCCTGGGAACAGCCCGAACTGCGCTTCACCGTCTAGGAGTTCACCTGCGGGCAGCCGCCCTGGGCGGGGTCCGGTGCCGCCGCCGACTGGGCCGGGACGAAGGCCGCCGTCTGCAGCCGGGACAGTATCTTCTCCGCCAGCCAACTGCGGTCCGACCCGTACGGGATGCCCCGCGGGTCGACCAACTGCGCCGCCACCGCGTCCCGCAGCCGCTGCGCCTCGGCGCCGGGCAGCCGGGAGAGCAGGCCCCGGGCGGCCAGCAGCGCGTGGTACTGCTCGAAGCCCGAGCGCGGGTGCTCGATCGCGTCCAGCACGCTCGGCAGGTCCGCCAGCGAAGGGTCGCCCTGCATCAGCGCGAGCGCCTGGATCCGGCGGCCCTCGGAGCCGTCGGCGTAGAGGTCCCGCACCTGGTCGGCGGTGAGCGCCGAGCGCTTCGCGGTCGAGCGGACCTCCGCCACCACGCCCTCCGGCCCGTTGGGGGAGTCCGAGGCGGGCGGCAACTGCGCGGCCAGCGCGGCGGGTTGGTCGGCGCTGCCGCCGAGCAGTCCGAGCTGCTGCATCGCGCGCACCCGGAGGTCGTCCGCGCCCACCTTGTCGCCCCGCCGGTCGCGGTCCTGCCCGGCCAGGAAGAGGTCCAGCGCCTCGTCGGTCTCGGTCAGCACCCGCGGCAGCGCCAGCCGGGTGACCAGCCAGCCGGCCAGGAAGCCGAGGACCAGGAAGTACAGCACCAGCGCGGCCGCGAACGGCACCGCGGCGTCCGCGCCGCCCAGCACGGGCGCCAGCGCCGTACCGAGCTGGTGCAGCCGCTCGCCGAGCGAGCCGAGCTGGGTGAGCCCGACGCCCAGCAGCACCTTGGTCAGCCAGTCGGAGACCTGCTCCAGATTGGTGTTCGGCGCGTACGAGCCCTGCGGCTCGCCGGAGCCGCTCTTCACCCGGGGCACCCCGAACAGGAAGCCCAGCGCACCGCCGAGCACCGTCGAGGCCCCGGCGACCACCAGGCCGCCGCCGAGCGCCTGCCAGGCGTGCTCCCGGCCGAGCGAGAACATCAGCAGTCCGAGCAGTCCGGTGCCGGCCAGCACCCCGGCCGCCGTCCACTGCGCCGTCCGCAGTGCCGACGCACCGGCCCGTCGCCGCGCCCTGGTCATCGCCCACCCCCTGTGTCCGCGCCGCTCCGCCGCGCCCCGTCGTTCCCGTGGTAGGGCCGCGCCGACTCTAGCGCCGGGGCCCCACCACGGGAACGCCCCGGGGGCGCCGCCGCTACGACGGGGGCGGCCGCTGAGGAGGCCCGGCCCCGGAAACGCAGACGGCCCGCGGGCTGCTCCGCGACGCCGGCCCGTGCACTGGCCTGGCGTCGCGGCACCGGGGATGTTCCGGTGAGCCCGCGGACCGGGTGACTGCTGTGGATTTCGCCTGCCGGAGGCCAGGGGCCTCACCCTGCGCAGGCAGGGGCGGCTCTAGCGAGCAGCCACCTCACGCATCCTGATGGAACTCAATTCAGGATCACCTCCCTTCAGTGTGCCGCCACTGTAGGCAGGCCCCTGCGGGGAGGGCAACGGATTATTCGCGGACGCCGCTCAGGCGCTCTTCACCTTGTCCTGGAACTTGGTGTAGTCGATCACGTTGTCGGCCGACGGGGCCTGGATGGTGACCGGCTTGTCGAAGTCGCTGAAGTCGATCTGGCCCTTGTCGGAGCCGGTGGTCTTCTCCAGCCGCACCGGGTAGAACTTGCCCTCGGTGGCGATGTGGAGGAGCGACTCCTCGCCCTTGTCGTCCTTCTCCTTGAGGCTGAAGGTCTTCAGCCCGTTGACGGTGCCGGCGCTGCCCTTGGTGGGGGTGCTGGAGCCGTCGTCGAGCATCTGCTTGCTCGCGTCGGAGAGCTTGCAGAAGTCGGTCAGGTCCTTCATCTTCGGGTCGTTCTGGAAGCCGGTCAGGTAGCGGCCCTTGAACAGCTCGGCGACGGCGTCGCCCTTCGGCCCGCCGAAGGTCTTCCAGAACTGGGTGTCCGGCTTGAGGAAGTACTGCTTGCCGTCGCTGATGATCTCGAAGGAGCCCATGCCGGGCAACGCCATGCTGCCCTGGCACTGGCCCGTGGAGTCCATCACCATGTTGATGGTCATCTCGCCGTCGTCGCTGGCCATCTTGCCGGCGATCTTGAGCGAGGTGGCGCCGGCCAGCGCGTCCTGGGCCTTCTTCTCGATCTCCTGGGCGGTCAGGTTGTCGGTGTCCAGCTTCGCCACCGTCGGGGTCGGCGTCGGCGTGGCGGTCGGAGTCGCGGCTGCGGCTGCGGCCGCGGTGGTCGCGGGCGCGGCGGCCTTGTCCGAGTCCTTGTTGTCACCGCAGGCGGCCGTGCCGGCTCCCAGGAGGAGACAGATCGCGGCGGTGCTCGCCAGGCGCTTCGACAGCATCGAGGTCGTTCCTTATCCAGGGCACGGCCCCGCCGTCCCCCATTTGGATGAATTTTTTCCTCAGTATGGGGGAGCGCTATGGCCGGAGATCTTGAAACGGGGCGCCGTTACCGCTTCGTGGCGGGACCGTGCTGTGCCCGTGCCGGGGAATGCGAAAGGCCCGGAGGAAGAATCCTCCGGGCCTTTCGGCTACTGAGTAGCGGGGACAGGATTTGAACCTGCGACCTCTGGGTTATGAGCCCAGCGAGCTACCGAGCTGCTCCACCCCGCGTCGGTGAACACAACAATACGGGGAAGTCGCCGAGATGGGAAATCGGTTCTTCGGGCCGCCCCGGTACCGGCCTGCGACTACCCCCGCGCCGCCCGTCTGCCGCGCCGTTCGGCGTGCCTGGCGGCGCGGGCTCTGGCCCAGAGCGCGAAGCAGACCAGCGCCACGAAGCAGGGCACCATCAGCACCCCGTAGACCACCAGGAAGCCGTCCGTCCCCAGGTCGGCGGCGGCGTTCCAGGTGCCGTGCAGCACCATCGCCAGCAGCAGTCCGGTGGGCGCGGCCAGCCGGGCCAGCCAGCGTCGCCCGGTGGTGAGGGCGACGGCCAGGCCGATCCCGGTGAGCGCGGTGAACAGCGGGTGGGCGAACGGGGAGAGCAGGGCGCGCAGCACGAAGGTCTGCACGGTGCTGTCGAAGTCGCGCAGGCTGGGCGGATCGCCCAGGCCGATGCTGTCCAGCCGGTTGCGCTGGTCGGTGCTGAAGGCCCGGCCCAGGTAGAGGGCGTTCTCGGTGAAGGCGAAGCCGCAGGCCGTCATCCCGCCGAGCACCACCCCGGCGGCCAGGGTGCGCGGCCGGGAGCGGCGGTGCGGCGCGCCGGGGGAGGACGGGGCCGGGCAGAGGTACGGCAGCGGCCGCAAGTAGGGGCGGAGCCGCAGCCGGCTCCGGGCGTGCGGCCCGGCCGGGCGGCGCTGGTACGGGCGGGCGCGCCGGGGCGAGGGCGACCGGTGCAGCAGCGGCGCGCACGGGCGGCCGGAGCGGCGGCCGTGGCAGCGCAGCCGCTGGCCGAGCGGCAGGAGCAGCACCAGGAGGGCGGTGGCCTTGGCGCTCTCCTCGATCACCGGGGTGGCGATCCCGGTGCCGAGCAGCCCGCCGAGGGCGCCCTGGTGGGTGGTCAGGTAGTCGGCGGTCCAGTTGTTGGCGAGGATCGCGACCGTGGTGGCCGCGCAGGCGCCCCAGCCGAGGCAGAACACGGTGTGCCGCAGCGGTACCCGGGCGGTCAGGTTGAGCCAGGCCAGGCCGCCCAGCACGAAGGGCAGCGGCACCATCGCCAGGCCCAGGCCCACCAGCAGCCCGGCGGTGCCGGTCTGCCGCTGGACCAGGTGCAGGATCAGCAGCCCGCAGCAGCTCAGGGTCAGGACGGCGGCCGCGGTGACCGGGGGGAGCGCCGGTGAGCGGCGACGGCCCGGGGGCTGTTCCGGGGTGCCCGGCGCGGTGGCGGCGGCGGACGGCGGGGCGCCGCCGGGCCGGGGCAGCAGCCGGTCGGCCCGGCGCCTCCGGGGCCCCGGGATGGTCCGGGTGTCGCCGGGGCGCGGGCCCGTACCCGGTGCGTCGGCGGCGGTGCGGACGGTGACCCGCCCCGACCGGACGCCGCGGCCGCCGCCGGACGGGCTGCCCATGCGGCACAGGGTAGGCCACGGTGGCGGCCCGTCGGGAGGAGTCGGGACGAACCGTTCGTCCCGGGCCGGACCGTCCGTACGGCCCGGCGGGGCCCGTTCGAACGGCCGCGGACCGTCAGCGGCGGCGGAACAGCAGGTCGTGCACCACGTGGCCCTTGGCGATCCCGGCCCGCTCGAACTTGGTGACCGGGCGCCAGTCGGGCCGCGGCGCGTAGCCGGGGACGCTGCCGTCCGGGTGGTCCGCGGGCTCCAGCCAGCCGGTGCCGTCACCCTCGGGGTGCAGGTTCTCCAGCTCCGGCGAGGCGGACAGCACGGCCAGCATCTGCTCCGCGTACGGCTCCCAGTCGGTCGCGCAGTGCACCAGCGCGCCCGGGGCGAGCCGGGGCAGCACCAGGTCGAGGAAGGACGGCTGGACCAGTCGGCGCTTGTGGTGCTTGGGCTTGGGCCACGGGTCGGCGAAGTAGACCCGCAGGCCGGCCAGCGAGGCGTCCGGCAGCATGTCGCGCAGCAGGATGACGGCGTCGCCGGCGGCCAGCCGGACGTTCCGCGAACCGTCCCGCTCCAGCATGCCGAGCAGGTTGCCGTGGCCGGGGGTGTGCACGTCGGCGGCCAGGATGCCGGTCGACGGGTCGGCGGCGGCCATCGCGGCGGTGGTCTCGCCCATCCCGAAGCCGATCTCCAGGGTGACCGGCAGGCCGCCGAACAGCTCCGGCAGGTCGAGCGGGGTGCCGTCGATCGGGACGCCGTAGGTCTCCCAGCTCCGGTCCAGGGCGCCCGCCTGGGCGTTGGTCATCCGGCCCCGGCGCGGCTGGAAGCTGCGGATGCGCCGCTCCCGGTGCTGTTCCTCGGTGGCCTTGTGCGGGTACATCGGCGCGGGGTAGGCGGCCGGCGCCGCGGACAGCCGGGCGGACGGCGATTGCTGGGGGATCGGGGCGGTGGCAGTCACAATCACCCGAGTCTACGGGGCCTCGCGGGGCGCCCGGAGGGGTGTGTGACGGGGCTCATCCACCGGCCTCCAGCGCGGCCAGGGCCCGGCGGGCCACCTCCCGGCCGATCGGCAGGGAGGCCGTCGCGGCGGGGGATGGGGCGTTCAGCACGTGCACCGTGCGGCGAGGGGAGCGCGGGTCCTCGGGGTCGAAGCCGGCGAAGGCGAAGTCGTCCAGCAGCGAGCCGTCCCGGGCCACCGCCTGGGCCCGTACCCCGGCCGGGGCCGGCACCAGGTCGGCGGCGGTCACGGCCGGCAGCAGGCGGCGGACGGCGGTGGTGAACGCCCGCTTGGACAGCGAGCGGTGCAACTCGCCGACCTCGTACCGCCAGTGCCGCCGCAGGATCCGCCAGGTGCCGGGGAAGGCGAGGGTCCCGGCCAGGTCGCGCGGGTGGACGGTGCGCCAGTCGTAGCCCTCGCGGGCCAGCGCGGGCACCGCGTTCGGGCCGACGTGGACGTCCCCGTGGATCCCCCGGGTGAGGTGCACCCCGAGGAAGGGGAAGGCCGGGTCGGGCACCGGGTACACCAGTCCGCGCACCAACTCCCGGCGCTGCTCGGCCAGTTCGTAGTACTCGCCGCGGAACGGCACGATCCGCACCCCCGGGTCGTCCCCGGCCAGCCGGGCGATCCGGTCGCTGTGCAGCCCGGCGCAGTTCACCAGCACCCGGCAGCGCAGCTCCCCGTCGGCGGTGCCGACCGTCACGCCGTCCCGGCGCCGGGCGACCGTCCGGACCTCGGTGCCCGGCCGCAGTTCGGCGCCCGCCTCCCGGGCCAGCCGGGCGTACGTCGTCGCGACGGCCGGGAAGTCGCAGATGCCGGTGGTGCCGACGTGCAGCCCGGCCCGCCCGCGGACCGCCGGCTCGTAGCGGGCGATCCCGGCCCGGTCCAGTTCGGTGACCGGGATGCCGTTCGCCCGGCCGCGCTCGGCCAGCGCCGCCAGCCGGGGCAGTTCGGCGTCGTCGGTCGCCACGATCAGCTTGCCGGTGACCTCGTGCGGGATGCCGTGCTCGCGGCAGAACGCCACCATCTCGGCGGCGCCCGCGACGGCGAACCGGGCCTTGTACGAGCCGGGGCGGTAGTAGACGCCGCTGTGGATCACCCCGCTGTTGCGCCCGGTCTGGTGCGCCGCGAAGCCGTTCTCCTTCTCCAGCACCGCGACCCGCAGCCCGGATCCGCCCCTGGTCAGGGCGTACGCGGTGGCCAGGCCGACGATGCCGCCGCCGACCACCACGACATCGAACCCGCCGTCCGCCACCCTGTACTCCTCGTCCGCCGCCCGACCCCTGCGGCCGATGGTGCCACGGGAGTCGGCCGCCGGCGCCGGTTTCGCGCAGGTTGCACCGGTGGCCTCCGGGCGACGTCGCCCATGCGTCTCCCCGCGCGTCGGTCGGCCCGTCAAGGCTCCGCCGCTCAGGTGCGTGGTCCGTCGTCCGTGGTGCGTGGTCCGTCGTGCGTGGTCCGTGGTGCGTGGTCCGTCGTGCTGCCACCGGCATGCCGAGGTGGGCGGCAGTGTTCTGCCGCCCACCTCGCCGTGCGGAGCCGCTCCCCAGCGGCTCCACCCCCCGTGCGGCCGGTGCGGTCGCGCGCAAGGCCCCCCGGCCCCGCGCGTCCACCGCCGTTCCCCCCGTCCGGCCGCGTGGTGGTGCGGCCCGGCTCCCCGGCCCGGCACGCACCATCGTGGTCAATGACCCTGGACCTCCCAGGGCCAGCCGGCGTCGGCCCCCGCCTCCAGGAGGGGGATCAGCCGGAAGGCCGCGTCACTGAGGCCACCGAAGGTGTGCCGGTTGGCGACACCGCTCGGGCCGTGACCGGTGGCGTAACCGGCCAGGTTCCAGGTGTAGACGGGCACGTGCGCCGGGATCGCGTCGAGCGGGTCGCTGCCCCGGTAACCGAAGCCGGGCTGCTCGTCGGTGACGATCACCACCCGGTCGTGGCCCCGGTAGTGGGTGCGGACGGCCTGGGCGGTGTTGGTGCCGCCGAGGTCGGAGAACCGCTCCAGCACCCGCAGCACCGCCTCCCCGCGGCCGACCTCGATCACCCGGCTGCTGGAGCCGAACTCGACCAGGTCCGCCCGGGCCGCCCGCACCTTCAGCGCGGTGCCGAAGATCGCCGCCGAGTCCGCCCGGTTGAGCTGGGTCTGCGCGCTGGGCCGGTCGAACATCGAGCCGGAGCGGTCCACCAGGATCAGCGTCCGGCCGGGCAGCTCGGGCACGTTGGCGAGCGAGTGGCCGAGCGCCGTCTCCAGCGCGTGGCCCCACCGCAGCGAGGGCGCGTGCCGGTACGCCGCCAGGTAGCGGAACGGGAACTGGCGCGAGCGCCGTACCTCGCCCTGGTCGGAGACCCGCCGGGCCACCTCGGCCGCGACCGCGTCCGACACCCCGGCCTGGTCGAAGTTGCGCAGGTTCCGCACCAGCGCCATCGGGCCCATGGAGGGGATGACCGCCTCCCAGACCGGCGCGTCCAACGGGCCCTGCAACCAGCCCGCCAGCGCCTCCCAGGTCAGCCCGGCGGCGGCCAGCCGCTCCGCGCCGTCCTTCGCCGTCACGGCGGCCCGGCGCTGCTCGACCGGCAGTGCGAGCAGCTCGCGGTTGGCGGTCAGCATCCGGTCGACGGCCGGCGGGACGGCCTCCTCCGGCCGGTGCCGGCGGTCCAGCGCGTAGCCGAACAGCGCGCCCTGCCAGGGCTTCGCCGGGTCCGGCGACGGGTGGGTCAGCTCCAGGACGTCACCGAAGCGGTAGCCCTTGCTCGCGGTGTCGTACTTGAGCAGCGCACGGGCGTCGTACAGCCGCCGCACCGCGTCCGCGACGCCGCGCTTGAGCGGCTTGGGCAGCGCCCGGCCGTAGCGCGAGGTCCAGTAGGCGAGCAGCTCGCCGGGCTCGTCCGCGCGCCGCAGCACGGCGTCGACGGCCTGCCGGGAGTACCCGTGGGCGCCGGCGTCCAGCCGGGCCCGGGTGAACTCGGCGGCGCCGACCAGCGCGGCGGTGCGCAGCTGCGCCCCGTACCGCAGCCAGCGCAGCAGCCCGAGGGTCCACTCCGGGTCGCTGACGGCGAGTTCGCGCACCAGCGCGGTGTAGCGGTCGTCGCGGGCGCCGCCGCGCTCGTAGAAGGTGTCCTGGCCGACCAGGTTGGCGACGGCCAGCAGGAACAGCTCGGACTTGGCGTCCCGGACGAACCCCACGCCGCCGTTGTGGTTGGCCGTGCGCTTGCCGGTCGTGGTCACGGGTGACGTCGGAGTCGCCTTGGCCTTGCGGATGTTGAACCTGGACATGCTGCAGCCCCCCTCGGCGTGCTTGGTCGTGTGTACGGAGGGAGGCATGCTGCGGCTGGGGGTGCCCGAGATCGTGCCGGCCGTTGGACGGCCGACGTCGGCGGAGGTGTATGCCTTGTGCTCTACCGGATTGAGCTAGCGGCCGCACTCGCGCACGGCACGCCCGGGATTTGAACCCGGAACCGCAAGATCCGAAGTAACCCCCGCCTGCGCACCGGGCACTCCGAAGCGCAGCTGCCTCCCGAGATCAGGTCGGCGGCGGTGTTTCGCGGGCTCGAACCGCTACGCCGGAATACCGGCGTCTACCAGAAGTAACCGCTGCCGTCGCACCGGGAGGTGCGGAATTCTCTTCACGTATAGGTGTCCAGAGTTCAAGGTCGGCTGAGGTGACGAAGCTGCTCTACCAACTGAGCTACACCGGCCCGAAGCCGGTGACGGGACTCGAACCCGCGACCCGCCCATTAAGAGTGGAAGTAACCTCTGCCTGCGCACCTGGACGAGAGAGACCTTATCCAGGCCCCTCCCGCAGGTGCATCCCATTTAGACCGACCGGCACATGGTGGGCGGCGTCGCGACGCCCGGGCTGTCGCCTGGACCGCGTTGTCGTCGGTCGCCGCAGCTCCGCTGCTACTCCCTCCTCCGCCTTGCCAGGCTCGGCCCGGACGCCGCTTCTTGCTCCACCCACCATGTGCCGGTCGGTCTTATCGCCGGGCATTCCATCGGCTCCGGCGGCTCACGCCGGAGCGACGATCACCGCCCGCGCCCGCTCGGTCAACTCCCGTACCCGGCGTTCCCCCTGGAAGGGCTCCAGCCGCCGCAGCATCTCCACCACGTACTCCCGGCTGCGCTGCGAGGAGATCCGGCCGGCCACCTCGACGGCGCGTTCGCCGGCGGCGACCGCGGCGTCCAGGTTGCCCGCCTCGGCCTCGGCCATCGCCGAGACCACCAGCCGCAGGCCGTGCGAGCGGACGAAGCCCTCGGTGGGCTTGGCCAGCGCCTCGCGGGTGAACTGGCGGACCTTGGAGGGCACTCCGAGGTCGCGGAAGCACTCGGCGGCGTCGGCGGCGAGCCGGTCGTAGGCGTAGAAGTCGATCCACGCCGGATCGGGATCCCCGGCGCGTGCCCGTTCGAGTGCGCTCTCCGCCGCGCCGAGCGCCGTCGCGCACGCCGCCGCGTTGCGGGCCTTGGCCTGGGCCCGCGCCTCCACCAGGTGGAAGAAGCTCATGGTCCGGGCGGTGGCCAGGCTCCGGTTGCGCTCCAGCGCGGCCTGGGCGAGGTCGACGGCCTCCTCGGCGAAGCCCCGGTAGCCGGCCTGCAGGCTCATCGAGGCCAGTACGTACCCGCCGAGCGGCACGTCGGCGGCGGCCCGGGCGAGCCGCAGGGCCTGGATGTAGTACCGCTGGGCCGCCTCGTGCTGCCCGGTGTCGAAGGCCATCCAGCCGGCCAGCCTGGTCAGTTCGGCCGTCGCGCCGAACAGCGCCCGGCCGACCGCGTCGCTGTACGAGGCCAGCAGCAGCGGCGCCGCCTCCACCCGCAGGCACTCCGGCACCATCGACGAACGCCAGTCCCCGCCGCCGTACTTGGAGTCCCAGCGGCGGGCCTCCTGGGCGGCCTCGCGGAGCTTGACGGCGTCCGAGTGGCCGACCCGGTACGAGGAGTTCTCGCTGGGGGAGCGCGGCACCTCGCGGGCCACCGAGCCGTCCGCCGGGTTGATCAGCCAGCGGGAGACGGGCGTCGCGTAGGCGGCCACCGAGAAGGTGCCGGCCAGGCTGTCGCTCCAGCGGCCGCCGCCGGGCCCGCGCCGCAGGTCGAGGTCGACCCGGAACAGGTCGGTGGCCGAGCGCACCGCGTCGGAGACCTCGCGCGGGAAGGCCAGGCCGAGTTCGGGCGCCGGGTCGGTGTCGCCCAGGCCGATCTCCTCCAGCGGGACGGGTCGGCCGAGCTTGCCGCCGATCGCGGTGGCGATCAGGTGCGGGACGGGCCCCTGCGGGACCATGCCCTTGCTCACCCAGCGGGCCACCGAGGTCTTGTCGTAGCGCAGCGTCAAACCGCGCTGGGCGCCCAGGTCGTTGACCCGTCGGGCCAGTCCCGCGTTGCTGATCTGGGCGAGGGTCAGGAGCGTGCCGAGCCGTTCGTTCGGTCCTCGTGGGCTGACGGTCATGGTGGCGGCGGCACCTCCTGCGGCCTTGTGCGCGGGGCCCGGGCGGCACCGGGCCGTAGCTGCTGTACCTAGAGTAGTCGGACGCGTTCCGACGGTTAAGAGGCCGCATTCCGGATGGCGGGATCGCGCACCCGGCGCTGCCGTGCCGGGCCGCCGCGGGAGTTGGTCCGGACCACCCGGAGCGGTTCGGCCACGCCGCGCGCCGGAGCGCCGTGCTCCGGTCCCGTGTTCACGTGCGCCCGGCCGTGCTCCCTGGCCCGACCGGCCGCGCGGCGATTCGCTGGTGGTCGTGGGTCGGCCCGCCGTCGAGGACCCGGCGGGCCGGGGGATGCCGCCGCCTCAATCCCCGCGGGCGGCGGTTGAGTCCGGGAGGGCATGCGGATGCCCTCCCGGGCGGGGCGACGCCTTTCGGCCATCTCGCGATGCCCATGTCAAGGGTGCCGCCCGGGCGGTCCGGGCCAGGGAGGGGGAGGCCCGGCCCGCCCGAATCCACCCCGCGCCCGACTCCCGCCCCGACTCGTGTCCCGGGCCCGCCGAAACGGAAGCGGAACCGACAACACCGGCCCCGACGGCGGCCGGTGGTGGCACGATGTCTCCTGACGGCGCGCCGGAACGCGGGCACGCCCGGACGCGCGTGCGGGCCGCCCCGAACCGGGGCCGCCCCGGCACCCCACCCGGCCGCCCGCCCGGCGCCGGACGCGCCGCGCGAGTGCAGGTCCTCGTCCGGTGGAGGCGCGATGCGGTGGCTGACGGGCTGGAGCACGGGCGCGCCCCGGGCGGGAGCGCCCGCCCAGGAGGCCCTCGCCACGGTCGCACCCATCGCCGCCCGCCCCCTCTGGACCGGCCCCAACCCGCTCTGGGCGGTGGGCGACTGGCGCCCCGAGGAGATCCGCCTGGTCACCCTCCGCCCCGGCGCCCCCGCCGCCGTCAGCACCGGCCCGACCACCCCCGACCCGGTCGCCGACACCCCCGCCACCACCCGGCTCGCCGTCCTCGGCCACTGCGGGGCCACCGACCCCGAACTCGCCGCCGGCCTCGCCGCCGCCCGCGGCGGCGCCGTCCGCCACCTCACCGCCTGGCCCGGCAGCTACACCGTCGTGCTCCGCACCGGCACCCGCTCCACCCTGCTGCTCACCGACCTGGCCGGCGCCCAGCCCGTCTTCCACACCCCCTGGGCCGGCGGCACCGCGTACGCCACCGCCGCCCTCCCGCTCGCCGACCTGGTCGGCGCCGCCCTGGACACCGGCCACCTCGCCGCCCGGCTCGCCTGCCCCGAATCCCCGGAGGCACTCGGCACCGGCACCCCGTACCTGGGCGTCCAGCGGGTGCCGCCCGGCCATGTGCTCGCCATCCGCGGCGGCCGCCCGTACCTCGACCCCTACGACGAACCGCCCGGCGCCGAACAGCCGCGCGACGAGGCCCCGGCCGTCCGCGAACTCACCCGCGCGCTGCTGGAATCCGTCCGCTCCCGGGTCCGCACCCCCGCGCCGGCCACCGACCCCGCCGGACGCGCCCGGCTCGGCGTCGACCTCTCGTACGGGACGGCCTCCGCCACCGTCGCCCTGCTCGCCGCCGCCGTACCGCTGCCGCCGGTCCCCGCAGCCGGGCTGCCCGCGCCCCGGGCCGGGGGCGCCGGTGCGGCCGGCAGCGGCGGCAGCACTCGCGGCGGCGTCAGGAGCGGCGCGGTGAAGGGCTCCTGGGTCCGGGACACCGCCCAGGAGCCGTCCGCCCCCGAGCGGTTGGCCGCCGTCACGCTCGGCGAGACCGAACCGCCCACCACCCTCGCGCTCGCCCCCGACACCCCCCGGCTGCGGCACACCGTGCTCGACCCCGGCCCCGACACCCTCCCGTACGCGGTCCTGCGCACCGACCCGCAGTCCGGCCCGCTCACCGACGAGCCCGGCCCCGAACTCGTCGCCGCCGCCCGCGCCGCGGCCCGCTTCGACGCCGGCGGCACCGACCACCTCACCGGCTACGGCGCCCGCCAGGTCCTGGACGGCCACCCGGCCCGGCTCGCCGACCTCATCCGGGCCGGCCGGCCGCGCGAACTCCTGCCCCCGGTCGCCGCCCTGGCCGGCGCCGACCGGGCCGCCGTGGGCGTGCTGGCCGGCGCGCTGCGCACCCCGCTCACCGTGGTCCGGGCCGCCCACCGGCTCTCCCGGGTCCGCTACGCCGAGGCGCTGGACGAGGCGGCCGCCAAGCTCACCGCCCGGCACGTCCCGGACGGCGCCGGCACCGCGGGCGACCGCTCGGCCGTCGACCTCGCCTGGTGCGTCCCCGGCCCGGCCGCCCGCTGGCTCTCCGACGAGGCGCTCTCCTCGGTCGCCCTCCGGCTGCGGCTGGCAGCGCGCAGACCGGCGCCCGAGGAACACCCCGGCGCGCACCGCGCCCGCCACGCCCTCTACCGCCAGGCACGCTCCTACCGCACGCTCCTGCACGCCGCCGAACGGCCCGGCCAACGGCTGCACGCGCCCTTCCTCGACAACCAGGTGGTCCGCGCCGCCCGACTGCTCCCCGACGACGTCCGCCTCCAACCCGGCGCCCGGCACGCCCTCCTGCACGCCGTCCTCACCGGTGCCGGCCGCACCGACCTGCCCCCCGACTGGGGCCGCGGCCCCCGCCCCGACCGCACCGCCCCCACCCGAGCCGGCCTGCGCCTCGCCGCCGACGGCCTCGCCGAACTCTTCGACGCCCCACTCCTCGCCGAAGCCGGCCTCATCGACCTCCCCGCCGTCCGCGCCGGCCTCACCGCCCCGCTCTCCCCGACCGCCCTCGCCGGCCTCGCCGACCTGGTCTCCACCGAACTCTGGCTCCGCCGCCTCCGCGCCCGCCGCCACGGCGCCTGCTGGACCGGCCTCCCCCACCCCCACCCCCCGGCCCTCACCTCCTGATCACCAGTCCCACCTCCCCCACCCCCACCCACCCAGCGGGCGCGCAGGGCAAAAAACGCGGGAACGCAAAAAAAACAAAACCAAAAAACACGAAAAAAAAAAACCGAAAAAAAAACAAAAAGAAAAAAGAAGAAAGAAAA
>NZ_JBVIFM010000028.1:0-115604 GCF_055571335.1 Kitasatospora sp. NPDC030952
AGCTACCTCGCCGGCCTCCACCTCTGCGGCGCGATGATCTGGATCAAAGACCTCACCCGGACCACACCTTGATCACGACCGAATACGCGCCCTAGGGCGTGTCTGACAATTCGCGTCGGATCAGCGCGCGGCGGGAATTGTCAGACACGCCTTAGGCCTGGCTCGCCGAGTCGACCTGCTGGGGTTCGGGTTCCGGGGCCGCCTCGGGCTCGGGTTCGGCCGGGCCGGTGAGCGGGGCCGGGCCGCCGCGGGCGCGGTCGGCGAGGATCAGGAGGTCCTCGGCGGCGGCGCCCTGGGTGACGCCGACCAGGTGCCCGTCCGGCCGGATCAGCAGCACGGTGTGCGGCCCGGCGCCCGGGTACTCCTCGGTGACCAGCACCTCGGCCGGTACCGGCAGCGCGGCGGCCACCTCGCCGAGCCGGGGCATCAGCCCGGCGCCCAGCCAGTGCTCGGCGGACCACACGGCGGTGCCGGGAGCGACCAGCAGCAGCAGGAAGGTGGCGCCGAGCCGGGCGTGCAGGTGGTCCGGGGTGCCGTCGGAGGTGAGCACCGGCAGGTCCGGGACGAGCACCCCGGGGGCGGTGGCGGGCAGCAGTTCGCTGAGCGAGGTGGCGCCGCGCGCGCCGCGCTGGACCGGCACCCGGCCGGGGACGCCGGAGGGCGCCGCCGGGTAGGCGGGCGCCCCGCCGAAGCGGCCGGTGCCGAGCTGCCCGTCGGCGAGCAGCGGGGCGTGCTTGCGGAAGCCGCCGACCAGCAGTGAGCGGCGGGTCTGCTGCCAGCCGCGCAGCGGGCGCAGCAGCGGCATGGACTGGTCGACGGCGCGCAGCCGGGCGCCGACCGCGCCGCGCCGCTCGGCCTCGTAGCCGTCCAGCAGCGAGCCGCCGGGCTGGGGGCCGCCGGAGTGGAGGTGCCAGGCGAGGGAGAGCCGCCAGGCGAGGTTGTCGGCGTCGCGCAGCCCGTCGGCGAGGTTCTGCATGCCGAGGGCGCCGTGCAGGTGGGCGGCGTCGCCGGCCAGGAAGCAGCGGCCGCTGCGGAAGCGGGCGGCGAGGCGCTGCTGGGCGGTGTGGTCGGCGGCGGCGAGCAGTTCGTAGCGGGGGAGTTCGCCGCACCAGCCGGTGAGGGTGGCGGTGACCCGGGTGAGCAGGGTGTCGCCGGTGACGATGCCGGGCCAGGTGGCGTGCGGGTCGACCTGTTCGGCGGGGTCGGGCCGGCCCGGGGGCAGCCGCCAGTCGAGCCGCCAGACGCCGTCCGGGAGCGGACGGGCGGAGGCCTCGCGGTCGCCGCGCCAGGGGGGCTCGCGGTGCAGCCGGGCGCCGTCGAAGGGGAGGTCGACCCGGACGGTGGCGATGGCGTTGCGGTCGACGGCGGGGCGGCCGGGGAAGCGGATCTTCAGCAGCTTGCGGACGGTGGACCGGGCGCCGTCGCAGCCGACCAGGTGGCTGCCGCGCCACCAGGTGGTGGAGCCGTCCTGGGTGCCGTGGGTGCGGACGCTGACCCCGTCGCGGTCCTGTTCGAGCTCGACGACCCGGTTCAGCGGGACCAGCCGGACCAGCGGGGTGCCGGTCAGGGCGTCCCGCAGGCCGCGCTGGAGGCGGTGCTGGGGGAGGTGGAAGGTGGGGGAGTCGGTGAGGTCGATCCGCAGCACCTCCTGGCGGCGCCGCCAGACGGCGAAGGAGTCCCACAGCGCCGAGTCGGAGACGGCCCGGGAGTAGCCGATCCGGGTCAGGAAGGCGGTGGAGTCGGCGCCGAGGACGACGCTGCGGGGGCCCTCCGGGCAGAGCCCGGAGCCCTCGTCCAGGACGACGGTCGGCACCTCGTGCCGGGCCAGCGCGAGGGCCAGGGCCAGACCGACCGGTCCGGCCCCGACCACGATCACCGGATCCATGCGGTGACCTCCGGGCACGAACCGGCCCATGGGCCGGCGTCAGTTACCGCTGCCGCATATGCCGCGTGGATGCTCCCGGGAGGTGTCACGAAGAGCAATGCAACAGTTCGCCTGGGTGTCCGTCAAGCAGCAGGTGAAGTGCGCCGGTTCGCGCCGCGACGGCCGCGTGCTTCGATCCACCGCGCGAGCGCGGTCAGCAGGAGGCACAGGACGATGTAGATGGGCGCGATCACCAGGACCACGGGGATGTAGGGGAAGCCCGCGGCGTTCATCGGCTGGCTGGCGATCTTCTTGCCCATGAACAGCAGCTCGTTGTACGTGATGATGAAGCCCAGCGAGGTGTCCTTGAGGGTGACCACCAGCTGGCCGATCATCGTCGGCAGCATCGAGCGGACGGCCTGCGGCACCAGGATGCCGGACATCACCTGGGTCTTGCGCATCCCGAGGGCGTACGCCGCCTCGCCCTGGCCGCGCGGGACGGCGTTGACGCCGCTGCGGATGATCTCGGCCTGGACGGCGCCGTTGTAGAGGGTGAGGCCGAGCACCAGCGCCCACATCGGGTCCTTGGCGAAGAACGCGTAGTAGAGCGCGACGATCAGGATCAGCAGCGGCATCGCCCGGAAGAACTGGACGACCGAGGTGCAGACCCAGCGGACCGGCCGGTGGTCGGACAGCTGCCCGGCGGCCAGCAGCGCGCCCAGGGTGAGCGAGAAGGCCGCGGCCAGGCCGAAGGCCTTCAGGGTGGCCAGCAGGCCGTCCACGATCATCTGCTGGACGAAGGTGTACTGGAACGGGTCCCACAGGTCGGCGTCGAACTGGCCGTTGTCGGCGAGCGCGGAGACGACGTACCAGAGCAGGCCCGCGATGCCGATCAGCGAGAGGACGCCGAAGAGGCGGTAGCGGGAGCGGGCCCGGGGGCCGGGGGTGTCGTAGAGGACACTGGCCGAGGCCTGGCGCTGGAAGAAACTCATCGGGCCACCGCCAGTCGGGATTCCAGGAAGCGGAAGAACGAGGCGACCGTCGCGCTGATCAGCAGGTAGGCGCAGGCCACCCAGAAGAAGATCGAGAAGATCGAGTAGCCGCGCTCGGAGAAGGTCTGCTGGGAGCTGTACAGCTCGCCGACGCTGAACGCGCCGGCGATCGCCGAGTTCCTCGGCAGCGCGATGAACACGCTGCTCATCGGGGCCAGCACGGTACGGGTGGCCTGCGGCAGGACGACCAGGGTGAGGGTCTGGAAGAAGTTCATGCCGAGGCTGCGGGCCGCCTCCGCCTGGCCGAGCGGCACGGTGTTGATGCCGGAGCGGATCACCTCGCAGACGAACGAGGCGGTGTACCCGCCGAGCGCCAGCACCGCGAAGGCGAGGTGGCTGAAGTGCACGCCGAGCGGCGGCAGGCCGAAGGTGACGGCGAAGAACAGCAGGGTCAGCGGGGTGTTGCGGAACAGCGTCACCCAGGTGGTGCCGAAGGCGCGCAGGACCGGCACCGGGGAGACCCGGAAGGCCGCCAGCAGGGTGCCCAGCAGCAGGGCGAGCAGGGCGCTGAGCGCGCTCAGCTCGATCGTCTGCAGGAAGCCGTCGCGGAACAACGCGAAGTTGTCCTGCTCGAACAGGAACCCCATCCGGCGGCCCTCCTCTCACAGATGGTCAGAACGGGTGGTCGGGTACGGCGGCCGGATCAGTAGCGGTCGAGGGTCGGGATCGCCGGGGCGGCCGAGCCGGACGCGCCCAGGGTCGCGTCGTAGGCCTTCTTCCAGTCGCCGTTGTCCTCGTGGGCCTTGAGGGCGTCGCTGATCGCGTCGCGCAGCGCCTTGTCGTCCTTGTTGAGGCCGACGCCGTAGTTCTCCTTGGTGAACGGCTTGCCGACCACCTTGAGCTTGGGGGAGTACTTGGAGGCGTAGCCCTTGAGGATCGCGTCGTCGGTGGTGACCGCGTCGACCTCGCCCGACATCAGCTTCTCGACGCAGGCCGAGTAGGTGTCGAACTGGGTGATCTTCGGGTTGTACTGCTTGATGTTCTGGATCGAGGTCGAGCCGGTGGCGGTGCAGATGTTCTTGCCGCTGATGCTCTCCGGGCCGGTGATCGAGGTGTTGTCGCTCTTCACCAGGAAGTCCTGGCCGGCGATGTAGTACGGGCCGGCGAAGGAGACCGTCTTCTTGCGCTCGTCGTTGATGCTGTAGGTGCCGACGTAGAAGTCGATCTGGCCCTTGGCGATGGCCGGCTCGCGCTGCGAGGAGACCAGCGTCTGCCACTTGATCTGCTGCGGGGTGAAGCCGAGGTCGGCGGCGACCATCTTGGCGACCTCGATGTCGAAGCCGCTGCGGTCGCCGCTGGCGACGTCCTCCCAGCCGAGGTTCGGCTGGTCGGCCTTCGCACCGATGATCAGCTGGCCGCGCTTCTTGGCCTCGGCGATGACCGGGGAGTCGACCTTGACGTCGGTCTTGACCGTGTAGGTCGGCAGCGCCGGGGCGTTGCTGGCGCTCGCCGCGTTGGAGGAGGCGGGCGTGCCGTCCTTGCCGCAGGCGGCGGTGGCGGTGAGCGCGACGGCACAGAGGGCCACGGCGAGGGTGCGGGAAGTCCTCATGAGGGTTGTTCTCCTGGGGCTGGGCCGCGGCGTCAACCGGGCTCTGGCGTCTGGAAGTCGTGCACGGGCGGGGCCGGTCGGCGCCGTTGCCGGCCGCGGCCCCGCGTGGTCTCGAAGGGTCAGTGGTGCAGGATCTTCGAGAGGAAGTCCTTGGCGCGGTCGGAGCGCGGCGCGGTGAAGAAGGCGTCCGGGGTGTTCTGCTCGACGATCTTCCCGTCGGCCATGAACAGCACCCGGTTGGCGGCGGAGCGGGCGAAGCCCATCTCGTGGGTGACCACGACCATCGTCATGCCGTCGGCGGCCAGTTGGCGCATGACCTCCAGCACCTCGTTGACCATCTCCGGGTCGAGGGCCGAGGTCGGCTCGTCGAAGAGCATCACCTTCGGCTTCATCGCCAGCGCCCGGGCGATCGCCACGCGCTGCTGCTGGCCGCCGGAGAGCTGGGCCGGGTACTTGTCCGCCTGCGCCCCGACGCCGACCCGCTCCAGCAGTTCGCGGGCGGTCTTCACGGCGTGCGAGCGGACCACCTTGCGCACCTTGACCTGGGCGAGAACGACGTTCTCCAGCACGGTCTTGTGCGCGAACAGGTTGAAGCTCTGGAACACCATGCCGACCTCGGCGCGCAGCTTGGCCAGCTCCCGGCCCTCGGCGGGCAGCGGGCGGCCGGACAGCGTGATCGTGCCGGAGTCGATGGACTCCAGCCGGTTGATCGTGCGGCAGAGCGTGGACTTGCCCGACCCGGACGGGCCGATCAGCACCACGACCTCGCCCTGGCTGATCTCCAGGTCGATGTCCTGCAGCACGTGCAGCGCGCCGTAGTGCTTGTTGACCTTGTTCAGCACGACCAGCGGGGCGGCTGCGGGGGTGGAGTCCTCGACCGGCTTCTCGGACATCGCGCCTTGCTCCCTTTGTGTCGAACTGAGTCGGTTCCTGCCTGCCGGAGGAGTCCCAACTCCCTTGGGCGGCAAAGGTGGTACGTATCCGGGAGCCGCGACCGGCGGAGCCGCAGCCCCCGGTGGGCCGACCATAGGAGCGCTGACGGTGCCCCGTCAGCCGATCTGAGCGGAACTTGAGGATCACGAAACGGCCACGCGATCCGTACGTACTGTTCGCGAGTGTGTCGACGGGGCATGTCACAGCGGGAATCCGCACCGGCGCCGGGCGTCCCCCACGAGCCCGGTACGCGGTCGAACCTGGCGCCCGGCCGCCCGCTGGCCCATACTGCGCAGGACCGGGCCCCGCACGAACTGGCCCGGTGATCACGTGGGGGAAGGAGGAGAACAGGATGCGACTGCTGCTCGTCGAGGACGACGAACGCGTCGCCGCGGCCCTGGTCGCGGTGCTCGGCCGGCACGGCTTCCAGGTGCGGCACGCCCGCAGCGGGCACGAGGCGCTGGACGCCCTGGTGCCGGACGGCAACGAGCCGTACCGCGTCGTGCTGCTCGACCTCGGGCTGCCCGACCGCGACGGCTTCGAGGTCTGCAGCCGGATCCGGGCCGGCAGCGGGGTGCCGGTCATCATGGTGACCGCCCGCGCCGACATCCGCTCCCGGATCCACGGCCTCAACCTGGGCGCCGACGACTACGTCACCAAGCCGTACGACATGGGCGAGCTGCTCGCCCGCATCCACGCGGTCGCCCGCCGCGGCGCCCAGCCGTCCTCGGCGGCGCTGCCCGCGCCCGACGCCGTACCGCAGCAGCGCGGCCCGCTGGAGTCCCGGGGCATCCGGATCGACCGGGAGCGCCGCCGGGTCAGCGTGGACGGCCGCGACGTGCCGCTCACCCGCAAGGAGTTCGACCTGCTGGCGCTGCTCGCCCAGAGCCCCGGCGTGGTCTACCGCCGCGAGCAGATCTTCAGCGAGGTCTGGCGCAGCGGCTGGGAGGGCAACGGCCGCACCCTGGAGGTGCACATCGGCTCGCTGCGCAACAAGCTGGCGCTGCCGGGCCTGGTCGAGGCCGTGCGCGGCGTCGGCTACCGGCTGATCCCCGACTCCCCGTCCGCCCCCGCGGCCGACCAGGCCCCGTCCGCCCCCGCGGAGCACTGACCGCACGTGCGCACCCGCCTGCTCGGCATCCTGATCGCCCTCATGCTCTGCGTCCTGGCCGCTCTGGGGCTGCCGCTCGCGGCGGCGTTCGCGGCGGCCGAGCAGAGCCGGGTGGTGGTCGACCGGCTCGACGACGCCGCCCGCTTCGCCCAGGACCTGCCCACCTCGGGCGCCGCCGCCCTGGACTCCGCCCGCAAGGCCGACCCGGAGCCCGCCCCGGGCGACCTCAGCCGCCGGCACGCGATCGACGCCGAGGTCCAGCGCTACTACGACCTGTACGGCGTGCGGCTGGGCATCTTCCAGCGCGACGGCATGCCGATCGCGGTCGCGCCGCACGACTGGCGGGTGCCCGCCGTCGGCTGGGGTGCCCAGGCCTTCCAGGAGGCGCTCGACGGGCGGCGCAGCCACAACCCGCCGCAGGTCTGGCCGTGGACCGAGGACCGGACGATCACCGTCGCCGCCCCGGTGGTGCGCGACGGCGACGTGGTCGCGGTGGTGCTCAGCGAGTCCCCGACCGGGGCGCTGCGGGCCCGGGTGCTGCACAAGTGGCTGGTGCTGGCCGGCGGTGAGGCGGCCGCGATGGCCGTCGCCGTGCTGCTGGCCGTCCGGCTCACCGAGTGGGTGCTGCGCCCGGTGCGCACCCTGGACCGGGCCACCCACGACATCGCCACCGGGCAGATGTCCGCGCGGGTCGCCCCCGGCGGCGGACCGCCCGAACTCCAGCGGCTGGCACGGTCGTTCAACGAGATGGCGGACCACGTGGTGCACGCCATGGACCAGCAGAAGGCCTTCGTCGCGGACGCCTCGCACCAGCTGCGCAACCCGCTCTCGGCGCTGCTGCTGCGGGTCGAGGTGCTCGGCCTGGAGCTGCCCGAGGGCCACGAGGAGGAGGTCAGCGGCGTCCGCGAGGAGGGCACCCGGCTGGCCCGGGTGCTGGACGACCTGCTCGGCCTGGCCACCGCCGAGCACGCCCGCCCGGAACCCGAACAGACCGACCTCGCCCAGCTGACCCTCGCCCGGGTGGACGGCTGGCGGCCGGTGGCCGAGCAGCGCGGGATCGAACTGCGCTGGGACGGTCCGGCGCTGGCGATCGGCATGGCCGACCCGATCGGCTTCGGCTCCGCGCTGGACGCCGTCCTGGACAACGCGCTCAAGTTCGGCCCGGCCGGCAGCCAGGTGCGGCTGCGGGTCGCGGTGCGCCGGGACGAGGTCGCGGTGACCGTCACCGACGCCGGGCCGGGGCTGACCGAGGACGAGCTGTCCCGGGCCGGGGACCGGTTCTGGCGCAGTGCGCGGCACCAGAACGTGGACGGCTCCGGGCTGGGCCTGTCGATCGCCCGCACCCTGCTGACGGCCGGCGGCGGCTCGCTCGGCTTCGCCCCGGTCAAGCCGACCGGGCTGGCGGTGACCCTGGCGGTGCCGCGGCCGGAGCGGCCGTAGCAGCCGGAGCGGCCGTAGCAGCCCTGGCAGGGCGGCTCAGGGCTTCACCGGGTCACGGCTCACCGAGTCACGGCTTCACCGAGTCAGGGCTTCACCGAGCGGTAGTAGCGCGCCGCGCCGTCGTGCAGCGGGAGCGGGTCGGTGTAGACGGCGGTGCGCAGGTCGACCAGCTGGGCGGCGTGCACCTGGGCGCCGATCTGGTCCCGGCTGTCGATCACCGCCCGGGTCATGCCCTCGACCAGCCCCGGGTCCACGTCGTCCCGGGTGACCAGCAGGTTGGGCACGGCCATGGTGGCCACGGCGTCCTTGGGCTCGGCGTTCGGGTAGGTGCCCTTGGGCATGGTGGCCGCCCGGTAGGCGTCCACGCCGCCGCCCTCCGCCTTGTGCAGCGCCTCGGAGAGGTCGGCCAGCGGGACGATCCGGATCCGCATGCGGTCGGAGAGGTCGGTGAGCGCGCTGGTCGGCAGGCCGCCGGACCAGAAGAAGGCGTCTATCCTGCCCTCGCGCAGCTCGTCGGAGCCGTCGCTGACGCCCCCCGGCACCGGCGTTATGTCGTGGTCCGGGTCCAGGCCGGCCGCGGTCAGCAGCCGCCTGGTCACCAGGTTCACCCCGGACTGCGGCAGGCCGACGCCGACCCGGAGGCCCTTGAGGTCGGCGGTGCGGCGCACCGTGGAATCCGCCGGGACGATCAGCTGCAGGTAGTCGTCGTACAGCCGGGCGATCGCCCGCAGCCGGTCCTTGCCGGGCCCCTGGTAGTCGGCGACCGCGTCGGCGGTGGCGATGGCGAAGGTGTCCTGGCCGCTGATCACCCGGGCGAGGTTGTCCACCGAGCCCTCGGAGCTGTCCAGCGCCAGCCGCACCCCCGGCATGGTCTGCGAGACGTGGCTCTGCAGCAGCTGCCCGTACCGGTCGTAGACCCCGCGCGGGACACCGGTCGCGAAGCGGGTCTCCCCGCGCGGGTACCCCGGTGAGCGGGCCGCCGACAGCCACCAGCCGCCCAGTCCGGCGACCAGCAGCACCAGCACCAGCACCGTCCGCCACAACGGGCTGCGGGCCGCGCGGCGGACGGCGGCGCCGAGACGTGACGGATCGGTGGGGGTCATATGCAGGGATACTGCCAGGCGCTCCCGCCGAACGGGAGGGGAACGGCGGGTGGAAAGCTCCGGAGCCGCCGTGACGAAGATCCGGAACGGCGCCGGCGAAGATCCGGAGTCCGGAGCCGCCGTGACGAAGATCCGGGAAATGGCGGCTCGCGGCTGCCCGTACCCTGGTCTGGTGAGCGGTGAGAGCGGATTGAAGAGCTACAAGGTCGTCACGCACGGCTGTCAGATGAACGTCCACGACTCCGAGCGGCTGTCCGGCCTGCTGGAGGACGCGGGGTACGTCAAGGCCGGGCCCGAGGGTGACCCGGACCTGGTCGTGTTCAACACCTGTGCGGTGCGCGAGAACGCCGACAACAAGCTGTACGGCAACCTCGGACAGCTCGCGCCGGTCAAGAGCCGCCACCGGGGCATGCAGATCGCCGTCGGCGGCTGCCTGGCCCAGAAGGACCGCGAGTCCATCGTCAAGCGCGCCCCCTGGGTCGACGTGGTGTTCGGCACCCACAACATCGGGCACCTGCCGGCGCTGCTGGAGCGGGCCGCGGTCGAGCGCAAGGCCCAGGTCGAGATCCTGGAGTCGCTGGAGACCTTCCCCTCCACGCTGCCCACCCGCCGGGAGTCCGCGTACGCGGCCTGGGTCGCCATCTCGGTCGGCTGCAACAACACCTGCACCTTCTGCATCGTCCCCGCGCTGCGCGGCAAGGAGGAGGACCGCCGCCCCGGCGACGTCCTCGCCGAGATCGAGGCGCTGGTGGACGAGGGCGTCATCGAGGTGACCCTGCTCGGCCAGAACGTCAACGCCTACGGCTCCGACCTGGGCGACCGCGAGGCCTTCTCCAAGCTGCTGCGCGCGGCCGGGCAGATCGAGGGCCTGGAGCGGATCCGCTTCACCTCGCCGCACCCCCGGGACTTCACCGACGACGTGATCGCCGCGATGGCCGAGACCCCGAGCGTGATGCACCAGCTGCACATGCCGCTGCAGTCCGGTTCGGACCGCGTCCTCAAGGCGATGCGCCGCTCCTACCGGCAGGACCGGTTCCTCGGGATCATCCGCAAGGTCCGCGAGGCGATGCCGGACGCGGCCATCTCGACCGACATCATCGTGGGCTTCCCCGGCGAGACCGAGGAGGACTTCGAGGAGACGATGCACGTCGTCCGCGAGGCCCGCTTCACCAACGCCTTCACCTTCCAGTACTCCAAGCGCCCCGGCACCCCCGCCGCGGACATGGCGGACCAGGTGCCCAAGGAGGTCGTCCAGGCCCGCTACGACCGGCTGATCGCCCTCCAGGAGGAGATCTCCTGGGACGAGAACAAGAAGCAGGTCGGCCGCACCCTGGAGATCCTGGTCGCCGAGGGCGAGGGCAAGAAGGACGACAAGACCCAGCGCCTCTCCGGCCGCGCCCCCGACAACCGGCTGGTGCACTTCACCAAGCCCGAGGAGCCGGTGCGCCCCGGCGACGTGGTGACCGTCGAGATCACCTACGCCGCCCCGCACCACCTGCTGGCCGAGGGCCCCGCCCTCGCGGTGCGCCGCACCCGGGCCGGCGACGCCTGGGAGAAGCGCCAGGCCAAGCCGGCCGACAAGCCGGCGGGCGTCATGCTCGGCCTGCCCGGCATCGGCGCCCCGGCCCAGCTGCCGCTGGCCGCCCCGGCGGGCGGCGCCTGCTGCGGCGACTGACCCGCGTGCGGCGACTGACCCGCGTGCCGTGACGGCGGCCCGGCCGGCCGGCGTCGAGCCGAAGGGGCGCTCCGGTGCCGAAAGGGAGAAGCGACCAGCGAGGTACGAGCGCCGGAGCGACGACCGTCGGCACCGGGTACGAGCGGTCCGGAGGCGAGCGCGCGAACAGCGGCTCTGGAGCTCCGGCCGGGCCGTTCGGCTCCCGGCTAGAGTGATCGGCATGCTGGTAGCCGCCGCCGTGTGCCCTTGTCCGCCGCTGCTCGTCCCCGAGGTCGCCGCCGGGGCCGCGCCCGAGCTGGACGGGCTGCGCGCCGCCTGCGACGAGGCTCTGGCGGCGCTGGTCGCGGCCGGGCCGCAGCTGGTCGTGGCGGTAGGCGCCGGGCCGGAGGCCGAGGTGTGGACCGAGGGCGGGGCCGGCTCCTTCCACCGCTACGGGGTGCCGCTGGTCGCCAAGCTGCCCGGCGGGCGGGTCGAGGGCCCGGAGCTGGCGCCCTCGCTGACCGTCGGCGCCTGGCTGCTGGAGCGCGCCGGCGTGACCCTGCCGACGCACGCCTGCGCGGTGCCCGCCGACGCCCCCGCCGACCGGATGCTCGGCCTCGGCCAGGGCCTGGCCGGCCTCGCCGACCGGGTCGCCCTGCTGGTGCTCGGCGACGGCAGCGCCTGCCGTTCGCTGAAGGCGCCCGGCTACCTGGACGAGCGGGCCGAGGGCTACGACGCCGCCGTGGCCGCCGCCCTCGGCTCGGCCGACCTGCCCGCCCTGGCCGCCCTGGACCCGGCGCTGGCCGCCGAGCTGAAGGCCGAGGGCCGGGCGCCCTGGCAGGTGCTGGCCGGCGCCGCCGAGGGCGCCGGCCTCACCGGGCGGCTGGGCTACCAGGACGCGCCGTACGGGGTCGGGTACTTCGTGGCGTCCTGGAGCTGACCGCCGCTACGACTACGACTGCGGCTGCGGGGGCCGGGGGGCCTGGCCCTCCCCGCCCTCCCCGCCCTCCGGCTTCGGCTTGTGGGCGAAGTCGCCCACCGCGTCCTTGGCCTTGCCGGCGCCGTGCTCGATCTTGTCGCTGTACTTGCCCTTGGTGGCCTTGTCGATCGCGCCGCCGGCCTTGTCGACCATGTGCTCGATCTGGTCGCTGTGCTTGCCCGCGAGCTCGCTGGCCTTCTCCTTGAGCTCCTCGGCCTTGCCCTTGAGGTTGTCCATCAGACCCATGGTGATCTCCTTCTTTCCCTGTCTCCTGCACAACGCGTCCGACCGGTAAAGAGTTCGCAAAGCCGGGCCGGGGCGGAAACGGCCGGAGACCGTCCGGGAACCAGTCACATCCTCGCGCAGTCGGCGGCGGGCGGCAGCCCGGCCCCGACCGCGGCGGTGGTTTGGGAGACTGGAGCGGTGAGCAGCTCCCGTGTGATCAGCATCGTCGGCGCGACCGCCGCCGGAAAGTCCGACCTGGCCGTCGCCATCGCCCGCAGCCTCGGCGGCGAGGTGATCAACACCGACTCGATGCAGTTGTACCGGGGCATGGACATCGGCACCGCGAAGCTGACCATGGCCGAGCGCGGGGGAGTGCCGCACCACCTGATGGACGTCTGGGACGTCACCGAGGCCGCCAGCGTCGCCGAGTACCAGCGGCTGGCCCGGGCCGAGATCGACCGGCTGCTCGCGGCCGGGCGCACCCCCGTCCTGGTCGGCGGCTCCGGACTGTACGTCCGGGCCGCGATCGACGAGATGGAGTTCCCCGGCACCGACCCGCAGGTGCGCGCCCGGCTGGAGGCCGAACTGGAGCAGGGCGGCCCGTACGCGCTGCACCGGCGGCTGGCCGAGCTGGACCCCGCGGCCGCCGAGGCGATCCTGGTCGGCAACGGGCGGCGGATCGTCCGGGCGCTGGAGGTCATCGAGATCACCGGGCAGCCGTTCACCGCCAACCTGCCGAGCAACACCGCGGTGTACGAGGCGGTGCAGATCGGCGTCGCCGTGCCGCGCCCCGAGCTGGACGAGCGGATCGCGCTGCGGGTCGACCGGATGTGGGAGGCCGGGCTGCTGGACGAGGTGCGGGAGCTGGAGCGGGTCGGGCTGCGGGAGGGCCGGACCGCCTCCCGGGCGCTCGGCTACCAGCAGGTGCTGGACCACTTCGCCGGCGAGTGCACCGAGGACGAGGCACGGGCCGAGACCGTCCGGGCCACCAGGCGCTTCGCCCGCCGTCAGGAGTCCTGGTTCCGCCGGGACGACCGCATCCACTGGCTCTCCCGACCGGCCGGCACCGACCCCGTCGAGCTGCTGGAACGCTCCCTGGAACTGATCGGCCGTCAGGGAGTTCCGGCCGCATAGGTGCTGTTCCGGCCAATTCGGCGGTGCACCTGCGCGCGCAGGCGACCGTGCAGGACGAACCGGGGGTCACGGCCCGATCACGTGATGGCCACGGATCACCCGAGGACCCCGGTCAGGCCCCGAACGCCCCCTCTGGACATGCCATCATCGATGCCATAAGGGTCGGCCCGCGCGGGTCGGCCGTGCCCGGCCGCGAGTCCGCTCGTGTCGAACTGTCAGGGGAGGCCGTGTGTCGACGGGTACCGGCCCCGAATCCGGCCAGAGCGGGAGCGTCACCGCACCGGCCGAGGAGTTCGACGAGTCGACGAGGGGGGACCTCCCCGTGCTGACCGGCCTGGAGGCACCGACCTCGTACGCGGCCGCGGTGCCCGCACTGGACACCCGCACCCCGCCGAACGCCGCGGTGCACGAGCGGGAGATCCGGCCGCTGCGCCGGCTCCGCTGGTGGCAGACCCTGCCGATCGCCCTGCTCGGCACCCTCGGCTCGCTGATGTTCGCCTTCCCGCTCGCCTTCGGCTCGGCCGGGGCGCGGGCCACCATGGTCGGGATGCTCGGGCTGCTGTTCACCGCCGCCTCGGTCGGCTGGGGCGCGATGGCCGCCCGGCACGCCGGCTACAAGTGGCCGGGGCTGCCGCGCCGGGGCTCCGGGCGGCGGGCCGGCTGGAAGGCCATCGTGATCTACACCCTGATCGCGCTGGCCGCCTGCGCGCTCGCGGTGTGGCGGGTCGCCTACCTGCGCTGAGGACGCCGCCCGGGCCCGGGCGGCCGCGGGGCCGTCCGCCCCGAGCCGTGGGGTCGGAGCGCCCGGCGGCGAGCGGGCGGGCATCAGTACCATCGGTGGGGTGAGCGCATCCTCTCCTCAGCAGGCCGGTCTCCCCTTCTTCAAGGGGCACGGCACCCAGAACGACTTCGTGATCGTGCCCGACCCGGACGGGGTGCTGGAGATCGGCCCGGAGGCCGTCGCCGCGCTCTGCGACCGGCGGGCCGGCATCGGCGGCGACGGGCTGCTGCGCGTGGTGCGGGCGGCCGCCGACCCGGCCGCCGCGAGCCAGGCCGACCGGGCCGAGTGGTTCATGGACTACCGCAACTCCGACGGCAGCATCGCCGAGATGTGCGGCAACGGCCTGCGGGTGTTCGCCCGCTTCCTGGTCGAGGCCGGCCTGGCGAAGCCCGGTGAGCTGGCGATCGCCACCCGCTCCGGGGTGCTCACCGCGAAGGTCGCCGAGGACGCCGCGGACGGCACGCCCGGCGAGGTCACCATCGACATGGGCCGGGCCCGGCTGCCCGGACCGGACGGCATCGAGGTGGCCGTCGGCGAGCGGCGCTGGCCCGCCCTGAACGTCAACATGGGCAACCCGCACGCGGTGGCCTTCGTGGAGAGCCTGGACCACGCCGGGGACCTCTTCAGCGCGCCGCTCACCAGCCCCGAGGGCGCCTACCCGGAGGGCGTCAACGTCGAGTTCGTGGTGGACCGGGGCCCGCGGCACGTGGCGATGCGGGTGCACGAGCGCGGCTCCGGCGAGACCCGCTCCTGCGGCACCGGCGCCTGCGCCGTCGCGGTGGCGGCGATCCGCCGGGACGGCGTGGACCCGGCGGTCACCGGTGCGGCGGTCTCGTACACGGTGGACGTGCTGGGCGGTCGGCTGGTCATCACCGAGCACCCGGACGGCCGGGTGGAGATGACCGGGCCGGCGGTCATCGTGGCCGAGGGGCGGCTGGACGCGCGCTGGTGGGAGTCGCTGAGCCGGTAGCGGCGGCCCGGTTTGCCCAATTCGTACGGTGACGAATCCCCCCGATCGGGTGATACCGGTCGCGGACGGGAATCACGGCGTCGCGGAACGTGCTCTGCTCGGTAGCATGGACCACCGGGTCACCCCACGGGGAGGGGCCGCACCCGGCGACGTTGCCGGAGGTGCCGATGACCATCGAAGCCGGGCAGCCCCCCATCGCGGGGCAGCCGACGAGCGCGCGGCAGGGCGGGGCCAGGAGGCCCCTCGGGGAACTCGGCCGGGCCGCCCTCGGCCGGGCCGGGCGAGCCGCCCTGCTGGCCACCGGTCGGCCGCCGGTGCCGGACGCCCTGGAACCGCTGGTCCAGGTGCACCGACGGCACCATCCGCAGGCCGACCTCGCCCTGCTGGCCCGGGCGTACCGGCTGGCCGAGGCCAGCCACCGCGGCCAGAAGCGCAAGAGCGGTGAGCCGTACATCACCCACCCCCTGGCCGTCACCATGATCCTGGCCCAACTCGGCGCCGGGACGACCACCTTGGTCGCCTCGCTGCTCCACGACACCGTCGAGGACACCGAGTTGACGCTGGACCAGGTGAGCGCCGGGTTCGGGCCCGAAGTCGCCTACCTGGTCGACGGGGTGACCAAACTGGAGAAGGTCGACTTCGGCGCCGCCGCCGAGGCCGAGACCTTCCGCAAGATGCTGGTCGCCACCGGGGACGACGTCCGGGTGATGGTGATCAAGCTCGCCGACCGGCTGCACAACATGCGCACCATCCGGCACATGAAGCCGGCCAGCCAGGTGCGGATCGCCAAGGTCACCCGGGACGTGCTGATCCCGCTGGCCGAGCGGCTGGGCATCCAGGTGCTCAAGGCGGAGCTGGAGGACATCGTCTTCGCCACCCTGCACCCCGAGGAGCACGCCCGCACCCGCGGCCTGATGGCCGGCCACGAGGCCGAGCCGGACGCCCTGCTGGAGCCCTTCGCCCGGCAACTGGCCCGCCAGCTGGCCGAGACCGGGGTCGCCGCCGAGGTGACGGTACGGCCCCGGCACTGCGTCTCGCTGCACCGGGTGCTGCTCAAGCGGGCCGCCGCACCGGGCCGGGACGGGCTGCCGCAGGAGCCCCAGCCGGCCGACTTCGGGCGGCTGCTGGTGGTGGTCGAGGAGAACGCCGACTGCTACGCGGTGCTCGGCGAACTGCACACCTGCTGGACGCCGCTGCCCGGCGAGTTCAAGGACTTCGTGGCCGCCCCCAAGTTCAACCTCTACCAGTCGCTGCACACCGCCGTCGCGCTGGACGGCGGCGCGGTGGTCGAGGTGCTGGTGCGGACCCGGCGGATGCACGAGGTGGCCGAGACCGGGGTGGTCGCGCTCGGCGACCCGTCCCCGGCCGGACCGGCCCAGGACGCCGACGAGCTGGACCGCACCGACCCGGCCCGGCCCGGCTGGCTCAGCCGGCTGCTGGAGTGGCAGCAGGAGACCCCCGACCCGGACGCCTTCTGGTCCGCGCTCACCGCCGACCTGGCCGGGGACCGCGAGATCACCGTGGTGACGGAGAACGGCGAAACGCTTCAGCTGAGGGCCGGGGCCAGCTGCGTGGACGCCGCCTACCTGCTCGGCGAGGAGACCGGCCACCGATGTATCGGCGCCCGGGTCAACGGCCGGCTCACCGCGCTGTCCACCGTGCTGCGGGACGGGGACGTGCTCGCGGTGCTCACCGAGAGCCTCCCGGCCGGCGGCGGGGCGCAGCCGTCCGGCCCCTCGCCGGAGTGGCTGGCGCACGCCCGCACCCCGGCCGCCCGGCTGGCCATCGAGCGCTGGCTGGCCGACCACCCGGCCCGGCTGCCGGTGGTGAGCACCGGCCCGGCGGCCGGCCAGCCCGCCCCGCCCGCGCACCGGCCGGGCGAGCGCCGGGCCGCCCCGGTGGCGGTGGCCGGCCGGCCCGGGGCGCCGGTGCGGCTGGCCCGCTGCTGCACGCCCGTCCCGCCGGACGAGGTGGCCGGCTACCCGATCCGCGGCGGCGCGGTGGCCGTGCACCGCACCGCCTGCCCGGCCGGGCAGCGGCTGCGCGCGGACGGGCGGGCCGAACTGGAGGTCCGCTGGCGGCAGGAGGGCGCCCCGGCGGCCGGGCACCGGGTGACCCTGCGGGCCGAGGCGCTGAACCGGCCCCGGCTGCTCGCCGACCTCACCGCGGCGATCTCCGCCGCGGGCGTCGGCATCGTCTCCGCCGAGGTCGAGCCGCCGCAGGAGCTGCGGGTCCGGCACACCTACACCGTGGAGCTGCCCGAGCCGGGCGCGCTGCCGGCCCTGATGCGGGCGATGCTCAGGGTCTCCGGGGTGTACGACGTGAGCCGGCCGCACGCCCCGGAGGGGACGCGGACCCGCGAGGGCGCGACGCGCTCCCCGGAAGGGCGCCCGGCCCGGCACTCCGGGGGAAATGGGGATGACCGGCCCGTGCCCGGCGTGCGACCATCGTGGGGAATTCACGGCCGGTCCACGGCGTTCTCAGGGCACAGGAGCCCGGGTGAGATCCAGGGGTCCTCGCCGAAGCCACCCAGCGACCAAAGGACAGAATGACCTCCACGTTCGACACCCGCGACCACGCCGACGCCCCGCGCCGCCTCGACGGTCTGCGGGCGGAAGCCCTCATGGACGAGGACCACGCGGCCATCGACGAGGACCTCGGCCACAGCTACGACGGCGACCAGTACGACCGCAGTGAGCGCGCAGCCCTGCGCCGGGTCGCCGGCCTCTCCACCGAACTCCAGGACGTCACCGAGGTCGAGTACCGCCAGCTCCGCCTGGAGCGCGTGGTGCTCGTCGGCGTCTGGACCGACGGCACCCTGGAGGAGGCGGAGAACTCGATGGCCGAGCTCGCCGCGCTCGCCGAGACGGCCGGCTCCGAGGTCCTGGACGGCGTCATCCAGCGCCGGGACAAGCCCGACGCGGCCACCTACATCGGCTCCGGCAAGGCGCAGGAGCTGCGCGACATCGTCGCCGCCACCGGCGCCGACACCGTGGTCTGCGACGGTGAGCTCACCCCCGGCCAGCTGATCCACCTGGAGGACGTGGTCAAGGTCAAGGTCGTCGACCGGACGGCCCTGATCCTGGACATCTTCGCCCAGCACGCCAAGTCCCGGGAGGGCAAGGCGCAGGTCTCGCTCGCGCAGATGCAGTACATGCTGCCGCGCCTGCGCGGTTGGGGTCAGTCGCTGTCCCGGCAGATGGGTGGCGGTGGCTCCGGCTCCTCGGGCGGCGGCATGGCCACCCGTGGTCCCGGTGAGACCAAGATCGAGACCGACCGGCGCCGGATCCGCGAGAAGATGGCGAAGCTCCGCAAGGAGATCGCCGACATGAAGAAGGGCCGCGACACCAAGCGCCAGGAGCGCAAGCGCCACCAGGTGCCGTCCGTGGCCATCGCCGGTTACACCAACGCCGGCAAGTCCTCCCTGCTCAACCGGCTCACCGGCGCGGGCGTGCTGGTGGAGAACGCGCTGTTCGCCACCCTGGACCCGACCGTGCGCCGGGCCCAGACCCCGAGCGGGCGGCTCTACACCCTGGCGGACACCGTCGGCTTCGTCCGGCACCTGCCGCACCACCTGGTCGAGGCCTTCCGCTCGACCATGGAGGAGGTCGCCGACGCCGACCTCATCCTGCACGTGGTGGACGGCTCGCACCCCGAGCCGGAGACCCAGCTGGCCGCCGTCCGCGAGGTCATCGTCTCGGTCGACGCACAGAACGTGCCGGAGATCGTGGTGATCAACAAGGCGGACGCCGCCGACCCGCACGTGCTGCAGCGCCTGCTGCGCCGCGAGCCGCACGCCATCGTGGTGTCGGCCCGCAGCGGCGCCGGCATCGAGGAGCTGCTGAAGCTCATCGACGACGAGCTGCCGCGCCCCGCCGTCGAGGTGCGGGCCCTGGTGCCCTACACCCAGGGCGCCCTGGTCTCCCGGGTGCACAAGGAGGGCGAGCTGCTCGGCACCGAGCACACCGCCGACGGCACGCTGCTGCACGCCAAGGTGCCGGCCGAGCTGGCCGCCGAGCTGGAGCACTTCACGGTCGCCCTGCAGGGCTGACCGGTCTGCGCCGCTCTGCGCCGGTAGCCCCCGGACGTTCGCGTCCGGGGGCTACTTCACGTTCTTGACGAAGTAGTCGAAGGCCTGCTTCGCCTGGTCCTGGAGCGACGGTCCGGCCAGGTAGCCGGCCGGGGCGCGGTTGCCGACCGAGCTGACGCTGACCAGGTTGGGCTTGCCGTCCTTGGTGATGAACCAGCCGCCGCCGCCCGCGCCGCCGGTCATGGTGCAGCCGATCACGTACATCGGCGGCCGGGCCCGGTCGAAGGAGAGCAGGCCCGGCGCGGCCGCGGAGTCGCAGCGCTGCAGCTCCATGCCGTCGAAGGGCCGCTCGACCGGGTAGCCGTAGGCGGTGGCCGAGGTGACCTGCTCGCGCGGGGCGTTGAACCAGACCGGCACGGACCCGCCGACCGCCTCCTCCAGGGACGGGCCGGAGCCGGACTCGCCGCGCACCCGGACGATCCCGTAGTCGTACTGGTCGTGGGCGCCGACGCCGTCCTCCTGCAGCCAGGTCGGCGACACCAGCGCGCGCACCGCCGTCCAGCGGCCGTACGGGGCGGCCTGCTGGTCGCCGGATGGCTTGCCGCGGGCCGCCCGGCCGTCCCGGTTGCCCGCCTGTCCGTCCCGGTTGCCAGCCTGTCCGTCCCGGTTGAAGGCGGGCACGAAGACCAGGTTCTTCACCCAGCCGCCGCCCCTGCCGTCGTGCAGGCAGTGCGCGGCGGTGTAGACCAGGTTGCTCCGGCCCGGGTTGAGCGGGTCGGTGACCACCGTGCCGGAGCAGACCGCGTCGCCCTGGGGCGTGGTCATCAGCAGCTTGCCGACCACGGCGGAGTCCGGGCCGTACGGGTGCGGCTGTGCCTTGGCCGGGACGGGGGCGGGCGGGGCGCCGCGCTGGACGGTGGCCGGTGCGGGGGCGGTCAGCGAGTACTCGGGGGTGGGGCGGGCCTTGGCGGCCTCCATCCGGGCGGTCGTCCAGTAGGCCGGGGCCGTCTGGTTGGTGAAGCCGCTGTCGGCGACGTACCGGGCCCAGTCCTCCAGCTTCCAGCCGCCGAGGTCACCCAGGCTGGTCGGGGCGGCCTTGGGCAGTGCCGCGGGCGGGGCGGCGGGGGCGCCGGGGCCGTCCGGGCCGCAGGCGGCCGCGGTGAGCGTCAGGGCGGCGAGCAGCGCGGCGCCGGCCGTGGCGGCCCGCCGTCCCCTGGTGCTAGTGGTGCTGCTGGTGGCGCCGGTGGTTCGGGTGGTGCTGATGGTGCGCAAGCTGAGGTGCCCCCGTGATGGTGCCGGTCACTGCTTCCTGGAGATCCAGTCCAGGGCCTGCTTGGCGACCGTCTCCAGGTACGGGCCGCTCAGCGAGGTGTGCTCCTGGGTGCCGATCGAGGTGTTGCTGACCAGCGCCGTCCTCCCGTCCGGCATGGTGGCGAACCAGCCGCCGCCGCTGGCGCCCTGGGTCATGTTGCAGCCGATGGTCAGCATGGACGGGCGCTTGGCGTCGAAGGACAGCCGGGTGGGCTTGCCGCCGTCGCACTTGTAGAGCTCCTGGCCGTCGAACGGCTTGACCAGCGGGTAGCCGGCGGCGGAGACCTTGAGCTGGTCGCGGGGCGCGTCGAACCAGACCGGGACGGCCGAACCGACCGTCTCCTCCAGGGACTTGCCGGTGTCGTTCTGGTTGTGCACGCGCATCACGGCGAAGTCGTACTGGTTGGCGGCGTCACCGGTCGGGCCGCCCTCGACCATCCACTGCGGGGAGGTGACGACCTGGTCGGCCCACCAGGTGCCGAGCGGGGCCAGCTCGGACAGCGGGGCCTTCTTGCCGCCGCTGGAGGCACCGGAGTTGTTGTAGGCGGGGACGAACACCAGGTCCTTGTAGAAGTCGCCGCCCTTGCCCTCGTGCACGCAGTGCGCCGCCGTCCAGACCAGGTTGCTCTTGCCCGGGTGCAGGGGGTCGGCGATCACCGTCGCCGAGCAGTTGCCCCGGCCGCCCTGGGCGGAGAAGAACACCTTCCCGGAGGGCTGCTTGAGGTACGGGCGGGGCACCTGGACGGCCTTGACCACCGGCGGCTCGGGGTCGGTCACCCCGTCGGCGGCGGCCGGCTTGGCGGTGGGCGGGGCCGGGTCGGCGGGCTTGGCGTCGCCCATCTTGTCCGGGTTCCAGAAGTCCTTCACCACCGGGTTGTTGAAGACGTGCTTGGACGCCCACTTGTCCCAGTCGTCGAACTTCCACTTCTTCAGGTCGTCCCAGCTCTTCGGCAGGCCCTCCAGCAGGCTGGTCGGCAGACCGGACGGCAGGGTGATGCCGCCGATGACGCCGCCGGGGGTGGCGCTCGCCTGCGTACTGGGCGGCGGCGCCGCCACGGTCCTGTCGCCGCCCGCCGGGCCGTCCGGTCCGCAGGCGCTGACGGCCAGCAGCGTTCCGGTGACCAGGGCGGCGGCGAGGGCTGACCGGTGGATCGATGGCATCGGTGCGCTTCCCCCTGTACGCGATGGGATGGTGTCGGGTCGGGCTTCGGTGCGGCGGCTCGCCGCCCTGGAGTCTTCCATCGCGGTACAGGACGGCGGCAGTCGCCCCCCGGGTTCCTGGGCTGACCGGAGGTCACCGATCCGTGACCCCGGACCGGCCCCTTCGTTGGCACAGCAGGGCTGCCCCGCCCGGTGGCGCACTATCCCCGATCTTCACCCGGACGAGTGAGCGGTCCTTGTGATCACCCGTCAGGGATAGGTAACCCTTACCTGACGCGACGGTGCGAGCGCCCGCCGACCCCCTCCACCACCAGCGCGCGTCCGCACCCCCACGCGCACCAAGGAGCAGCCTTGAGCACCGCCCTCACCGGAGCCCCGCCCGTTCCGCCGCCGTCCACGGACTCCCGCCCCGAGCCGAAGGACACGTCGGCGCCGGAGGTGACGAGCGACCAGCGAGTTCAGGACCGAGGAGGGCAGGTGCCGGACCGTGAACACCCCGACGCGGGCGCGGAACACCGGCCCGGGCCCGATCCGCTGCTGCACCCCGACCCCGCCGTCGCCGCCGAACAGGGCGCCCTGGAAGCCCTGTTGCGCTGCTGGGCGCGGGAGACCGGCGCCCGCCCCGGACCGGACGGCCGACTGCGGATCGACGTCCTCGGCGGCGCCGCCCGGCTCACCGCGCCGGTCCGCTACTGGTCCCCCGGCGGCTGGCACCGCTTCGGCCCGGCCGCCCTCTCGGCGGGGGACAGCACCGCCGCGGCCCCGGTGGACGCCGTCACCGCCGCCGCCCTGCTCGCCGCCGCGGCCGCCGAACGGCCCGACCCCGGACAGGTCGCGGACCTCGCCGCCAGGGTCGCCGACTCGGTCGTGCGGACCGCCGAGATCCTCACCCACCACCGCACCGCCGCCGCACCCGGCGGACCGGAACGCTCGCACTTCCTCGCCGCCGAACAGTCCCTGCTGCTCGGCCACCCGCTGCACCCCACCCCGAAGAGCCGCGACGGCCTCGGCCCGGCCCAGAGCGCCGCCTACTCGCCCGAACTCCACGGCAGCTTCCAGGTCCACTGGTTCGCCGTGGACCGCACCCTGCTCGCGGCCGGCTCAGCCGTCGCCCGGAGCGCCGACCGGATCACCGCCGACCTGCTCGGCGGCCACGCCGCCCTGCCGCCCGGCACCGCCGCCCTGCCGCTGCACCCCTGGCAGGCCCGCGAACTCGCCCACCGCCCGGCCGTCGCCGCCCTGCTCGCCGACGGGCTGCTGCACGACCTCGGACCGGCCGGCGAACCCTGGCACCCCACCTCCTCGGTGCGCACCGTCTACCGGCCCGGCACCCCGTGGATGCTCAAGCTCTCGCTCGGCCTGCGGATCACCAACTCCCGCCGGGAGAACCTGCGCAAGGAACTCCACCGCGGCCTGGAGGTGCACCGGCTGCTGGAGAACGGCCTCGCCGCCGAGTGGCGGGCCGCCCACCCCGGCTTCGACATCGTCCGGGACCCGGCCTGGATCGGCGTCGACCACCCCGGACTCGGCGACCCCGGCGGACTGGACACCGTGCTGCGCGCCCAGCCCTTCGCGCCCACCCAGCGCGCGCTGTGCGTGGCCGGGCTGGTCGCCGAACAGCCGCGCGGCACCGGCGCCACCGTGCCGTCCGCACTCGGCGACACCCTGCGCGCGCTCGCCGCCCGCACCGGGCGCCCGCTGCGCACCGTGGCCGCCGAATGGTTCCTGCGCTACCTGGAGGCCGTCGTCCTGCCCGTCCTCTGGCTGGACGGGCGCGGCGGCATCGCCCTGGAGGCGCACCAGCAGAACAGCATCGTCCTGCTGGACGCCGAGGGCTGGCCCAGCGGCGGCCGGTACCGCGACAACCAGGGCTACTACTACCGGGAGAGCGCAGCCGAGCGGCTCACCGCCCGGCTGCCCGGACTCGGCTCGGAGAGCGACACCTTCCTGCCGGACGCCGTCATCGACCACCACTTCGCGTACTACCTCGGCATCAACCACGTGCTCGGGCTGATCGGCGCCTTCGGCTCCCAGGGGCTCGCCGACGAGACGGTGCTGCTGGCCGGGCTGCGCCGGTTCCTGGCCGGCCCGCGGGCGGCCGCCACCGGCTCGGCGCTGCCCGCCCTGCTGCTGGACGCGCCCACCCTGCCCTGCAAGGCCAACCTGCTCACCCGGATCAACGGCCTGGACGAGCTGGTCGGCCCGGTCGCCACCCAGTCCGTGTACGTGGACATCCCCAACCCGGTGGCGGGGGCCCGATGACGGAGGACCTGGCCGGGTGGGGCGAAGTCCCCACCCCGGCCGGCCGGTTCCGGCTCGACCCGGTCCGGCTGCCGGAACACCTGGAGCTGCTCACCGGGTGGATGAACGACCCCGAGGTCGACGCGTTCTGGGCGCTCGCCGGGCCGCCCGCCGTCACCGAACGGCACCTGCGGGCCCAACTGGACGGCGACGGACGCAGCGTGCCCTGCCTCGGACTGCTCGACGGCGAGCCGATGAGCTACTGGGAGGTCTACCGCGCCGACCTCGACCCGCTCGCCGCCCACTACCCGGCCCGGCCGCAGGACACCGGCCTCCACCTGCTGCTCGGCCCGGCCACCAGCCGGGGCCGCGGTCTCGGGGCCCAGCTGCTCGGCGCCCTGGCCGAGTTGATCCTCCGCCGGAGACCGGGCTGCGAACGGGTGGTGGCCGAACCGGACGTCCGCAACCGGCGCTCCGTCCGGGCCTTCGAGCGGGCCGGGTTCCGGGCCGTCGCCGAACTCGACCTGCCCGACAAGCGCGCCGCCCTGATGGTCCGCGACCGAGACCTACTCCCCGCCTAGGACGTTCTGTGGACACCTCGACACCCCCTTCGCACCCCGGGCCGCATGACCCGCCGCATGACCCGCCGTACGACCTGCTGGGCGTCGGCATCGGCCCGTTCAACCTCTCGCTCGCCGCCCTCGCCGAGCCCGTACCCGGCCTGCGCACGCTCTTCTGCGACCAGCGCCCCGAGTTCCGCTGGCACCACGGCATGCTGGTCGACGGCGCGCGGATGCAGGTGCCCTTCCTCGCCGACCTGGTCTCGCTGGTGGACCCGACCAACCCGTGGTCCTTCCTCAACTACCTGCGCGCCCAGGACCGGCTGTTCCCGTTCTACTTCGCCGAACGCTTCCAGCTGCCCCGCCGGGAGTACGACCACTACTGCCGCTGGGCCGCCGACCGGCTGCCCAACTGCCGCTTCGGCACCGAGGTCACCGCCCTGCACCGGGACGGCCCGCTGTTCCGGGTCGAACTGACCGACACCGCGACCGGGCGGCGCAGTACCGTACGGGCCCGCAACCTCGCGCTCGGCGTCGGCACCCGGCCCGTGCTGCCCGAGGCCTTCGCCGCCCTCGCCGACCACCCGCGGGCCTTCCACTCCGCCGAGTACCTGGACCGCCGCGAGGACCTGGCCGGCGCCCGGGACATCACCGTGATCGGCAGCGGACAGTCCGGCGCCGAGGTCTTCCTCGACCTGCTCCGCCGCCACGAGGGCGACGGCGTCCGGCTGCGCTGGCTCACCCGCACCAGGGCCCTCGCGCCCATGGAGTATTCCAAGCTCGGCCTGGAACACTTCACCCCCGACTACACCCGCTACTTCCACGGCCTGCCCGGGCCCGTCCGGGACGCCCTGGTGGGCGCCCAGTGGCAGCTGCACAAGGCCGCCAGCGCCGAGACCCTCGCCGAGATCCACGACCACCTCTACGAGCGCACCATCGGGCGCCCGATCGACAGCGCCCCGGTCGAGATCACCCCCGGCACCGCCGTCACCGAGGCCCGCCCCGGCCCGTGCGGCGGCCTCGAACTGCGCTGCCGGCACACCGACTCCGGCACCGAGCACGTGCTGCGCACCGACGCCGTGGTGCTCGCCACCGGCTACCGGGCCGCCCGCCCGGCCGCCCTCGAACCGCTCGCCCGGCTGATCGACTGGGACGAGTCCGGGCGCTACCGGGTCGACCTCGACCACCGGGTCGCCACCCGGCCCGAACTCACCGGCGGCCTGTACGTCCAGAACGCCGAACTCCACACCCACGGCGTCGGCACGCCCGACCTCGGCCTCGGCGCCCACCGGGCCGCGGTGATCCTCAACGCCGTCACCGGCCGGACCGTCCACCGGCTGCCCGACCGCACCGCCTGGACCGGCTTCGCGCCGCCGGTGTCCTCCGTGTCTTCCGTGTCTTCCGTCTCTTCCGCCAGCCTTCCGAACATTCCGAAAACCGTGAATGTTCCGGACGGTCAGCACAGCCAGCACAGCCAGCACAGCCAGCACAGCCAGCACAGCCAGCAGAGTCAGCACAGTCCGCACAGCGCCACCCCCGAGCAGACCCCCGTCGTCCCCCGCCCCCAGGAGCTGACCCGTGCCGCAACCGTCGGCCGCTGAGCCCGCCGAACCGCTCTACCTGCCCCCGCACCTCACCCCCGGGCACTGGCAGCGGGCCGGCCGCGCCCTGCTGGCCAAGATGCTCGGCGAGTTCGCCTACGAGGACCTGCTCCGGCCCGTTCCCGGCGCCCTCGACGGCGAGTACCTGCTGAAGCTGCCCGAGGCCGAGTACCGCTTCGCCGCCCGGCGCGGCGCCTACGACGGCTGGCAGGTCGACCCGGACTCGATCCGCTGCTCCCGCCCGGACGGCCTGGATCCGCTGCACTTCCTCCCGTACGCCCGGGAGGCCCTCGGGCTGCGCGGCGAGACCACCGCCCACCTGCTCCGCGAACTCTCCGTCACCCTCACCGCCGACGCCCGCCAGCTCGCCACCGCGCTCACCGCCGCCGAACTCGCCGACCTCGACCACCCCGCGCTGGAGGGCCGGCAGGGCGGCCACCCGTGGATCGTCCCCAGCAAGGGCCGGATCGGCTTCTCCGGCACCGACGCCGCCCGCTGGACCCCGGAGGCCCGCAGCCCGCGCCCGCTGCCCTGGATCGCCGTCCACCGCCGGCTCGCCGAGTACCGCGGCGTGCCCGGCCTGGAGCGGCCCGAGCAGCTGTACGCCCGCGAGCTGGACGACGTCGACGCGCTGCGCGCCCCGCTCGGCGCGGACGCTGACGACTACCTGCTGCTGCCCGTCCACCCCTGGCAGTGGGACGAGACGGTACTGCCGCTGTTCGCGCCCTGGATCGCCTCCGGCGAGATCGTCCCGCTGCCCTCGGACGGCGACCCACGGCTGCCCCAGCAGTCCATCCGCTCCTTCTTCAACACCGCCCACCCCGAGCGCTGCACCGTCAAACTACCGCTGTCCATCCTCAACACCCTGGTCTGGCGCGGACTGCCGGTCGAGCGGACGCTCGCCGCGCCCGCCGTCACCGCCTGGCTGCACGGGCTGCGCGACGCTGACCCGTACCTGCGGGACGAGTGCCGGGTGATCCTGCTCGGCGAGATCGCCTCCGTCACCGTCGACCACCCGCTCTACCGGGAGCTGCCCGACTCGCCCTACCAGTACAAGGAACTGCTCGGCGCGATCTGGCGCGAACCGCTCGGCCCCTTCCTGGCCGGGGACGAACGCGCCCGCACCCTCGCCGCCCTGCTCCAGACCGGCTCCGACGGCCGGGCGCTCGCCGTCGAGCTGATCGCCCGCTCCGGCCACACCCCCGCCGAGTGGACCGGCCGGCTGTTCGCCGCGATGCTGCCGCCGCTGCTGCACTTCCTCTACCGCTACGGACTGGTCTTCTCCCCGCACGGCGAGAACGCCATCGTGGTGTTCGACGACCGCGGCACCCCGACCCGGCTCGCGGTCAAGGACTTCGTCGACGACGTCAACCTCAGCGACCAGGACCTCCCCGAACTGCGCGACCTGCCCGCCGAGGTGGCCGGCGTCCTGCTGCGCGACGACCCCCAGGGGCTCTGCCAGTTCATCCACTCCGGACTGTTCATCGGCGTCTTCCGCTACCTCGCCCCACTGCTGGAGGCCCAGGCCGGGCTCGCCGAGACCGAGTTCTGGGCCCTGCTGCGCGCGGAGATCCACCGCTACCAGCACCGCTTCCCCGAGCTGCGCGAACGCTTCGAGCTGTTCGACCTGTTCCGGCCCCGGATCGACCGGCTCTGCCTCAACCGCAACCGGCTGATCATGGACGGCTACCAGGACCGCCCGCACCGCCCGCACGCCGTCCGGCACGGCACGGTGCCGAACGCCCTGGTCGGCGTGGAGGTGCGGCTGCCCGGCAGCCTCCCCGGGCAGCGGGACCGGATTGTCACCCCCGCCCCGTAGGGTGGAAGGGTCATGACGAACGACTCCGAATCCCAGCCCGCGACGGACCTCGGCGACGAGGCCGAGGAAGCCGTCGCCGTTCCGCGCTCGCGGATCCCCGAGCTGTTGCACGCCGCGGTCGAGGCCGTCGGCGGTGTCGAGCGCCCCGGCCAGGCGCGGATGGCCGAGGCCGTCGCCGACGCCGTCGACCACGCCGAGCACCTGCTCGTCCAGGCCGGCACCGGCACCGGCAAGTCCCTCGCCTACCTGGTGCCGGCCCTCGCCCACGGCGACCGCGTGGTGGTCGCCACCGCCACCCTGGCACTCCAACGCCAGCTGGTGGAACGGGACTTGCCGCGCACCGTCGAGGCACTGCACCCGGTGCTGCGCCGCCGGCCGCTGTACGCGATGCTCAAGGGCCGCTCCAACTACCTCTGCCTGCACCGGGCCAACGAGGGCACCCCGAGCGACGAGGGCGAGGGCCTGTTCGACCCGGTGGACGCGCTCGGCGGCCCCGCCGGCAAGCTCGGGCAGGAGGTGCTCCGGCTGCGCGACTGGGCCGACGAGACCGAGACCGGCGACCGCGACGACATGAGCCCCGGCGTCTCCGACAAGGCCTGGGCGCAGCTGTCGGTCACCTCCAAGGAGTGCCTGGGCGCGACCCGCTGCGCCTACGGCCAGGAGTGCTTCGCGGAGAAGGCCCGGGAGCGCGCCAAGCTCGCCGACGTCGTCGTCACCAACCACGCGATGCTGGCGATCGACGCCATCGAGGGCGCGCCGGTGCTGCCCGAGCACGGGCTGCTGATCGTGGACGAGGCGCACGAGCTGGTCAACCGGGTCACGGGCGCGGCCACCGCCGAACTGACCGTCGGCGCCGTCAACCGGGCCGTGAAGCGGGCCGCCCGGCTGGCCAACGAGAAGGCCGTCGACCTGCTGCAGGCCGCCGCCGAGAACTACCACGGCCTGATGGAGACCGCCCAGCCCGGCCGGGTCGAGGAGCTCCCGGAGTACCTGGCCTACGCCGTCACCGCCATCCGGGACGCCGCCCGGCAGGTGATCACCTCGCTCGGCGAGACCAGGGACAAGGGCCTCAGCGACGAGGACGCCGTGCGCAAGCAGGCGATGGCCTCCGCCGAGACGGTGCACGAGACCGCCGAGCGGCTGCTGGAGGACTCCGAGTACGACGTGATCTGGATCGAGCGCAGCGACCGCTACGGGCTGGGTACCGCCTCGCTGCGGGTCGCGCCGCTGAGCGTGTCCGGGCTGCTGCGCGAGGGCCTGTACAAGGAACGCTCGGTGGTGCTCACCTCGGCCACCCTCAAGCTCGGCGGCGACTTCAACGGGGTGGCCGGCTCGCTCGGCCTGCCCAAGGAGACCAGGCTGCCGGACGAGCGCACGGCCGGCGACAACCCGGAATCCGGCTCCGGGTCCGGCTCCGGGTCAGGCGCAGGCGCAGGCGCAGGTTCCGGCTCCGGTTTCGGAGAGGACGCCGTCCCGTACTGGCGGGGGATCGACGTCGGCTCGCCGTTCAAGTACCCCAAGCAGGGCATCCTGTACGTCGCCAAGCACCTCGCCGACCCCGGGCGCGACCCCGAACGGCCGGACATGCTCGACGAGTTGGCCGAGCTGGTCGAGGCGGCCGGTGGGCGCACGCTGGGCCTGTTCTCCTCCATGCGCGGCGCCCAGACGGCCGCCGAGGCGATGCGGAAGCGGCTGGACCACCGGATCCTGCTCCAGGGGGAGGACACCTTGGGTGAGTTGATCCGGGAGTTCGCCTCGGACGCGAGCACCTGCCTGTTCGGCACGCTCTCGCTCTGGCAGGGCGTGGACGTGCCCGGCTCGGCCTGCCAGCTGGTGGTGATGGACCGGATCCCCTTCCCGCGGCCGGACGACCCGCTGATGAGCGCCCGCCAGAAGGACGTCGAACAGCACGGCGGGAACGGCTTCATGGCGGTCGCGGCCACCCACGCGGCGCTGCTGATGGCGCAGGGCGCGGGCCGGCTGGTGCGCGCGGCGGACGACCGGGGCGTGGTGGCGGTGCTCGACCCGCGGGTGGAGACCAAGCGGTACGGGGGCTTCTTCCGGTCCTCGATGCCGGAGTTCTGGTACACCACGGACCGCAACCAGGTGCGCCGCTCGCTGGCGGCGATCGACGCCTCGGCGGCGCCGGTGCGGCCGGTGGTGAAGCGGGGCTGAGGGTCCGGGGGCTGCGGCCCCGGGAGCCGAGGCTGCGGCCCGGTGGAACGACGGAGGGGCTCCCCGCGACGCGGTGGAGCCCCTTCCCGTTGTAGTGGCGGCCGCGGGTGGGTGGCGGCCGGGCGCTGCCGTCAGAGGCGGCGCAGGACCGCGACGACCTTGCCCAGGATGGTGGCGTTGTCGCCGTTGATGGGCTCGTAGGCCGGGTTGTGCGGCATCAGCCAGATCCGGCCGTCCTCGCGCTTGAGCCGCTTGACGGTGGCCTCGCCGTCGATCATCGCGGCCACGATGTCGCCGTTCTCGGCGACCGGCTGGCGGCGCACGGTGACCCAGTCGCCGTCGCAGATGGCCGCCTCGATCATCGAGTCGCCGCGCACGGTGAGGGCGAACAGCTCGCCCTCACCGACCAGCTGGCGGGGCAGCGGGAAGACGTCCTCGACGGTCTGCTCGGCGAGGATCGGGCCACCGGCGGCGATCCGGCCGACCAGCGGCACGTAGGAGGTGGAGGGGCGCCCGGCCGTCTCGGCGGTGTTGGGGCGGGCCACCTCGACGCCGCGGACCTCGTAGGCGCGCGGGCGGTGAGGGTCCCGGCGGAGGAAGCCCTTGCGCTCCAGGGCCATCAGCTGGTGGGCGACCGAGGAGGTGCTGGACAGGCCGACGGCCTGGCCGATCTCGCGCATGGACGGCGGGTAGCCGCGGCGCTGGACGGAGTCGCGGATGACCTCGATCACCCGGCGCTGGCGCTCGGTGAGGCCTGCCTCGTCGGTCCGGATGCCGGGGGGGCGGCCGGGCATCGAGCGGGCGGGCGAGGTGTGGGTGTCGTCCATGGTGGGGGAGTGTTCGATCGGCTGGTCGGGGACTCGGCCCGTGGTGGAAACGGCCGGCCCGGAGAGGCGGTGGTCTTCGCTACGGTCCATGCTGATGTCCACGCTCTGCTGATTCGTGGTGCGCTGCCCCACCTTGAACTGGGAGTGTTCCTGCACCGGGATGGTGTTGGTTTCGACGGTGTTCACGGCGGCCCCTCTCGACGGCTGTCCTCTCCCCTTTTCCAGCCCAACGCACCTCCTATCGAAAGGTTGCGCCAAACACACGTTCGAGTGAATTATTCGGGAGTTGGCTGACTCGATCAAGGCTTTGTTGTACATCGAGTAAATGTTCGACCGGATGTCGCCTCCGGCAGTCTAATCGGCGCCGACACGCCAGGGGTGTCGCCTCCCTCTGAGACCTAGATGTAGTGGCTAGAGTCCTCTCCGTGCCCAGTACTAGTGGTCGCGTCGCATGATCAGCTTGCCGAGGCCGGGGGCGCATCGCATAGACTCAACAGGTCCGCACGTCCTGCCAGGGAGGGATCCCCAGGTGCACTGCCCCTTCTGCCGGCACTCCGACAGCCGCGTCGTCGACAGTCGGACCACGGAGGACGGCAGCTGTATTCGCCGTCGTCGACAGTGCCCGGACTGCGGTCGCCGTTTCACCACCGTGGAGACGGCCGCGCTGATGGTCATCAAGCGCAGCGGCGTCACCGAGCCCTTCTCCCGGCAGAAGGTCATCACCGGCGTCCGGAAGGCCTGCCAGGGCCGCCCGGTCACCGAGGACGCGCTCGCCCAGCTCGGCCAGCGGGTCGAGGAGTGCGTGCGCGCCAGCGGCAACGCCGAGCTGACCACCCACGAGGTCGGGCTGGCCATACTCGGCCCGCTCAAGGAACTCGACGTGGTCGCCTACCTGCGCTTCGCCAGCGTGTACCAGGCGTACGACGGACTCGAAGACTTCGAGGCCGCCATCGCGGAACTCCGCGCCGAGCGGCCCGCCCCCGAGGCGGACGGCACCTGCGTGCCCGTTCCCGCCGCCGCGCCCTAGGAGGCGTGCCGGGCCCTCGCGGCCCCCCCGAACCACCATGCAGGCCCCCCGTGGGCCGTCAGCACCACACCGGCCCCGCGTGGGCCCACGCGTGCCCGAAAACGGGGCACGGAACACTACAAACCGTGCGCAAGCGGACGGGGTCCCCGCCTGCCCGCACACCGGAAGAACGAACCAGCGGTGCCCGGACTTTTCAGGGCACTACGGGCGTTTGCCCAGGAGGAGGAGCGAGAAGTGACAGACACCACGAGCGGTTCCGCGCGCGGGTCGAAGTCCGAGAAGACGGCGGCCAAGGGCGCCAAGGCCCCGAAGGGCGGTCTCCGGATGGAGCGCATCCACACCACCCCTGGCGTGCACCCGTACGACGCGGTCCGCTGGGAGCGGCGTGACGTCGTCATGACCAACTGGCGCGACGGCTCGATCAACTTCGAGCAGCGCGGCGTCGAGTTCCCCGACTTCTGGTCGGTCAACGCCGTCAACATCGTCACGTCCAAGTACTTCCGCGGCGCGGTCGGCACCCCCCAGCGCGAGTGGAGCCTCAAGCAGATCATCGACCGCGTGGTGCTCACCTACCGCGCGGCCGGCGAGAAGCACGGCTACTTCGCCACCAAGGACGACGCCGAGATCTTCGAGCACGAGCTGACCCACGCCCTCCTCCACCAGGTGTTCAGCTTCAACTCGCCGGTCTGGTTCAACGTCGGCACCAAGCAGCCCCAGCAGGTCAGCGCCTGCTTCATCCTGTCCGTCGACGACTCCATGGAGTCGATCCTCGACTGGTACAAGGAAGAGGGCATGATCTTCAAGGGCGGCTCCGGCGCCGGCCTCAACCTCTCCCGCATCCGCTCCTCCAAGGAGCTGCTCTCCTCCGGCGGCAACGCCTCCGGCCCGGTCTCCTTCATGCGCGGCGCCGACGCCTCGGCCGGCACCATCAAGTCCGGTGGCGCCACCCGCCGCGCGGCCAAGATGGTCGTGCTCGACGTCGACCACCCGGACGTCGAGGCCTTCATCGAGACCAAGGTGAAGGAGGAGGAGAAGATCCGCGCCCTGCGCGACGCGGGCTTCGACATGGACCTCGGCGGCGACGACATCACGTCCGTCCAGTACCAGAACGCCAACAACTCCGTCCGCGTCAACGACGAATTCATGACCGCCGTCGAGAACGGCACCGAATTCGGCCTGCGCGCCCGGATGACCGGCGAGGTCATCGAGACCGTCGACGCCAAGAAGCTGTTCCGCAAGATGGCCGAGGCCGCCTGGGCCTGCGCCGACCCCGGAATCCAGTACGACACCACCATCAACCACTGGCACACCTGCCCCGAGTCCGGCCGCATCAACGCGTCCAACCCGTGCTCGGAGTACATGCACCTGGACAACTCCAGCTGCAACCTGGCCTCGCTGAACCTGATGAAGTTCCTGCGCGACGACGACACCTTCGACACCGCCGCCTTCGCCAAGGTCGTCGAGCTGGTCATCACCGCGATGGACATCTCCATCTGCTTCGCCGACTTCCCGACCGAGAAGATCGGCGAGACCACCCGCGCCTACCGCCAGCTCGGCATCGGCTACGCCAACCTCGGCGCCCTGCTGATGGCCACCGGCCACGCCTACGACAGCGAGGGCGGCCGCGCCCTGGCCGGCGCCATCACCTCGCTGATGACCGGCACCGCCTACCGCCGCGGCGCCGAACTCGCCGGTGTCGTCGGCCCGTACGACGGCTACGCCCGCAACTCCGCCGCCCACCGGCGGGTCATGAAGCAGCACGCCGACGCCTCCCTGGACGCCGTCTCCTTCGAGGACATGGACGCCCCGGTCTGGCTCGAGGCCAACAAGACCTGGCAGGACGTGCTGCGCCTCGGCGAGCAGAACGGCTTCCGCAACGCCCAGGCCTCCGTCCTCGCCCCGACCGGCACCATCGGCCTGATGATGGACTGCGACACCACCGGCGTCGAGCCCGACCTCGCCCTGGTCAAGTTCAAGAAGCTCGTCGGCGGCGGCTCCATGCAGATCGTCAACGGCACCGTGCCGCGCGCCCTCAAGCGCCTCGGCTACCAGGACGAGCAGACCGAGGCGATCGTCGCCCACATCGCCGAGCACGGCAACGTGGTGGACGCGCCCGGGCTGAAGACCGAGCACTACGAGGTGTTCGACTGCGCCATGGGCGAGCGCGTCATCTCGGCCATGGGCCACGTGCGGATGATGGCCGCGATCCAGCCGTGGATCTCGGGCGCCATCTCCAAGACCGTGAACATGCCGGAGAGCGCCACCGTGGAGGAGATCGAGGAGATCTACTTCGAGGCCTGGAAGCTCGGCGTGAAGGCATTGGCCATCTACCGCGACAACTGCAAGGTCGGCCAGCCGCTCTCGGCCAAGAAGAAGTCCGGCGGCGAGGCCAAGGCCGAGGAGGCCCCGGCCGCCGTGGTCGAGAAGGTCGTCGAGTACCGCCCCGTCCGCAAGCGCCTGCCCAAGGGCCGCCCGGGCATCACCACCTCCTTCACGGTCGGTGGCGCCGAGGGCTACATGACCGCCAACTCCTACCCGGACGACGGCCTCGGCGAGGTCTTCCTGAAGATGTCCAAGCAGGGCTCGACCCTCGCGGGCATGATGGACGCCTTCTCCATCGCCGTCTCCGTCGGCCTCCAGTACGGCGTGCCGCTGGAGACCTACGTCTCGAAGTTCACCAACATGCGCTTCGAGCCGGCCGGTCTGACCGACGACCCGGACGTGCGGATGGCCCAGTCGATCGTCGACTACATCTTCCGCCGCCTGGCGCTGGACTTCCTGCCGTTCGAGACCCGCTCGGCGCTCGGCATCCACTCCGTCGAGGAGCGCACCCGCCACCTGGAGACGGGCTCCTACGAGCCGCTGGAGGCCGAGGAGATCGACACCGAGTCGCTCGCCCAGTCCGCCCCGGTGACCGCCGCCAAGCCGGCTCCGGCCCCGGCCGTCGAGGCGCCCAAGGCGGCCCCGAAGCAGGCCCACAACTCCACGGAGCTGATGGAGATCCAGCTCGGCCTCAACGCCGACGCACCGCTCTGCTTCTCCTGCGGCACCAAGATGCGCCGCGCCGGCAGCTGCTACCTCTGCGAGGGCTGCGGCTCCACCAGCGGCTGCAGCTGACGACCCCGGTGTTCACCTCCTGAGGTGAATCCCTGAAGCGGGGCGAGGACTTCACGGTCCTCGCCCCGCTTCTGCGCGTTCCGGGAGGGGCCGATGTCACGAATGCGGGCGGTGTCCGGTCCGTAGCCGGTGTCGGCGGTTCGGGATTCGGGATTCGGGAGAGGAGTGGTGCGGTGATGGGGACGGTGCTCGTGACCGGGGCGACGGGGACGCTGGGTCGGGAGGTGGTGCGGCTGTTGGTGGCGCGCGGGGTGGCGGTGCGGGCCTTGAGCCGGCGGGCCCGGGCGGCGGGTGACGGGGTCGAGTGGGTGGTCGGGGACCTGGTGACCGGGGCGGGGGTCGCGGCGGCGGTCGCCGGGGTGGAGACCGTCGTGGACTGCGCGACCACGCAGGGGAGGAAGGACGTGGCGGCGGTCGGGCGGCTGGTGGCGGAGGCCCGGCAGGCCGGGGTGCGGCACCTGGTGTACGTGTCGATCGTGGGGATCGACCGGGTGCCGATCGCGTACTACCGGGCGAAGCTCGGCTGTGAGCGGGTGGTGCGGGAGTCGGGGCTGGGGTGGACGGTGCTGCGGGCGACGCAGTTCCACGACCTGGTGCTGAAGGCCTTCGACCTGAGCGCGAGGCTGCCGGTGTTCCCGGTGGTGAACGGTGCCCGGATCCAGCCGGTGGAGGTCCGGGAGGTGGCGGCGGCGGTCGTGGAGCTGGTGGGGCGGGAGCCGGCCGGGTTGGCCCCGGAGGTGGGCGGGCCGCGGGTGCGGTCGTACCGGGAGCTGGCCGAGGCCTACCTGCGGGCGGCGGGCCGGCGGCGGGTGCTGCTGCCGCTGGGGATCCCGGGGGCGGCCGGCCGGGCCCTGCGGGCGGGCGGGCTGACGACGCCGGAGCGGGCGGTGGGGCGGGGGACGTTCGAGGAGGCGCTGGCGCGGCGGTTCGGGTAGGCCGAAGTCGTCAACCAGGGTTGACGCTTGAGCCTGGGCGATGGTCGGGCGGTTCGCCGACGCGGCGTGGCGGGCGGTGGAGGCCGGACTGGCCTGAGCCCGCGGTGCGGGTGGGGTGGAAGGTGTCGCGGTGCGGTGTAGTCGGCGTGAATGAAGGAGATTGGCCGTCAACTAGCGGGTTGAGGCCAATGTCTGAATCGATATGATCGGCCGAAAGCGTGAACCGATCAGCCGCCCGGAGACGTTTCGCGACGCCGCCGGGCGGTCTGGTATGCGCCCGACCAGCTGTCGGCGGCCGAAGCCGTCGCCGACCGGCCGCCCGCGCCGCCGCCCGCCGACGTTGCCGAGGACCGTACCGATGAGAGAAGCCACCAGCCCCGACGGTCGGCCGCGCCGCCGCCCCGCGCCGCGCACCGTCGCCCTGACCGGGGCCGCCGTCCTGCTGGCGCTGGTCGCCGCGCCGGTCGGCATCGGCCGGGCCCTGGGTGCGCACCAGCCGCTCACCGCCCTCGCGGTGGGAGCCGTGGCGGTGCTCTGGCTGATCGCGGTCGGCCAGGCCGCGACCGGCGCCGAGCGCGCCCGGCGGCTGACCGAGGACTTGGCCGCCCAACACGAGGAGACCCGGGCCGCGCTGGTCGCCGCCGGCACCGCCCGACAGGCCGAGACGGCCGCCCTGGACCGGGCCGCCGCCGCGCTCACCGAACGGGACGCCGCCCGCGCCGAGCAGGCCCGGATCGAGGCCGACGTCACCGCCGCGCACGCCGAGCTGGCCCGGCTGGCGGCCGAGCTGGACGCCGAGCGGGCCGAGGCCGCGGCGGAGCGCGAGCGGGCTGCCGCCGAGCGGGCCGAGCTGGAGCGGATCCCCGAGGGCGTGCTGCCCGAGGTGGTGAAGAAGCTGCGCGGGGGCGCGTCCGTGGACAGTGCGCTGTCCGCGCACCGCCAGCACCCCCAGTACGCCCTGCTGCGCGCCGTCGGTGAGGAGGTCGGCCGCGGTGAGCGGCTGCGGGCCGCCGCGCTCGCGGTCTGCGCGACCGCCGCCGGCCGGGTCCAGGCGCTGGCCACGAGCATGCACGCGGAACTGCGCGAGATGCAGCACCGGCACGACGAGGAGGTCCTCGGCGACCTGCTGCGGCTGGACCACTCGACCGCCCAGGCGGGCCGGATGGCGGACGGCATCGCGGTGCTCACCGGCGCCCGTTCCGGCCGCCGGTGGGCCAAGCCGATCGCGGTGGAGTCGGTGCTGCGCGGCGCGCTCGGCCGGATCGGCGCCTACCAGCGGGTGCGGCTGCACAACGCCAGCACCGCGGCGGTGGCCGGCTTCGCCGCCGAGGGCGTGATGCACGCGCTGGCCGAACTGCTGGACAACGCCACCAACTTCTCCGCCCCGCCGGCCGAGGTGCACGTCTACGTCGAGGAGGTGCCGGCCGGCCTGGTGGTCACCGTCGAGGACAGCGGCCTGGGCCTGGGCGACAGTTGGCTGCGCCGGGCCGAACGCGCGGTGTCCGCCGAGCCGCTGGACCTCGCCACGCTGTCCGCCGGCACCCGGCTGGGCCTCGCGGTGGTCGGCGTGCTGGCGCGCAAGCACGGGCTGCAGATCTCCTTCCGGCCGTCCGCGCGCGGTGGCACCGGCGTGGTGATGCTGATCCCGCAGCAGCTGGTCACCCACGCGACCCCGGCCCCGGCACCGGCGCCCGCCCAGGCACCCGCGCCCGCCGTGGAGTCCGTACGCCCGGCGCTCACCCCCGCCCGCCCGGCGCCCGCCTCACTGCCGCCCGCGCCCGTGGTGCCGAGCGCTGCTGCGGTGACCGCCGCGCCGACTCATGCGCCGGCCGCTGTGTCGACTGTCGCCGCCGTCCCGGTGCCTGCAGTGCCCGTACCCGCCGTCCCCGCCCGGATGACCGACAGCGGCCTGCCGCAGCGCCGCCGCGGCCAGACGCTGGCCACCACCACCCCGGCGGCGGCTCCGGCCGCGAAGCCCGTACGGACCGACGCGGCGGGTGCGGCCGCCCGGTTCGGGGCCTTCCGTAGGGCGGCCCTGCCGACCAGAAGCGACGGGCCGCCGACCACGGACGTCACTTCCGATGCCTCATCTGCCACCGAGAAGGACTCCTGTTGACTTCCTCCTCCGGACGAGGCCAGAGGACTCCAACCCTCGCGGGTCGGGCTTTCTGCTTCACAGCCGCTTGCCGACCTGGGTTTGCCAGCGAAGGGACGGTGTACCGCCCATCGGTCTTACATCAGCTCCACAGACCTGACCTCCCGCCAGCCCGGCGGTAGGCCGACTCGGAGCGTTACAGCGCCCCAGGCCGACTCCGGCAACGTAGCAGACGACGACGATGACGGCGCTGCAACTTGACAAGCCCTGCCGCGTTCTGCGTCGCCGACAGAACGCCCGTATTTCCCCGGTCAGCGCCGGGGACTCATCGGAGGTAATAGATGATCAGCGCCACCGACCGCGACCTCGACTGGCTGTTGGAAAACCTGCTGGCGGCAACCCCCGGTACCCGGCACGCCCTGGTGCTCTCCGCCGACGGCCTGAAGCTCTGCCACACCGCCGGGCTGAGCGCCGACCAGGCCGACCAGCTGTCCGCGATCGCCTCCGGACTGCAGAGCCTGGCGCACGGCGCCTCGATCGAGTTCGGCGACGGCAGTGGCGGCGTGCGGCAGTCGATGACCGAGTTCCACGGCGGCATCCTGTGCATCGTGGCGGCCGGTGAGGGCGCCCACCTCGCGGTGGTCACGGACGACGACGCGGACGTGGGCGTGGTCGGCCACAACATGCACGGCCTGATCGAGCAGATCGGCATCCACCTCAGCGCGCCCGCCCGGGACGCGGAAGCGGACGCCGACGGGGCCGCGCGCGAGAGCGCCGGGATATGAACGCCGGGCCGGTGCTGCCGGGCCGGGACGACGACCCGGACCGCCTCTACACCATCACCGGGGGCCGCAGCCGCGCCCCGGAGAACGCCTTCGACCTGGTCACCCTGATCGTCGCGGAGCGGCAGCCGGCGCCGGGGATGCAGTCGGAGCACGCCCGGATCCTCGGGATGTGCGAGGCACCGACCGCCGTCGTGGAGGTGGCGGCGGAGCTGTCGCTGCCGATCTCGGTGGTGAAGATCCTGCTCGGGGACCTGCTGGAGTCCGGGGCGGTCACCGCTCGCCACCCCAGGTTCGCGCCGAACAAGGCCCGGCTGCCCGATCTCGACACGCTGAAGCAGGTGCTGCATGGCCTCCAACGGCTCTGACCTCCAGGACGTCCGGCCCGCGGCGCGCACCCCGCTGCGGGCGACCGCCGACAACGCGCTGAAGATCGTCGTGGTCGGCGGCTTCGGGGTGGGCAAGACCACCCTGGTCGGCTCGGTCAGCGAGATCCGCCCGCTGAACACCGAGGAGGTGATGACCCGGGCGGGGGAGGGCATCGACCCGGCCGGCAGCTGGGGCAAGCGCTCCACCACGGTCGCCTTCGACTTCGGCCGGATCACCCTGTCCGAGCGGCAGGTGCTCTACCTGTTCGGTGCGCCCGGCCAGGAGCGCTTCTGGTTCCTCTGGGACCGGCTGTTCAGCGGCGCCCTGGGCGCGGTGGTCCTGGTGGACACCCGGCGGCTGGAGGACTCCTGGTACGCGATCGACCGGCTGGAGCACCACGGCACCCCGTTCGTGGTGGCCCGCAACAACTTCGGCGAGCCCGGCCACACCCTGGAGCAGGTCCGGGAGGCCCTGGACCTGCCGCCGGAGGTGCCGCTGGTGGACTGCGACGCCCGCGACCGCGACTCCGGCAAGCGGGTGCTGATCACCCTGGTCCACCACCTGGCCGCCCTGGCCGGGGCCGACCCGGCCGAGCTGGCGGAACTGGCGGAGCCCGCCGCCGCCGTCCCTGTCGCCACCCCGGCCCCCGTCGCCGACCCCGCCGCGGCCGCCCTCGCCGGAGCACCCGACGCGATCTACGAGGAGAGCACCCCGTGACCCAGCCCGCCGCCACCCCGCCCCCGGGCTGCCCGGCGCACGCCGGCGCCACGCCGCTGTACGGGCCGCGCTTCCAGACCGACCCGGCCCAGCTCTACCGCGAGCTGCGCGCCGCCCACGGCCCGGTCGCCCCGGTCGAGCTGGCCGGTGGGGTGCCCGCCTGGCTGGTGATCGGCTACCGCGAGCTGCAGCAGGTCACCGGCCAGCCGCAGCTGTTCGGCCGGGACTCCAGCCGCTGGCACGCCTGGGAGACCCTGCCCGCCGACTGGCCGCTCAAGCCGATGATGGCCCCGGTGCCGTCGATGCTGTACACCGAGGGCGAGGAGCACGTCCGACGGTCCCGCGCGGTCACCGACGCGCTGGCCGGGATCGACCCGTACGAGCTGCGCAAGCACAGCGAGGACATCGCGGACCGGCTGATCGACGGATTCGCCGGGCGCGGTGAGGCCGATCTGGTCGCCGAGTACGCCCACCTGATGCCGCTGCTGGTGCTCTGCCGGGTGTTCGGTCTGGACGAGGAGCAGGCGCCGGAGCTGGTCGACGCGGTGCTCACCATGCTGGACGGCGGACAGGGCGCGCCGGCCGCCGCCCAGCGGCTGCTGGAGCTGATGCTCGAAGTGGTCCGGACGAAGGCCGAGTTCCCGGGTGAGGACGTGGCCTCGCGGATGCTGGCCCACCCGGCCGGCCTGGAGCACGACGAGGTCATGCGCGACCTGCGGGTGCTGCTGATCTCCGGCCACCAGCCGAGCTCGTACTGGATCTCCAACGCGCTGCGACTGATGCTCACCGACGAGCGCTTCGCCGCCTCGCTGGCCGGCGGTCGGCGCAGCATCAGCCAGGCGCTCAACGAGGCGCTCTGGGAGGACACGCCGGTCCAGATCTTCGCCGGTCGCTGGGCCACCCAGGACACCTCGCTCGGCGGCCAGCGGATCGCCGCCGGAGACATGGTCCTGCTGGGCTTCGCCGGGGCGAACGGGGATCCGCTGGTGCGTCAGTCCGACGGCCGCCCGGCCGAGGGGAACCGGGCGCACATGAGCTACTCGTACGGCGAGCACGGCTGTCCGTTCCCGGCGCAGGAGGCGGCCGAGGTGATCGCCACCACGGCGATCGAGGTGCTGCTGGACCGACTGCCGGACCTCCGGCTGGCGGTGGCCGAGCACGCGCTGGTGTGGCGGCCCTCGGCCTGGGTGCGCGGGCTGGTCGCGCTGCCGGTGTCGTTCACCCCCGGCCACTGAGACCGACCGGCAAATGGTGAGCGGCGTCGCGACGCTCCCCCAGCCTTCGGCCGGGAGGTACCCCCAGGGCACAAGCGCACCTCGCCGCGTTGTCGTCGGTCGCCAATGCGCTGCATTGGCTCCCTCCTCCGCCTTGCGATGCACGCACCCCAACGCCGCTCCTTCACCCACTCACCATTTGCCGGTCGGTCTGAGGCACGCGTCTTGCGGATCTTCGGCGGGCCAGCCAAGATCCACCGGGCGTGCACAAACGTTCGAAGTTCCGCCATGTCAAGGAGAGTTGCCGCCGATGACCGCTGCCCCGGCCCCGATCGCCCTCGACCCGCTGGCCCGCGACAACGCCGCCGAGGGCGCCCTGCTGCGGGCCGCCGGTCCGGCGGTGCCGGTGGTGCTGCCCGGCGGGGTGGCCGCCTGGGCGGTGAGCCACCACGCGGCCGCGCGTGACCTGCTCACCGACCCCCGGCTGGTGAAGGACGCCCGGCAGTGGGCCGCCTACCAGCGCGGCGAGGTGCCGAAGACCTGGCCGCTGATCGGCCTGGCGGTGCCCGGCCCGAGCATGGTGACCACGGACGGCGCCGAGCACCGCCGGCTGCGGGCGCTGGTCGCCCAGGCCTTCACCCCGCGCCGGGTCGAGCTGATGCGCCCGCGGGTGGAGGAGATCACCCACGCGCTGCTGGACACCCTGGCCGCCGGGGAGCCGGAGATCGACCTCAAGACGGCCTTCGCCTTCCCGCTGCCGATGACGGTGATCTGCTCGCTGCTGGGCGTCCCCGAGTCGGACCACGGGCTGCTGCGCGACCTGTACGAGCGGTTCTTCGGCATCAAGCCCGACCCGGAGGGCATCCAGGCGACCGTCGCCGGACTGAACGCCTTCGTCAACGGCCTGGTGGCGCAGCGCCGTTCGGCACCGGGCGAGGACCTGGCGAGCGTGCTGCTGGCGGCCGACACCGAGGGCGGGGCGCTCACCGACGCGGAGGCGGCGGCCACCCTGCGGGTGATCATCGCGGCCGGCCACGAGACCACGGTCAACCTGATCGGCAACGCGGTGCGGGCCCTACTGGCGCACCCGGACCAGCTGGAGCTGGTGCGGGCGGGCGAGGTCTCCTGGGACGCGGTGGTCGAGGAGTCGCTCCGCTGGACGCCGCCGACCAGCAACTTCCTGTTCCGCTTCGCCGCCGAGTCCATCGAGGTCGGCGAGCTGGTGATCCCGGCGGGCGACCCGGTGCTGGTCTCGTACAACGCGATCGGCCGGGACCCGCTGCAGCACGGGGCGACCGCCGAGCTGTTCGACATCACCCGGGACCCGACCCGGCACCTGTCCTTCGGGCACGGCCCGCACGTCTGCCCGGGTTCGCCGCTGGCCCGGCTGGAGGCGGGGATCGCGCTGCCGGCGCTGTTCGAGCGCTTCCCCGGGCTGTCGCCGGCGGTGCCGGACGGCGAGCTGCGGCCGAGCCCGTCGCTGGTGGTGAACAGCCTGCTGGAGCTGCCCGTCCGGCTCTGGTGACGTCCTTTCCGGCGGTGCGCCGGGTACGCGGCCCCGTCCGGCTTCCGGGCGGGGCCGCGGCTCGTGGCGGCCGAGGTAGGCGTTTCGGAGGCGGCGGTCGGGGCACCGGTACGGGAAGGTCGACCATGGACCTTGGCGGCGGCGGACGGCTGCGTTAACGTCGTCGAATCGGTTCGGCCGCCCGCTCGTCCAGCGATCTCCGCACGCCCATCTCCGGTACAGCGCAATGTCGTTCAGCCCACCCCAGGCAGCTCGCCCTGGCGAGGAGGACCGCATTGACCCTCAACCCGACCGCGTCGTCCACGAGTTACCGCCGCAGACTGGTGGCCGCGCCCGCCCTGCTGGCAGCGCTGGCCCTGACCGCGGCCTGCTCGAACAGCTCCAGCGGTTCGGGTGACGGCGGTGGAGCGGCCCAGACGCTGACCGGCGACTGCGCCAAGTACCAGCCGTACGCCGGACATTCGGGCACCACGGTGACGATGTTCGCCTCGATCCTGAGCCCGGAGTCGGACAACCTGGAGAAGTCCTGGGCCGAGTTCGGCAAGTGCACCGGGATCAAGATCAGCTACGAGGGCTCCAACGACTTCGAGTCCCAGCTGCCGGTCCGGGTGGCCGGCGGCAACGCCCCGGACTTCGCGATCATCCCGCAGCCGGGCCTGCTGGCGCAGATGGTCAAGAGCGGCAAGGTGGTCAAGCCGCCCGCCCAGACCGTCGCCAACCAGGACAAGTGGAGCCCGGTCTGGAAGACCTACGGCTCCGTCGACGGCACCTTCTACGCGGCCCCGATGAGCGCCAACATGAAGTCGCTGGTCTGGTACTCGCCGAAGGCCTTCACCGCGGCCGGCTACCAGGTGCCCAAGACCTGGGCCGACCTCATGGCGCTCAGCGACCGGATCGCCAAGGCGGGCGGCCCCAAGCCCTGGTGCGGCGGCATCGCCTCCGGCACGGCGACCGGCTGGCCGGCCACCGACTGGCTGGAGGAGGCGGTGCTGGGCACGTACGGCGGCGAGGTCTACGACCAGTGGGTCGGCCACCAGGTGAAGTTCTCCGACGAGAAGATCACCACGGCGATGAGGACCGTCGCCGACTGGATGCTCAACCCGGCCTGGGTGAACGGCGGTTACGGCGACGTCAAGTCGATCGCCACCACCACCTTCCAGGACGCGGGCGCGCCGATCCTCACCGGCAAGTGCGCGATGCTCCAGCAGGCCTCCTTCTACGAGGCCCAGTGGCCCAAGGGCACCAAGGTCGCCCCGGACGGTGACGTCTTCGCCTTCCACCTGCCCGCCGTCAACCCGGCGATCGCCAACCCGGTCGAGGGCGGCGGCGAGTTCCTGGCCGCCTTCTCCGGCCGGCCCGAGGTGCAGGCGGTGCAGAACTACCTGTCCAGCTCGGACTGGGCGAGCAGCCGGGTGAAGACCGCGAGCGGCTGGGTCTCGGCCAACCAGGGCGTGGACAAGAGCCTGTACACCGACCCGATCGACAAGCTCTCGGCGGAGGCGCTGACCGACCCGAGCGCGACCTTCCGCTTCGACGCCTCCGACATGATGCCGGCGGCCGTCGGCTCCGGGCAGGAGTGGAAGTCGCTCACCGCCTGGTTCGCCGAGGGGCAGTCGATCCAGAAGGTGGCCGGCGACATCGACGCCGCCTGGCCGAAGTAGCCCGCCGTACGGCGGACCACGGGACCACCCGCCGAGGGCGGTGCGGGGCCACCCACCCGCACCGCCCACCCCCTTCCCCACCCCCCTTCCCCACCCCCCTTCCCACCTCGCCTTTTCGCCTCCCCGCCTCCCCTCCCCGTCTCGTCTTCCCGCTTCGCCTTCCTGACTCGCCTTCCCGTTGGACGAACCGAAGGGACGTGCAGCCATGCCCGTATCCGGCTCCCCGCCGGCCGTCGACTCCCTGGCCGTCGGAGCCTGGGGCGATGCGGTGGTCAAGTTCGGCAACAGCTTCGGCGCGATCGCGGGCTTCCTCGGCATCCTGCTGGTGGTCTTCCTGGTGGCCGGCCGGGCCCGCGGCCGCCTCGCCCGCCCGCTGGCCGTCCTGGTGTTCCTCGGCCCGGCCGTCCTGCTGCTGGCGGTCGGCCTGGTGGCGCCGCTGATCCGCACGATCTACCTCAGCCTGCACAGCGCGGACGGCAGCACCTTCGTCGGCGGCGAGAACTTCGGCTGGGCCTTCACCACCGACTCGGTGCGGAAGGTGCTGCTCAACACCCTGCTGTGGCTGGTGGTCGCGCCGCTGGCGGCGACCGGCCTCGGCCTGGTGCTGGCGCTGCTGGTGGACCGGATGCGCGGCCAGTCGGTGTACAAGTCGCTGATCTTCATGCCGATGGCGATCTCGTTGGTCGGCGCCTCGATCATCTTCAAGTTCGTCTACGAGGCGCGCGGGAACGACCAGCCGCAGATCGGCCTGCTCAGCCAGCTCGCCCACGCGGTGGGCTGGTCCGACCCGCCGAACTGGCTGCTCAGCCAGCCGCTGAACACCTTCCTGCTGATGGCGGTGATGGTCTGGGTGCAGACCGGCTTCGCGATGGTGGTGCTGTCGGCGGCGATCAAGGCGATCCCGGACGAGGTGGTGGAGGCCGCCCGGTTGGACGGCGCGACCGGGGTGCGGCTGTTCTGGCACGTCACCGTGCCGATGATCCGCACCACGGTGATGGTCGTCCTGACCACCGTCATGATCATCACGCTGAAGGCCTTCGACATCGTCCGCACCATGACCGGCGGCAACTTCGGCACCCAGGTGCTGGCCAACGAGATGTACTCGCAGTCCTTCGTGCAGTTCAACGACGGGCGCGGCGGCGCCCTGGCGGTCCTGCTGTTCCTCGCGGTGCTGCCGCTGGTGGCCTACAACATCGTCCAACTGCGGAGGGAGCGTGAGGTGCGGTGAGCACTCCTGAGAGGAGCACTCCCGAGGTGAGCACTCCCGGGGCGGGGACTCCTGAGGTGAGCACTGCTGCGGCGAAAGCCGTCGGCCGTCGTCCCGGTGGGAGGAACCCGGTCCGGAAGGCCTTCAGCAGCCCGCTGGCCTCGGTGTTCGTGATCGCGGTGACGGTGCTCTGGACGATCCCCACCCTCGGCCTGCTGGTGACCTCGCTGCGCCCCAAGCAGGACGTGACCGCCGACGGCTGGTGGAACGCCCTGCGCCACCCCGACTTCGGACTCGGCAACTACCACGCGGTGCTGTTCGAGGGCGGCTCCGGCGGCTCCACCGGCCTGATGCCCTTCCTGGTGAACTCGCTGGCGATCAGCATCCCGGCCACCCTCTTCCCGCTGGTGCTCGCGGCCATGGCGGCGTACGCGCTGGCCTGGGTGCGGTTCCGGGGGAGCGACACGGTGTTCTTCACGGTGTTCGCGCTCCAGGTGGTGCCGCTCCAGATGGCGCTGATCCCGCTGCTGCGGCTGTTCTCCAGCGGCGCCCACCTGGGTTCGCTGACGCTGATCCCGGCGGTGGACCTGAAGGGGAGCTACGCACCGGTCTGGCTGGCGCACACCATGTTCGCGATGCCGCTGGCGGTGTTCCTGCTGCACAACTTCATCGCCCAGCTGCCGCGCGACCTGATGGAGGCGGCTGTGGTGGACGGCGCCTCGCACTTCAAGATCTTCCGGTCGATCGTGCTGCCGCTGTGCGCCCCTGCGCTGGCCTCGTTCGCGATCTTCCAGTTCCTGTGGGTCTGGAACGACCTGCTGGTCGCCCTCACCTTCGCCGGCGGTACGCCGGAGGTGGCGCCGATGACGGTCCGGCTGGCGCAGTTGTCCGGTTCGCTCGGCGGTCGGTGGGAGCTGCTCACGGCCGGGGCGTTCCTGTCGATCATCGTGCCGCTGATCGTCTTCTTCAGCCTGCAGCGGTACTTCGTCCGGGGTCTGCTGGCCGGGTCGGTCAAGGGGTAGCCCGCCGGTGGCCCCGGCGGGAGGGGTGGTGGCCCCGGCGGGAGGGGTGGTGGCCCCGGCGGGAGGGGCGGTGGCCCCGGCGGGGAGGGGTGGTGGCCAGGGGCTTCTGAACGTGTTCAGAACTGACTTTTGAACTTGTTCAGAATGCTCTACAGTCGGCAGCGGCCGAGGCGTCGAGCACGCCCGCCCGCGGACCGTCCGGAGGACGGCTTCCGCATGCCCGCCGACCACTGAGGGGGAGCCATGCCAGGCCCGTCCACGCCTGCCCCGACCGATCCGCCGCCCGCGTCCGACCCGCAGGCGTCGGCCGACCCGTACGAGCCGTACGCGTCGGACGACCCGTACGCGCCCTACGCGTCGGCGGATCCGTATGCGCCGTACGCGCCGTCCGCGTCGTCGGCGCCGTCCGGCCAGGGTTCGTCGTCCGGCCGGTACCGGCCCGGCGGCTCGTACGGCCCGTCCGTGGTGTCCGGACCGACGATCGGAGACCGGCTGCGCGCCACCGACCCCGAGCGGCACGCGGCGGCCACCCCCCGGGTCCTGCTGTTTGCCCTGCTCACGGGCCTGCTGACGGCCTGGCTGCTGTACGACGGGGTGGGTGCCAACCTGCTGATCGGCGGCGCCGCCACCGCCGTCACCGCCGGACTCGTCGCTCGTGCCGCCGGCCGCCGGATCCGGCCCTGGACGGTCGTCTGGAGCCTGCTGGCGCTCGCCCTGCTCGCCGTCCCGGCCCGGTGGGACGCGGGCTGGCCCGCCCTGCTGGCCGCCGGCTGCGCGCTGGGCCTGGCCTCGCTGGCCCTGCACGGCGGTCGACGCTGGTCGGGGGTGCTGTTGGCGCTGCCAGCCCTGGTCTGCCAGCTGATTCCGGGCGTGGCCTGGCTCTGGGAGGGACTGGAGGGCCGGTCGCTGCCCGGCCGCGGCCGGATCGTCCCGGTGCTCAAGGCACTCGCGGTCGCCGCCGTCCTGCTGACCGTCTTCGGCCTGCTGTTCGCCGACGCCGACGCCGCCATGGCGGACCTGCTGGCCGGGCTCACCCCCAGCCTCGACATCCACCAACTGCCGCTGCGCGGGCTGCTGTGCGGACTCGGGACGCTCGCCGCGCTGGGCTTCGCGCACATCGCGGCCGGCCCGCGCCGCTGGGACCGCCTGGAGATCCGTCGCGGGCGGGAACGACGGCGGCTGGAGTGGGCGCTGCCCCTGGTCGCGCTCAACCTGATGTTCGGCGCCTTCGCGGTGATCCAGGCGGTGGTGGTGCTCGGTGGCGCGGACGCCGTGCTGCGCAACACCGGGATGAGCCGCTCCGCGTACGCCCGTCAGGGCTTCTGGCAGCTGAGCGTGATCACCGTGCTGACCCTGGTCGTGGTGGCCGTCGCCCGGCGCTGGGCCCCGCGGACCACGCCGGCCGACCGCCGGGTGGCGCGGATCCTGCTCGGGCTGCTCTGCCTGCTGACGCTGGTCGTGGTCGCCTCGGCGCTCGGCCGGATGTGGTTCTACGTGGACGCCTCCGGCCTCACCCGGCTGCGGCTCTGGGTGCTGGTGGTCGAGATCTGGCTGGGCGTCGTCTTCCTGCTGCTGATCACCGCGGGGCTCACCCGCGGCACCGGCTGGCTGCCGCGCGCCGTCGTCCTCAGCGGCATGGTCACCGTCGCGGTGTACGGACTGATGGGGCCGGACGCGGTGGTCGCGGAGCAGAACGTGGCCCGGTACGAGCGGTCGCAGCAGATCGACCTGCGCAACGTCCGCGACCTCTCGGCGGACGCGGTGCCCGCCCTGGACCGGCTGCCGGAGCCGCAGCGGTCCTGCGCGCTGCAACTGATCCGGCGCGACCTGGATCACGACACCCGTCCCTGGTACGCGGCCGGCGGCTCGGTCGCCGGGGCCTGGCAGGCTCTGCGGGAGCGGCCGCTGGTGGAGGGGCCGCGGACGGGGCGGGGGCCCTGCGAGTGGGCAGGCCTGGTGCCGGCGGGGAGCCGGTAGCGGAAGCGCCGTGCTGCGGAGCCGGGGTGGCGCGGGGCCGGGGTGCGCGGGGGCGCGAGGCCGGGGTGGCGCGAGGCCGGGGTGGCACGGGGCCGGGGAACGGGCCGGGGTGGTACGGGGTCGGGGAAGGGGTCGGGCCGGCCGGGAGCGTGCTGCTCCCGGCCGGCCCGTGGCGGTTCCCGGTGCGGGTCAGGTCAGTGCATCGCGATGCCGGCGCTGTCGCCGCTCGGCAGGTCGCTGGCCTTCGCCTTGACCACGAACAGCGCGACTAGCAGGGCCACCCCGGCGAGCGCCGCACCCACGATGAAGCCGTGTGAGATCCCCTGGGCGAGCACCGAGTTGGCGGCGTCGGAACCCGGCGGGAAGTCGTGCTTCTCCTGGAAGTAGGCGAGCTGGTCCGGCGAGGCGGCCTTCATGAAGCCGGGCACCTGCGCCTTGAACTCGGGCACGGCGTAGTGTGCGAAGACCGTGGTCAGGATCGACAGGCCGAGCGAACCGCCGATCTGCTGCATCGAGTTGAGCAGGCCGGACGCGGCGCCGGTCTCCTCGCCGGGGACGCCCGCGACGGAGAGCAGCATCACCGGGACGAAGATCAGACCCATGCCGAAGCCGAAGATCACCGTGGGCGCGAGCACGCCGTCCAGGTAGCCGCTGTCCTTGTGGATCTGGGTCAGCCAGGTGAGACCGATGGTGACCAGCAGCGCGCCGCCCGCCATGAACGGCTTCGGGCCGTACTTGGCCTGGAGGGCGGAGGCGATCTGAGCGGCGATGATGATCGACACGCTGATCGGCAGGAAGGACACGCCCGCCTTGAGCGGGCTGTACCCGAGCGGTCCCTGCACGAACAGGACCACGTAGAAGAAGATGCCGAACATGGCCGCGGCCAGGCAGAGCATCATCACCAGGCCGCCGGTGCGGTTGCGGTCGGCGAACAGGTGCAGCGGGGTGATCGGCTGGTCGGTGCGCCGCTCGATCACGACGAACGCGGCCAGCAGGATCACGCCGGCCGCGAAGGAACCGAGCGTCAGGCCGTCCGACCAGCCGTCCGAGGCGGCCCGGATGAAGCCGTAGACCAGGCCGACCAGGCCGAGGGTCGAGGTGAGCGCGCCGGGTATGTCGAACCGGCCCGCGTGGCGCTCGGACTCGGTGATGTAGCGCGGCGCGGCGATCGCGATCAGGACGGCGATCGGCACGTTGACGAAGAACACCCAACGCCAGTCCAGGTACTCGGTGAGCAGGCCACCGGCCAGCAGACCGATCGCGGCGCCCGAACCGGCCACCGCCGAGAAGACGCCGAACGCCTTGTTGCGTTCCGGCCCCTCTTCGAAGTTGGTCGCGATCAGGGCGAAGGCGGTCGGTGAACAGATCGCGCCACCGATGCCCTGGAGCGCGCGGGCGGCCAGCAGCAGACCGCTGTCCTGGGCGAAGCCGCCCAGCAGCGAGGCCAGGCCGAACAGCAGGGTGCCGAAGATGAACACCCGTCGGCGGCCGAGGATGTCACCCGCGCGACCGCCGAGCAGCAGCAGCCCGCCGAAGGTCAGGGTGTAGGCGTTGATGACCCAGGACAGGTCGGTGGTGGAGAAGTTCAGCGCGTCCTTGATGCCCGGCAGCGCGATGTTCACGATGGTCGCGTCGAGCACCACCATGAGCTGGGTGGCCGCGATGACGGCCAGGGTGATGCCCTTCCCCCTGCTCTGGCCGCCCTTCGGTGGTGAGTTCTTGCTGAGCGTGTCGGAGATAGCCACGAATGTGCCCCCTGCTGGCTACGTGCTTGGGTGCTTGGGTGCTTGGGTGTTCGGATCTCGGAGTCTCGGGCGTCCGGGGATGCAGCGGATCCGCTGGCCCGAACGGGCTGCTGCGCGATGGCGCAGACTTAGAAGGAACGGTGCCGTTCACTAAGCTGGACGATATCCTGGGGTCGATAGTGAACGCAAGCGTTCCTTAAGGAGGGTGGCAATGGATCGGTTGATGCGGCGCTTTTCGGCGGACCGGACGCCCGGTCGGACGGCCGCCCGAACGGCGGAGGACGGGAGCCCGCCGCCCCCGGCGCCGATGGAACCCGGGGTGTCCGGGCGTGCCTCCGGGGTGGGGGCGCCTGCGGGCACCGCCGGGGTGGCGGGGCCCGAGGTGGTCCCGGTGGCGCCGACCAAGGCCGGGGCCGAGCCCTGCTGTCCGGTGCGGGCGGCCCAGGAGGCGCTGACGCGTCCGGTGCGCCGTCGGGGGAAGGAGTTGGAGAACGCGATCTTCGAGGCCGCGCTCGACCAGCTCACCTCCGGCGGTTACGCGCGACTGACGATGGAGGGCGTCGCCGCTGCGGCACGGACCGGGAAGGCCGCGCTCTACCGGCGCTGGGCGTCCAAGGTCGAACTCGTCATCGACGCCCTGGACTCCACTCTCCCACGCCCCTACGGCATCCCCGATCTCGGGTCCGCCCGAGCCGAGTTGCTGCAGCTCATCGAGCTCTTCGCGGACGCGATCTGCTCCCGCGCGGGCGCCGCCCTGCACGCGCTGATGGCTGAACTCTCCCAACAGCAGGCCGAGGTGTTCAAGGACTTCATCGTGCGGCGGGTGATCGGACCGACCCAGGGCACCGTCCTGGACATCCTCCGCCGCGGCGTCGAGCGCGGCGACGTCCGCCCGGACGCGGTCGCCCCGCTGGTCGCCGACGTCGTCCCGGCGATGCTGATGTTCCAGGTGAAGGTCTGCGACCGCGGGCTCGCCCCCGACTTCGCGGTCCGGCTGGTGGACGACGTGCTGGTGCCGATGATCCGACAGCCGTAGCCGGGCGCGGGGTGGGCGCGGGGCGGGCGCGGGGTCTGCGCGATGCGGGTGCGGGGTGGCGGCCAGGGGGCGACTCCGGGGCGGCTCCAGGGTGGCTCCGGGGTGGTCCGCGCCGGTCGGGATCGGGGCGCTGTCGGGCGTTTTCGGGGCGGTGCAGGGGTGTTTTCGGGGCGCCCGTGAGCGGGCTTAGGCTGGAGGCTGCCCCCAGCGGAGTGGGCCGCCTCGCCCGACCGGGCTGTTCCGCCCGACGGGGCTGCTTTGCCGAACGGAGTCCGTCATGCCCATCGTCCCGCCGACGCACTCCGTCGAACGCTCGCTCCGCCGGGCCGGCGCCAAGGTCGTGGTCGGACTGGACGAGGTGGGCCGCGGCGCCTGGGCCGGGCCGGTCACCGTCGGCGCCGCCGTCACCGGCCTGCGCAAGCCGCCGGCGGGGCTCACCGACTCCAAGCTGCTCACCGTGCTGCGCCGGGAGGCCCTCGCGCCGGTGCTCGCCGAGTGGGTCACCGCGTACGCGCTCGGTCACGCCTCGTCGCAGGAGTGCGACGAGCTCGGCATGACGGCAGCCCTGCGACTGGCCGCCGTCCGCGCGCTGGAGGCGCTGCCGGTCGAGCCCGACGCGGTGATCCTGGACGGCAAGCACGACTACCTCGGCGGCCCCTGGCGGGTGCGCACGGTGATCAAGGGCGACCAGTCCTGCGTCTGCGTCTCCGCCGCCTCGGTGCTCGCCAAGGTCCACCGCGACGGGCTGATGGCCCAACTCGGCGAGGCGTGCCCGGAATACGGCTTCGCGGACAATGCCGGCTATCCGTCCCCGGTGCACCGCGCCGCGCTCGAGGAGTTCGGCCCCACCGAGCATCACCGGCTCTCCTGGGCGTACTTGGACGCACTGCCCGAGTGGCGCCATCTGAAGCGCGGTCGGGACGTCGCCGGCGCCGGGCAGGGGTCCGCCGACGAACAGTTGACGCTCGGTTTCTGACGGTCCGTCTGGAATTGCCCCGGGTGGGGGTCGCGGGTGCCCGGTGCCCAATGGGTGGGGTGCCCGTGCGCGTTCGACCGGCATTTGATAGATATCCGGGTATGCCTGTCTTCCCCGAGGAGCCGGAGATTCACGAGAGCCTCCCGGGCCCCGGCGTTCCCTTCCCCCGCGAGTCGGACGCACAAGCCCTCCACGCGCCTGCCAACGGCGGCGCGCCCGCCACCGCACCCACCACCGTCGCCGCCGCATCGCTCCCGGTGCCCGGCCCGCGTCCGGCGCCGCCGCGACCGGCACCGCCGCGTGCCGACCGCCCGGGCCCGCCGCGCCTGATCCCCAAGCCCGGTCCGGCACCGCGCCGCCCGGCCCCCGCCGCACCGCAGATCGAGGTCCAGCACATCGCCGCCACCCCGGCCGAGGCACTGGACCGCGCCGACGACGCGGTCGACCAGCTCCTGGACTCGGGCCGCAACCCGGGCGACATCCTGGTGCTGACCGTCGGCGGGCCGCACCCCTGGCAGCAGCACGAGCTCTCCTTCGGCGAGGAGCGCTACTGGGCGCAACTCGCCGACGGTGGAGACGTGTTCTACGCCGACGCCGCGCTGACCAGGCCGGTCCGCCGTGAGGTGGTCGTCCTGGCGGTCAACGGCAAATCGCCCGCCCGGGCCGCCGAGGCGTACGCCGAGGCGCTCGGCCGCGCGAACGCCCTGCTGGTGGTCTGCGGAGAGGCCGGCCCGGCTGCCTCGGGGGCGGTCGGCGCCGCACCGGGACGCCCGGGCAAGGCCTGACAGCCGTCCTCACTCCGGGTCCGGTGCCGTACGGTGCCGGGCCCGGAGTCCGTCCGCAGTCCGTCCGCAGTCCGTCCGCAGTCCGTCCGCAGTCCAACCGTGGTCCGTCCGCGGTCCGTTGTCCGTCGGCGGCTGCCGACCGACGCGTTCGGCCCTGCTCCGGTCGGAACGCCCGTGCCCGTGACGGCCGTTCGGGGCCGCTCAGCGCGTGCCGGTGCGGCGGCCCGGTTCGACGGCCGTGGCCCGAGCGGGGATCCACGGCGGCTCGGACTGCGGGGCGCGCTGGGGAGCGTCGACCCGCTTGGCCTGCTCGGCCGCCTGCTGCCGGGCGCGTTGGCCGCGCGGGACGTCGAGCACCGACCGCGGCGGCAGTTCCGTCACGGTGTGCACCGGCCCGTCCGCCCATGAACCCGCGTGCGGATTGCGTCCGCCTCTTCCTTCCCCGAGGATCTGCCAGCCCGTCGGCGTGAGCCCGATGTACGAGCCGCAGCGCAGTCCGTGCAGCCCGGCCGCGTCCCTCAGCGCCCACATCCAGGCGCCGTCCTGCTCGGTCCAGCCGGGCGCGCCGTCACGGCAGCGCAGCAGCACGGCAGTCCGGTTCGGCTCGGGCAGTCGCAGGTCGTGCGGGGTGATCCGGCGCAGGTGCGCCAGCAGGGCGTTCCGGTGCAGCCAGCCGTCGGTGTCGTGGGGCCAGGGCGTGAACGAGGCCGAGGCGGTGACGTGGTGGAGCGCGTCCAGGACCGCCACCACGACCGTGCCCGGCTGGGGCAGGTGGCGCTGGTGCAGTTCCTGGACGAACTCGCGCGGATCGCGCAGCAACGGGATCCCCGAGGCGGTCCAGGTCTCCAGGTCCAGCAGCCGTCTGGGCGCCGAACTCCCGGAGAGGGGATGCTGACCTCGGCCGATACCGTTGATCACGATCCTCCTTCCTGGCCCGCGGGCAGGCGGGTGCCTGGGTACGCCGAAGGGCGGGTCCAGCGGACCGGATTTCGGGTACTTCCCAATTCTCGGGGCAACGGGGCCGGAGCGGCAACGATGAAATGATGAACGCCATCCGATAGCCCATGTTCTGTCGGATATGTTCCACGGCGGCCCGAGTGGGGTTCAACTGCCGTTCGACCTTGATCCACACTGGCTGAAGGGCATGGTGGGCCGTCATCGACATGGTGAGCACTCCTTTCTCGGGTCGGATCTGCGGCGTGATCGAAATCGCCCTGTCGACTCCTTTCCGTTAGGCCATTCGAGTGAAGGCGGTCCTGGGTGCGGCGGCCGTCCGCCGCAGGCTCACCCCTGCACGGCCAGGACCACCGGCAGCACCGCGCCGGCTCCCGCCCGGCGCAGCAGCCGGGCCGCCACGGTGACCGTCCACCCCGAGTCCACGAGGTCGTCCACCAGCAGCACCGGCCCGCCGGCCACCGCCACCGCCTGCTCCAGCTCCGGCGGCAGGACCAGTGCCCCGGCCAGCGAGTGCAGTCGCTGGGCGCTGTTGCTGCGGGCCCCGTGCGGGGGCTGCCCGCCCGCGTACTCGATCCGGCCGAGCAGCGGCAGCCGCCCGATCTCGGCGATCCGCGCACCGAGGCTGCCGACCAACTGGGGGCGGGACGAGGACGCCATGGTCACCACGCCGACCGGCCGCTCCAGCCGGGCGCCCTCCGCCGTCGCGGGCCCGGCCCAGCCCCCGGGGCCGCGTGCCCAGTCGGCCAGCACCGCCACCAGCGCGTCCACCGCCTCGCCGGGCACCGGAACGTCCGGCGCCTGCTCGGCGAGCAGGGTGCGCAGCCGATTGCCCCAGCCGATGTCGGACAGCCGGCCGAGCGCCCGGCCGGTCTCCGCCTGCTCACCGGCCGGGATCCGGCCCTTCAGCGGCACCCCGAGCGCGTCCATCCCGGTCGGCCAGAGCCGGCGCGGCTCGAAGCTCACGCCCGGGCGGCCGAGCGCGGCCCGGGCCGCGGCCAGCGTCTCGGCGGAGACCTCCGGGGTGTGCAGCGGGCCCGCGCAGTTGTCGCAGCGCCCGCACGGCACGGCCTGCTCGTCGTCCAGCTGGCGGCGCAGGAACTCCATCCGGCAGCCGGTGGCCGCCGCATAGTCGCGCATCGCCCGCTGTTCCGCCTCCCGGGAGGCGGCGACCTTGGCGTAGCGGGCGGTGTCGTACGCCCAGCTCTGCCCGGTGGCCGTCCAGCCGCCCTTGACCCGGCGGACGGCGCCGTCCACGTCCAGCACCTTGAGCATGGTCTCCAGTCGGGCCCGGCGCAGGTCCACCCGGGGCTCCAGGGCGGCGGTGGAGAGCGGGCGGCCGGCCTCGGAGAGCGCGTCGATGGTGCGCCGCACCTGTTCCTCCGGCGGGAAGGCGAGCGAGGCGAAGTAGCGCCAGATCGCCTCGTCCTCGCGCCCGGGCAGCAGGAGCACCTCGGCCCGGTCCACGCCGCGCCCGGCCCGGCCGACCTGCTGGTAGTAGGCGATCGGCGAACTGGGCGAGCCCAGGTGGACGACGAAGCCGAGGTCGGGCTTGTCGAAGCCCATGCCGAGCGCGGAGGTGGCGACCAGCGCCTTGACCCGGTTGGCCAGCAGGTCGGCCTCGGCGGTGCGGCGCTCGGCGTCCTCGGTGCGGCCGGAGTAGGAGGCCACCGGGAAGCCGCGCTCGCGCAGGAAGGCCGTCACCTCCTCGGCGGCGGCCACCGTCAGGGTGTAGACGATGCCCGAGCCGGGGAGCCGGTCGAGGTGGTCGGCCAGCCAGGCGAGCCGGTGCGCCGGGTCGGGCAGGGCGAGCACGCCCAGGGTGAGGCTCTCCCGGTCGAGTGGACCGCGCAGCACCAGGGCGTGCTCGTCGGTGGTTCCGGTGCCGAGCTGCTCGGCGACGTCCGCGGTGACCCGGGCGTTGGCGGTGGCGGTGGTGGCCAGTACCGGGACACGCGGCGGCAGGTCGGCGAGCATAGTGCGCAGCCGGCGGTAGTCGGGGCGGAAGTCGTGGCCCCAGTCGGAGATGCAGTGGGCCTCGTCGACCACCAGCAGGCCGGTGGAGGCGGCCAGCTTGGGCAGCACCTGGTCGCGGAAGTCCGGGTTGTTCAGCCGCTCGGGGCTGACCAGCAGGACGTCGACCTTCCCGGCGGCGACCTCGGCCTGGACCTCGTCCCACTCCTCGGTGTTGGCCGAGTTGATGGTCCGGGCGTGGATGCCGGCCCGGGCCGCCGACTCGACCTGGTTGCGCATCAGGGCGAGCAGGGGGGAGACGATCACGGTCGGCCCGGCGCCGCGGGCGCGGAGCAGTGCGGTGGCGATGAAGTAGACCGCGGACTTCCCCCAGCCGGTGCGCTGGACGACCAGGGCGCGGCGGTGGTCGACCACGAGGGCCTCGATGGCCGTCCACTGGTCCTCGCGCAGGCTGGCGGCGGGGCCGGCGAGCTCGCGCAGGACGGCCTCGGCCCGCGCCCGGACCTCGGCGCGGTCGGCGGTGGCGGTGGTGTGGATGTCGGGCTGCTTCATGGCGTCGATGTAACCCCATGGCGCCGACAAGGGGCGAATGCGGTCCGGGCGGCGAAGCGGAAGGCGGAGTGTATTTCATCCGTCGATCCGCTGAACGGTCGCCAAAATCCACTCTCTGGAGCGAGTGTCGCGTGCGCTGAATGAGCGAACGGAAATTTGGAGGCCGAGTTATCCACAGGAAAAAGGAAAGTTCCGGAGTCGTCATCGGATAGCGCGCACTGTTGCGGCCATGAACGCGATGAACAACGAACACGTCATCCTGTCCCTGGGCCCGGCTTCCGAGCAGCGGCCCGTCGTTATGCGCGGTCCGGCCGACATGGCCGAACTGTTGCCCTACTTCCTGGGGTTCTACCCCGACGACAGCATCGTCGCGGTCGGCCTCCAGGGCCCCGACCTGCACCAGGGCGGGGTCATCCGGGCGGACATCCCGGTCTCGTCCGCGGAGTGGCCGGCCGCCGCGGAGGAGACGGCCGCCCTGCTGGTCGCCCTCTCCGAGCGGCACGGCAGCCGGCCGCTCGAAGTGCTCCTCTACCTCTGCCAGGATTCGGACACGCCGCACGCCCCGCCGCCGGTGGAGGGCCTGCGGCCGCTCGCCGACCACCTGCGTGCGGCCTTCGGGCGCAGGGGAGTGGCGGTCAAGGAGTCGCTGTGCGTCTCGGACGGCCGCTGGTGGTCCTTCCTCTGCCGCAGGGAGGGCTGCTGCGATCCGGCGGGCAACCCGGTGCGCCGAGGGCCCGACCCGGGGCCGGCGGCCGCCGCCGCGACGGTGGCCGGCCTGGTGCCGCGCGGCAGCCGGAGGGCGATCGTCGGCGGCCTGGCCCCGGTCGGCCCGCCGGAGGACGCCCCGCAGCGTGAGGCGCTGGCCCGCGCCGAGCCCCTCGCGGGGGCGGTCTCCCGGGAGCAGGGCCTCGATCTGCTGGAGCAGGCCTTCGCCGAGTTCGCGGCCGGTGCCCGGGAACTCGACGAGGAGCGAACGGCCCGGCTGCTGTTCGCCCTCCGGGACCGCCTCACCCGGGACCGCGGCGTCGAGTACGTCCGCCCCGGCGAGCTCGCGCCCGCCGAGCGGCTCTGGCGCTTCCTCGCCCGGCGCGCCGTGCCGCCGTACGAGGGCTGTGCGGTGGCCCCGCTGACCTTGCTGGCCTGGGCCTCCTGGGTCGCGGGCGACACGGCCACCGCCCGGGTGGTGCTCGGTCACGTCCTTCGGCTCTCCCCGGGCTACCTGCTGGCCGAGTTGCTGTACGAGTCGATGAACGACGGCATGACGCCCGGGCCGCTGCTGACCGCGGTCGAGGCCCAGCGGCGGCGGCGCGAGGAACGCACGGCCACCTCGCAGCCCGGGGCCGGGCCCAAGCCCGCGACCGACGGTGAGCCGGGGCCGGCGCCTGGGTCCGATCAGGCCCCGGGCGGCTCGCCCGGGGAGCAGCCCCGCCCCGCGGGTGGGGCACGCCGACGGCGGCGGGGCGGCCGCCGGAAGGCCGCGGCCCCGGGAGCGTCCCCGGCCGACCGCGGTGCCGACGGGCCCGGTGACCCCGGCGAGCCGAAGCCGGACGCCGGCGACCCCGGACCGGTCGCCCTGCTCCCGGCCCCCGGGCACGGTCCGGTCGCCGGAGCACGGTCCGCTCTGGGTGTGCGCCTCGGCCGGGCGGGGTCCTGCGCCCCGGCCGCCCTCCGGTCCGGCACCGGACTCCACCGGTGCCGGGGCAGTCGGCAGGCGGCGAGGGGGTCCCACCGTGCGCACTGAGCCACTCGCCGCCCCACCGGCCGGAAGGCCGCTACGCCTCGCCGTGCGCCATCTTGAGCAGCCGGTCCAGCACCTTGCCGCCGCTGACCCGCAGGCCGTCGTGCTCCCACTCGTTGGTGATCCAGACCCGCAGGCCGCGCACCGCGCGGGCGGTCTCCAGCGAGTCGGCGGTGTCCACGTACATGTCGTCGTGGTACACCGCCGCCACGACGGGCACGGTGTTGGTGGCCAGGCGCGCCGGGTCGTAGAGGTCGGGCCAGTCGGTGCGGGCGGCGAGCAGGTCCGCGGTCTCCTTCAGCGGGCGCAGCGCCGGGTCGGTGTCGAACATCCAGGGGTAGATCATCTCCCCGGTGAACAGCACCGGTGCGTCGGACGCCAGCGCCGCCCGTGCGTCGAACTGCGGGAACTCCTTGCGGACCCGCTCGGCCGACCAGGCGGTGCCACCCTGGTCCACCGAGCGCTGGCTGTAGATCGACTCGTGCAGCACGGCGTACAGCGGGCCCTCGGCGAAGGACAGCTTGGCCTGGACACCGGCCAGGAAGGTGTCGGAGAGCTCGGCCCCGGCCGGGCCCTCCACCCAGGCCTCCTCCAGCAGGTAGTGCAGGGCCCCGGAGCCGCTGCCGCCGCCGAGCATCATCCCGAGCACCTGGAAGGCCTCGACGGTGAGCTGTCCGCCGTCGGGCAGCGTGGCGGGGGAGTCGGCGAGGTGGGCGGCGATCCGCCGCACGGCCTCGACGTCCTGGGGGAAGCGGGCGTAGTGGTCCTCGTTCTTGCGGACGACGCGCGGGTAGGCGGCGCGGTAGACGTCGTCGGCGGAACTGCCGAGGCCGGAGAGACCGCCGGTGATGAAGGCCTCGGTCAGGCCCTCGGGAGCGAAGGAGAGGTAGGTGAGAGTGCAGAAGCCGCCGAAGCTCTGGCCGAGCACGCTCCAGCGCCGGTCGGCGCCGAGCAGCCGGTGGCGGATCAGCTCGGCGTCCCGGACGATCGAGTCCGCGCGGAAGTTGGCCAGGTAGTCCGCCTGCGCCTGCGGGCCGCCGCGCCGGGCGAGGGTCTGCCGGGTCGCGGGCGTGGACCGTCCGGTGCCGCGCTGGTCCAGCAGCAGCACCCGGTAGTCGTCCAGGGCGCGATCCAGCCAGGTGTCCCGGCCCAGCGGGCGGGCGGCCTTGCCGCCGGGCCCGCCCTGGAGGAAGAGCAGCCAGGGCAGGTCGTCCCGCTCACGGCCCGAGGCCACCACCTCGCGGGCGTACACCTCGATCTGCTCGCCCTCCGGCGCGGAGTGGTCGAGTGGGACCTGGAAGACGTGGTCGGTCGTGACAATCCCGGGCAGCCGGCTGATGGTGGACATGCAACTCCTCGGTCTCTGCTGGTCACAGCGGGTGCGTCGCGGTTCACGGGGTCACCGGGTACGGGCGCCGCGACCCCCGCACCGTATCCTGGCGGCGGTCGAGCACCGGTTCGATTGCCCCGTCCACCGGGCCGGGCAGCCGATCGCGACTCGACTGGGCGCCGGCTTCAGCGGTGCCGGAGGCGGGCTCAGGCCCCGGACGGCGCCAGGGCCCTGGCGAAGCCTTCCGTGACGGCCTGGCGGAGGCGGTCCGACCGCCCGACGACCCGAGCGCGACCAGGGGCGGGGACGGCGGGCGTGACCTGGCGGCGGTTCGCGGCGTTCACCCCGGGGGCCCTGCGCCCGAACGGTGCCCGGCGGCAGCCCGGTTCCAGGCGGCCGTCAGGCGGCGCCGACCGGCCGGGCACGACAGGCCGGGCACGACCGCCGGTCCGTCGGGCGCGGGCCGCGGGGGCAGGGCGTCACGGGCGGGGCGTCACCGGCAGGCCGGGGCGCCGGACCTGACGACGTGAGGTGCCGAGCAGGATGAGGTGCCCGGCGCGAAAGGTGCGGCGTGCCGGTACCGGCCCGGTACCGCACACCGCATGGCACGGCCCGCCGCCGGGTACGGCCAGCACGGCACACCGCCGACGGGACAGACCCGCCGGCCAGGCACCAGCACGCGATCGAGCATGCTCGCGGCCCACCGGCCTGACCGGCCACCGGACCGCCGAGGGGAGGAGAGTCCGGTGACCGCCATGAGGCCACTACAGGCCGTGCCGGCCGAGAGCGTGGTCGGCGCGCCCAGACCGGTCGGCCGTCCCGACCAGGTCCCGGCAGCCGGGCCCGCAGGCGCACCCGTCGGCCCCGGACGGCCCGCGGCCCCGCCGCGCCCCCAGCCCCCCGCCGTCCACCACGCGCTGCTCTGCGTCAACGCCCCCGCGATGGCCGCCTCCGGCCCGGACGGCCAGCTGCGCGGCCACGGCCTGCACGGCTTTTACCGCAACGGGGTCCGGGTGCTGGCCCGGATGGAGCTACGGCTCGGCGGCATGGAGCCGCTGCCGCTCCAGGGCACCCTGACCAGCACCGCCCAGGCCCGCTTCCTCGGCTCCGTCCGCGTCCCCGGCGACCTCGACCCGGACCCGGCGCTCACCGTCGAACGGCTGCGCCACGCGGACGGCGTGGAGACGGTCACGGTGCGCAACACCGGTGCCCGGCCCGCCCGGCTGCCGCTGGAGGTCGCCCTGGGCACCGACCTCGGCCCGGTGGCCGAGATCGCCGCCGGGCACCGCTCGCCCGACCTGCCCGGCCAGGTGCAGTCCGCCGGGCTGCGCTGGTCGGGTCCGGCGCACAGCGCCGTGGTCAGCGCCAAGCCCTCCCCGCACGCCGTCCTGGCGGGGGCCGGGGTGCTCCGCTGGGACTTGGAGGTCCAGCCGGGCGCCCGCTGGTCGGTCGAGCTGCGCGCCGAACTGGAGAGCGCCCCGAGCGGCCCGCGCCCGCCCGGCGGGCGCGGCACCGGTGTCCCGCTGCCCTGGACGGAACCGGAGGTGCGCAGCGACGACCCGCGCGCCGCCCCGCTGGTCGACCGTTCCCTGGACGCCCTCGGCGGGCTGCTGTTCGCCGACCCGGACCGCCCCACCGACCTCTACCCGGCCTCCGGTGCGCCTTGGCGCTTCGGCCTCGCCCCGGCCGACGCGCTCTGGGCCGCCCGGCTGACCCTCCCGCTGGGCACCCGGCTCGCGGTCGGTACCCTGCGCGCGCTGGCCCGCCGTCAGCAGCTTGCCTCCGCCCCCGGTCGCACCGAGGGCCTGCTGCCCGGCGGCCTGCGGCACGGCGGCCCCGAACTGCCGCCCACCTGCACGGCCACCGAGGCCACCCTGCTTTTCGTCACCGTGCTCGCCGAGGCCTGGCGCTGGGGCTTGCCCCGGGCTGAGGTCGCCGAACTGCTCCCGGCCGCCGAGCGGGCGCTGGCCGCCCTGCGGGAGGGCCTGGTCGACGGCTTCGTCACCGACCTGAGCCGCCCGGTCGCGGACCGCGGCGCCCACCCGGTCGCCGCCCGGGTCGAGGTCCAGGCGCAGGCCCACCGGGCCGCTCTGCACGGTGCCGAGCTGCTGGAGGCCTTCGCCAGGCCGGGAGCCGGGGAGTGGCGGAGCTGGGCGGCCGACCTGCGCGGGCGCTTCCGCGAGCGGTTCTGGATCGACGACCTCTCCGGCGGCCGCCCTGCCGCCGGGCTGGCCCCGGGCGGCCAACCGCTGCCCGCCGTCGCCTCCTCCCTGGTGCACCTGCTCGACACCGGGCTCGCCGCCGACGGCGGGCGGCACGAGAGTCTGCTGGACCGCGAACACACCCGGCTGTTCGCCCAGCGCCTGGTCGCGCCCGAGCTGGACAGCGGCTGGGGCCTGCGGACCCTCAGTGCCAAGTCGCCCCGCTTCAACCCGCTGGGCCACCGCGGTGGCGCGGTCCGGATCCACGAGACCGCGCTGGCGATCGCCGGCCTCGCCGAGGCCGGCCACGAGAACGAGGCCGGCGCCCTGCTGGAGGGCCTGCTCGCCGCGTCCGCCCACTTCGAGTCACGGCTGCCCGAGATGTACGCGGGGGAGCAGCGCATCCCCGGCTGCCCACCGGTGCCGCACCCCGCGGCCTGTCGCCCGGCGGCGGTCTCCGCGGCCGGGGCCGTTCACGCGGTGTTCGCGCTCGCCGGAGTCCGGCCGGACGTCCCGGGCGGCCGCGTCCTGGTCCGCCCGGCCAGCACCGCCCCGCTCGGCGAACTCGAACTGACCGGCCTGCGGGTGGCGGGCGAACCCTTCTCGGTCCGGGTGAGCCGGATCGGGGTGGCGATGGTGGAGGAGGCTTCTGCGGACCTGCAACTGGTCGCCCGCTGACGCCGGACCGGGCAGCGCCTGTCGGTACCCTGCCCGCCCCCCGGCCATCCCGGAGCCGATCGCCCGTGCGCGAATCGTGCCGGGCGGCCACGGCCACCACAGGCGCGCGCTCCCGTACGGGCCTGTGCTTATCGTCAGAGAGACGACTATGATCGTCGCCATGTCGCGCTACGATCCGTCGGCCTTCCCCCCGTTCGCTGTCACGGTTGACCTGGTGGTTCTGACGGTGCGCGACCACTCGCTCTGCGCCCTCCTGGTCAGACGGGGTGAGCCGCCCTACCAGGGATACTGGGCGCTGCCCGGCGGCTTCGTCCGCCCGGATGAGGGCCTGGCCGAGGCGGCCTCCCGCGAGCTGGCCGAGGAGACCGGGCTGCGCGCCCACTCCGCCCCCGGCCACGAGGCGGCGGGCCCCGGCGCGGCCGGTGCCCACCTGGAGCAGCTCGCCACCTACGGCCACCCGCAGCGCGACCCCCGGATGCGCGTGGTCAGCGTGGCCTACCTGGTGCTCGCCCCGGACCTCCCCACCCCCCGGGCCGGCGGCGACGCCAGCAGCGCCCGCTGGGCCCCGGTCAGCGAACTCCTCGGCGAGAACCCGACCGACGGGGTCCCGCTCGCCTTCGATCACGGCCTGATCCTGGCCGACGGCGTGGAACGCGCCCGTTCCAAGATCGAGTACTCCTCCCTGGCCACCGCCTTCTGCCCGACCGAGTTCACCGTGGGCGAGCTGCGCCGGGTCTACGAGGCCGTCTGGGGTGTCGCCCTCGACCCGCGCAACTTCCACCGCAAGGTCACCGGCACCCCCGGCTTCCTGCTGCCCTCCGGCGGCACGACCACCCGTCAGGGCGGTCGCCCGGCCCAGCTCTTCACCGCCGGCGACGCGACCGTCCTCAACCCGCCCATGCTCCGCCCCGACTCCTGAACACCCCGACTCCCGAGTACTCCGGGCAGCCCCGGGCCTGCGGCCCCGGACACCTGCCCGCACGGGACGCCGAACGGCCCCGGCCCGGAGGCCGACGGGGCGCCTCCGACGCACAGTGTCGGTGGACGCTTCGGTCGCCGGGCCGAAGGCCTCCGGAACCCTGGGAGCTCTGTGATGGACGCCGATGACCTGTGCGCCAATCAGCGGGACGGCCTCGTGAAGCTGGTGGCGGCCTCCAAGAGCCTCACCACGACGACCGACAGGACCGAGAAGCAGTTGGCCGCCTTGAAGGCCGCGCACGGCGACCCGGCGACGATCGCCTCCGTGCAGGAGAGGCTGGACGCCGAGCAGGAGCAGTTGGCCCAGATCGCCCTGGAGGGCAAGGTCGCCGCCGAGGAGTTCCAGCAGCAGTGCGCCGGCGAGCCGCTCCCGCCGGGCGCCGCGGCTTTCCTGACGACATAGGCCGGCCCCGGCACCTGGCCGGAAACGCGGGTGGTGCCGACGGCCCGTCGGAGCGGCGGCGCCCGTGAATCGCAGGATCGGATTGTCCCCTGATCGGGTGAGGCGAGCGGGTGGCGGGCCCGTGGCGGTTCGGTAATGCCCGGAATCTGCGGTGCTGGCCCCTAATGTGCTGGCGTCGAGCAGGTCGGCCGAGGGCATGGGAGCAGCCAGCGATGATCCAGATCACCGGACTGACCAAGGTCCATCGCAAGGGCGCCCCACCCGCCGTACTCGATCTGACCTTCGACGCCCGGCCGGGGATGGTCACCGTGCTCCTCGGCGACGAGGGGGCCGGCAAGTCCACCGCGCTGCGGCTGATGCTCGAACTCGAACGCGGCCAGGGCATCACCCTCTTCGACGGCCGCCCCTACCGCCGGATCCGCCGCCCCGAACGCGAGGTCGGGGTGCTGTTGCCCGGGCCGGGCGAGGGAGCCGCAGCGGTGGCCGGGAACCCGGGGCGCAAGGCAGGCGGGCACCTGCGGATGCTGGCCGCGGCCGTCGGCGTCCCCATGCGGCGGGCCGACGAACTGCTGGAGCAGACCCGGCTGGCCGCCGTGGCCGGGCAGCGGTTGCGGACCTTCTCGCCAGGCATGCACCGCCGGCTGTCCCTGGCCGCCGCGCTGCTCGGTGATCCCGGAACCCTACTGCTGGACGCGCCGACCGAGGGCCTGTCCCCGCGCAACGTCGAGTGGTTCCACTCCTTCCTGCGCTCCTTCGCGGTCGCGGGCGGAACGGTGCTGGTGACCACCCGGATCCCGCAGGAGGCCGCCCAACTCGCGGACCGGGTGGTCACCCTGGACCACGGTCGCGCGATGGCCGACCAGCCGGTCGCGGAGTTCTGCCGGACCAGGCTCAGCCCCGAAGTGGCCGTCCGGGGGCCGCAGATGGCGCGGCTGGCCGACCTGCTGGTCAGCCAGGGCGCCGAGGTGCGCCGGGACGGCGGCGCGGGCCTCGCGGTGGCGGGCATCGACCGCACCGAGATCGGTGAACTCGCCTACCAGCACGGGATCCTGCTGCACGAGCTGGCCGACCGGGTGGTCGAGCAGCCGGTGCCCCGGGCGGCCCTGCCGGTCGCCTCCGGCCGATCCGGCCGCCTCCGCCGCCGGCCGGAACCCGCATCGGCCCACGGGGCGGCCCCCGAGGGCGCGCAGCCCGGCACCGACCCGCAACACCAGGCCACCGCCGCCGACCCCGCGCACCCCGACGCCGCGCACCCCGACCCCGCGCACCCTGAGCCCACCGTCCCGGAGCCCGCCACCGAGGGCCGCGCCCGCGAGGACGCGGTCCGGAACACCCGTGCGCTGCCCGTCGCCGCCGTGACGGCCGCCCTGCCCGTCCTCGCCGCGGTCACCACCCCGCAGCCGGAGCCGGCTTCCACCGTCGCCGTCGACCGGCTCTTCCGGGACCAGCCCGGTGCCGCCTCGCCCGCCCGCGCCGAGGTGGTCCGCACCGAGACGGAGCCCCTCCGGTCCGGGACCGGACCGGAGAGCGAGGCCGGGACCGAGCCCGTGCGCCGCCGCCAGAGCGCCGCCGACCTGCTCACCGACGACACCGTCCGGCTCGGCCGGGTCACCACCGGCAAGGCCCCCGCCACCTCTGCCACCTCCGCCCACCCCGACGACCACCGGAGCGAGTGAACCGTGCGTGTCCTGGCCTACGAGCTGCGCCGCCTGCGCGGCCTGCGTTCCACCTGGCTGCTGCTCTCCGCCGTCCTGCTCTGCGACGTGGTCGTGGCCGCCGTCCTGGCGAGCCAGGCCCCGGCCGGTCCGTTGGCCGCCCCGGCCGGGGTGCGGCTGCTGACCGCCGCCGTGCCGCTGATCCCGTTGCCCTTCGCGGCGCTCGGCGCCGGCGTGCTGGGGGCGCTCTCGTACGGGCACGAGGTGCGTCACCCGGGGCTGGCGGCTTCGCAGGTGGCCTACTCGCGCCGGGTGCGGCTGCTGCTGGCCAAGCTGCTGGTGGTCGGTCCGGTGGCGGCGCTGCTGGCGCTGGCCACCGTGCTGCTCGACACCGTGGCCGTGCACCTCGCCCTGCCGGACGGGGTGACGGTGGCGGCCTGGACGGATCCCGGCGCGCTGTCCGACCGGGTGTCCGGGGCGCTGGGCGCCGTCGGGCTGAGCGGGCCGGCCGAACTGCCGGGCGCCTTCGCCCCGCTGGGGCTGGTGGCCGGGCACGGGGTGCCGGCCGCGCTGCTGGCCTTCGTCCTGCTGACCGTGGTGGCCGCCTGGACGGGTGTGCTGACCGCCTCGCTGACCCGCAGCGCCGCCGCCGGGGTGCTCCTGCTGTGCGCGCTGCCGCCGCTGCTGGAGTCCGGAGTGGCCCTGCTGCTGCGCCGGACCGGCCGTCCGTGGCCGACCCGGGCGGCGGAGCTGCTGCCCTTCCAGTCCGGCATCGAGTGGGCCTACGGCTGGGTGTACGGCGGAGCCCGTGGGGCGGCGGCCGGGAGTGCGGCGTTGACCGATCCGGCGCTGCTGGTGGCGGTCGCGGCCCCCGCGGCGGCCCTGCTGCTGGCCGCCCTGCTGGTCCAGGCCCGTCGCCGCTCGCTGTAGGCCGCCGTCGCGCGCACCCGGGCCCGTCGGGCGGACCGCACGCCGTCCCGAAGCACCAAGATCGACCAGCAGTGACCGTAATGAGCGGTTCTTCCTGATAAGAAGTCAATTATCCAGTCACGGTCGATCACCCTTTCGTGTGCTTTTCACGAGAATCCTCAAGCTGCGCCCGCCAATCGCCGACAAAGGATGGCGTGAGTACCCTTGCGCACCCCACCATGACCCCCGCCCGTTCCGCCGATGGGCCCATCCACGGCCCCGGCGATCTGGACCGCTTCTCGTACGCCGACCGGCCGACCCCGCCGGCGCCCCGCTGGGAGGGCGCCGAGTCCGACATCGCCCGGGTCGGTCGCAAGACCACCAGCAGCCGCGGCCGCGGTCTGCACGGCCAGCTGGTCCAGCAGCTCGGCCAGATGATCGTCTCCGGCGACCTCGGTGCCGACCGCCCGCTCGTGCCCGAGGAGATCGGCCAGCGCTTCGAGGTGTCCCGGACGGTCGTCCGCGAGTCGCTGCGCGTGCTGGAGGCCAAGGGCCTGGTCAGCGCCCGCCCGAACGTCGGCACCCGGGTCCGCCCGGTGGGCGACTGGAACCTGCTGGACCCGGACATCATCGAGTGGCGCGCCTTCGGCCCCCAGCGGGACGAGCAGCGCCGGGAGCTGTTCGAGCTCCGCTGGGCGATCGAGCCGCTGGCCGCCCGGCTCGCGGCCGGTCACGGCCGGGAGGACGTCCAGCAGCGGCTGGTCGAGCTGGTCGAGATCATGGGCCACGCCGCCGCCCAGGCCGACCTGTCCACCTACACCCGGGCCGACGCGGAGCTGCACGGCCTGGTCCTGCAGATGGCCGGCAACCGGATGCTGGAGCACCTGTCCGGCATCATCTCCTGCGCCCTGCAGGTCTCGGGTGGTCCGACGATCTCGTGCGAGCGACCCTCCGAGTCCTCCGTCAGCCTGCACGCCCGGCTGGTGGACGCGCTGGGTACCGGCGACGGCACCGCGGGCGAGGCCGCGATGCGGGCGCTGCTCACCGTCCACCCCGAGATGGAGCCCTCCGTCCCCGCCCCCCGGGAGCACTGAGCGGACTGTTCTCGGCGAGCGGACGCGTCGGGCGCGGTCCCGCTCCTCCAGGGCCCTCCGGCCGCACCGTGTGGCGCAGCCGGAGGGCCTCTGCGTGGGGGAGGCGCATGGGTGCGGTGTGGAACGGAGGGACCCGCCCCCGGCGTCCCGATAGCATGTCCCGCCCATGACAATCGACTTCGGCGCGAGTGCGCGATGATGGATGACGGCCCCGGGGCCGCGGGCGCCGAGTGGTGTGACCCGCGACACCAAGGCCATGCGTAACACTTGACGAGTAGCAGCGATGTGTCCTGAGCGGGAGCAGCTCCGGAATACTCCAACATGTCAGAATGCTGTGTTGGTCCGCGGCGCTGCTGCCGTCCTGCAAACCCAGTCCTCAAGCCCGAGTCGGTCGGAATCGACACCGCGCGTCCAGCGCGCGATCTCCTTCCCCGCCCGCTCGGGCGGCCGGTACGGGTTCGAGTCCACTCATCGTCCGAGAGGTTGTTCGTGTCGGCCAGCACATCCCGTTCGCTTCCCCCCGAGATCGCCGAGTCCGCGGCTCTGCTGGCTCTCATCGAGCGGGGCAAGGCCCAGGGGCAGATCGCCGGTGACGACGTGCGCCAGGCGTTCGAGGCGGACCAGATCCCGGTCACCAAGTGGAAGAACGTCATGCGCAGCCTCAACCAGGTACTGATTGAGGAGGGGGTGGACCTCATGGTCAGCGCGGCCGAGCCGGCCGGCGCCAAGCGCAAGAGCGTTGCTGCCAAGAGCCCCACCAAGCGCACCGCCACCAAGGCTGTCACCACCCGGACCCCGGCCGCTTCGTCGGCCCCGACCAAGCCGCCCGTGCGGATCGCCCCCGGCGCCCCCGTCGCGGCTCCGGCCGTCGCGGCCGCCGCCGCGGCGCCCGCCCCCACCGTGTCCGCCGAGATCACCGTCGAGGAGACGACCAGCGTCGTCACCGAGGTGAAGGCCGTTGCGGCGAAGAAGGCCGCGCCGGCCAAGAAGGCCGCGGCCAAGAAGACCGCCGCGCCGGCCAAGAAGACCGCCGCCAAGAAGACCGCCGCCGGCAAGGGCGGCAAGGGCGACGAGGAGCTGCTCGGCGAGGAGGAGCTGCTCGAGGACGCCGCGCTGCCCGGCGACAAGGCCGAGGCCGAGGGCGCCCCGGAGGAGGAGTCGGAGGGCTTCGTCCTCTCCGACGACGACGAGGACGACGCGCCGGCCCAGCAGGTCGCCGTCGCCGGTGCCACCGCCGACCCGGTCAAGGACTACCTGAAGCAGATCGGCAAGGTCCCGCTACTCAACGCCGAGCAGGAGGTCGAGCTCGCCAAGCGCATCGAGGCCGGCCTGTTCGCCGAGGACAAGCTCTCGGCCGCCGACAAGCTCGCCCCGAAGCTCAAGCGCGAGCTGGAGATCATCGCCGAGGACGGCCGCCGGGCCAAGAACCACCTGCTGGAGGCCAACCTCCGCCTGGTGGTCTCGCTGGCCAAGCGCTACACCGGCCGCGGCATGCTGTTCCTGGACCTGATCCAGGAGGGCAACCTCGGTCTGATCCGTGCGGTCGAGAAGTTCGACTACACCAAGGGCTACAAGTTCTCGACCTACGCCACGTGGTGGATCCGTCAGGCGATCACCCGCGCCATGGCCGACCAGGCCCGCACCATCCGCATCCCGGTGCACATGGTCGAGGTCATCAACAAGCTGGCCCGCGTCCAGCGCCAGATGCTCCAGGACCTGGGCCGCGAGCCCACCCCGGAGGAGCTGGCCAAGGAACTCGACATGACCCCCGAGAAGGTCATCGAGGTCCAGAAGTACGGTCGTGAGCCGATCTCGCTGCACACCCCGCTGGGCGAGGACGGCGACAGCGAGTTCGGTGACCTGATCGAGGACTCCGAGGCGGTCGTCCCGGCCGACGCGGTCTCCTTCACCCTGCTCCAGGAGCAGCTGCACTCGGTGCTGGACACCCTCTCCGAGCGCGAGGCCGGCGTGGTCTCGATGCGCTTCGGTCTGACCGACGGCCAGCCGAAGACGCTCGACGAGATCGGCAAGGTGTACGGGGTCACCCGTGAGCGCATCCGCCAGATCGAGTCGAAGACCATGTCGAAGCTGCGCCACCCGTCGCGCTCCCAGGTGCTGCGCGACTACCTGGACTGATCGGTCCGCCGGCCGGCCAGGTCCGACCGGCAGCAGCACGCGACGAAGGCCCGGAACCCGTGGGGTTCCGGGCCTTTCGGGCTGTTCGGGGGCGGTGCGTCAGCGTCCGGGTGGCGCTTGTCGCTCGTCCGGGTGGCGGCATGCCGGGAAGTGGTCGCGCAGTGTAGTTGATCACCTACGCTGTGCCGGTTGCCTGCTGCCGAGCCTTGTGGAGTCACGGTGCTGACCGACCCGGACCGAGCCGACCTGCCGACCTCCGTCCCGCGCCGGGTCGTCCCGGCCGCTGCCCGTCCTGGCCGCCGTCGGCGGCGTGGCGCCCTGCTGGCGCTGCTCGCCGCCGTCCCCGTGCCGCTGGTCGCCCTCGGGGTGGCCGGTCCGGCCGAGGCGCAGCGCCGGGTGGTCGGGGGCGGCGCGGTGAGCACCGCCGACCACCCCTGGATCGTGGCGCTGGCCAGCCGCCAGCAGTTCGGCAGCGGGCGCTCCGGCCAGTTCTGCGGGGGTGCGCTGGTGACCCCGACCAAGGTCGTGACGGCCGCGCACTGCTTCTACGACGAGTCCAAGGGCCGGGTGGACCGGCCGGGGCTCAAGGTGGTCGTCGGCCGGGACGACATGCGCGGCTCGGCCGGTCGTGAGGTGGCCGTCCAGCGGGTCTGGATCCACCCCGACTACAACTTCGCCGCGAACATGAACGACGTGGCGGTGCTCACCCTCGCCGAGTCCCAGGGGTCCCGGCCGGTGGTCGAGCTGGTCGGCCAGGGGGAGAGCGGGCCGTACGCGGCGGGGACCGGAGCGCAGGTCTACGGCTGGGGTGACACCAGCGGACGGGGCGACTACTCGCCGCTGCTGCGCGAGGTGGACGTGCCGATCGTCTCGGACCAGACCTGTGCGCACGCCTACCCGGGCGGTCAGGACGGCAAGTTCGACGCCCGCGGCATGGTCTGCGCGGGCGAGGAGAAGGGCGGCAAGGACGCCTGCCAGGGGGACAGCGGCGGCCCGCTGATCGTGGCCGGCCGGCTGGCCGGGCTGGTGTCCTGGGGGACGGGCTGCGCGGAGGCGGGGCACCCCGGCGTCTACACCCGGGTGTCCTCGGTCACGGACGCGGTGCGATCCGCGCTCTGAGCATCCCGGGCGTCGCCGCGAGTGATGGCGCGGTGACTTTCTGACGCCGTTTCGACTTCGGTCGGGCCCGGCCCCGCTCTCGGTCCCGTGGGTCGGGGTGGGCGGGGGAGAACGGGGGAGAACAGCGAAGCCGGGTGGACGGCCCCGAAGGGTCCTCCACCCGGCTCCCCGGTCGCGCGCGGTGCGCGGCCGGACACAGCTCGACGCTGGTTGCTTGTCGAGGCGCCTGGGTCAGCGCTCGTCTTCGGTGGCCGTCACGGTGGTGCTGGTGGTGAGACGGCCGCTCTCGTCCTGTATCTCCACGGCGATCTTCTTGAGCTCCGGCTCGAACTTCCGGCCGTGGTGGGCACAGAAGAGCAGCTCTCCGCCGCTGGCGAGTACGACGCGCAGGTAGGCCTGGGCGCCGCAGCGGTCGCAGCGGTCAGCCGCGGTCAGCGGGCTCGCAGGTGTCAGAACAGTAGTCACGTCGCCTCTTCTCTAGCTCGACGAGCTGTCGTACCAGGGTCAACATCCAACCAGGCCGAAAACGTTCCCGCTCGTGGCTTTTCTTCTCTGAGGATTCTGCTGTGTTGATGAGGACGTGCCCCGGGTGCCGGTGGTTCATGCGTGCCGAATCCCGGGAGCTGCCCATCGCTCGAACGTCCGATCGGGACCGGGGTCGAGGTCCGCGTAGCATAATCCTCTGCCGGGTTGGAGCATAAGCCCCGTCCCGGGCCCCGGTAGCCTGCATAACGGCAGTTCCGGAGCCTGTGCCGGACCCCACGGTCCGCCAGGACCGGTGGTACCGGGAGGAGATGGCGCCCCGGGGCCCACGCCCGGGTGCGGTCCTTGTTCGCGCAGCGCGTACAAGCTGCGCCGGGCCGGCCCGCTGTGCTGTGCACCCGTCGCAGGGTTGCGAGCACACAGAGCGACGACTGTCGGTGCGGCGTGCTGCACTGGCGGTTGGTCCGGATGCGTCCGGATGTGACCGATGAGACAGAACTTCACCGAGGAGAGTGCCGCGTGAGTGCCGAAACGACCGTGCCGTCCGCGCTGCTGGCCGGCGACGACGGTTCCAACTACACCGCGCGGCACCTGCTCGTCCTGGAGGGTCTGGAGGCCGTCCGCAAGCGCCCCGGCATGTACATCGGCTCCACCGACAGCCGCGGTCTGATGCACTGCCTCTGGGAGATCATCGACAACTCGGTCGACGAGGCGCTGGGCGGCTACTGCGACCGCATCGAGGTGCTGCTGCACCCGGACTCCTCGGTGGAGGTCCGCGACAACGGCCGCGGGATCCCGGTCGACGTCGAGCCCAAGACCGGGCTGTCCGGCGTCGAGGTCGTGATGACCAAGCTGCACGCGGGCGGCAAGTTCGGCGGTGGCTCGTACGCGGCCTCCGGCGGTCTGCACGGCGTCGGTGCCTCGGTCGTCAACGCGCTCTCCGCCCGGCTGGACGTCGAGGTCGACCGCAGCGGGCACACCCACGCGATCAGCTTCCGCCGCGGCACCCCCGGCATCTTCACCGAGGCCAGCCCGGACGCGCCCTTCGAGCCCGCCAACGGCCTCACCAGGACCCGCAAGGTGCCCAAGACCCGCACCGGCACCCGGATCCGTTACTGGGCCGACCGGCAGATCTTCCTCAAGGACGCCAAGCTCTCCCTGGAGAACCTGCACAGCCGGGCCCGGCAGACCGCCTTCCTCGTCCCCGGCCTGACCATCGTCGTGCGTGACGAGCGCCTCACCGAGAGCGAGAAGGTCGAGGAGTCGGTCTTCCACTACGACGGCGGCATCGCCGAGTTCTGCGAATTCCTGGCCCCCGACAAGCCGGTCAGCGACGTGGTGCGGCTGCACGGGGAGGGCACCTTCAAGGAGACCGTGCCCGTCCTGGACGACCTCGGCCACATGACCCCGACCGAGGTCACCCGGCACCTCGGCGTGGACATCGCGCTGCGCTGGGGCACCGGCTACGACACCACCCTGCGCTCCTTCGTCAACATCATCGCCACCCCCAAGGGCGGCACCCACGTCACCGGGTTCGAGCGTTCGCTGGCCAAGACCGTCAACGAGGTGCTGCGCGCCAGCAAGCTGCTGCGGGTCGCCGAGGACGACATCACCAAGGACGACGCCACCGAGGGCCTCACCGCCGTGGTCACCGTCCGGCTCGCCGAGCCGCAGTTCGAGGGCCAGACCAAGGAGGTGCTCGGCACCTCGGCGGCCAACCGGATCGTCGCGGCCGTCGTCGCCAAGGAGCTCAAGGCCTTCCTCACCTCGGCCAAGAAGGACCAGAAGCAGCAGGCCCGGGCCGTGCTGGAGAAGGTCGTCGCCGCCGCCCGCACCCGGGTGGCCGCCCGGCAGCACAAGGAGGCCCAGCGCCGGAAGACCGCGCTGGAGACCAGCTCGCTGCCCGCCAAGCTGGCCGACTGCCGCAGCGACGACGTCGACCGCAGCGAACTGTTCATCGTCGAGGGGGACTCCGCGCTCGGCACCGCCAAGCTCGCCCGCAACTCCGAGTTCCAGGCGCTGCTGCCGATCCGCGGCAAGATCCTCAACGTGCAGAAGGCCTCGGTGAGCGACATGCTCAAGAACGCCGAGTGTGCCGCGATCATCCAGGTGATAGGGGCCGGCTCGGGCCGCACCTTCGACATCGACCAGGCCCGCTACGGCCGGGTCATCTTCATGGCCGACGCCGACGTCGACGGCTCGCACATCCGCACCCTGCTGCTGACCCTGTTCCACCGCTACATGCGGCCGATGGTCGAGCAGGGCCGGGTCTTCGCCGCCGTGCCGCCGCTGCACCGGATCGAGCTCACCAGCCCCAAGCGCGGCCAGGAGAAGTACCACTACACCTACTCCGACGCCGAGCTGCGCTCCACCCTGCTGGAGTTCCAGCGCAAGGGACAGCGCTGGAAGGAGCCGGTGCAGCGCTACAAGGGTCTGGGCGAGATGGACGCCGACCAGCTGGCCGAGACCACCATGGACCCGCGCCACCGCACCCTGCGCCGGATCAACCTGGGCGACCTGGAGCAGGCCGAGCGGATCTTCGACCTGCTGATGGGCAACGACGTCGCCCCGCGCAAGGAGTTCATCGTGGACTCGGCGGCCACCCTGGACCGCTCCCGCATCGACGCCTGACGGCCCGGACCGACGAGGGCCCTCCACCCGTGGGTGGAGGGCCCTCGCGCCGTCGGTTCCACCCGCGGTCCACCCCGGCTCCGATCAGCGGGGAGCGCCGGATCCGTAGCGTCGGAGAGGTCAGCACAAGCCTCTCCCCGGACGGAGAACTCCGATGGCCTCCCTCGCCAACCTCCTCGTGATCGCCGCGGTGGCGGTCCTGGTGGTCACGCGCCAGATGCGCGTCCAGCGCCTGGACACCGAGCGCCGGTTCTGGCTGCTGCCGCTGATCCTGGGCGCGCTCGCGCTGCGTGATCCGCAGATCATCGACCACCAGCACACCGTGCTGTCCGTCACCCTCCTCGCCGCCGGCCTGGTCGCCGTGCTCGCGATGGGCTCGGTCTGGGGCTGGACCGTCCGGATCTGGCGGGCCGCCGACGGCGCCGTCCTGGTCAAGGGCACCAAGGCCACCCTGGCCGCCTGGGGCGGGATGGTCGCCGTCCGGATCGGCCTGTACGCGATCGGCTCGGCCCTGGGCGTCCACCAGGCGGGCAGCTCGCTGATGCTCGGCATGGCGGTCCTGCTGCTGGTCCGCTCGCTCGTGGTCAACTGGAGGGCCCGGACGCTGGAGCCCGCGCAGGCGACCGCCGTACTGCACTGATCCGCCGCCGTGAGCACCGAGGAGGCACCCTTGGCCGGGTGGTACTGGACCCGCTGGCCGTCCCGGGAGGGACTGGAGCGCGAGGCCGAGAGCCGGCCGCGGCGGGTCCTCACCGTGTTCGGCCGGACCGTCCTGGTGGCCGTCGTCGGCTGGGCGACCCTCTCCGAGGGCAAGTACGCCGGTTGGGCGGTGGCGGCCGCGGTGGCCGGGCTGGTCGCGGCCGTCGCGCTGTGCGCGGTGTACCTGAGGGCCAGCCGGGAGCAGCGCCGGGCGGCCTCGTACCTGCTGTCCGCCGCCGTGGTCGGCGCCGGCTGGCTCGCCAACTGGGGGCTGGCCTACACGCTGGCCGACTTCCTCTGGATCGGGCTGGCCGTCACGGCCCTGATCCGGCTGCCGCCCGCGCCCGGGCTGCTCACCGCGGCGGCCGCGCTGGCCTCGTACACGGCGGCCTCCCCGGCGAGCTGGCTCAGCGTCGCCGCCACCCTCGGAGGTTCCCTCCTGGTCGGCTTCCTGCTGCGGCTGGACATCGACGCGCGCGGCACCGCCCGTCGGCTGCTGGTCCAGGAGCGCGCCGCCCGGGCCGCCGAGGCGGAGAGCGCGGCGCTCGCCGAACGGGCCAGGATCGCCCGGGAGATCCACGACGTGCTCGCGCACAGCCTCTCCGCGCAACTGGTCCACCTGGAGGCGGCCCGGCTGATGCTGGACGCCGGGGTGGAGCGCGAGCAGATCCGCGAACGGGTCGTCGCCGCACGGCGGATGGCGCAGGACGGACTGGCCGAGACCCGGCAGGCGCTGTCCGCGCTGCGCGGGGAGTTCACGCCGGTCGGGGAGTTCCTGGTGGAACTGGCCGAGCGGGAGCGGGCCCCGATCACCGTCACCGGTACGCCCCGGCCGCTGGCCGCCGAGGCCGGGCTGGCGGTGCGGCGCACCGCGCAGGAGGCGGTGACCAACGTGCGCAAGCACGCGCCGGGCGCCCGCTGTTCGGTCGAACTGCGTTACCTGGACGACGCGGTGGAGTTGGAGGTGCGCAACACCCGGGCGCCGCGCGGACCGTCCGCCGGCGAGCCGACCGCCGCCGAGCTGGCCGGCAGCGGCAGCGGGTACGGTCTGCTGGGGATGCGCGAACGCGCGGAACTGCTCGGCGGCACCCTGCTGGCGGGCCCGGTGGACGGAGGGTGGCGGGTGTTGCTGCGGGTGCCGGCATGAGCGAGCGCGGCGAGCTCATCATCGGAGGGTGCGTAGTGCGCGAAGCGACGGCCGGGCGCAGCGAGGTGGGCGCATGAACGCGGGGGTCACCAGGGTGCTGGTGGCGGACGACCAGACGGTGGTGCGCGAGGGCATCGTGATGCTGCTGGGGCTGCTGCCCGGCATCGAGGTGGTCGGGGCGGCGGCGGACGGCGAGGAGGCCGTCGCCCTGGTGGAGCGTCATCACCCGGACGTGGTGCTGATGGATCTGCGGATGCCGCGGGTCGACGGTGTCGAGGCGACCCGGCGGATCCGGGCCGCGCACCCGGAGACCGAGGTCGTGGTGCTCACCACCTACGCCGACGACGAGTCGCTGTTCCCGGCCCTTCAGGCCGGGGCGCGCGGCTACCTCACCAAGGACGCCGGCGGCGAGGAGATCGCCAAGGCCATCGCGAATGTCCGTGCGGGGGCGGCCGGGCTCTCGCCGCAGGTCCAACTCCGGTTGCTGGAACGACTTTCGGAGGCGCCGGCGAAGTCCGCGCCGACGGGCGGGCCGGGCCCGGAGCGGTCGGCCGCGCGGAGCGGGGAGCTGCCGGACGGCCTGACCGTGCGGGAGGCCGAGGTGCTCGCGCTGATCGCCGAGGGGCTCTCCAACGCGGAGATCGCCCAGCGGCTGTTCGTCAGCCAGGCCACCGTGAAGACGCACATCAACAACCTGTTCGCCAAGACCGCGGTGCGGGACCGCGCGCAGGCGGTCGCGTACGCCTTCCGGCACGGAATCACCGGTACGCAGCAGTAGTCGGATGAGCGTCCGTCAGATGATCGATCACCTCATTGAGTGAACGTATCTGCGATGGTCAGGGACGGTGTCCGGGGGCCTCCATGATGGTTCGGGTCAGAACGCCCGGCCCGGCCCAGGAGCAGCAGTGCCACAGCAGCAGACCAGCAGTCCCGGACAGGGGCAGCGATTCGACTGGTGGGCCGCTCCGGCCACCGCCGCCGCATCCGAGCCGGCTGCCGCGCCCCGCCGAACGGCCGTACCGGCCCAGCCGGTGCCCACCCGTACGGCCGCGGGCCGGTCGGCCGCCCCCGAGCCGGCGGCCGCGCCCGCCGCCCCGCCGGCCGCGCCCCCGGTCGTGCCGCCGCCGGCCCCGGCCGCCGCGTCGGCCGCCGCACCGCTGGCCCCGCCGGAGCCGACCGCGCCGGTGAGCACCACCGACAGCACCGAGGTCTACCGGAGCGTCCAGGCCAGCGCGGCCTTCCAGGACATCCGCCGCAGCTACCGGGGCTTCGTCTTCCCGACCAGCGGGGCCTTCCTCGGCTGGTACCTGATGTACGTCGCCGCCGAGGCCGCCGCCCCCGGCGTGATGCGCACCCCGGTGGCCGGCCCGCTCAACGTGGCCTGGCTGCTCGGACTGCTGCAGTTCGCCTCGACCTTCCTGCTCACCTGGCTCTACGCCCGCAACGCCCGGACCAAGCGCGACCGCGCCGCCCTGGGCCTGCGCTGGGACACCCAGGACCAGCTGCGATGACGGCCACCACCGGCGTGCTGACCACCGCCACCCCGCCCCCCGTCGCCCCCACCGGCCAGCACCACGGCCTGGCGATCGTGCTGTTCGCCGTCATCGTCCTGGTCACCCTGGGGATCACCCTCTGGGTCGGCCGCCAGGGCAATGCCGCCGAGGACTTCTACGCCGGCGGGCGTGACTTCACCCCGTTGCAGAACGGCTTCGCCCTCTCCGGCGACTACCTCTCCGCGGCCTCCTTCCTCGGCGTCGCCGGGCTGATCGCCCTCTACGGCTACGACGGCGTGCTCTACAGCATCGGCTTCCTGGTGGCCTGGCTGGTCGTGCTGATGCTGGTCGCCGAACTCGTCCGCAACGCCGGCCGGTACACCCTCGCCGACGTGCTCGCGCTGCGGCTGCGCCGCCGCCGGGTGCGGGCGGCGGCCGGTGGCGCCAGCGTCGTGGTGACCCTGCTCTACCTGGTCGCCCAGATGGTCGGCGCCGGCTCGCTGGTCGCCCTGCTGCTCGGCACCAACAGCGCCCAGGCCCGGACCTGGACGATCATCGCGGTCGGCGCCCTGATGATCGTCTACGTCACGATCGGCGGGATGCGGGCCACCACCTGGATCCAGATCGTCAAGGCCGTCCTGCTGATCGCGGGTTCGGTGCTGCTGACCGTGCTGCTGGTGGTCCGCTTCCACGGCGACCTCCTCGAGCTGATGCGCCAGGCCGCCCAGCACAGCGGCGCCGGGCACCGCTACCTCGAACCCGGGCTCAAGTACGGCGCCACCTTCACCAGTCGGCTGGACTTCTTCAGCCTGGGCCTGGCCCTGGTGCTCGGCACCGCCGGCCTGCCGCACATCCTGTCCCGCTTCTACACGGTGCCCACCGCCCGGGCCGCCCGCCGCTCCACGATGTGGGCGATCGGCCTGGTCGGCGGCTTCTACCTGATGGCCATCGTGCTCGGCCTGGGCGCCACCGCGCTGATCGGCTCGGCCGAGGTGCGGCACGCCAACTCGGCCGGGAACACCGCCGTTCCGCTGCTCGCCCTGGTGCTCGGCGGCGGCAACGGCAGCACCGGCGGGGTGGTGCTGTTCGCGTTGATCTCGGCGATCGCCTTCGCCACCATCCTCGCCGTGGTCGCCGGGCTGACCCTGGCCTCCTCGGCCGCCTTCGCCCACGACATCTGGGCCGGCGCCTGGCGCGGGCGCCCGCGCCGTCGCGGTGGGGAGCGGGCCGCGGAGAAGGTCAGCGAGCAGCAGGAGGTGGTGGTCGCCCGGTTCGCCGCCGTCGGGATCGGCGCGGTGGCGATCGTGATCAGCCTGTACGCCCAGCAGTTGAACGTCGCGTTCCTGGTCGGCCTGGCCTTCGCGGTGGCCGCCTCCTCGAACCTGCCGGTGCTGCTGTACAGCCTGTTCTGGTCGCGGTTCACCGTCCGGGGCGCGGTCTGGTCGGTGTACGGCGGGCTGGTCCCGGCGATCGTGCTGGTCTTCTTCTCGCCGGTGGTCTCCGGCTCCAAGGTGGCGCTGTTCCCCGGCGTGGACTTCCACTGGTTCCCGCTGGAGAACCCCGGCATCGTGTCCATCCCGCTGGGCTTCCTGGCCGGTTGGATCGGGACGCTCACCTCGCCCGAGCCCGCCGACGCGGACCGATTCGCCGAGCTGGAGGTGCGGGCCCTCACCGGTGCGGGCGCGGCCTAGCCGTACTGATCCGTGAGGTCGGGGCCCCGGCGGGCCAGGGGCCGCCGGGGTTCCCCCGTGTCTAGGCCCGGGCGGCCAGTCCGTAGCGGTGTTCCGGGCGGCCGGTGTCGCCGTAGCGCAGGGTCAGCCGCAGCCGGCTGTCGCGCTCCAGTTGCTTGAGGTAGCGCTGGGCGGTCGAGCGGCTCAGTCCGGTGGCGTCGGCGACCTCCTGGGCGGACAGCGGCCGGCCGGCCCGCCGCAGCACGCCGAGGACCAGGTCGGTGGTGGGCGCCGAGTGGCCCTTCGGCAGGGCGCCGGTGGGCGCGCAGGCGCTGCGCAGGGTCGCGAACAGCCGGTCCACCTCGTCCTGGCCGGCCTCCCGGGCCGGTGCGGCCAGCGCGTGCCGCAGCTGCGCGTACGAGACCAGCTTGTCCCGCAGTCCGGCGAAGGTGAACGGCTTGACCAGGTACTGCAGGGCGCCGTGCTGCATCGCGGCGTGCACCGTGGAGACGTCCCGGGCGGCGGTCACCATCATCACGTCGCAGGCCACCTGGCGGTCCCGCAGCCGGCGGACCAGCGCCAGGCCGGTTTCGTCCGGCAGGTGGTGGTCGAGCAGCAGGAGGTCCACCGGGCGGCGCTCCAGCGCGGCCAGCGCCTCGCCGGCCGAGTGGGCGGTGCCGGTGACCCGGAAGCCCGGCACCTTGGCCACGTACGCGGCGTGCACGTCCGCGACCCGGAAGTCGTCGTCCACCACGAGTACGTCGATCATCACGCCTCCACGAGCTGAGCGGTGAGCAGGGCCTCGGGCAGTTCGACGGTGAACCGGGCGCCGCCGAGCGGGCCGGTGTCGAGCACGATCCGGCCGCCGGTCCGTTCGACCAGCCGCCGCACCATCGCCAGGCCCAGCCCGCGCGGGCGGTGCGCGGGCGCGCCCTTGCTGGTCCACCCCTCTTCGAAGACCCGTAGGCGCAGCTCCTCCGGCACGCCCGGGCCGCTGTCCGCGACCTGCAGCAGCAGGGTGGAGCCGGCCGCCGCCAGCGTCACCTCCACCCGGCCGCCCCCCTCCAGGGCGTCCACCGCGTTGTCGATCAGGTTGCCGAGCACCGTCACCAGCGCCCGGGCGTCCACCACCGTGTCCGGCAGGTGGGCGGCCGGGGCCAGCGCCAGCCGCACCCCGCGCTCGCCGGCCACCGCCGTCTTGCCCGCCAGCAGTGCCGCCACGTGCGGGTCCCGCACCTGCTCGGCGATCCGGGCGGCGACCACGGCGTGCGAGCCGGACTGCTCCGAGATGAAGGCCACCGCCTGTTCGTGGCGGCCGAGTTCGAGCAGGCCGAGCAGGGTGTGCATCCGGTTGGCGTGCTCGTGGTCCTGGGCGCGCAGCGCGTCGGTGAGGCTGCGGGTGGTGTCCAGCTCGCGGACCAGCGACTCCAGTTCGGTGCGGTCGCGCAGCGTCACCACCGCGCCCTCGCTGGTGGCCGTCCGGTTCACCACCAGCACCCGGTCGTCCCGTACGGCGGGCAGGTCGGGGCCGGTGATCCGCCCGGTCAGCACGTCGGCCAGCCGGCCCGGGGGCAGCACTTCGGCGATCGGGCGGCCGGTGCAGTCCTCGGGCAGGCCGAGCAGCCGGAGGGCCTCGTCGTTGGCCAGCCGGATCCGGCCGCGCTCGTCCAGCGCCACCATGCCCTCGCGGATGCCGTGCAGCATCGCCTCCCGCTCGACCAGCAGCGCGGAGATGTCGGCCAGCGCGATGTTGTGGGTGCGGCGCTTGAGCCGGCGGGCCAGCACCAGGGTGGCGACGGTGCCGGCGGCCAGACCGGCGGCGGCGCACAGCAGGATGCCGGTGAGCATCTTCAGCAGGCGGCGGCGGATCGAGTCGTCGCTGATGCCGACGGACACCTCGCCGACGATCCGGCCGTCCGTCGTCCGCAGCGGCACCTTGCCGCGGGCGGTGCGGCCCAGCGTGCCCTGCTGGATCGCGGTGACGCTGCGGCCGTTGAGCGCGGGCTCCGGGTCGGTGCTGACCCGCTGGCCGATCCGGCCGGGGTCGGTGTGCGACAGCCGGATGCCGTCCAGGTCGGTGACCACGACGAAGCTGGCGCCGGTGGCCAGCCGGATCTGCTCGGCGTTGCGCTGCGCGGTGACGACGTCCCGGGCGTCGGCGGCCCGGGCGATGGTCTCGTCGGTGGCGGTGGCCTGGGCGATGGACAGCGCCCGCTGCATCGCGTCGTGGTCCAGTTCGCTGCTGACCGGGGCCAGGAACAGCCCGGCGGTCACGGCGGTGACGCCGACGGTGACGACGGTCTGGCTCAGCAGGAGCTGGGCGAAGACCCGGCGGGGCCAGTGGGGGAGCTTCATCCGGGCCTCCTCTCGGTGGCGTCGGTGCTACGGGGGCGGGGTCCGTCAGGGGTGGGTCCGTCAGGGATGGGGTCCGTCAGGGGTGGGGTCGGGACACCCTATGTTTCCGGGGTGTTTCTGTCAGCCCGCGTCCCCGCAGTTGTAGCGGAAGCAAAACGAGCAGAACACCCCTCAATGCGGAGAAGTCGCACTACGCGGAGAAGGCTCCCGCCGGGGCCGGGGCCGCTTCTACCTTTCCGGGGCAAGCACTGACCCGGGAGGAATCAATGACCAATACCCCGGCGATCGAGCTGACCGGCGCGACGAAACGCTTCCGCACCCCCTCCGGGGCCCTGCACACCGCCGTCCGCGATCTCGATCTGACCGTCGCCCAGGGCGAGTTCGTCGCCGTCGTCGGCCCCACCGGCTGCGGCAAGTCCACCACCCTGACGCTGGTCAGCGGTCTGGAGGAGCCCACCGAGGGCGAGGTCCGGGTGTACGGCGAGCCCGTGCGCGGGATCGACCCCCAGGTCGGGTTCGTCTTCCAGCAGGACGCCGTCTTCCCCTGGCGCACCGTGCTGTCCAACGTGATGGCCGGGCCGCGGTTCCGCGGCGTGCCCGCCGCCGAGGCCAGGGAACGGGCCCGGGACTGGCTCGGCCGGGTCGGGCTGTCCGCCTTCGAGGACCGCTACCCGCACCAGCTGTCCGGCGGCATGCGCAAGCGCGTCGCGCTCGCCCAGACCTTCGTCAACGACCCGGCCATCCTGCTGATGGACGAGCCCTTCTCGGCGCTGGACGTGCAGACCCGCGCCCTGATGTCCGACCAGCTGCTGGAGCTGTGGGCCGGCACCGGTTCTTCCAGAAACGCAGCGTCGGTCGTGTTCGTCACCCACGACCTGGACGAGGCCATCGCGCTCGCCGACCGGGTCGTCGTGATGACGGCCGGGCCGGCCACCGTCAAGGAGATCTTCACCGTCGACCTGCCACGGCCGCGCACCGTGGAGGCCGTCCGGCTGGAACCGAGGTTCGTCGAGCTGTACCGCGAGATCTGGGCCTCGCTCGGCGAAGAGGTGCGCATCACCCGGGAGAGAGGAGCGGGTCGTGCCGCTTGAGACCGCGTCCGAAACCGCTTCGACCGCCGCCGGGAAGCCCCCGGCCGCCACGACCAGGACCGAGGCCCGCGAACGGGCCGCCCGCAACCGCAGGCTGACCGTCTACGCGGCCCGGCTCGGCGTGCTGGTCGCCTTCCTCGGCCTGTGGGAGCTGTGCGCCCGCACCGAGGTCATCGACCCGTTCAACTTCTCGCAGCCGTCCAGGATCTGGGACCAGATCTGGCAGTGGATCACCCACGGCACCGCCCAGGGCTCGCTCGGCGAGCAGATCGGCTACACCCTGTACGAGGCCCTCAGCGGCTGGGTGATCGGCGTGGTCGGCGGTGTGCTGCTGGGCATCGCGCTCGGCCGGATCCGGTTCCTGGCCGATGTGTTCGGGCCGTACATCAAGGTGCTCAACGCCATCCCGCGCATCGTGCTCGCCCCGATCTTCCTGATCTGGTTCGGCCTCGGCCCGGCCTCCAAGGTCGCCTCCGCGGTGGTGCTGGTGTTCTTCCCGGTGTTCTTCAACGCCTTCCAGGGCGCCCGCGAGGTGGACCGCAACCTGGTCGCCAACGCCCGCATCCTGGGCGCCGACAACCGCAAGGTCACCCTCCAGGTGGTCATCCCCGCCGCCACCACCTGGATCTTCACCAGCCTGCACGTCAGCTTCGGCTTCGCGCTGATCGGCGCGATCGTCGGCGAGTACATCGGGGCCACCAAGGGCCTCGGCCTGCTGGTCGCCGCCGCCCAGGGCACCTTCAACGCGGCCGGGGTGTACGCCGCGATGACCATCCTCGCGGTCGTCGCGCTGGTCACCGAGGGGCTGTTGACCTTCGCCGAGAAGAAGCTGTTCCGCTGGAAGCCCGCCGACGCGGGCGACGGCCGCTGAACTCCCCACCTGCCCGTACGTACAGAGAGGCTCCCCCACGATGCGCCCGCACCCGACCGGCAGAGCTGCCGCCGCCGTCCTCGCCGCCGCCCTGGTCCTCCCGCTCTCCGCCTGCGCCAACGACGCCGCCTCCTCGGCCCACGGCGCCGCCCCGGCCGGGCAGCAGGTCGACGGCCCCAAGGTCAAGATCATGGTCGGCGGCCTGGACAAGGTCATCTACCTGCCCGCGATGCTCACCCAGCAGCTCGGCTACTTCGCCGAGGCCGGCGTCAACGTCGAGCTGCTCACCGAGCCGGCCGGCGTCAACGCCACCACCGCGCTGCTGGCCGGTGACGTCCAGGGCGCCGTCGGCTTCTACGACCACACCATCGACCTCCAGGCCAAGGGCAAGCACGTCGAGTCGGTGGTCCAGTTCGCCCAGGCCCCCGGCGAGGTCGAACTCGTCTCCGCGAAGCAGGCCGACGCCATCAAGTCCGGCGCCGACTTCAAGGGCAAGAAGCTCGGCGTCACCAGCATCGGCTCCTCCACCGACTTCCTCACCAAGTACCTCGCGGTCAAGAACGGCGCCTCCGTCAGCGACTTCAGCCCGATCGCGGTCGGCGCCGGCCAGACCTTCATCGCCGCCCTCCAGCAGGGCAGCATCGACGCCGGGATGACCACCGACCCGACCGTCGCCGCCGTCCTCGACAAGGGCCTCGGCAAGATCCTCTACGACATGCGCACCCCCGAGGGCTCGCGCCAGGCGCTAGGCGGGCTCTACCCCTCGTCGTCGCTGTACATGAACACCGAGTGGGTGGAGAAGAACAAGGAGACCACCCAGAAGCTCGCCGCCGCCTTCGTGAAGACCCTCAAGTGGATGTCCACCCACAGCCCGGAGGAGATCGCGGCGAAGATGCCCGCCGACTACGCCCAGGGCGGCGCCCAGCAGTACGCGGCGGCGATCAAGTCCACCCTGCCGATGTTCACCACCGACGGGGTGATGCCGGCCGACGGGCCCAAGACCGTGCTCGCCGTGCTCGCCGCCTTCCACCCGGACGTCAAGGGCAAGGAGGGGACGATCGACCTGGCCAAGACGTACACCACCGAGTTCGTCGGCAAGGCCGCCGGCTGAGTCCGGCGTCCGTCGCGGTCCCGCGCTCACCCCATCTGCCCGTCGGTCCCGCGCTCACCCCCACGGGCGCGGGGCCGCCGCGGTGTTCAGAACCCCCGTACGGACAGCACGTCCATCCGCGACGGCGTCCCCGCCGCCTTGCCGCAGCTCTCCGGACGCGGCGGCTCGCTCACCGACTCGATCACGTCCACCTCCCAGGCCCGGCCGTCCCGGTGCACCACCCGCACCAGCCAGCGGCCCGCGCCGTCCGGCCGCTGCACCAGGGTCAGCGCCGCCGCCCCGGTCTCGCCGGTCGCCAGCCGCACCGCGTGCTCGGCCGCCTGGCCCGGACGCTCCCAGCCCGAGCAGCCCCGCGACCACTCCGGCACCATGTGCCCGGCCGCCGTCGCCGCCAGCACCTCCTTGGCGCTCTCCGGCGTCAGCCGCCCGTACGCGTAGCCGTACGGCAGCACCAGCATCGTGGGGGAGAAGCGGTGCCCGCCCAGGTGGGTCACCTCCCACACCTCGCTGTGCCCGGCCGCCGCCAGCTCCGCCGCGAGCGGACGGCCCAGCAGCGCGCAGCAGCGGTCCCGGCGGCCGTTGGTGCACACCAGGGCCAGCGGGCCGCCGACGTGCTCCACGCCGAAACCCGTGTGGTCGCCGACGCCCAGCGCCGCGAAGTCCAGCTCCAGCAGCTCCGCCGGGTCCCCGACCTGGGCCCGGCGCACCCAGCCGCGGCCCGGTACGGTGTGGGCCACGACCACCTCGTGCCGCGCGGTCGGCAGGCAGTCCGCGTGCCGGCCCGGCCGCCGGATCAGGGCCACCCGTACGCCGGTGCCCGCCGCGGCCGCCTCCAGGGCTCGCCCGACCGCCGTGTCGAGGTGGCTCTCGGCCAGCGCCTTCGCACCCCACGGGCCGTTCTGCTCCAGCAGCAGCCAGGTGGTCGCGACCGCCGCCGTCGCGGTCAGCGGCTCCGAAAGTTCACGCGACGCGGTCGCACAGGTGCTCACTTGGGCAAGGCTACCCTCAGCCGTTCGGGCGGGCCCGGGGGCCGGGAACGGGCCTCGGACGAGCCCGCGCGACGGCCCCGGACACGCCGGAGGGCGGGGCACCCGCAGGCACCCCGCCCCCCCGGACCAGGCATCACGCCGAACCGGACATCATGCCGGGCCAGGAATCACACCGGGCCAGGAATCACGCCGGGCCGGACATCACGCCGGACGTCACGCCGGACCGGCCACCACCGCGATCGGCGCCGCCACCGGGGTGCCCGAGCCGTCCCGGCGCGGGTCACGCTCCGGCAGGTCGACCGGCGCGCCCTTGGCACCGGCCGCGCGGGCCGGGGCCGCACCCGCCCAGGCGAACGCCAGCGCGTCCTCGCCCCGCAGGAAGCGCTGGCAGCGGACGCCGCCGGTCGCCCGGCCCTTGCGGGGGTACTGCTCGAACGGGGTGACCTTCCAGGACGACTGCTCGTCACCGGACAGGGTGCCGGAGGCGCCCGCCACCGAGACCACCACCGCGTCCACGGCCGGATCCACCGCCGTGAACGACAGCACCCGCGCGCCGTCCGCCAGCTTGACGCCCGCCATGCCGCCCGCCGGACGACCCTGCGGACGGACCTGCCCCGCCGGGTAGCGCAGCAGCTGGGCGTCCGAGGTGATGAAGACCAAGTCCTCCTCGCCGGTGCGCAGTTCGACCGCGCCCACCAGCTCGTCGCCGTCCTTGAGGGCGATCACCTCGAACTCGTCCTTGTTCGCCGGCCACTCCGGCACCACCCGCTTCACCACGCCCTGCACCGTGCCCAGCGCCAGCCCCGGCGAGGACTCGTCCAGCGTGGTCAGCGCCAGCACCCGCTCCCCGGCCTCCAGCCGCAGGAACTCGCCCACCGCGGCGCCGCCCGCCAGCGTGGGCGACGGCATCGGCGGCAGCGCAGGCAGGTCGATCACCGGCAGCCGCAGCACCCGGCCCGCCGACGTCACCACACCCACGTCCGCCCGCGCCGTGGCCGGCACCGCCGACACGATCACGTCGTGCTTGGCCCGCTTCTCCGACAGCTCGAACGGCTCGCCGTCCGCCGTCCGCGCCAGCAGCCCCGTCGAGGACAGCAGCACCCGGCACGGGTCGTCCGCCACCTCCAACGGCACCGACAGCGCCGCCGACGGGGCCGCCCCCGCCTCCAGCAGCACCGTGCGCCGCTCCGTCCCGAACTGCTTGGACACCGCGCCCAGTTCGGACGACACCACGCTGCGCAGCTTGGCGTCCGATTCCAGGATCTCGGTCAGCTCCGCGATCTCCGACTTCAGCTTCGCCTTCTCCTGCTCCAGCTCCACCCGGTCGAACCTGGTCAGTCGGCGCAGCGGGGTGTCCAGGATGTAGCCGGTCTGCGTCTCCGACAGCGAGAAGCGCTCCATCAGGCGCTCCTTCGCCTGCTGGGCGTTGTCACTCGACCGGATGATCGCGATGACCTCGTCGATGTCGACCAGGGCCACCAGCAGACCCTCGACCAGGTGCAGCCGCTCCTCCCGCTTGCGGCGGCGGAAGTCGCTGCGCCGACGCACCACCGTGAAGCGGTGGTCGACGTAGACCTCCAACAGCTCCTTCAGGCCCAGCGTCAGCGGCTGCCCGTCCACCAGCGCCACGTTGTTGATGCCGAAGGTCTCCTCCAACGGCGTCAGCTTGTAGAGCTGCTCCAGCAGCGCCTCCGGCACGAAGCCGTTCTTCACCTCGATCACCAGCCGCAGCCCGTGCTCGCGGTCGGTGAGGTCCTTGACGTCCGCGATGCCCTGCAGCTTCTTCGCGTTGACCAGGTCCTTGATCTTCGAGATGACCTTCTCCGGGCCGACGTTGTACGGCAGCTCGGTCACCACGATGCCCTTGCGGCGCGCCGTGACGTTCTCGATCGTCGTGGTCGCCCGGATCTTGAAGGTGCCGCGACCCGACTCGTACGCGTCCCGGATCCCCGACAGGCCGACGATCCGTCCGCCGGTCGGCAGATCCGGACCGGGCACGAACCGCATCAGGGTGTCCAGGTCCGCGGTCGGGTGCTTGATCAGGTGCCGGGCCGCGGCCACCACCTCGGACAGGTTGTGCGGCGGCATGTTGGTCGCCATGCCGACCGCGATGCCCGTCGCACCGTTCACCAGCAGGTTCGGGAACGCGGCCGGCAGCGCCAGCGGCTCCTGCTCGCTGCCGTCGTAGTTCGGACCGAAGTCGACGGTGTCCTCGTGGATCGACTCCACCATCGCCATCGAGGCCGCCGTCAGCCGCGACTCGGTGTAACGCATCGCCGCCGGCGGGTCGTCGTTGCCCAGCGAACCGAAGTTGCCGTGCCCGTCGATCAGCGGCAGCCGCATCGAGAACGGCTGCGCCATGCGCACCACCGAGTCGTAGATCGACTGGTCGCCGTGCGGGTGCAGCCGGCCCATCACCTCGCCCACCACGCGGGCGCACTTCACGTGCGCGCGGTCCGGGCGCAGGCCCATCTCGTTGGCCTGGTACAGGATCCGGCGGTGCACGGGCTTCAGACCGTCCCGCGCGTCGGGCAGCGCACGCGAGTAGATCACCGAGTAGGCGTACTCCAGGAAGGAGCCCTGCATCTCGTCCACGACGTCGACGTCGAGGATCCGCTCCTCGAAGTCTCCGGGCGGCGGGGTCTGCGAACTGCGGCGGGCCATCGCGGCGGGGCTCCCTTACGTGTCGCTGGCTGTGGCGGCGGCCGGTGGTCGGCCGGCCGTCGGGCGTCGGAACGGGCGGTGCCGTCCTGATGCACCGTCCTGCCGCCGCGACCGTCAACCGGACGCGACCGACAGGGCACGGCGCCCCCATTGTGGACCCTCGCGCCGACACTCCCGGTCAGCGGCCCTCTTCCGCCCCTGGCGAACGCCACTTCCGCGCGGACACAAACACGCCCCCCACGCGTTGCACCACAATGGGGGACGCCACACGAACCCCGACATCGACGACGGGAAGGACCCGAGCGCATGGCCAACCCGGCCCCCGCCTCCAGCCGAGGCATCGCCATCACCGAGCACCGCCTGGCCAACGGCCTGCGCGTCGTCCTCTCCGAGGACCGCCTCACCCCGGTCGCCGCGGTCTGCCTCTGGTACGACGTGGGCTCCCGCCACGAGGTCAAGGGCCGCACCGGCCTGGCCCACCTCTTCGAGCACCTGATGTTCCAGGGCTCCGCCAACGTCTCCAACAACGGCCACTTCGAGCTGGTCCAGGGCGCCGGCGGCTCGCTCAACGGCACCACCAGCTTCGAGCGCACCAACTACTACGAGACCATGCCCGCCCACCAGCTGGAGCTCGCCCTCTGGCTGGAGGCCGACCGGATGGGCTCGCTGCTCGCCGCCCTGGACGAGACGTCCATGGAGAACCAGCGCGCCGTCGTCAAGAACGAGCGCCGCCAGCGCTACGACAACGTCCCGTACGGCACCGCCTTCGAGAAGCTCACCGCGCTCTCCTACCCCGACGGCCACCCGTACCACCACACCCCGATCGGCTCGATGGCCGACCTCGACGCCGCCACCCTCGAGGACGCCCGCGCGTTCTTCCGCACCTACTACGCGCCCAACAACGCGGTGCTGTCCGTGGTCGGCGACATCGACCCCGAGCAGACCATCGCCTGGGTCGAGAAGTACTTCGGCTCCATCCCCGCCCACGACGGCAAGCAGCCGCCGCGCTCCGGCGAACTCCCCGACACCATCGGCCGCGAGCTGCGCCAGAACCTCGCCGAGGACGTCCCCTCCCGCGCCCTGATGGCCGCCTACCGCCTGCCGCACGACGGCACCCGGGAGGCCGACGCCGCCGACCTCGCGCTCACCATCCTCGGCAGCGGCGAGTCCAGCCGCCTCTACAACCGGCTCGTCCGCCGCGACCGCACCGCCGTCGCCGCCGGGTTCGGCCTGCTGCGCCTGGCCGGCGCCCCCAGCCTCGGCTGGCTCGACGTCAAGACCTCCGGCGACGCCACCATCGCGCAGATCGACGCCGCCGTCGACGAGGAACTCGCCCGCTTCGCCGCCGAGGGCCCCACCCCCGAGGAGCTCGAGCGCGCCCAGGCCCAGATCGAGCGCGAGTGGCTCGACCGGCTCACCACCGTCGCCGGCCGCGCGGACGAACTCTGCCGCTACGCCGTCCTGTTCGGCGACCCCAAGCTGCTGAACGACGCCCTCCCCAAGGTCCTCGACGTCACCGCCGAGGAGGTCCAGGCCGTCGCCAAGGCCCGGCTCCACCCCGACAACCGGGCCGTCCTCGTCTACGAGCCGACCGCCGCCGCTTCCGACGCCGCTTCCGAAGAGGAGGGTGCCGCCGTATGAGCACCGACTACGTCCCCGCGATGACCTTCCACCCCCAGCCCCAGCCCGGCACCCCCGGCCCGTGGGCCTTCCCCGCCCCCGAGCGCGCCGCCCTCGGCAACGGCATCACGGTGCTGCACTGCCACCGGCCCGGCCAGCAGCTGGTCGCCGTCGAGGTCCTCCTCGACGCCCCGCTCGCCGCCGAACCCGAGGGCCTCGACGGCATCGCCGCGATCCTCGCCCGCGCCCTCAACGAGGGCACCGACACCCTCACCGCCGAGGAGTTCGCCGGCGAGCTGGAGCGGGCCGGGGCCACCCTGGACGCCCACGCCGACCACCCGTGCATCCGGGTCGCCCTGGAGGTCCCCGCCTCCCGGCTGCAGCGCGGCCTCACCCTGCTCGCCGACGCCCTGCGCGCCCCCGCCCTGCCCGCGGAGGAGATCGAGCGCCTGGTCGCCAACCGGCTCGACGAGATCGTCCACGAGCAGGCCAACCCCGCCCGGCGCGCCGCCAAGGCCCTCTACGCCGAGCTCTTCGACGCCGCGGACCGCCTCTCCCGGCCCCGCAGCGGCACCGCCGACACCGTCAAGTCGATCGACCGGGCCGCCGTCAAGGCCTTCTACAACGCCCACGTGCGGCCCGCGACCACCACCGTCGTGGTGGTCGGCGACCTCACCGGCGTCGACCTGCCCGCCCTGCTGGAGAGCACCCTCGGCACCTGGACCGGCAGCACCGCCGAGCCCTCCGTCCACGCCCCCGTCACCGGCGACGACCACGGCCGCGTCCTCATCGTCGACCGCCCCGGCTCCGTCCAGACCCAGCTGCTGATCGGCCGGATCGGCCCCGACCGCCACGACCCGGTCTGGGCCGCCCAGATCCTCGGCACCTACTGCCTCGGCGGCACCCTCACCTCCCGCCTCGACCGCGTCCTGCGCGAGGAGAAGGGCTACACCTACGGCGTCCGGGCCTTCGCCCAGCCGCTGCGCTCCGCCGCCGACGGCACCGGCCGCTCGCTGCTCGCCATCAGCGGCTCGGTGGACACCGCCTCCACCGCCCCCGCGCTCGCCGACACCTGGACCATCCTGCGCACCCTCGCCGCCGAGGGCCTCACCGACGCCGAGCGCGACGAGGCCGTGCAGTTCCTGGTCGGCGTCGCGCCGCTGAAGTACGAGACCGCGGGCTCGGTCGCCGGCACCCTGGCCGACCAGGTCGAGCAGTACCTCGCCGACGACTACCAGGCCGAGGTCTACCGCCAGCTGGCCGAACTGCCCACCGCCGCGGCCACCGAGGCCGTGGTCGCGGCCTTCCCGCCGGACCGCCTGGTCACCGTGCTGGTCGGCGACGCCGCCGCGATCGAGGCGGACGTGCGGGCGCTCGGCATCGGCGAGGTCACCGTCGTCAGCTGACGCCGTGAGCCGTCGTACCCGGCCCGGTGGAGCACCCGCTCCGCCGGGCCGGACGCGTCTTTAAATCCGTTGCGGGCCCGTCCCGTTCCGTGGATAGATGTTCCCCGACGCACAGAGCGTGCGAACTGCGGACACAGCGAAGGGAGGCGGTCACCATGCGGGTCGAGCGAACCATACGACGACGCTCCCCAAGGCCGTTCCTCCCCTGCTCCGCTCCGGCTGCCTGAGCGCAGCCCCTCCCGAACTTCCCCGAGCCGCGCCGGGATTCTCTTTCGCGCGGCAGCATTTCTTCCGAACTCCCCGACCGCTGGAGGTCGTTCAACCATGACGTACACCGAAGTACCCGGCATCCGGGTCCCGATCCGGATGTGGACCGACCCGGCGACGGTCGAGGGCGCGGCCATGCAGCAGCTGCGCAACATCAGCTCCCTGCCCTGGCTGCACGGCCTCGCCGTGATGCCCGACGTCCACCTGGGCAAGGGCGCGACCGTCGGCTCCGTCATCGCCATGAAGGGCGCGGTCTGCCCGGCGGCCGTCGGCGTCGACATCGGCTGCGGCATGAGCGCGGTGAAGACCTCCCTCACCGCCAAGGACCTCCCGGACGACCTCTCCGGCCTGCGTTCCAAGATCGAGCAGGCCATCCCGGTCGGCCGAGGCCTCCACACCGACCCGGTCGACCCGACCAAGCTGCACGGCTTCCGCGCGGCGGGCTGGGACGACTTCTGGCAGCGCTTCGACGACATCGCGGAGGACGTCAAGTGGCGCCGCGAGCGGGCGATGCAGCAGATGGCGACGCTCGGCGGAGGAAATCACTTCATCGAAGTGTGCGTTGATACGACTGGCGCGGTCTGGCTGATGCTGCACTCCGGCTCCCGCAACATCGGCAAGGAACTGGCGGAGCACCACATGGGGGTCGCCCGCTCGCTGCCGCACAACCAGGGCCTGGTCGACCGGGACCTGGCGGTCTTCCTCGCGAAGACCCCGGAGATGGCCGACTACCGCCAGGACCTCTTCTGGGCGCAGGAGTACGCGAAGCACAACCGGGCCCTGATGATGGCGCTCTTCCAGGGCGTCGTCCGAGGTGAGTTCGCCAAGGCGCAGGTCACCTTCGACGAGGTGATCAGCTGCCACCACAACTACGTGGCGGAGGAGCGGTACGACGGCGTCGATCTGCTGGTGACCCGTAAGGGCGCGATCCGGGCCGGATCCGGCGACTACGGGATCATCCCGGGTTCGATGGGGACGGGTTCCTACATCGTCCGCGGTCTGGGCAACGCGGCGTCGTTCAACTCCGCCTCGCACGGCGCCGGCCGGAAGATGAGCCGCACCGCCGCGAAGAAGCGGTTCACCACGCGCGATCTTGCCGAGCAGACCAAGGGCGTGGAGTGCCGCAAGGACAGCGGCGTGGTGGACGAGATCCCGGGCGCCTACAAGTCCATCGAGAAGGTCATCGAGCAGCAGAAGGACCTGGTCGAGGTGGTCGCGCACCTCAAGCAGGTGATCTGCGTCAAGGGCTGAGCGGGCCGCGAGTCCCGCGGACAGCAGATCGGGGTGCCGCCACGATGTGGCGACACCCCGATCGGGCGGTTGCGAGGGCTCAGGCCGCGGCCGGGAGCTCGTCGAGGCCTTCGGCGACGAGCTTGGCGAGGCGGTCGAGGGCCTCGTCGGCGTTGGGGGCGTCGGAGGCCAGGATGACCTCCTCGCCGCCCTGGGCACCGAGGGCGAGCAGGCCGAGCATGGAGGCGGCGTTGACGGGGTTGCCGCCCGGCTTGGCGATGGTGATCGGCACGCCGGTGGCCGTGACGGCCCGGACGAAGACGGAGGCGGGACGGGCGTGCAGGCCCTCGGCCCAACCGATGGTGACGCGGCGCTCGGCCATGAGACGTGCCTTTCCGGTGAAGCTGGTCACGGCCGTGCTCGGGGGAGCGGGGGAAACGACCGTGTTGTCTAGACCAGTGTTGCACGCAGACAACCCCTGGGAGGCGTCGCGTTCGGGACTTGTGATTGTTTCTTTTCGGGGCATAAGGCCCGGCCAGTGGCCGTGTCCACCCTGCCGTGGGCACGCGCCCGGCGCCATTCGGCCCGCCGCCGGATAACCTGACGATTGTGGAAGACCCGGCGGTGGCGAACCCCGCGCAACCCGACTATCCGCAGCACTGGGAAGCCGACGTCCTGCTGCGCGACGGCGGTACGGCCCGGATCCGGCCGATCACCCCCGGCGACGCCGGGCGGCTGGTGGAGTTCTACGAGCAGGTCTCGGACCAGTCCAAGTACTTCCGCTTCTTCGCCCCGTACCCGCGGCTCTCCGACAAGGACGTCCGCCGGTTCACCCACCACGACTTCGTGAACCGGGTCGGCCTCGCCGTGGTGGTCCGGGACCACTTCATCGCCACCGTCCGCTACGACCGGATCGACGCCGAGGGCCGCCCCTCCGACGACGGCACGGACGCCGAGGTCGCCTTCCTGGTCCAGGACGCCCACCAGGGCCGTGGCGTGGCCTCCGCCCTGCTGGAGCACATCGCGGCGGTGGCCCAGGAGCGCGGCATCCGCCGCTTCCAGGCCGAGGTGCTGCCGGAGAACCGCAAGATGGTGAAGGTCTTCACCGACGCCGGCTACACCCAGCGCCGCAGCTTCGCCGACGGCGTGGTGCACCTGGAGTTCGACCTCGAACAGACCGACCGCTCGCTCGCCGTGATGCGCGCCCGCGAGCACCGTGCCGAGGCCCGCTCGGTGCGGCGGCTGCTGACCCCGCGCTCGGTGGCCGTGCTCGGGGTCTCCCGCAATCCGCAGACCGTCGGCCGGGCCCTGCTGCGCGACCTGCTCGGCAGCTTCGACACCGAGTTCGAGAGCCGGTACGAGCCCAAGGGAGCCCCGCGCGCCGTGTACGCGGTGAACCGCAGCGCCCCGCCCGGCACCGAGCTGGACGGCGTCCCGGTGCACCGTTCGATTCTGGACATTCCCGGACCGGTCGACCTCGCGGTGATCGCGGTCCCCGAGAGCGCCGTCCCGGCGGCCGTCGCCGAGTGCGGCGCGCACGGCGTGCAGGGCCTGGTGGTGGTCACCGCCGGCTACGCGGAGACCGGCCCGGAGGGCCGCGACCGCCAGCGCGCCCTGGTCCGCCAGGCCCGCGCGGCGGGCATGCGGGTGATCGGCCCGAACGCCTTCGGTCTGATCAACACCGACCCCGACCGCCCGCTGAACGCCTCGCTCGCCCCGCACCTGCCGGCCCGCGGCGGCTACGGGATCTTCTGCCAGTCCGGGGCGATCGGCGTGGCCCTGCTGGAGTCCGCCCACCGGCGGGGCCTGGGCATCTCCTCCTTCGCCTCGGTCGGTAACCGCGCGGACGTCTCCGGCAACGACTTCCTCCAGTACTGGGCCGAGGACGAGTCCACCGAGGTGGTGCTGCTCTACCTGGAGTCCTTCGGCAACCCCCGCAAGTTCACCCGGATCGCGCGCCGACTGGCCACCGCCAAGCCGGTGGTCGTGGTCAAGGGCGCCCGCCACACCGGCAGCCTGCCGCCCGGCCACGCCGTCCCGGCCACCGCCACCGGCCTGCGCGACGCCACCGTGGACGCCCTGTTCGAGCAGGCCGGGGTGACCAGGGTGTCGACCATCACCGAACTGTTCGACACCGGTGAGCTGCTCGGCCAGCAGCCGCTGCCGCCCGGGGACCGGGTCGCCGTGGTCGGCAACTCCGACTCCCTCGGACTGCTCACCTACGACGCCTGCCTGAGCGCCGGGCTGCGTCCGCGCACGCCCGTCGACCTCACCACCGGCGCGACCGGCGAGAACTTCCGGATCGCCCTGGACGTCGCCCTCAGCGACCCCGCCGTGGACGCGGTGATCGCCGTCGCCATCCCGCCGATCGGCACCTCCGCGCACGCCTTCATGGGCGGCCGGCTGACCGGCTCGGACGACCCCGAGTTGGGCTCGGACGACCCGGAGATCGCCACCGCCCTACTCGAAGCGGGCGAGCGCGCACGGGGATTGGGCAAACCACTGGTGCTGGCCCACCTGGCCCTGACCGACCTGCCGACCCGGCTGCGCCCCGGCGGCATCCCGGCCTACCCGGCGCCCGAGCGCGCCGTACGCGCCCTCGCCCACGCCGTGCACTACGCCCAGTGGCGCCGCCGTACCGCCGCGGCGGAGGAGACGGCGCGCGTCCCCGACCTGGACCGGATCGACGAGCCCGGCGCCCGCACCCTGGTTGAGGCGGCGCTCAGCACCCGCGCCGCAGTTGCCGCGCGCACCCAGCCCGGCGGCGCCCGGATCACCCTGTCCGACGCCGAGTCCCGGCTGCTGCTGGCCCGCTACGGCATCGACGTCTCGCCGACGCTGCCCGCCCCGGACGAGGAGGCCGCCGTCCGGGCCGCCGAGCAGCTCGGCTACCCGGTGGCCCTGAAGGCGACGGCCCCGCACCTGCGCCACCGCCCCGACCTGGGCAGCGTCCGGCTGGACCTCACCGGCGAGCCGGGCCTGCGCCGCGCCCACCGCGAACTGGACGCCCTGCTCGGCGGCGCGGTCGGGGCCCAGCTGGTGGTGCAGCGGCTGGCTCCGCGCGGCGTGGACACCGTGATCGGCGCCACCGTCGACCCGGCCGTCGGCGCGATCCTGTCCTTCGGCCTGGCCGGCGCCCCCGCCGAGCTGCTGGGTGACGTCGCCCACCGCCTCGTCCCGGCCACCGACCAGGACGTCGCCGGGCTGATCCGGGAGGTCCGGGCGGCGCCGCTGCTGTTCGGCTGGCGCGGCGCCGAGGCGGTGGACACCAACGCGCTGGAGGAGTTGCTGCTGAGGGTGTCGCAGCTGGTGGACGACGTTCCGGAGATCGCCTCGGTGGACCTCGAACCGGTGGTCGTCGCCCCGCACGGGCTGGCGATCCTGGGGGCGCGGGTGCGGGTCGCACCGCTGCCGATCCGCAGCGATCTGGGTCCGCGCGCGATGAGCACGCTGTAACCTTCCTTGGTTGCGCCTGCCCGTGGGCGCTGATGTCCGAAGCTCGGCGCCGCGCCGCCCGCTTCGTCGGCGGACCATGCCAGGATGGAGTTATGGCGAAGACCGGTACCACCACCACTCAGGACCTGCGCTCGGCGATCGAGCGCAGCGGCTACTACCCGGCCCTGGTGTCCGAGGCGGTGGAGGCCGCGGTGGGCCCGGAGCCGATCAGCTCCTACCTGGTGCACCAGGAGACGACCTTCGACTCCAACGAGGTGCGCCGGCACGTGACGGTGCTGGTGCTGACCCCGACCCGGTTCGTGGTGAGCCACACCGACGAGCAGTCCGGTGACGCGGGCAGCCCGGCCGTGCCGTTCGCGACCACCTCGACGGAGAGCGTCCGGCTGGACCGGATCGGCTCGGTCGTGCTGAGCCGGATGGTGGCCAACCCGGAGACGTACACCCCCGGCACGCTGCCGCGCGAGGTGGTGCTGACGATCGGCTGGGGTGCCGTGCAGCGCCTGGACCTGGAGCCGGCCGGCTGCTCCGACCCGAACTGTGAGGCCGACCACGGCTACACCGGCTCGGCGACGGCCGACGACCTCTCGCTGCGGGTGAGCGAGGCCGGGGACGGCCCGGAGACGGTGGCCCAGGCGCTGGTGTTCGCCCGGGCGCTGTCCGACGCGACGATCGACAACGGCCCGAGGGTCTGAGGCCCGGCCGAGCCCCGCCGTTCGCGCCCCCGTTTCCTGTTCGCGCCCTCGTTCGCGCCTCCGGCCGCGTGCCCGGCCGCGTTCCCGACCGCTACGAATCCGGTTCCATGTCCTTCGCACCCTCCGACGGCTACGACGCCTTCGAGATCCTCGACCCGGCCGACGCTCCCGCGCCCCCGTACGGCAGCGGCTCGCTCTGCGACCTGCTGCCCTCGGTGGCGGCGGGCCTGGGCGTCCCGGGGTTCACCGCGACCCTGCCGATCGCCCCGGCCGACCGGGCGGTGGTGTTCCTGGTGGATGGCCTCGGCTGGGAGCTGCTGCTGCGCCACCCCGAGTACGCCCCGTTCCTGTCCTCGCTGGCCGCGAGCTCGCTGGGCGGCACCGGCCGTCCGCTGACCGCGGGCTTCCCGTCGACCACCGCGACCTCGCTGGCCTCGGTCGGCACCGGGACGCCGCCGGGCCTGCACGGCCTGGCCGGGTACACGGTGGCGGTGCCGGGCGCCGATTACCTGATGAACCAGCTGCGCTGGCAGCCGCACACCGACCCGCAGGTCTGGCAGCCGTACCCGACGGTGTTCGAGCAGACCCACCGGGCCGGGGTGGCCACCGCCCAGGTGTCCTCCCCGCTGTTCGCCCAGACCCCGCTGACCAGGGTGGCGCTGTCCGGCGGCACCTTCCTGGGCCGTACCACCGGCGAAGAGCGGATGGACCTGGCCGCCTCCTGGCTGGCCGAGCACGACCGGGCACTGGTGTACACGTACGTCAGCGAACTGGACGGCGCGGGCCACCGCTTCGGGGTGGACTCCGACGAGTGGCGGATGACGCTGGACGCGGTGGACCGGCTGGCCCGCCGGCTGGCCGAGCAGCTGCCGCCGCGCTCGGCGATGTACGTGACCGCGGACCACGGCATGATCGACATCGCGCCCGAGGACCGGATCGACTTCGACGAGGACTGGGAACTCGGCGCCGGCGTCGCCCTGCTCGGCGGCGAGGGCCGGGCCCGGCACGTGTACGCGGTGCCGGGCGCCGCGGCCGACGTGCACACGGTCTGGAGCGAGGTGCTGGGCGACCGGATGTGGGTGGCCACCCGGGACGAGGCGATCGCCGCGGGCTGGTTCGGCCCGACCGTCGACGAGCGGGTGTACCGGCGGATCGGCGACGTGGTCGCCGCGGCGCGCGACGACATCGCGATCATCGCCTCCCGCAACGAGCCCGGCGAGTCCGCGATGATCGGCCTGCACGGCTCGATGACCCCGGTCGAGCAGTTCGTGCCGCTGCTCGAAGTCCGTGGCTGAGCCTGCCCCTTGACTCATCCGTGCCCGAACCCCCTTGATGTGAAAGGCCTTTGCTCCACCCATGGCTGAACTGGTGTTCTTCTCGGGCACGATGGACTGCGGCAAGTCGACGCTGGCGCTGCAGATGGACCACAACCACGCCGCGCGCGGTCGGCAGGGCGTCATCCTGACCCGCAACGACCGGGCCGGCGCCGCCACCATCTCCAGCCGGCTGGGCCTGCGCGCCGACGCGGTCGAGGTGACGGACGACTTCGACTTCCACGCCCACGTGGTGCACCGGCTCTCGGCGGGCGGCCGGGTGGACTACCTGATCTGTGACGAGGCGCAGTTCTTCGCCGCCGAGCAGGTCGACCAGCTGGCCCGGGTGGTGGACGAACTGGACATCGACGTCTACACCTTCGGTATCACCACGGACTTCCGCACCCGGCTGTTCCCGGGCTCGCAGCGACTGATCGAGCTGGCCGACCGGGTCGAGGTGCTGCAGGTCGAGGCGCTGTGCTGGTGCGGTGCACGGGCGACCCACAACGCCCGTACGGTCGGCGGGGTGATGGTGGTCGAGGGCGCCCAGGTGGTGATCGGTGACATCTCGGTGGCCGAGGACGAGGTCGGCTACGAGGTGCTCTGCCGCCGCCACCACCGCCGTCGGCTGACCGCCGCGACCGCCCGCGCCTCGGTGCTCTCCCCGGACGTCCTGCCGTTCGAGGAGCAGCAGGTCTGACCGGCGAGTGGGCGAGTCACGGCGCTTCCAGCACCGAGAAGTGCCCGCCCTGGGGGTCGGCCAGCCGGGCGGCGCGGCCGCGGGCGGTGTCCTGCGGCTCCACCAGGACGCGGCCGCCGAGTTCGACGGCCTGACGGGCGGTCAGTGCGGCGTTCCGGACGGCGAAATGGGTGCGCCAGCGCGGCGGGTGGCCGCGCAGGTCGGCGCGGTGGCGGATGCCGGCGACCGGCCGCCCGTGCACCAGCAGCGCGGTCTCGTCGGCGTCGTCCCGGACCGGCCGGTCGAGCACGGTGCCGTAGAAGGCGGCGGCGCCGTCGGCGTCCGGGGTGAGCAGTTCGGCCCAGGCGGGGCCGCCGGGGTCCTCCCCGGCCTCCCGGCCGAGGTGCTCCTCGGCCTGCCAGAGGCCGAAGACGGCGCCGGAGACGTCGGAGGCGATGGCCATCCGCCCGGCGCGTTCGGCCTGCACCGGCCCGACCGCGACGGTGCCGCCGCACTCGCGCACCAGCTGGGTGGTGCGGTCGGCGTCGTCCACGGCGAAGTAGGTGGTCCACTGCACCGGGAATCCGGTGGCGGTGGAGACGCCGAGGCCGGCGACGGGGGTGCCGTCGAGCTCGGCCCGGACGTAGGCGCCGAGTTGGCCGGGCCCGGGGGAGTACGTCCAGCCGAGCAGTTCGCCGTAGAAGGCGCGGGCGCCGGGCAGGTCGTCGGTCAGCAGGCTGACCCAACAGGGCGTGCCCTGGGCCAGTCGGAGTTCCACCGCGGGCAATGCGGGCCTCCTCACGGGTGGTTGGCGCACGGAAATCCTCGCGCGCGAGGGTGATGCTTCCACTCTGGCGCGCGCCCAACCCTCGACCCGCGCGGAAAGTCCGGCAAAGAGCGCACAAAGAGCCGTGGTCGGAGCGCGCTGCGCGACAATGGCCGGCATGACCACCTTCAACGACGGTTCCCCGCTGATCTCCGCGGCCGGGCTGCGGGAGGCGCTCGCCTCCGCGCACCCGCCGGTGCTGCTGGACGTGCGCTACCAGTTGGTCGGCGCCGCGCCGGGCGGCCCGACCGCGGCCGAGGAGTACCGGGCCGGGCATTTGCCCGGCGCCCACTTCGTCGAGTTGGACCGGGACCTCGCGGCCCCGCCCGGCGCTCCCGGCCGGGGCGGGCGCCACCCGCTGCCGGACCCGGAGGAGTTCGGCGCGGCGATGCGCGGCTTCGGGGTGAGCGCCGGGCGCCCGGTCGTGGTGTACGACGGTGCGGCGTCGATGGCGGCGGCCCGGGCCTGGTGGCTGCTGCGCTGGGCCGGGCACCGGGACGTCCGGGTGCTGGACGGCGGTTTCGCGGCCTGGCGGTCGGCCGGGCTGCCGGTGACGACCGAGCTGCCGGAGCCGGCGGAGGGTGACTTCAAGCCCGTCCCGGGGCAGTTGCCGACGGTGGACGCGGACGGCGCCGCGGCCTGGGCGCGCGACGCCCTGCTGCTGGACGCCCGGTCGGGGGAGCGCTACCGGGGCGAGACCGAGCCGGTGGACCCGCGGGCCGGGCACGTTCCGGGTGCGGTGTCGGCGCCGACCTCCGAGAACGTGGGCCCGGACGGGAGGTTCCGCCCGGTCGCCGAACTGCTGGCCCGGTTCGAGGCGTTGGGCGCGGGGGAGGGCAAGGTCGCGGTGTACTGCGGTTCGGGCGTGACGGCGGCTCACCAGATCCTGGCGATGGCGGCGGCGGGCCTGGACGCCACGCTGTACCCGGGCTCGTGGAGCGAGTGGTCGAGCGACGCGAGCCGCCCGGTGGCGGTGACCGACCAGCCGGGCTGAGCCCGGACACGCCGGTGGGGCGGGAGGCCCGGCCTCCCGCCCCACCGGCATGTCCGGGGACTTACTCCTGCTTCTTGCGCCGGCTGCCGAAGACGATCTCGTCCCAGCTGGGCACGGTGGCCCGGCGCCCGGGCCGGACGCCGTCCGCCTCGGCCTGCCGGTCGGTGGTGCCGACCAGGCGCTCGCGGTGCGGGGCGACGGCTCGCGGCATCAGGATGTCGGCGTAGGCCGAGCCCGCGCCGACCGCCGGGGCGGCGGCCGCGGCCGGCTCCTCGCTCTCCTCGGCGACCTCGGCGGGTACCGGTTCGATCGGGGCGGGGCCGCCGACGGCGAGGTCGCCGCGGAAGGCGGGGACCACGTCGAGCAGGCTGGTCAGCGAGTCCCGGGACTCGGCGGTGGCCTCACGCGACTCGCGGACCTCGCGGGCCGACATGATGCGGTCGGCGGAGGGCCGGTCGATCATCGGGCGGGGCGGCCGGTCCTGGGGGAGCCGGGCGATCCGCGGGATGAACGGGAAGACCGAGTCCTCCTCGCGCTCGACGGACTCGCCGATCAGCGCCCGGGCCTCGTCGTCGTTGGGCTGGACCAGGCGCCGGGGCGGGTCGTACGTCCAGGAGGCGCTGCGGCCCTCGCCGTCGGCGCGGTAGGAGAGGATGACCTCCCAGGTGCCGTCGTCGCGCCGCCAGGAGTCCCAGCGCTCGGTGTCCTTCTCGGCGCCGCGCAGGGCGAGCCGTTCGGCCACGGCCTCGCCGAGCTGCGGTCCGGGGGACTCGCCGTTGCGGCGGATGGCGGTCTTGCGGGCGCGCTCGGCCATGAAGGCGCGCTCGGCGAGGACCGGTCCTTCGAAGCGGCGGACGCGGTCGACGGAGATGCCGGCGGCCTGGGCGACCTCCTCGGCGGAGGCACCGGCTCGTATCCGGGCCTGGATGTCCCGGGGGCGGAGGTGGCTCTCGACCTCGATCTCGATCTGGCCGAGGCGCGGCCGGTCGCCGCGGATGGCGGCGCGCAGCCGCTCGTCGATGGGGAGGGTGTACTCCGTGCTGTCGGCAGCCTTGAGCACCAGCCGTGTGCCGTCGTTGCTGACGGCCACAACCCGCAGTTCGGGCACGGTTACCTCCCGGGTGGTGCCTGCCGACGTCACCTGCGTCGCTGCTCCCGTACTGAGTGTGGCCTGCCCACTCGCGACTGGCCACAACCTTGCTGAGTTCCCCGGCGTGTCGGGCTTACGCCCCGCCACACCGCTGTGGCACGGTTGCCTTTTTGCCACGTCATCCGTCGACGTCGCGCCTGGGTGTCCCGGCCGTCCTCGCACGCGGAGTGTTCGCGACGATCCGGGACCGGCGTCGCCGTGCGTGCCCGTTCCGTGGCTCTTCGTCAAGCTGCCGGTGAAGGCACAGTCGACATGTCGACCCAGGGCTCGGGCTTTACGAACAGTACTCCATTCGTGGCATCCGAAGGGGCGGCTCGCCGCTCAAGTCTCCCGCGATTCACGGGAATCTCAAGAGCGCGCGCCCCCAATGGCGGACCATCGCCGGATGAACGGTGATCATCTTCACACAATCCGGGCGCGAAGAACCGCATTTTCGTCCCTTGTGTCCTTCTTTGGGCAAGATGGAGAGGCTTGTTCGAGTAGTAGTCGTACGGACCGAGGGATGTTGATGCCGGAGCTGAGCCCCGCCGAGGAGGGCGGCAAGGAGGAGCGCAAGCGGATCGATCTGAGTGTGGCTCAGGTCGTGGCGAGCGCGTTGGCCGCGGTGGTGGGCGCACTGCTCGCCTCCGAACTCGGCGTGTACGGCACGATCATGGGCGCGGCCGTGGTCAGCATCGGGGCCACCACGGGCGGCGCGGTGTTCCAGCACGTGTTCCGGCGGACCGGCGAGCAGCTGCGCGACGCGGTGGACCGCGGGCCGAACCAGACCGTGAACACCCTGCGCCAGGTGCCGACCGGTCCGGAGCGGCCCGAGCCGTCGGCGGAGCTGCCGGCCGGAGCGCCGGTGATCACCTCGGAGTGGAACGAGCCGCAGGTGGTACGGGCGCGCCGGCGGTTGGGGTGGCGGGGCTACGCGGCGGTGTCCGGGCTGGTGTTCGTGCTGGCGATGACGCCGATCGTGGCGTTCGAGCTGGCCACCGGGCAGCCGGTGTCGGCGACGGTGAAGGGCGAGTCCGGCAACGGGACGTCCTTCGGCGGCACGGTGGCGCCCAAGGATCAGGCGCCCAAGGACGCCCCGGCGGAGCGGCCGTCCACCGGGGGCGGCGGGCGCGGCCCGGAGACCACGCCGCCCGGCGGTGCCTCGGCCCCGGCGACCACCCGGCCGACCCGGGAGCCGAGCCCGACCCCGAGCGGCGGCACCGGCGGGCACGGCGGCGACGCCTCGCCCTCCGCGGGCCCGAGCGCGAGCCCGTCCGCCGGGCCCTCCCCGTCGGCGGGCGGCGGCGGGAAGCCCACCGGCGGGACCACGTCCCAGCCGCCGGTGCCGACCGACGCCCCGGCGAACGCGACGGTCGCCCCGCCGCCGGCCGGGACCGCCGCGCCTTAGGCCCTGTCCGGCCGAGTGGTCAGGCCCCCAGCACCCGCCGCAGGTAGTCGTTGCCGAACAGGCGCTGGGGGTCGACCTCGTCGCGCAGCGCCGTGAAGTCGGCGAAGCGGGGGTAGGCGCCGGCCAGGTACTCGGCGTCGCGGGTGTGCAGCTTGCCCCAGTGCGGGCGGCCCTGATGGGCGGTCATCAGCTGTTCCACGCCGGTGAAGTAGCCCTGGTCGCGAGTGCCCCGGTAGAGGTGGACGGCGATGTAGGCGCTGTCCCGGCCGGAGGCGGTGGAGAGCCAGAGGTCGTCGGCGGGGGCGAAGCGCACCTCGACCGGGAAGCCGACCTTCCAGTCGGAGCGTTCGACCAGGGCCTTCAGTTCACGCAGCACCTCGGCGACGGCCGCGCGCGGCACGGCGTACTCCATCTCCAGGAAGCGGACCTTGCGCGGGCTGGTGAACACCTTGTACGCGGTGTCGGTGTAGCTGCGGTCGGACCAGGCGCGGCTGGCGAGCGAGGCGATCGAGGGGATGGAGCCGGGGAAGCGGCGGCCGACCCGGCAGGCGCCCTCCCAGACGGTGTTGGAGAGGAAGTCGTCCTCCAGCCACTCCTTGAACCGAGGCAGCGGGGCGGCCGGCCCCTGGCTGCGGTTGTTGCGCTTGGTGGAGCAGCGTTCGGTGTGCGGGAACCAGTAGAACTCGAAGTGCTCGTTGACGGCGGTGAGGTCGTCGAGGCGTTCCAGCACCTCGTCGAAGCCCATCGGCTGCTCGTGGGCGGTGAGCAGGAAAGCCGGTTCGACGCCGAAGGTGAGGGCGGTGATCACCCCGAGGGCGCCGAGTCCGAGCCGGGCGCCCTGGAAGAGCCGGGGGTCCTCGGTGGGGGAGCAGTGCCGAACGGTGCCGTCGGCGAGCACGATCTCCAGGGCGCGGATCTGGGCGGCGAGCGAGCCGGAGTCGCGGCCGGTGCCGTGGGTGCCGGTGCTGGTGGCGCCGGCGACGGTCTGGACCTCGATGTCGCCCATGTTGGTCAGGGAGAGGCCTTCGGCGGCCAGGATCCGGTTGAGCCGGCTCAGCGGGAGGCCGGATTCGACGGTGATGGTGCCGGCCTCGCGGTCGATCTCGCGGACGGCGGTGAGCGCGTGCGGCCGGACCAGCAGGCCGTCGCCGGGTGAGGCGATCGCGGTGAAGGAGTGGCCGGAGCCGACGGCCTTGACGCTGCGGCCCTGTTCGGCGGCGCGCCGGATCTCCCTGGCCAGTTCCTCCGCGGTGCCGGGGGTGGCGCTCCGGGCCGGTCGGGCGCTCTGGTTGCCGGCCCAGTTGGTCCACCGGGTGCGGGTCGCGGTGCTGGCCTGGGGCATCTGCGCTGCCTCCTGCTCCGTGGCCGAACGGGGTCGGCGCGGTCTGCGGCGGCGCGGCCGCCCCAGGGCCCGTCCGCGGTGTCCGGGAGGCGGGCCCTACCCATGGGTAGGGCCACGGGTAGGGCGAGATTAGTCAGTTCACCGTTCGGCGTCTACGGGTCGGTCGACCGTTCCGCCGGCCGTCCCGGCGGGCTGTTCGGCGCCGAGTCCGGCGCGCAGTCGGCCGAGTCCGGCCAGGGCGGCGAGCACCCCGAGCGCGCCGGCGGCCAGCGGCACCCAGTAGCCCGCGGCGGCGCCGGAGGCGTCGACGACCCAGCCGCCGGCCGAGGAGCCGGTCGCGACGCCGAGGGCGAGCCCGGTGGTGGTCCAGGTCATGCCCTCGGTGAGCTGGGCGGCCGGGACGAGCCGCTCGACCAGGGCCATCGCGGTGATCAGGGTGGGGGAGATGGCGATGCCGGCGACCAGCAGGGCGCCGCCGACCGCGACCAGTCCGCCGATGCCGTGCACCGCGTGGGCGACCAGCAGCAGCGGCACCATGCTGAGCGCCATGAAGAGCACGCCGAGGAAGAACCGCTGGGCCATCGAGCCGGTGGGCTTGACGGCGCCGAAGACCACCCCGGCCACGCAGGAGCCGAGCGCCCACAGGGCGAGGATCACGCTGGAGATCGACTTGTGCCCCTGGGCCTCGGAGAAGGCGACGGTGACCACTTCGACCGAACCGAAGATCGCCCCGGTGGCGACGAAGGTGAGGATCAGTACCTGAAGGCCGCGGTTGCGGATGACCGAGTGGCCCTCGTGCCGGGCGGCCTCGTGGACCGGGGGCTCGGTGGAGCGCTGGCCGGCGAACAGCAGCACGCCGACGGCGAGGAAGATCCCGGCGAGCAGCACGCCGGCCTCCGGGAAGACGGAGGTGGCCAGGCCGATGGAGAGGATCGGGCCGACGATGAAGCAGACCTCGTCGACCACGGCCTCGAAGGAGTACGCGGTGTGCAGCCGGTCGGCGTCCTCGCGGTAGAGGTGGGCCCAGCGGGCGCGGACCATCGCGCCGGTGCTCGGCATCACGCCCATGCCGGCGGCGAAGACGAACAGCGTCCAGTCCGGGGCGTTCAGCCGGGCGCTGAGCAGCAGGCCGACGACGGCGCCGATGGTGAGGGCCATGGCCGGGACGATGATCTTCGCCTGGCCGTGCCGGTCCACCAGTCGGGAGACCTGGGGGCCCAGGACCGCGGCGGAGACCGCGAGGGTCGCCGAGACCAGGCCGGCCACGCCGTACGAGCCCCGCAGTTGGGACAGCATGGTCACGATGCCGATGCCGGTCATGGAGATCGGCAGCCGGGAGACGAAACCGGTGGAGGAGAAGGCCACGGTGCCGGGCGCGGCGAATATTCGGCGGTAGCTGGACAGCACGTGAGCTCCGGGCAGGGGGTAAGGAACATGGCTGGTCTGGACAGCTTACGTACGTTGGCAAACGGTATTTTCCGGACGCCCGCGCGGCCCCGGCGCCGACGCCCGACCCCTCAGTGGCAGGATCGGAGCCATGTCCGACGCGCGCAAACCCTCCGCCTCCGGCGCCGCCCCGTACGACGCCCTGCTGCTGCTCTCCTTCGGCGGGCCCGAGGCCCCCGAGGACGTCGTCCCGTTCCTGGAGAACGTCACCCGGGGCCGCGGCATCCCCAAGGAACGGCTGAAGGAGGTGGGCAAGCACTACTTCATGTTCGGCGGCGTCAGTCCGATCAACGAACAGAACCGGGAGCTGCTCGCCGCCCTGCGCAAGGACTTCGCCGAGCACGGGCTGGACCTCCCGGTCCACTGGGGCAACCGGAACTGGGCCCCGTACCTGGTGGACACCCTGCGGGAGATGGCCGCGGACGGCCACCGCCGGATCGCCGTGCTCGCCACCAGCGCCTACGCCGGCTACTCGGGCTGCCGCCAGTACCGGGAGAACCTGGCCGACGCGCTGGCCACCCTGGCCGAGGAGGGCGTCCCGGCGCTGACCGTCGACAAGCTGCGGCACTTCTACAACCACCCCGGCTTCGTCGAGCCGATGATCGACGCCACCCTGGCCGCCCTGGCCGAGCTGCCCGCCGAGGTGCGGGACGGCGCCCGGCTGGCCTTCACCACCCACTCCATCCCGGACGCGATGGCCGAGACCTCCGGCGCCCCGGACGACCCGGCCCGCGGCACGCCCGGCGGCGCCTACGTCGCCCAGCACCTGGACGTGGCCCGGCTGATCGCCGCGGCCGTCGCCGAGCACACCGGCGTGGCCGACCGGCCGTGGCAGCTGGTGTTCCAGAGCCGCAGCGGCGCCCCGCACATCCCGTGGCTGGAGCCGGACATCTGCGACCACCTGGAGGCCCAGCACGCCGACGGCGCGCCGGCCGTGGTGATGGTCCCGATCGGCTTCGTCTCCGACCACATGGAGGTCAAGTACGACCTCGACACCGAAGCCGTCGCCAAGGCCGCCGAACTGGGCCTGCCGGTCTCCCGGGCGGCCACCGTCGGCGCCGACCCGCGGTTCACCGCCGCGGTGCGCGAACTCGTCCTGGAGCGGGCCGCCACCGAGCGGGGCGAGGCCGTGACCCGCTGCGCCCTCGGCGCCCTGGGCCCCAGCCACGACGTGTGCGCGGTGGCCTGCTGCCCCAACCCGCGCGCCCCCCGCCCGGCCGCCGCCGAGCGGTGACCCCTTCCGAGCGCTGACCCCTTTCGAGCGTCGACCTTCGAGCGTCGACCCCTTCCGGAGGAGATTCCCGTGCCCACCCCCGCCCTGCCCGACGACGGGCTCCTCGACGACCTGCTGGAGGTCGCCCTGGACGCGGCCCGGCAGGCCGGCGCCCTGCTGCGCGACGGCCGCCCCGCCGACCTCGGCGTGGCCGGCACCAAGAGCAGCCCGGTCGACGTGGTCACCGAGATGGACCTCGCCTCCGAGAAGCTCATCGTGGAGCTGATCGCCGACCGCCGCCCCCAGGACGGCTACCTCGGCGAGGAGGGCGCCGAGCACCCCGGCACCAGCGGGGTGCGCTGGGTCGTCGACCCGCTCGACGGAACGGTCAACTACCTTTACGGGCTGCCCTCCTGGGCGGTCAGCGTGGCCGCCGAGGTGGACGGCCGGGCGGTCGTCGGAGTGGTCTACGCCCCGGCCCGCGGCGAGCTGTTCCACGCCGTGCTGGGCCGCGGCGCCCACCTGGACGGCCGGCCGATCTCCGCCCGCCCGGCCCCGCCCTGGGGCCAGGCGCTGATCGCCACCGGCTTCAACTACGTCCAGCCGGTGCGGGTGCGCCAGGCCGAGGTGCTGCTGGCCCTGATGCCCGAGGTGCGGGACGTCCGCCGGGCCGGGGCGGCCGCGGTGGACCTGTGCGACGTGGCCGCCGGGCGGCTGGACGGCTACTACGAGCGCGGCCTCGCCCCCTGGGACCGCGCGGCCGGTTGCCTGATCGCCACCGAGGCCGGTGCCCTGGTCGGCGGCCGCCCCGGGCACGGCCCGGACGGCGAGCTGACCGTGGCCGCCGCCCCCGGTGTGTACCAGCCGCTGCAGGAGCGGCTGGCCGCGCTGCGCGCCTGGGCGGACTGAGGACACTTCGGGAACCCGAAGGGCCCGACGGCCCTTCGGGTTCCCGAAGGCCCGAGGCCGCTCGGGGAAGCCTTCGGGGAGCCTTCGGGGAGCCTTCGGGAAGCCGAAGCCGCGGCGGAGAACCCTTCGGGACAGCGAAGAGCCCTGGCATACGGGGGATGCCAGGGCTTGGGGTTTCGCACGGCCCCCGCAGGGCCGCTGGTGCCGGAGTGCCGGCGTCGGGTCAGGCGGCGGTGCGGTGGCGCTCCAGCACGGTGTCCACACCGTGCTCGGCGGCGAGACGACGCAGGTCGTCCAGCTCGGACTGTTCCACCTCGGCGAGGAACTCGTCCCCGGCCTCGATCGCGCGGTGCAGGTCCTGCTCGGCGTTGGCTATGCGCTGCAGGATTCCGGCCTTGAAGGCGTCCATACGGGCCCCCTTACTGTGTCGGACGTGCACGGTCGTGCGCTCTCCGCCCTGAGGAGTGGTCCAGCCGGTGAATGCGCCCTGGCCGACAGGTGAGAACTCCGGTCGGGCGCGGAGACGGCCCTTCGGCCGCTCCCGGTGACGTCCCAGCCCCAGGGCCGGCGCGGATGAACGCACGGCGGGTGGGTGCGATCGGCCAACAGCCAGATCGCGGGTGTGCAGCTGTCCTCCCCGCCCGGGGGGCCGGGAAACCTCCCGGCGGAAGAAAGTTGCCCGTGTCACAGTCCAAGCGGAGCGCTTCCGGCACGAACGGTCACCGCCGTGCGGCCCGGCCCCCTGCCCGAGGGGCAGCTTATCGCTGCTTTACCGCAGGACCAGGCAGGATGGAGGCACCGTCGGAGCCGTGCGTCCGCTTCCGGGGCCGGCCTGGAGAAGGGACAACGACCGTGCGGGTTCTCGTCGTCGAGGACGAGCAGCTGCTTGCCGAGGCCGTCGCGACCGGCCTGCGCCGCGAGGCGATGGCCGTCGACGTGGTGTACGACGGGGAGGCCGCGCTCCAGCGCATCGCGGTCAACGACTACGACGTGGTGGTCCTGGACCGCGACCTCCCGCTGGTCCACGGCGACGACGTCTGCCGCAAGGTGGTCGAGCAGGGCCTGGCGACCCGGGTGATCATGCTGACCGCCTCCGGCGACATCAGCGACCGGGTCGAGGGCCTGGAGATCGGCGCCGATGACTACCTTCCGAAGCCGTTCGCCTTCAGCGAACTCGTGGCCCGGGTAAGGGCGCTGGGCCGCCGCGCGACCATCCCGCTGCCCCCGGTGCTGGAGCGGGCCGGCATCTCGCTCGACCCCGGCCGGCGCGAGGTGATCCGTGACGGGCGCACCGTCCAGCTCGCCCCCAAGGAGTTCGCCGTCCTGGAGGTGCTGATGCGGGCCGGCGGCGCCGTCGTGTCCGCCGAGCAGCTCCTGGAGAAGGCCTGGGACGAGCACACCGACCCGTTCACCAACGTCGTGCGGGTCACCGTGATGACGTTGCGCCGCAAGCTCGGCGACCCGCCGGTGATCGTCACCGTGCCGGGCTCCGGCTACCGGATCTGACCGGAATCCGACCCCCGGAGTCCGCCCCACGGAATCCGTCCCCTGGGATCCGCTCCCGGGATTCCCCGCCGTACCCAGCGCCCGCCCCCGGCGGACGCCCGAGAGGACCATCATGACCACCCCGCCGCCCCCGGCCGGCGGGCCCTCCGGCGCGCCCGCCGGCGGCCCGCGTGCCGTACCGCCCAAGCCCGTGCACCCGCCGCGCCCGCCCCGGCTGGGCCAGCAGGAGACCTACGTGCCCGGTGACGGGCTGCTCGCCTGGCTGCCGTTCCGCCCGACGATCCGGATGCGGCTCACCCTGCTGTACGGCGGGATGTTCCTGATGGCCGGCGTGGTGCTGCTGCTGGTCATGTACTTCTTCGTCCAGCAGTCGCTCCAGTCGGTCGGCCAGCCGCACCTGGTGCTCAACGGCATCCCCGTGCGGACCCCGGACGGCCAGATCATCACCAACCAGTCCGCGCTCGACCAGTGGCTGAACGACAACAAGTCCATCCAGGCCGCCGCGGCGCTCAACACCCTGCTGCGCAAGCTGCTGACCGTGCTGGTCTGCCTCGCCGTGATCGCCTTCGCGGCCGGCTACGCGATGGCCGGCCGGGTGCTGCGCCCGCTGGGCCGGATCACCCGCACCGCCCGGGACGTCGCCTCCTCCGACCTGCACCGCCGGATCGAGCTGGACGGCCCGGACGACGAGCTCAAGGAGCTCGCCGACACCTTCGACGACATGCTGGACCGGCTGGACCGCTCCTTCGACTCCCAGCGCCGCTTCGTCGCCAACGCCTCGCACGAGCTGCGCACCCCGCTGGCGATCAACCGCACCCTGCTGGAGGTCCAGCTCTCCGACCCGGCCGCCTCGCCCGACCTCCAGCAGCTCGGCAAGACCCTGCTGGCCACCAACGAGCGCAGCGAGCAGCTGGTCGAGGGCCTGCTGCTGCTGGCCCGCAGCGAGAACGAGCTGACCGACCGCCGCGCGGTGGAGCTGTCCGAGGTCGCCACCCGGGCGCTGGAGCAGAGCCGGGGCGAGGCGGACAAGCGCGAGGTCGAGCTGCGTTCCAAGCTCGACCCGGCGGTGGTCGCGGGCAACGGCGTGCTGCTGGAGCGGCTGGCGCTCAACCTGCTGCAGAACGCCGTCCGCTACAACACCCCGGGAGGCTGGGTCGAGCTGGCCACCGCCACGGTGCCGGGCGGCGGGGAGCTGGTGGTCTCCAACACCGGCCCGGTGGTGCCCGGGTACGAGCTGGAGCACATCTTCGAGCCGTTCCGCCGGGTGAAGGGCGCCGACCGCACCCGCAGCGACAAGGGGGTCGGGCTGGGCCTGTCCATCGTCCGCTCGGTGGTGCGCGCCCACGGCGGCACCGTCGAGGCCACCCCGCGCGCCGGCGGCGGCCTCACCATGCGGGTGCGGATTCCCTCGCCCTGACCCGCTCGCAGGGCCGTTCCGCCGGTCACGGCCGCCGGTGCTGCCGCGTTCCGTGGGCGACCGTTTTCAGCCGCCCCCGTCAGCCTGTCAAGACGACATAAGGCCTGGCGGGGCGGCTTGTCTTTTCCGGTCCGAGCAACTTACGGTGTCGTAACCTACGCAACCGTAAGTGCGACCGCCGGCCTCTCCGCCGACGGCTCCGAGAAGCGGACGCGTGCCCGCCCAACGCGCCCGTCCCGCGCGTATCCGTCCCCAGGAGCAAGACTGTGACCATCGCCCCTGTGCAGAGCAGCCCCTCGCTCGGATCGAGCGGCTGGACCGACGCGCGACTGATCCTGGCCCTCGAAGAGGTCGTCGAGAAGGAGCTCAACCGCCACCTGGGGGTGGCCAAGGAGTGGATGCCGCACGAGTTCGTCCCGTGGAGCCAGGGCCGCGACTTCGACGGCGTGCTCGGCGGCGAGGCATGGCGCCTCGAGCAGTCCCAGGTGACCCCGCTCGGCCGGGTCTCGCTGGTGGTGAACCTGCTGACCGAGGACAACCTCCCCAGCTACCACCACGAGATCGCGACCATGTTCGGCCGCGAGGGCGCCTGGGGCACCTGGGTGCACCGCTGGACCGCCGAGGAGGGCCGGCACGGGATAGCCATCCGCGACTTCCTGCTTGCCACCCGGGCCGTCGACCCGGTGGAGCTGGAGCGGGCCCGGATGTCCCACATGTCCGAGGGCTTCGAGTCCGACAACGCGCACAGCATGCTCCACTCGGTCGCGTACGTGGCCTTCCAGGAGCTCGCGACCCGGATCTCGCACCGCAACACCGGCAAGTACGCGGGCGACCCGCTGTGCGACCAGCTGCTGGCGAAGATCGCCAACGACGAGAACCTGCACATGGTCTTCTACCGGAACCTGCTGAAGGCCGCGCTGGAGATCGCCCCGGACCAGGCCATGCGCGCCATCGCCGACGTGGTCATCGACTTCCGCATGCCCGGTCACGGCATCCCCGGCTTCGAGCGCGCTGCCGCGCAGATCGCCCTCGGCGGGGTGTACAACCTGCGCATTCACCACGACGACGTGCTGCAGCCGGTGCTGCGCAAGCTGCGGGTGATGGAGATCGACGGCCTCGGCCCCGAGGGCCTGCTGGCCCAGAACGAGCTGGGGGTCTTCCTGGACGGGCTGGACGAGCAGGCGCGCAAGTTCGAGGAGCGCCAGGCCGCGCTGCTGGCCCGCCGGGAGGCCCGCCGGAACGCCGGCTAGGGCGCCTGCGGGGGCGCTCCGGCGAGCTGTCACGCCCTCCGGGGGAGAGGGCGGAGTGGGTGGATTTTCCGTGGTTTGCCCCAGAAGATTCTGAACGTGACCAAGCTCACACCGTGTCGCTCCGCGATGCCGGGTGACCCCGGAGAGTGATCACTCCATCGGGGGTGACGATCGCCGTCCGTGACCGGAATCCGGCCTGCCACCGGTTCGCAGGATTGGTCGGCGTCCCTGGTGGGCAAGGGATTCAGCGGACAGCAAGGCGGGTTCCGCTCACTGTGAGTCGCCGGCCCGGCGGGCATTCGGCGGGTCGGCGATGGCCCAGCGTGAGGCCTTCCGCGCCCCGGAGGATCACCCCAACGGAGCCCAGGCTGAGTGTCGATTGAGTAACAGGGCTTGAAGTAAGGCAAAATCTCCGCCTCGGGTCGGGCACAAGACCGACCCCCCATGCGTTACGTGCGCTGGAGATACCGCACACACCGCACAAACCCGGAGGGGGAGAGCGAAAAATGGCAACCGACTACGACACCCCACGCAAGACTGACGACGAGCTCAACGAAGACAGCATCGAGGAACTCAAGGCTCGGCGGAACGACAAGGGCGGCGGCTCCGTCGACGTCGACGAGTTCGACGCCGCCGAGGGCATGGAGCTTCCCGGTGCCGACCTCTCGAACGAGGAGCTCGCGGTTCGGGTCCTGCCGAAGCAGGCCGATGAGTTCACCTGCATGAGCTGCTTCCTGGTCCACCACCGCAGCCAGCTGTACAGCGAGAAGAACGGCAACCCGATCTGCCGGGACTGCGGCGCCTGAGCACCGCAGCGGACAGCGCCTGGTGCCCGTGGCTCCCGCGGCACCGGCACACCGCCCCTTCCGGCCCCGGGCAGCGGGGCCGGACGGCAGGTCCGCGGACCGTCCTGCGGGACGGGCCCGGGAGGACGGAGTCGGTCGGCCGCGTGCCGGCCAGGACAAAGTCGTAGGGACGGTCCCGCAGCAGCGGAACCGTCCCTCTCGGTCTTTCGGGGCCTGTGGTGCGTCGGCTACGTACGGGCGCCGCGCCGGGCCTCCTCCAGCGCCTCGGCCAGCTTCATCGGCGAGCGGGTCGACAGATAGAGGTAGGGCGTCGGGTCGGCCGGGTCGCTCACCTCGACCCGCAGCGCAGTCGGGACGTAGCTGCGCAGCAGCATGAAGGCGCGGGGATCGGCCTTCGGGCCGCGCCAGGCCGCGGCCTCGGTGGGGCTCAGCGCGTGGGCGGCGCCCAGCGCGTCCACCGGGATCCGGGCCGGTCCGGCCACCAGCGAGCCCTGCACCACCCGGATCCGGGCCGAGCCGTAGCTGCTGATCGCCACCGCGCCGACGGCGATGCCGACCACCAGGCCGACCAGGGCGGCCAGCCCGCTGACCCGGATCAGGATCAGGGCGAGGGTCAGACCGACTGCGACCGGGAGCAGCCACCAGGAGCGCGGCACCGTGAGGCGTTCGTCGTACATGCCCCCCATTGTGGGCGCCCTGACGCCCGGGCCGGGACGCCACCCCCACCGGAGGCCTTGCTACCCCTGGGTAGGCTGGGGAGCCGTGACCGGTACGACCACCCCCACCACCCCCACCGACCGGTCGGCGCCCGCGCTGCCGCCGACCCCCACCACCCCGCCGCCGGACGCCGTGATCCCGGAGCGCCACCCCGAGGCGCCCGCCCCCGGCACCCACCTCGGCTCGCATTACGAGCACTGCTTCGGCTGCGGCCCGCAGCACCCCGGCGGCCTGCGGATCGACGCGGTCGCCGGCGAGGGCCTCGACGTCACGGCCGAGTTCACCGTCCGGGACGTCCACCAGGGCGGCCCCGGACTGGCCCACGGCGGCGTACTCACGACGGCGATGGACGAGACCCTCGGCACGCTCAACTGGCTGCTGCACGCGCCCGCCGTGACCGGCCGGCTGGAGACCGACTTCCTCAGCCCGGTGCCCGTCGACTCGGTGCTGCACCTGCGCGCCTGGGTCACCGGAGTGCGCGGCCGCAAGATCTACAGCGCCGCCGAGGCGCGGATCGGCGGCCCGGACGGACCGGTCGCCGTGCGCGCACAGGCGCTCTTCATCCAGGTGAAGCTGGAACACTTCACCACGCACGGTCGTGCCGAGGACATCGACAAGGTCCTCGACGACCCGGATCTGATGAAGCGCGCACGAGCCTTTGAGGTGAACCCTTGAGCGAGACCCCCCGTCCGCAGCTGGACGTCCTGATCAAGCGCATCGACGCCGAGCTGCCGCTGCCCGAGTACGCGCAGCCCGGGGACGCCGGCGCCGACCTGCGGACCACCGTCGACGCCGAACTGGCCCCCGGCGAGCGGGCGGTGCTCCCGACCGGCATCGCCGTCGCGCTGCCGGACGGCTACGCGGCCTTCGTCCACCCGCGCTCCGGGCTGGCAGCTCGTTGCGGAGTTGCTCTCGTGAACGCCCCGGGGACGGTCGATGCCGGGTACCGTGGAGAGATCAAGGTGATCGTCGTCAATCTGGACCCGCGCGAGGGGGTCAGCTTCCGCCGAGGGGACCGGATCGCCCAGCTGGTCATCCAGCAGGTCGAGAAGGCCCGCTTCCACGAGGTGGCCGAGCTGCCTGGGTCGGCACGCGCCGAGGGCGGGTTCGGGTCGACCGGTGGCCACGCCGGGGTCTAGCATTCCCGCGGCCTCGCAGGAAGCCGAGCAGGTATTCGCATCGGTCTTGGACCGGGAAGGACAGTGACCGTGTTCCGTCGTCGCCAGAAGAGCGAGGACGCTGTCGAGCAGCTCGCCGACGACGCCATCAGCGCCGACGAGACGGCCGATGACGTCGAAGGTTCCGCCGAGAGCGAGAACGTGACCGAGCTGGACCCGGCCGACAAGGTCGGCCTGCCGCCGGCCCCGCGGCCGGACGGCCCGTGGGACCACACCGAGCTGGAGACCCCGGAGGAGGGGCGGGTCGACCTCGGGGGTCTGCTGGTCCCCGGTGTCGAGGGCATGGAGCTGCGCGTCGAGGTCGCCGGTGACGCGATCGTCGCCGCCACCCTGGTGCTCGGCAACAGCGCCATCCAGCTCCAGGCCTTCGCGGCCCCGAAGTCGGAGGGCATCTGGGGAGAGGTCCGCGAGGAGATCGCCAACGGCATCACCTCGCAGGGCGGCCTGATCGACGAGGAGGAGGGCCCGCTCGGCTGGCACCTCCGCGCCCAGGTCCCCGTGCAGCTCCCGGACGGCACCCAGGGCGTGCAGCTGGTGCGCTTCGTCGGCTGCGACGGCCCGCGCTGGTTCCTGCGCGGTGTGATCTCGGGCCAGGCCGCCGTGCAGCCCGAGATGGCCGGCATCCTGGAGCAGGTCTTCCGGCAGACCGTCGTCGTGCGCGGCGAGAGCCCGATGGCTCCCCGCGACCCGATCGTGCTGAAGCTTCCCGAGGACGCCCAGATGGTCGCCGACGGTGGCGGGGCTGCCGCCGCCGCGGGCGAGGGCGAGGGCCGCTACGGCTCGCTCGACCCGTTCGCGCGCGGCCCGGAGATCACCGAGGTCCGCTGATCCTCGGCTGACCGTCTTCGCTGGTCATCGCTGCTGATCGCCTCCGCCCGGAGCCCCGGGCGGAGGCGATTTGCATGTGGCGGGTCGGTGCCCGTACAGTTCCGGAGTCGCCGCGGGAGACCGGGGCGACAAAGCGGAAAGCGAATCCGATGAATGAAACTCCGGAAAACGGAGCGGAAAACATCTGATAAGCTGGAAACACGAAAGAATGAAGCGCCCGGAGGGCCCGCTGGAAGGCGGTCCGAAGGAAGCGTCCGTTCCTTGAGAACTCAACAGCGTGCCAAAAGTCAACGCCAGATATGTTGACATCCCCGGCCTCAGATTCTCTGGGGTTGGA